>NZ_VYTZ01000013.1:0-198047 GCF_008728085.1 Microbispora cellulosiformans | reverse complement strand
GCACCGTCAAAGGAATCCGCCACCAACAACGGTGACGGGGTCATGCATGATTCATGCACTGGCTTTTAGCACACTGTTGAGTTCTCAAGAAACGGACGCGACCACCATCACCCAAGACCCTTGAACCTGGTCCCGAACTCCGGGGCGTTTCGTTTCGCTTTCCGCTTGTGGTCTTAATCCTTCCCGACCAGCTATTCCGTGTCAAATCCGCCCGTTTCAGAACCGACTTGACCCGAAACCCGCCAACCGACAGGAATTCGACCGCCCCGTTTCCGGGGCAACCCCTCTAACTTACCCGAACCCTCACCCCGGCGCAAAACCACCGGTGCGAAGACCCAGAAGCCACAGGAGACGCCGGCCAACCGGCCGCACACGCCAAGACAACCACCCAGGTGATCGAAGAGGAGTGCGCCGGACCGCGCCGACTCCAGAAGATTACCAGGGTTCGGGGGCACCATGACCCAGCCAGAGAAGAACGCTCCCGGGGCCTGACCTATTCCCGCAGGTCGGCGGGTACGACATCCGGCACGTACGGGATCTCATGAAACGCACGGGCGAGCGCGGACAACCAGATCCGGCCCTCAGGCATCTACTTAGCGCTGCGGCGATCACGCCGGTGTAGGCGCGGAGGATCGGGGAGGTGCGACGTGCGGGACAACGCCCCGGGGTCGCGCGTCGTTCCTCGTCCGATGACGGAGACGGTGGCGGTGACGGTCCCCCGAGGTCGTCGCCTCCCCCCTCAACCAAACGTCAAGCCGCTCGCAATCGCCCCGCGGTACGTACAAGACGCGGAAGTCTCCGTTCGGCGCCAACCCGGCCGCCCGGACTTCCGCCGCTGGAGGTGGCCATCATCATGCGGTCGGAGTTCGACGACATCCGTGCCCACATCGCGGCCGAGCCGGCCCGCCCGGGAGACCTGCTCGAACTCGCGCACGCCCTGCTCGACGATCTGGAGCAGCTCCGCATGCGCGAGGCGATCCTGCGTTCGCACTATCTCGGGCTCCTCACCGCCGCTCGCGCCACCGTCGCAGCCGACGCCGTCGGAGACCTGGCGCCGCTGACCTTCCTGGAGCACGAACTGGCCAGGCACGGGCAGCTTCCCGACGGGGAGCAGGCGCCGCGGATCCTCGCGGACGCCGCGGGCGCGCAGGCCATGCTCGCCCACCTCGACGAGCCGGCTCCCCCGCGGTCCCGCGCGCCCCGGGGCCCCCGCTGCGGCGGCGTCAGCCGCCGGCTCCGGAGCTGAGCCACCCGTGGTCCCGGGCCGCCGCTCACCCCTGCGGACTCCACTCACCCCTGCGGGCCGTCGTTCAGCCTCCCGGGATGAGGTCGTGCACGAAGACGACGTTGGAGTAGGCGGGGTTGTCGGTGTATCCCTGGACGTTGCCCAGGTAGGCCCGCTGATAGGTGGACACCCACGGCACGGCCACCACCGCATCCTTCTCGACGAGCCTCTTCTGGAGGTCGGCATACGCCTTCTCCGCCGCCCCGCGGTCGCTCGTCACGAGTGACGGCAGGGTGTCGATCCGCTCGTCGAGGTTCTTGTCCTTCAGGTAGGTGAGGTTGAAGGACACCGGCTCGGCGCTGTGGAAGACGTTCAGGAACCACGAGTAGGCGTCGGCGTAGTCGGGATACCAGTACATGACGAAGATGTCCTGGCGTTTCGCGGGATCGGTGGCCTTGCCCCGGCTCCACTGGTCGTTCCACTGCATGGCCTTGGCCTCGACCTGGACGTTCAGGGAGGCGAGCGCGTCGGTGAGCAGGCGTACGAGCAGCGCCTCGTCGTCGTCGCCCTCGGCGTAGGTCAGCGTGAGGCGCAGCGGCGCGCCGTCGGGGCCGTACCCGGCCTGGGCGAGCAGCTCGGCGGCGCCGGCCAGATCCTGCCGCGACCTCTGGCCGGGCACGTGACCGAGCAGGCCCTCGGGCACCAGACCGGACGCGGGGGCGGCCGCTCCCCTCATCCGGGTGATCAGCCCGTCGTAGTCGATGGCCTTCTGCACCGCCTTGCGCAGCCGTACGTCGGCCAGCGGGCCGGAGGCGGAGTTGAACAACACGAGCAGGTTCTGGAACGACGGCACCTGGATCGTCCGCACGCCCGCGGTCGCCCTGGCCCGCAGGAACAGCTGGGTGTTCAGCCGCTGCACGTAGCTCGCCTCGCCCCGCAGCAGCATCCGGTACGCCCGGTCGGGATCGGGGGTGACGCGGAACTCGACGTTCCGGTAGTGCGGGCCGTCCCAGCCGCCCCAGTAGCCGTCGAAGGCCCGCAGGACCAGTTCCTTCTCCCTGCCCTTCGTCCAGCTCGCCACCGTGTACGGTCCCGAGCCCGCGTCACGGCCGGTCTGGAACCACTTCCCGAGGTCGCCCGAGCCGGCCGCGTGGGTGTCGTAGACGAACGCGGCGTAGCCGGAGGAGGCGATGATGTCGAGCGGGGCGGCGTACTTGAGGCGGAACTCCACGGTGAGCGGGTCCCGCACGACGATCTGCTGGACGGAGTCCCAGATGTAGGCCGCTCCGGCGCCCAGCCGCTTGGTGCGCTCGACGGACGCCTTGACCGCCGCCGCGTCCACCGGCCGGCCGGTGTGGAAGACCACGCCCTCGCGCAGCGTGAAGGTCCAGGTCTTGCCGTCGGCCGACGACGTCCAGGCCACGGCCAGGCGTGGGCCGGCCCGCCGCGTGCGGGGGTTGTAGATCGTCAGCGAGTCGTAGATGTTCTCCATCGCGACGATCTCGTTGGAGTAGGAACTGGCGGGATCCCAGTCGGTGACGATGTCGAGATGGTGCAGGTAGACGAAAGTCGAGTCCTTCGCCGAGGACAGCCCCGCCGCGGAGATCGCGGCGGGCTCACCCCCGCCGCATCCCGTGAGGGCCAGCACCGCCATCACTCCCATGACGAGAAAACGGCGCATGCGGGCGGGTCCTTTCCGTGTCTATCATGATCGAAGCTACTGCAAGATCACGCTTGGCCGTGATATTTCCGGCAATTGATCACCGGGGCCGCGTGCTGGCGATCTCACTGCTAACCTCTATCTCTGTCGCAAAAGTGTTCAATGTGAGGCTTGTACCTCACGTGGCGAGGTGCCATGACTGCGCGCGGGCGTGACCGGCCGATCAGGTCCCGGATCATCGGCCTGCTGCTCGTCCCCCTGTTCTCGCTGGTCACGCTGTGGGCGGTCACCGCCGGCGTGACCATCGAGGAGAGCCTGAGCCTGCGCACGTACAACACGCTGTGGTCCACGCTGCGGCAGCCCGCCGACTCCCTGATCGTCGAACTGCAGGCGGAGCGGATGGCGACGGCCCGCTCCCTCGGCTCCCGGAGCCAGAACGACCGCACGGCGCTGGGCCTGCAGCGGCAGCGCACCAACGCCGCCCGGGAGCGGGTGCGCACCCTGGCCCTGTCGCGGGAGTCCCGCTCGGCCACCACCACCGCCATGCGCGCGCAGGTGGACGAGATGCTGCAGGGCCTGGCCCGGGTGGACGAGATCCGCGCCGAGGTGGACGAGGGGCTGTCGGAGCGGCTGCACGCCATCGAGACCTACAACCTCGTCAGCGACGCGATCTACCGGATGCACTACAGCCTCGCCCTGATCAACGACATCCCGATCTACCAGCAGTCGCGGGTCGTGATCTCGCTGGGGTACGCCAAGGAGCTGCTGACCCGGGAGCAGGCCCTCGCCGCGGCCGCGCCGGGCGGGCTCACCGACGAGGAGCGCAAGCTGTTCACCCAGCTCGTGGGCAACCGGCGGTTCCTCATCGACCAGGCACTGCCGGAGCTGGACACGACCCTGCGGCAGCTCCACGTGAATCTGATCACCACGCCCCTCTACCAGCGGCTGCGGCTCCAGGAAGAGCAGATCATCAAGGCGCCGCGGATCTCGGCGCGTACGCAGCGGGTCTGGCAGTCGACCTCCGACGACCTCGCCGACTCGTTCCAGAAGGCGCAGACCGAGGCCGCGTCGCTGCTCGCCCGGCGGGCCGCGCCGATCGCCGACTCGATCCTGCGGCGGGCCGTGCTGGCCGGCGGCTTCGGCCTCCTCGCGGTCGTCGCCTCGATCCTCATCTCGATGCACGTCGGCGGCCGTCTCGCCCGCGAGCTGGCCGGGCTGCGGCAGGCCGCGCTCGACCTCGCCAACCAGCGGCTGCCCCGGGTGCTGGCCAAGCTCAGAAGCGGCGACGAGGTCGACCTGGCGACGGAGGCGCCGCCGATCCGGACGCTGGGCGGGACGGCCGAGATCCAGGACGTGGGGCGGGCGTTCTCGACCGTCCAGCAGGCCGCGGTGGAGGCCGCGATCGGACAGGCCCGCCTGCAGCGCGGGGTCAGCCAGGTCTTCCTCAACCTCGCCCGGCGCAGCCAGACGCTGCTGCACCGGCAGCGCACCCAGCTCCACGGCATGCAGCGGTACGCGACCGAACCGGACATGCTGGAGGAGCTGTTCCGGCTCGACCACCTGACGACCCGCATGCGCCGCCACGCCGAGGGCCTGATCATCCTGTCCGGCTCGGTCCCGGGCCGCGCCTGGCGCAAGCCCGTCCCGATGTACGACGTCGTACGCGGCGCCGCGGCCGAGGTCGAGGACTACGCCCGGGTGAACGTGCTGCCGATGGAGGAGCACGGGCTCGACGGGTCCGCGGTCGCCGACGTCATCCACCTGATCGCCGAGCTGATCGAGAACGCCACGGTCTACTCCCCGCCGCACACGCCGGTCGCGGTACGCGGCGAGATCGTGGGTACCGGCTTCGCCGTGGAGATCGAGGACCGCGGGCTCGGGCTGACCAAGGAACGGCTCGCGGAGCTGAACGAGCGCCTGGCGAACGCCCCCGAGTTCGACATCGCGGACACCGACCGCATGGGGCTGTTCGTCGTCGCGCGCCTGGCCGCCCGGCGGGACGTCCGCGTGACCCTGCGGCCCTCGCCATACGGAGGAACGACCGCCATCGTGCTGATCCCATCCGCGCTCATGGTCTATCCGAAGGACGACGACCTCACCCGCCTGCAGACGGAGGAGGTCACCCCGGAGGACATCATCCTCGCCTCGTTCAACCGGGGGCCCAAGAACGACAAGCACGCCGGCCAGGAGGACCCGAGGTGAGCGACCGCATGCAGGACCAGTGGCTGGACGAGGAGGCGGGGCCCGTCGTCCCGGCCTACGCCCTGACCCGCGGGCGCGTCCGGCCGTCCAACAAGGACATCGACATCGTCGCGATCGTGACCGCGATCGGCGGGCCGACGCCGGTCAGCCTCGGTCCGGAGCAGTGGATGATCCTGAGCCTGTGCGCGCGGGCGGCGTCGCTCGCGGACATCGCCGTGGCCATCGACCTGCCGCTCGGCGTCGTACGGGTGCTCGTGGGCGACCTCCACGAGCAGGGGCTCGTGAAGGTGCGCCCGCCCGCCAACGTCGCGCGTTTCCCGACCGAGAAGCTCCTCACCGAGGTGATCGGCGGCCTCCAGGCCCTGTGACAGCCCTGTGACCCCCGATGCGTGACCCCCGATGCGTGGCCCCCGGTTCTCAGAGCGCGTGGGGGTAGTGGCGCCGGGCGTGCCCGGGGGTGATGTATCCCTCCCGCAGGTCCGCGCGCACGGCCTCCGGGTCGCGCTCCTCCGGCGGGCCGTACCCGCCGCCCGAGCCGGTGCGCAGGTGCACGACCGCGCCCTTCGGCAGGAAGATCCGCGTCTTCAGCGAGAACTCCTCGGCCCGCCCGTCGGGATACTCCACGGTCAGCCGGTTCGGCCGGCCCGGCAGGCCGCCCTCCAGGCCCCAGGGCGCGAGCGCCGTCCTCGCCAGCCCCGCGGTGAGGTACTGGTCCTCCAGGATCCGGAAGGACAGGTCGAGCCCGAGCCCGCCACGGTGACGGCCCGGGCCGCCGGAGTCCTCCGCCAGCGCCAGCCGTTCGATCCGCCAGGGGTTGCGCGCCTCCCAGACCTCGGCCGGGGTGAAGCGGGTGGCCGACTCGGAGATGTACATCAGCGCGCTCGCGCCGTCGGCCGACCGTGAGGCGCCCTGGCCCACGGGGTGCGGCGCGCCGTCCGCCCAGGGCTCTCCGGTGGCCTCGCGGTTGCCCCACCACACCAGGGCGTTGATGTCCCCGCCGCTCGCGGCGGGCACCGATCCCGGCACGGCCCCGGCGAGCGCCCTGATGATCAGCTCGATGGCGTGGTCGGAGGGGATGCCGTACATGAAGCAGGGCGCGGGCCGCAGGGGGTGGAACAGCGAGCCGGGCCGGGTGAGCAGTTCCAGGGGGCGGAAGTGGCCCTCGTTGGGCTGCTCGCCCGCCCCGGCGAGGAAGGACACCGCGATCCGCACCGCCGCCACCGTCGAGGGCAGCGGGCAGTTCACCGGCCCGCCCACCTGATCGGGACAGCCGGTCAGGTCGACGGTCACCGACGAGCCGTCAACGACGACCTCGACGCCGAACGGGATCGGCGTGCCGGTGACCCCGTCGGAGTCGATCACGCTGGACGCCTGGTAGACGCCGTCAGGGAGGCGCTCGAACCAGCCGCGCACCAGCGCCTCTCCGTGCGCGTACATCCGGGCCACGCACCGGCGGAAGACGCCGAGGCCGTGCCGCCGCACGAGCGCGCCGAGGGCCTCGGCCCCGGTCCGCGCCCCGGCGACCATCGCGTTGATGTCCCCGATGACCATCTCGGGCATCCGGCTGTTGGCGAGGATCATCCGGTAGACGTCGCTGACGAGGCGCCCCGCGTCGTACAGCTTGACCCCGGGGAAGATCGTGCCCTCCTGGTGGACGTCGATCGTGTCGGTGCAGTAGGGGTCCTTGCCGCCGATGTCGAGCCAGTGGGCCTTGATCACCGAGTAGCCGGCCAGCTCGTCGTCGTGGAAGATCGGCACCACCATCGCCGCGTCCTGGGGGTGCGAGCCGGTGCCGTACGGGTCGTTGTAGAGGATCACGTCACCGGGGCTGAGCGCGGCGGGCCCGCCGACGCCCTCGACGGCCTCCCGGACGCAGAAGCCGAGCGTGCCCATGAACGCCGGCAGCGTCGGGGCCTGCGCCAGCATGCACATGTCCGCGTCGTAGAACGCGACCGCGAAGTCCAGCGCCTCGTAGATGATCGGCGAGAAGGCGGTGCGGATCAGCGACTGCTTCATCTGGTCGGCGGCGGCGTTCAGGCCCTGCCGGATGATCTCGGTGGTGACCGGGTCGGCGCCGTCGCCCAGCCCGGGGTGGACCTCCGCGTAGCGGGTGCGGACGACGCTCATCGCCGTTCCTTTCTTGTGATCATGAGGCTGCCGCTCTCATGCGCCTCCACCGCGAAGCCGGCGTCCACGTAGGTGGTCGCGGTCGGCTCCACCACCAGCAGAGGGCCCTCGGCCACGCCGCGCAGGTCCTCCCGGCGGACGACCGGAGCCTCGGCGAAGGCCTCCTGACGGAACGACCACAGCCGCGTCGTCCCCCGCCCGGCCTCCTGCTCGGCGGGCGGCGGGGCCGGCACCAGGGGGCGGGCGTCGTCGAGCACGATCCGGCTGGTCGCCCGTACGGTGACGACCTCCAGCGGGTCGGGCAGGGTGTGGCCGAAGGCCCGGTGGTAGGCCTCGGAGAACCGGGCGGACACGGCCGCCAGGTCGTCGTCTTCCAGGCGTACGGGGATCGTCAGCGTGTGCTCCTGCCCCCGGTGGCGCAGGTCGAGGTCGACCTCCCGGACGGCCTCCGGCTGTGCGAGCCGTTCGAAGAGCGTCTCCGCCAGCCGTCCGACCACCGGCAGCGCCGCGTCGTCGAGGGGACGCACCAGGGTGCGGGCGGCCGAGCGGACGACGTCCGCCTGCACCAGCCCGACGGCGGAGAAGTTGCCCGCGTTGGGCGGCACGACGACGGTGTCCACGTCGAGTTCGTCGGCGAGCAGGCAGCCGAACACCGGCCCGGCGCCGCCGAAGGCGACGACGGCCGCGCCGCGCGGGTCCACGCCCCGCTCCACGGTCACGCCGCGCACGGCCTGGGCCATGTGCGCGGCGGCGATCCTGATCACGCCCACCGCGACCGCGTCCACGCCGTCGATGCCGGTCGGGCCCGCCAGCGGCGCGAGCGCGCGGGCCGCCGCGTCCTCGGACAGTTCGATGCCGCCCGAGATGTGCCCGCGCGGGATCATGCCGAGGTGCAGGGCCGCGTCGGTGACCGTCGGCTCGGTCCCGCCGCGCCCGTAGCAGGCGGGCCCGGGGTCGGCGCCCGCGCTGCGCGGGCCGACCCGCAGCAGGCCGCCCGCGTCGGCGTACGCCACGGACCCGCCGCCCGCGCCGACGGACCGGACGTCCACCCAGGGGCTCTGCAGCGGCAGGCCGACGACCTCGCCCTGGTAGAGCAGCGGCAGCCGCCCGTCCTCGACGAGCGCGGTGTCGAAGCTTGTGCCGCCGACGTCGGCGGCCACCGCCGTGCCGATGCCGAGGGTGGCGGCGAGACGGGCGGTCGCGGCGGCCCCGGCCACCGGGCCGGACAGGATCGTCTCGAACGGCCGGGCCGCGGCCTCGGCCAGCGTCAGCGCCCCGCCGCCGGAGCGGGTGACGAGCAGGTCGCCGGCGAAGCCCCTGGCCCGCAGCTCGCGGTCGAGGTCGTGCAGGTAGGGGCCCATCCGGTGCCGGACGAACGCGTCCACGACCGTGGTGCAGGTGCGCTCGTACTCGCGGTACTCCCCCGAGACCTCGTGCGACAGCGAGACCGGCCCGGTGAACCCGGCCCGCGCGAGCAGCTCGGCGACCCTCGTCTCGTGCGCGGCGTTCGCGTAGGAGTTCACCAGCACGATCGCGACGGCGTCCACGCCCTCGGCCGCGAAGACCTCCGCGGCCCGCCGCACGTCCTCCGGCTCCAGGGTCTGTACGACCGAGCCGTCGGCGGCCACCCGTTCGGTCACCTCCAGGCGCAGCCGGCGGGGCACGAGCGGCGGCGGCGGGGTCCAGAACAGGTCGTAGGGGTCGTCGCGGTCGCCGCGGCGGATCTCCAGCACGTCGCGGAACCCGGCCGTGGTGATCAGACCGACGGTCGCGCCGCGCCGTTCGAGCAGCGCGTTCAGGCCGACGGTGGTGCCGTGCACGAAGTGGCGGCAGCGGGCGAGCAGGTCCGGCGGCACCGCCGCGTCGACCGCGGCGAGCACCCCGCGCTCCGGCGCCGCCGGCGTCGTGGGCCGCTTGGCGACCCTGATCTCGCCGGTCGCGGCGTCGTGCAGGACGAGGTCGGTGAAGGTGCCGCCGACGTCCACTCCGATCACGGTGGTCATGCCCGGCACGGTAGGACGAGGCGCACGCCGCGTCGATGTGTCCTCACGACGACGTGATCGACGTTGTTGTCCCCGGGAGACAGTCGTGGTCGAGCACCACGTGGCAGGCGAGCTGGAGCGCGAAGCGAGTCTGCGGATCGGACAGGTCGGCGTCGAGTGTCTCGGCGATGCGCCTGATCCGGTGGGCCACCGCGTTGGGGTGCAGGCTGAGCAGCTCCGCCGCCCTGGTCCGGGAGCCCCAGCAGTCCAGGTACGCCTTGAGGGTGGGCACCGCGTGGGCGCTGAGGGCGCCGAGGCGCTCCAGCGGGGCGAGCAGGTCGCGAGCGGCCATCAGGGCGCTCTCGCTACTGCCCAGCTCCGCGAGGAGCGCGTGCACGCCCAGCCGGTCGAACGCGACGGCCTGCCCCGCCTCCGCGCGGGCGGCGGCGGCGCGGGCCTGCGACGCCGTACGGCGCAGCCCGTCGGGCCCCGCCTGGCAGGTCCCCACTCCCATGCCCAGTCCCGCATCAAGTCCCGCGCCCGGGTCCGTGCCGTGGCCCGGCGGCCCTCCGGCGGGCGCGCGGGCGGTCGTCCGCTCGTCGGTGGTGAGCACCACGAGCACGCCGTCCTGCCACCGGGTGACCAGCGGCGGCGCGGCCAGGTCGGCGGCCTCGCCGAGGCCCACCAGGCCGGGCAGGGCCGCGCCGGCCGCCGCGCGCGCCTCCCGCAGCACGACGTCCGCCACCCCGGCAGCGGGGTCGCGCAGGAACACGGCCACGTGCCAGCCCTCGACGGGCACGCCCGCGTGCCGGGCGCGGCGGGCGGCGGCACCACCGTCCCTGGCGCCGAGCAGGGCCAGCAGCGCGCGCTCGCGGGCCGCCTCCGCCTCGCGGGCGGCCGCCCGCACCCGGCCGAGCGTGGTCGCGACGACCTGGGCGACGATCGCCGCCGCCGGGTCCTCGCCGTCCCAGCACACATAGCCGTCCGGCCGTCCGCCGATCCGGATCACGGTCGCGTTCGCCCCGGGCGCGGCCAGGCCCGACGCCCGGTAGCCGACCCCGACCGAGGCGGAGGCCGCGCGCAGGATGTCGTCCTCGCCCGCGCCCTCCATCGCGCCGAGGCCGTCGATCGCCTCCCGCGTACGGCGCAGCAGCAACCCGGGGTCGGCGCGCACGGCGGCGCTGAGGCCGAGCACGGTGTCGGAGAGAGAGTGGCCGGAGGCCCCGGCGAGCAGGGCGACCCTTTCCCGCCGGGCCACCTCCACCATCTCCGGGGAGGTGCCGGAGGGGCCCGGCAGCACGATCCCGGCCAGGCCGCGGCCCCCGGCGAGGCGCAGCGCGCCGGGCACGTCACACGACCGCATGGCGTGGCGGGACAGGATCGCCAGCGCGCCGGGAGCCGCCTCGGCGAGTTCGCGCATCTCGTCGACGAGGACGACGCTGTCGACCTCCCGGGCGTCCCAGGGCCCGGCGACGAGCGTCAGCCGCCGGCCCGCGGGGGTCCGCAGCAGGTCACTGACGCGGCGCATCGGGTGCCTCACCTCCGTCGCGGGGAACGCGCGCGGCCGGGGAGGCCGGGATGGAGGAGGCAGGGGTGGTCAGCACCTCCTCCGCGCGGTGACACGCCACCTTACGTCCTCCCAGCTCACGAAGCTCCGGCGCCTCGTCGCGGCAGCGGTCCGCCGCCCAGGGGCAGCGCAGCCGGAAGGGGCAGCCCGTGGGCGCCGGCGCCGCCTCCGTCCGCCCGGCCGTACGCGGCGGCTCGCCGCCGAGGCGCGGCACCGCGTCGCGCAGCGCCCGGGTGTACGGATGGGCCGGCCGGGTGAGCAGGTCGGCGGTCGGGCCCGACTCGACCACCCGCCCGGCGAACAGCACCGACGACGTGCGGCACAGCCGCCCCACGACGCCGAGGTTGTGGGTGATGAGCAGATAGCCCAGCCCGCGGTCCGCGGCGAGGCCCTCCAGCAGGTCGAGGATCCGGGCCTGCACGGTGACGTCGAGCGCGCTCGTCGGCTCGTCGAGCACCAGCAGCCGGGGCTCCACGGCGAGGGCGCGGGCGATGGCCACCCGCTGCCGCTGGCCGCCGGACATCTCGTGCGGCCTGCGCCCGGCCAGCGCGGGATCGAGCCCGACGCCGGTGAGGAGCGCGGCCACCCGGTCACGCCGCTCGTCCCTGGGCACCCGGTGATGGGTGGTCAGCGCCTCGGCGACCGACGCCCCCGCGGTCATGCGGGGGTCGAGCGCCTCGCTGCCGTCCTGGAAGACCGGCTGCACGGCCCGGCGGAACTCCGCCCGGCCCGCGCGGCCGAGCCCGGCGAGGTCGGCGGAGCCGTACCTGACCACGCCGGAGCGCGGGCGCAGGAGGCCGAGCAGGGCGCGGGCGAGCGTCGTCTTGCCCGAGCCGCTCTCCCCGATCAGGCCCACCCCGCCCTCGTCCACGGTGAGGCTCACGTCGTGGACCACCGCCGTCGTGCCGTACGCGAGGGTGACCCCCTCGGCGGCGAGCAACGTCATGACCCCTCCTCAGGCTCGGGCAGCCGGGGGACGGCGGCGATCAGTTCGCGGGTGTAGGGGTCGCGCGGCCGGGCGAACACCTCGGCGGCGGGGCCGCTCTCGACCACCGCGCCGTCGCGCATCACCACGACCCGGTCGGCGATCGTGGAGACCAGCGCGAGGTCGTGGGAGACCAGCAGCACGGCGAGGCCGCGCTCGTCGCGCAGCCGCCGCAGCACCGCGACCACCTCGGCCTGCACGGTGACGTCCAGCGCGCTGGTCGGCTCGTCGGCCAGCAGGGCCTGCGCGCCGAGCGCGAGGGCCAGCGCGATGACGAACCGCTGCGCCTGGCCGCCGGACACCTGGTGGGGATGACGGCGCAGGATCTCCGGGTCGAGCAGCACCGCGCGGACGGCCTCCTCGGCCCGTTCCCGCGCCCGCGCGCCCTTCACCCCGTGCCGGGCGAGCGCGCGGCGCATCAGCGTGCCGAGGCGCATGGTGGGGTTGAGCGCGGCCTGCGGGCTCTGCACGACCAGGGCGGCGCGCGAACCGCGGATCTCCCGCAGCCGCGCCGGGCTCGCCGTGAGCACGTCGGTCTCCCCGACGCGGATCTTCCCGGCGACGTCGGCGCCGTGGACGAGGCCGAGCGTGCTGAGCAGGGTCGTCGTCTTGCCCGACCCGCTCTCGCCGACGATCGCCACGCACTCCCCGGCGGCGACGTCGAGCTCGGGGACCGACGCGATGACCCGGTCGCCGATCCGGACGACGAGGTCCCTGACGCTGATCAAACTCATCGGGCCAGCCTCGCCCTCAGCCCTTCGCCGAGCACGTTGAAGGCGAACGCGGTGACCAGGATGGCGAGGCCGGGGAAGGTCACCACCCACCAGTCGGTGGTGAAGAGCGACTGGCCCTGCTGGACCATCAGGCCCCACTCGGGGGTCGGCTCGTGGGCGCCGAGGCCGAGGTACGACAGCGCGGCGGCGGTGAGGATGACCCCGCCGCCGTCCAGCGACAGTTGCACCAGCACCGGCGTGAGCGAGTTGGGCAGCACGTGCCGCAGCACGATGAGCGGCGCGGGCACGCCGAGGCAGCGCGCGGAGTCGACGAACCCCCGGGTGGACACCGACGCGGCGACCGACGCCGTGAGCCGGGCGTACCAGGGCCACCAGGTGATCGCGATCGCCACGATCACGGTGGTCACGCTCGGCTGGAGCACCACGGCGAGCGCCAGCGACAGCAGCAGCGCGGGGAAGGCGAGGAAGACGTCGGTCACCCGCATGATCACATCGCGGGCCCAGCCGCCGGCGTACCCCGCGACCACCCCGAGCGCGACTCCGGCCACGCCGCTGACGGCGAGCACCGCGACGGCGATGAACAGCGAGGTGCGCGCGCCGAACAGGACCCGGCTGAACACGTCGCGGCCGACCTGGTCGGTGCCGAACCAGTGGTCACCGCCCGGCGGCAGCAGCGCCTCCAGGGGATGCGTGGCCGAGCCGCCGTCCTCCGGGTAGGGGGCGATCCACGGCGCGAGCAGCGCCGCGAGCACGACGATCCCGAGCAGCACGCCGCCCGCCACCGCGAGCCGGTCCACCCCGGCCAGGCGCCGCAGCGGCGTACGCCGGTAGAGGGGCAGTGCCGGAGTGGTCATCGCGCCCTCACTCTCGGGTCCACCACGCCCTGGAGGAGGTCCACGACGAGGTTGGCGACGACGTACAGCACGGCGACCAGCAGCGTCACGCCGGCGATGGCGGGCGTGTCGAGCGAGCGGATCGAGTCGGCGGCGTACCGCCCGAGGCCCGGCCAGTTGAAGACGGCCTCCACGAGGAAGCCGTTCACGATGGAGTAGGCGAAGACGAGCGCGATCAGCGCCAGCACCGGGTTCAGCGCCGGGCGCAGGGAGAACCGGGTGAGCACGGCGGTCTCCCCGAAGCCGAGCGCGCGCTCCAGCCGCGCGTGCTCGCGCGACGACTCCTCGATGAGCGCGGCCCTGGTCATCTGGGCGACCACCCCCGCCGGGTACGCCGCGATCACCAGGGCGGGCAGCACCAGGTGCGACAGCGTGCTCGCCAGGATCGGCCAGTTGCCGGTGATCAGCGCGTCCACAGCGGTGATGTTCGTGTAGAGGTGCAGCGGGCTGGTCCGGTCGAGCGACGCGTCGTACTCCCCGGCGACCGGAAACCAGCCGAGGCCGCTGGCGAAGACCGTCTGCAGGGCGAGGGCCAGCCAGAACACCGGCACCGAGACGGCCAGCATCGACGACAGCCGTACGGACAGGTCGGGCAGGCGGCCCTTGTAGCGGGCGGCGGCGATCCCCAGGGGGATGCCCACGACCAGCGCGACGACGAGCGCGACGCCGACGAGCTCCAGTGAGGCGGGGAACGCCTGGAAGAGGTCGTCGCGCACAGGACGCCGGGTGTGCAGGCTGGTCCCCCAGTCGCCGCCCAGCAGGTCGCGCACGTAGTTCCACAGCTGCACCGGCAGCGGGTCGTCCAGCCCGAACCGCCGCCGGGCGTCGGCGAGCTCGGCCGCCGTCGCCTTGGGCCCCGCGTACGCCACGGCCGGGTCGCCGGGGACCAGGCGCATGACGGCGAACGTGAGGACGATCACGCCGGCCACGACCAGGAGGGCCTGGCCGAGCCGGCGGATCAGGTACCCCGGCATGGTCAGGCGCCGGGCTTCAGGTCGTAGGCGAACACCACGTTCGGGTAGGCCGGGTTGTCCGTGTAGCCCTGGACCGACTTGGCGAACGCCCGCTGGTAGGTCTGCACGTACGGCACGGCCACCGCGGCCTTCTCGTTGATGATCTTCTCCTGGAGGCCGGAGTACGCCTTCTCCGCGGCGGGCTGGTCGGTCGCGGTGAGCGCGGGCAGCCCGTCGATCTCCTTGTCGACCGCCGCGTCCTTCAGGTAGGAGAGGTTGAACTGCACCGCGTCCTCACCGTGGAAGACGTTGACGAACCACGAGTAGGCGTCGGCGTAATCGGGGAACCAGTACATGACGAAGACGTCCTGCCGCTTGGCGGGGTCCTTCGCCTTGCCCTGGTCCCACTGGGTGGTCCACTGCAGCGGCTTGGCCGACAGCTTGACGTTCAGCTTGTCGAGCGCCGAGCTGAGCAGCGTGACCAGCAGCTCCTGGTCGCTGTCGCCCTGGGCGTAGGTCAGCGACAGCTCCAGCTGCTTGCCGCCGGGGCCGTAGCCGGCCTCCTTGAGCAGCGCCTCGGCGCCCGCGAGGTCCTGCTTGGGGGTCAGGCCCTGCGTGTAGCCGAGCAGGCCCTCGGGCACCAGGCCGCTGGCGGCCACGCCCGCGCCCTTCAGCGCCGCCACGAGGCCGTCGTAGTCGATCGCCTTCTGCAGGGCCTGGCGCAGCTTCACGTCCTTGAGCGGGCCGTCGGCCGTGTTGAACAGCACGAGCAGGTTCTGGAACGACGGCGTCTGCGCGGTCTGCACCGTGTTCGTGTTCCCCGCCTGGGCGAACAGCTGGGAGTTGAGCCGCTGCACGAACGACACCTCGCCGCGCTGCAGCAGCTGCCAGGCGGTGGTCAGCTCGGGCGTGACCCGGAAGGCGAGCTTCTTGTAGTGGGCGCCGTCCCAGCCGCCCCAGTAGCCGTCGTACGCCTTGAGCGTGAGCTCGGTCTCCTTGCCCTTCTGCCAGCTCTCGACCGTGTACGGCCCGGAGCCCGCGTCGTGGCCCTCGCCGAACCACTTCTTGAGGTCGCCGGAGGCGGCCGTGGTGTCGTAGACGTACGCCGCGTATCCGGCCGAGGCGACCAGGTCGAGCGGGGTGGGGTACTTGAGCGTGAACTCCAGCGTCGTGGCGTCCTTGGCCTCGATCTTCTTGACCGCGCTCCAGATGTAGGCTGCGCCCTGGCCCTCCTTGATGGTGCGCTCGATCGACGCCTTCGCCGCGGCGGCGTCCACCGGCTTGCCGGTGTGGAACGTCGCGCCCTCCCGGAGGGTGAAGGTCCACTTCTTGCCGTCGGGCGAGGAGGTCCACGACGAGGCCAGCCGCGGCTCGGCCTTCTTCGTCTGCGGGTTGTACCGGGTCAGCGACTCGTAGATGTTCTGCATCGCGATGATCTCGTTGGAATACGAGCTCGCGGGGTCCCAGTCGGTGACGACGTCGAGGTTCGGGACGTACGTGAACGTGCTGTCGGCCGCGCTCCCGGCTCCGCCCGCCGACGGGGCGGGCTCGGTGGAGTCCGCGGCGCCGCGGACCTGCCCACCCGCGCAGGCGGCGGCGGAGAGGGTCACTGCGGCCACGGCTCCCGCCGCGAGAAGACGCTTGTGCCAGCGCATGAGGAGGGGTTCCTTTCCTATCCGGCCGGCCGGGCGAGAGGACCGGCGGCCTTGACGTGCAGGCGCACCGCGGGCTCAGGAAGGTAGCTGAGGGGGATCTCGCTGAGCTCGACGATCTGGACCGATTCGGGGTCCGCCCCGGCGGCGACGGCCCTCGCGGCCGCCTCCTCCTTGGCGTTGTCGATCAATCTAGCCCTGGCGCTCCCGCCCCCCGCGGCGGGGACGATCGTCTCGATCCGCCCGCTGGCGAGCGCGATGGCCGCGCCCACGGCGTTGGCGACCTCCGCGTGCTCCGGCCGGATCACCTCGCGCGCCCCCGGCACCCACTCGGCCAGCAGGAACGCGCCGCCGCCGACCGCCACGAGCGGCCGGTCGGCCCGGCCGAGCGCCACCCGGTCCACCGCGTCCGCGACTGCCTCGTCGGCGGCCCGTACGGCGTGGGCCAGCCTCTCGCGCCACTCCCCCGGGACGGGGTGGGTGCCGACCACTCCCCGCCCGGCCGCGACGGCCGCGTCGGTCATGGTGGGCGTGGAGCCGCCGAAGACGAGGGCCTCGGCGCCGATGCGGTAGCCGACCGAGCGCGGCTCCGCCCCGACGATCGTGCCGCCGCCGAGCGCGATCGACAGGATGTCGGGCATCCGGAAGTTCGTCGCGACGCCGCCGATCTCGACCGCCGCGGCCGACTCCCGGGGGAAGCCGCCCACGAGCACGCCGAGGTCGGTCGAGGTGCCGCCGACGTCGGCGACGATCGCGTCGGCGACGCCCGACAGGTACGCCGCGCCGCGCAGCGAGTTGGCCGGGCCCGAGCCGATCGTGAGCACCGGGTAGCGGGCCGCGTAGCCGACCGCCATCAGCGTGCCGTCGTTCTGCGCGAAGTACGTCTCGACCTCCAGGCCCCTCGACGCCAGGGCCTCGCGCAACGCGGCGGTGACGTCGCGCGCCACGCCGTACAACGCGGCGTTGAGCACGGCCGCGTTCTCGCGCTCCAGCAGGCCGAGCGAGCCGATCTCGTGGCTGAGGCTCACCGGCACGTCGCCGATCTCGGCCCGGATGATCTCGGCGACCCGGTTCTCCTGGTCGGCGCTCGCCGGGCTGAACACGCCGGTGACG
Organism: Microbispora cellulosiformans; assembly: GCF_008728085.1. Lineage (NCBI taxonomy): Bacteria > Bacillati > Actinomycetota > Actinomycetes > Streptosporangiales > Streptosporangiaceae > Microbispora > Microbispora cellulosiformans. The sequence continues at coordinate 180,954 of NZ_VYTZ01000013.1, read as the reverse complement.
GCGACCGCGTCGGCGGGCGTGCCGGCCACGAACTTCCGCACCGCGTCCTCGTCCAGGGGCGCGATCTCGCTCCCGTCGACGAAGTAGCCGCCCCGGACGATCGCCGTCCCGGCGGCCACGGTGTCGCGCAGGTCGTCGGGCCACTCGCTGAGCGGCGGCACCGACGTGGTCGCGGGGGCGCCGAGCCGCAGCACGGCGACCCGGCCGAGCGCCCGCCGCTCCAGGATCGCGTTGGTCGCGTGGGTGGTGCCGAGCATCACCCTGGTGACCAGGCGCGGGTCCGGCAGCCCGGCGAGGACCGCGTCGAGCGCCGCGCGCAGGCCCTCGGTTACGTCGGGGCTGGTGGGCCGCTTGGCCGTGGCCAGCACCCGGTCGTCGTCGTCCAGCACCACCGCGTCGGTGTTGGTGCCGCCCACGTCGATCCCGACCCGCAGGCTCATACTCATGCCACCTCCTCGCCTTGCGGCTCGGAGTGCGGTCGTGCCGGAGGCGCGCAGGTCAACACCTCGCGCAGTCCGCTGTGTTCACTGATTCGCTCGCTACGCTCGCTCATGCGATCTTCTCCACCGGCAGGTAGTCGAGGTCGTAGCCGAAGGCGCGCGGGCCCGCCGTCTCCAGGCCCTTCGGCGTACGCCAGAGGGGATCGCAGGGCCAGGCGAGCACGGTGACCCGCTGGCCGTACCGCAGCGCCTCAGTCTGCACCGCCGTCGCCGTCTGGGTGTCGACCACCGTGATCAGGTCGGGCACCATGGCCCGGACCCGGCCGTCCTCCAGGGCGACGAGGTTCTCGTTCTGGATCTCCAGGGTCAGCGTCCTGCCCCGGTCGTCGCCGGTGCCCTCGACCGTCGCCGTGCCGCGGGCGAAGCCGCCGGTGGTCCGGCGGTCCAGATCGGCCAGCTTGCCGGTGAGCAGCCGTACGGCGCCCAGTTCGGCGGTGAGGGCGGCGAGCGGGTCGGCGGCGCCCTCGGTCGCCCGGCCGACCGCGATCGCCCGGCTCACCGTCCCCTCGATCACCGCTCCCGCGCACTCGCGGGCGGTCAGCACGTAGTCGGCCATCAGCGCGCTCGACCCCGCCGCCACGCAGACGGCCCGGGCGATCCGCTCCGACCACAGTCCGTCGATCGGGCGGATCGTCACGACGTTGCCGGCGACGTCGGCCATGACCACGAGGTTGGCCGGGATGCCCGCCACGTACATCGAGACCATCTGGACCTCGGGGAAGGCCCGGCCCATGGCGTCGGCGTCGAGCAGCGGCAGGCCGAGCCTGGCCGCCCAGGCGACCGGCGCGACCCCGTTGCCGCCGCCGATCTCCGACGACATCACCGCGGCCGGCGGGCGGCCGAAGATCCGCTCGATCTCCTCGGCGATCCGTACGGGTTCGTCCTCACCGTGGATCATCTCGTGGCTGACGGTCGGCGCGCCGATGCCCGACAGCGGCAGCACGAGCGCGTCGGCGGGCAGATCGTCCAGGGACACGAGCGGCACCTCGCCGTGCTCGCGGATCGCGCGCCGGGCGGCGATGGCGCCGGGGCGCACGTCACCGCCGCCGCCGGTGCCGAGCACGGCACAGCCCCGGGCCAGGGCGGCGACGTCCTCCAGTGTGATGCGGGCCTGCATGCGGGGAGCCTTCACCACCGGGGGGTGCCGCCTCAATGTCACAGTGCGACATCTATCACCAGATTGTTGTCGCCCCACGACAAATCAGGAAAAACGGCTGCGTCCGCACGTCGGCCACGGCACCGAATACAAAGCCGAAGGCCCGGCCTCCGTTTCCGGAGACCGGGCCTTCGAACGTGGTAGCGGGGACAGGATTTGAACCTGCGACCTCTGGGTTATGAGCCCAGCGAGCTACCGAACTGCTCCACCCCGCGTCGTTGTGTTAACGACGTTACCCGGTTTCCGGTGAGGGTGCCAAATCGTTTCTCCGGCCCGCCGGGTCAGGCTTCCGGAGAGGCCGCGTCGACGAGGGCCTGGAGCAGGCGCCGAGGGTCCTCCGCCAGCCGGTTGCACACGTAGAGCCACCACTCGGTGCCGAAGACGACGTACTCGCGCGTGGGGTGCCCCTTCGCCGCCATGGTGTCGAGACGGTCGCGGCCAAGACCGAGCAGCGTCTCGAACTCCCACGGCACGCCGTCGTGCCCCGTCCCGCCGAGATGACGGTCGATGTGGCCGATGAGCTCCCAGTCATGCGTGGCGAACGAGCACGAATGCCCCGTGTCCGCCAGCAGTTCGGCGTACCGCAGGTAGGCGGCGGCCAGCGCGGGGTCCTCCCGCGTGTATGCCACGCTCTCCGGCTCCAGGAAGGCGCCCTTGACCAGGCGGATCCGGCCGGGCAGGTCCAGCAGCGCCCGCAGGTCGGCGTCCGTGCGGCGCAGCCGCGCCTGGACCGTGATTCCCACGTGGGTGAAGCGCTCGCACAGGCGACGGTGCACCGACAGGACGGCGTCGGTGCGTCCGGAGCCCTCCGCCGAGATCATCAGCTCGCGCGCGGCGCCCTCGGTGGCCTCGGCGACGCGGGTGGCGTTGTCGAGGGCGAGATCCTCATCAACCGCGAGGCCGATGTGGGACAGGTCCAGGGAGACCGAGCATCCCGGCGCGAGCCTCATGGCGGCGTCGACGAACGCATCGGTCTCGGCCACGGCCCGCCGCGCGTCGCGGCAGCTCTCGCCCATGTATTCGAGGTTCGCCCGGTGGCCGCTCGCGAGGACCTCCGTCACCCGCTCCAGCGCGGCCTCCAGGCTCTCCCCGGCCACGAAGCGCCGGGCCACCCTGCGGGCGAGCGGGCCGAGCACGGGATCCACCGGGACCCGCCGCTTGAGGTCCTCGTCGAGCGCGAGCCCGCGCAGGACCTGAGCCGCCGTCACGGACGTCTCGTCGGTGACGGTGAGGGTGTGGTTCATCGGTTCGCCTCGCTGCCGAAGAGGGCGGTCGCGGGTACGGCCGGCGAGCCGGCCTCGTGGGCACCACCCTTCCAGCTCCGGTCCCGTACAGGAGAGAGGCAGGAATGCCCACTAGGCTGAAGTTCCTGCCATCCTCCCGGAGGGACAAGCCCGATGCTGCGTGATGTGGCCGTCCTCGCCCTCGACGGCGGGCACGCCTTCGAGCTGGGAGTGTTCTGCGAGGTCTTCGGGATCGACCGCGGCGACGACGGCCTGCCCGGGTACGATTTCGCGGTCGTCTCCCCCACCGGGACGAGCGTGCGCACCAGGCACGGCTTCCGGGTCGAGACCCCGCACGGGCTGGAGAGGCTGGAATCGGCGGACCTCATCGGCGTCCCGGCCGCCGATCCGCGCGCCCGGCACCCGGAGGAGCTGTTCGACGCGCTCCGAGCCGCGGTACGGCGCGGCGCCCGGGTGCTCAGCATCTGCTCCGGGGCCTTCCTGCTCGGCGAGGCCGGCCTGCTGGACGGCCGCCGCTGCACCACGCACTGGCGCTACGTCGAGGAACTCGCCCGCCGCTTCCCGCGGGCCCGGGTGGAGCCGGACGTCCTGTTCGTCGACGAGGACCCGGTCATCACCGGCGCGGGCACCGCCGCCGGAATCGACACCTGCCTGCACCTGGTGCGCAAGGAGCAGGGCAGCGCCGTCGCCAACGACATCGCCCGGCGCATGGTGGCGCCGCCGTACCGGGACGGGGGCCAGACGCAGTACATCAGGCGCGCGGAACCCGAACGCGGCGCGGGGGCGCTGGCATCGCTGCTGGTGTGGCTCCAGGCCAACCTCCACAAGGACCTGACGGTGGAGGACATGGCCCGCCACGCCCACATGTCACCGCGTACCTTCGCCCGCCGCTTCCGGCAGGAGATCGGCACCACACCGCTCCAGTGGCTCACCGAGCAGCGCGTGCTGCTGGCCCAGCGGCATCTCGAGAACACCGGCGAACCGATCGCCACCATTGCCGAGCGGGCCGGGTTCGGCTCGATCGACACGCTGCGCCATCACTTCGCCCGGCGCCTGGGCACCACCCCACACGCGTACCGGCTCACCTTCCGCGGCCGGTCCGCGATCAGCGGGTGACCGCGGCGAACCGGGACGCCGGCTCGATGCCCTGCCGCCCGCTCGCGGCGACCGCCAGCGGCAGCCGGCGGGGCTCACCGCCTCCGACGGCGACCTCGCGCGCCGAGAAGAAGCGGCCGTCACGAACCACACTCCAGGCATGAAGAAACCCCCGGACCGGTGGGCCCGGGGGTTTTCGATGTCTCACGACACCTCGTGGTAGCGGGGACAGGATTTGAACCTGCGACCTCTGGGTTATGAGCCCAGCGAGCTACCGAACTGCTCCACCCCGCGTCGTTGTATCTCTATGTTACCCACCCCCACGGAGCGAACACCAAATCGTTTCCCGCGCACCTAGCCGCCCGAAGTGCCACGTCGGTTGGGGCGGGGGTGCAGGGTCAGGGGAGGGACAGCTCGTACTCGACCTGCTCGATGGGGTGGCCGTCGCCGAAGTCGTGGCCGCGGACCGCGCCCGATTCGGTGAAGCCGCTCTTCTGGTAGAAGCGGCGCGACTGCGGGGTGTCCCGGAGCGTCCAGAGGTGGACCCGTCCGAAGCCCTGCTCGCCGATTCCGCGCAGGGTCGCGGCCATCAGTGCGTTGGCGACGCCGGTTCCCCCAGCCGTCCGGATGGGCGTAGCAGCCGAAGATCTCCGCGGCCTCCGGCCGTCCCGGCGAGGCGCCGAAGTAAGTGAAGGCGAGCGGCCGGCCGTCCAGCGCGCCGAGCAGGACGGTGTCGCGATTCTGGAGGAGCACGTCACGCCATTTGCCGCGCCGGTGCCTGACCGCCTCGGCGGCGAACTCCGGGGAGAAGAACTTCGCGTAGACCGCCTGCCACGACTCCGCGTGGATCTCGCCGACCACGCTCCCGTCCTCAGGGGTGGCTTGGGTAATCGTCAACACTCCACTCACACGACGACGCTAGAGAACCCCGCGTGCTCCTGGCAACGCGAAGGCCCGGTGCCCGTTCCGGGCACCGGGCCTTCGACTCGAAGAGCGAGGCGGTCAGGGCTGCGCGAGCACGCCGCGCAGGAACGCGACGGCCTGGGCGATGGCCGCCCCGGCACCGTGGGTGCCGCGCAGGGCGTTCAGCATGACGAAGTCGTGGATGACGCCGAGATAGCGGACCGCGGTGACGGGCACACCGGCCTCGCGGAGCTTCGCCGCGTAGGCCTCGCCCTCGTCGCGCAGCACGTCCGCCTCCGCCGTGATGACGAGGGCGGGCGGCAGCCCGGCGAGCTGCTCGGTGGTGGCCCGCAGCGGAGACGCGGTGATCTCGGCCCGCTGCTCCTCGCTGGTCGTGTACTGGTCCCAGAACCACTGCATCGCGTCCCGCCGGAGAAAGTAGCCCTCGGCGAACTGGTGGTAGGAGCCCGTGTCGAAGCTCGCGTCGGTGACCGGGTAGAACAGCACCTGGCCGGCCAGGCGCACGTCGCCGCGTTCCTTCGCCGTCAGGGTGAGCGACGCGGTCATGTTGCCGCCGACCGAGTCGCCGGCGACGGCGATGCGGGCCGGGTCGAGCCCGTGCTCGGCGCCGTGCTCGACCACCCAGCGCAGGGCGGCGTAGTTCTCGTCGGTGGCGACGGGATAACGCGCCTCGGGCGAGAGGCTGTAGTTGACGAACACCACGGCGGCGCCGACGCCGAGCGCCAGTTCGCGGGCGAGGCGGTCGTGCGTGTGGTCGTTGCCGAACACCCAGCCCGCGCCGTGGATGTAGAGGACGACCGGAAGCGGCCCGGCGACGCCGGCGGGCCGGAAGATCGTCACCGCACCCAGGTTCTCCTTCTCGGTCCCGGGCACCTCGATCTCCGGGCTCTGCACCTCGTCCACCGTCTTGCGGCCGTCCACCGGCCCGAGGTCGAACAGATAGGGCGGGTTCGCGGTGGCCTCCACGAACGCCTGCGCCGCGGGTTCCAGGACGGGACTGCTCAAGGGGATACTCCTCGTTCTCACGATCGACGACCACAGCAGGAGGACAGCGCCAGCCAGGGCGTGCGTCATCCGACTCAATCTCCGGTACGCCGCATACGCTAACCGAAGTGTGCATATGTGGATAATCAGGACATATGGTCATCGAAGGCGTCGTTTACGGCGATCAGCCCCATGGGCTCCGCGAAACGCGAAGGCCCGGTGTCCGTTTCCGGACACCGGGCCTTCGACTTCGAGTAGCGGGGACAGGATTTGAACCTGCGACCTCTGGGTTATGAGCCCAGCGAGCTACCGAGCTGCTCCACCCCGCGTCGGCTCTACGAGACTATCCCGCCACGCCCCAGGAGGCAAACCGGAGCCCCGCGCCCTGACGGGCGCGGGGCTCCGGACGGGCTCAACCGCTCGGCGCCGGGGTGGGAGCGGCGGCCGTGGGACTGCCGCTCGAACTCGCACTCGCGCTCGGTGTCGCACTCCCGCTCGGGGCCGGGGTCGCCGTCGACGACGGCAACGCCGACGCCGACGCCGACTTGAGCTTGGCCAGGTCGTCCAGCGCCTTCTTGAGGGCGTTCTGCGCGTCGCCGTACGCCTTCCAGTCGGGCGTGGTGCCCGACAGCGCCTTCTGGGAGTCCTCGAACGCCCGCTCCGCCCGGTCGAGCGCGGACGAGAGCGCCGAGGAGTTGGCCGGCTGCTGATTGGCCTGGTCCGGTTGCTGTTCGGGCTGCTGTTCGGGCGTCTGCTCCGGCGGGGTGGCCACGGTGCCACCGAATACCTGCTGCAACGCCTCGCTCAGGTTGTCGCCGAAGCCGACCTTCTCGCCGAACAGCACGAGGACCTTGCGCAGGGTCGGATACTTGCCCGAGCTCTCCGCACGCGGCTGGATGTAGACCGGCTCGACGTAGAGCAGGCCGCCGCCGAACGGCAGCGTGAGCAGGTTTCCGTACAGCACGTCGGTCGCGCCGGCGGTGCCGCGCAGCAGGTTGAGCCGCTCCGAGACCGTGGGGTTCGACTCGAACAGGTTCTGCGCCTGGGGTGGTCCCTGCACCGCGGTCGTGCTCGGTAGCTGCAGGATCTCCAGTTGCGGGTTCGGCGTCGCGGCGGTCGCGTCGACCGCCATGAACGCCGCCATGTTCTGCCGCTGGTTGGGCACGAACGTGGTCGTCAGCGAGAACCGCTCGGTGTCGCTGCCCGGCATCTTCATCGTCACGTAGTACGGCGGCTGCTTGCTCTTCTGGGTCGCCGGGTCCTCCGGGACCTTCCAGAAGTCCTGCGCGCCGAAGAACGCGTTGGCGTCGGTGACGTGGTAGGAGGTCAGGATCTCCCGCTGGGCCTTGAACAGGTCGGCCGGGTAGCGCAGATGGTTGCGCAGGTCCTGGCTGATCTCCGAGGCCGGCTTGACGACGCCACCGAAGGCCTTCCGCCAGGTCTGGAGGACGGGGTCCTTCTCGTCCCAGGCGTAGAGCGTGACCGTGCCGTCGTAGGCGTCCACGGTGGCCTTCACCGAGTTGCGGATGTAGTTGACCTCGTCCCTGGGCACCTGCGGCACCCCGAGCCGGCTGCTCTGGACGTCCGTGGTCAGCGACTCCAGGCTCTTGCGCTCGGAGTAGGGATAGGAGTCGGAGGTCGTGTACGCGTCCACGATCCACACGATGCGGCCGTCCACCACCGACGGGTACGGGTCGCGGTCCAGCGTGAGGAACGGCGCGACCTGCTGGATGCGGTCCACCGGCTCACGGTTGTAGAGGATGCGCGACTCGGAGTTGATGTTGGAGTTCAGCAGCAGGTTGGTCTCGCCGTACTTCACTGCGTAGAGGAGGCGGCGGAAGAAGTTGCCGACCGAGACGCCGCCCTTGCCCTCGTAGGTGCTGTTGACCTGGCCCGTCTTGTTCTGCTGGTCGTCGCCCTGCTGTCCCTGCTGGGGATAGTCGAGCTCGATCGGCCTGGCCGACTTGGGGCCGCCGACGATCGAGTAGTCGGGCGAGTTCTCCCCGAAGTAGACGCGGGGCTCGTAGTCGCCGAGGTCGCCGACCGGCGGGATGTCCTTCTCGCTGAAGACCGGCAGGCCGCTGCTGTCCACCTTGTTGCCCGGCGCGGCGACGAACCCGAAGCCGTGCGTGTAGACGAGGTGGCTGTTGATCCAGTTGCGCTGGCCCTCCGGCGGGAGGCCGATCTCCCGGACCGCCACGACGGTGTCGCGCAGCTTGCCGTCGACCGAGTATCTGTCGATGTCGAGCTGCTCGGGGAACTGGTAGTAGCCGCGGATCTGCTGCTTCTGCTGGAAGGTCGGCGACAGCAGGCTGGGGTCGAGCAGGCGCATGCCGGGGATGGCCGACGCCTCGGTCTGCAGCACGGAGGCGTCGGTGTCGGTCTTCGCGCTGTATTCCGTCACCTTCGCCGTATCGACGCCGTACGCCTTGCGGGTCGCGTCGATGTTGCGCTGGATGTACGCCTGCTCCTTGCTCTGCTGGTTCGGCCGCACCTGGAACTGCTCGACCAGCGAGGGATAGACGGTGCCGATCAGCACGGCCGACAGGACGAGGAGCCCGAACGCCGCCCCCGGCCACATCCCACCGGGGCGGATGACGCCGGCGAAGAAGATCAGCGCGCAGATGATGGAGATTGCGGCGAGGATCCCCTTGGCCGGGAGCACGGCGTGCACGTCGGTGTAGGAGGCGCCGAAGACCTTGCCCCGGTCGGAGAAGACCAGGCTGTACCGGTCGAGGAAGTAGGCCGCGCCCTTGAGCAGGACGAACACGCCGAGCAGCACCGACAGGTGGACCCGGGCGGCCCGGGTGGCGTGCACCCCTCCGGGCGAGGAGATGCGGAAGCCGCCGTACAGGTAGTGCACGGCGGTGGCCGCGATGATCGACAGGATCACGGCGGTGAACAGGAAGTTCAGCAGCATCCGCAGGAACGGATACGTGAACATGAAGAACGAGAGGTCGAGCCCGAACTGGTCGTCCTTCTGGCCGAACGGCGTGGCGTTGGCGAACAGGAGCCAGGTCTTCCACTGCCCGGCCGTGGACGACCCGGTGAACAGGGCGAGGACGCCCATGCCGACCAGGAAGACCAGCCGCCGGTGCGGGTCGAGGGCCACCCGGTAGCGGTCGGCGCCCTGCGGCGCGCCGAACATCCCCGGGCCGAACATCGGGCGGGTGCGGTGCGCGAGCACCATGTTGCCGCCCACGATGACCAGCATCAGGGCGGCGCCCACGACGAACAGCAGCACCTGGGTGAGCAGCATCGTGGAGAACACCGAGGAGAAGTGCACCGAGTCGTACCAGAGGTAGTCGGTGTAGATCCCCGCGAAGACGAGCAGTAATACGACGATCGCCACCAGGGCGATCAGTACGGGTATCAGCAGGCGCGGCCGTCGGGGCAAGCGCACCGCCCGTCCGGCTCCGGGGCTCCGGAAGCTCAACGCTCAACCCCTTGTCTCGGATTGTCGGAAACTCAGATGGGTGTCAGATTGTCGCGGCGCAAACGGTCCGTGCTTGGAAACCTACACTGCGGGGAGCGTGCGCGCGGTAACGGATCTGATCGTTATGGCGGCGCCACGTCGCCCTCGGACGAACGCGGAACGAACGCGGGCCGGGGGCGGAAGGGGCAGGTCAGCCACCCCGCGAGCCCGCCGTACGGTCAGGCGGCGGGGCAGGCGGGCACCTCGCCCGAGTGGTCACGCAGCGCGTCGATCGCCTTGACCGCGCTTTCGAGGGTGTCGGCCCGCACCAGGCGCAGCCCCTCGGGCACGGCCTTGACGGCGTCGGCGCAGTTGTCCGCGGGGGTGAGGAACACGGTGGCGCCCGCCCGGCGCGCACCGACCATCTTCTGCTCGATCCCGCCGATGGGACCGACCTTGCCGTCGGCCCGGATCGTGCCGGTGCCGGCGATGGACATGCCGCCGGTGAGCGCCCCCGGGGTCAGCTTGTCGTAGATGCCCAGCGAGAACATCAGCCCGGCGCTGGGCCCGCCGATGTCGCCGACGCTGATGTCGACCTTGAACGGGAACCGGTAGCCGCTCGACGGCTGCATCGTGACGCCCACGATCGTCGTGCCGTCCTTGCCGGCGATGGTGGACACGGGGATCTGCGTCTCCGAGTCCCCACGCTTGACGGTGAACGTCACCTGCTCGCCTGGTTTGTGCTTGCGGACGGCTCCCGCGACGGAGTCCAGCGCGGTCGCCGGGGTGCCGTCCACCGCGGTGATCTCGTCGCCGGGCTTGAGCTTCCCGTCGGCGGGCGCCCCCTTGTTCGTCGAGACGACCTTGACCGTCCTCTCGATGGGGATCTTGAGCGCGTTCAGCGCGGCGGCGGTGGCCGACTCCTGCGAGGTGGTCATCTCCTGGGTGTTCTGCTCCTCCACCTCCTTCGGCGTGGAGGTCTTGGGGAACAGCGACTCCTCCGGCACCACCGCGACCGTGGGGTCGAGCCAGCCGCGCAGCGCGGTGACCAGGTCGAGGCGGTTGCCCGGCCCGCCCTGGTAGGCCACGGTGACCATGCTCAGCCTGCCCTGCGTCGGGTACGTCTCATGCCCCGAGATCGAGATGACCGGCTTGCCCTTGACGTCTCCGATCGTGTTCTCCGTCGGCCCGGGGCTCAGCACGACGTACGGCACCGGGACCATGGCGCCGATCACCGCGAACGCGAGCGCGAGGAAACCCGCGACCAGCAGGGTCAGAGCGCGTCGGGACATGGACGAACTCTATGCGTTCCGGACGGCTCTATTCGCAGGCACCGACCCATTCGGCGCCGCCGTCGGCGAACACCTGGTGCTTCCAGATGGGCACCTCGTGCTTGAGATCGTCGATCAGCCTGCGGCACGCGTCGAAGGCCTCGGCGCGGTGCGGGCAGGCGGCGGCCACGACCACGGCGATCTCGCCGAGCCGCAGGTCCCCCACCCGGTGGACCGCCGCCAGCGCCGTCACCTGGTGATCGGCGGCCACCTTCTCCGCGACCCTGCGCAGGTGCTCCTCCGCGGACGGGTGCGCCGAGTACGACAGGAGCGTCACCGGCCTCCCGCCGTCCTGCTCGCGCACCGTCCCGACGAAGACCGCCGTGCCTCCGGCCGCGTGGTCCTCGACGGCGCCCAGCACCTCGTCGACGGACAGGGGGGTGTCGCGGATCCCCAGCAATCGGATGACGTCCACCATCCCGAGGGTAGTACGTGATCCTCACGTGACCGGGGGCCGGGACCGGAGGACCCGCCTCGATCCGCACCGGGGTCAGGTGCGGCGCTTGCGACGGGCGGCGCGGACGATCGCGGCCGTGCCGATGACCGCCACGGTCGCGCCGGCGGCGGTGATCGTGGCCTCCTTGCCCGACAGGCGGCGTCCGACGACCGCGTGCCTGCCCTGCACCAGTTCGAGCAGTTCGCGCAGGGCCGCCTCGTTGGACCAGGCCGGCTTCCAGCCCGCCTCCCGCAGCGCCACGCCGTCGACCACCCAGGGATAGACGACGTAGTGCAGGTCGGTGGCCGCGGTCGGGGTGATGCCGAGCCGGTGCAGCCGTTGCGCGGTGCCGAACGTCACCCCCGCCGGAAGCTCGAACCGTTTCAGGCCCGAGATCTCCTCCACCTGGTCCATCTCCAGCCAGCCCTCGGAGCCGACCGCCACCACCCCGGAGACCCGGCCGAGCGCGGCGGCCTCCAGCGCCGACACCAGGTCGTCGACGTGGCAGAACTGCCATCGGGGCAGGCAGCCCTTCACCACCAGCAGCCGGGGCGCCTCGAAGTGGCGGGTGATGACGGTGTCGACGCCCGGGCCCACCAGGGCGGCGGGCCGCAGCACGGTCACCTCCAGGCCGGGATGCGACCGCAGCGACCGGCGTACGAGTGCCTCGATCTCCAGGTGGTCGCCCACCAGGCCGGTGTCGGGCTCCGCCGCGACCGGGGCGTCCTCCGGCAGCGGGACCGGGTTGTCGGCGGCGGCGCCGTACACCATCGCGCTCGTGACCAGCACGACCCGGCGCACCCGCGCCGCCGCGCAGGCCGTCAGCACGGTCTGGGCGGCCCGGATGTTGTAGCGCCGGCGCTCGCCGGCGTCGGTGTCGAGCGACTCGTCCGCGCCGAGATGCACCAGGACGTCCACGTCGGAGATCCGGTTCGCCAAGAGCGGATCACGAATGTCAAGGACTCGCCAGGTGACGTCCTGGACGTCACCGCGCTGCTCGTCGATCGCCACGACGCGGCGGAAATCCGCAGACGAGGCCACTTTCGCGAGGAACGCCCGGCCGAGACCGGAGGCGGCGCCCGTGACCGCGACGACGGGGGGACGCAGGCGTTTCGAGGTAGGCACGAGGTCCTCACTTTGCACTGATCCGCCCCACGGCGGCTAACGTGGCGGTTGTGGACTCCTCCATCCTGCACGAGGTGGCGCGGTGACTGACCTGCCAGGTCGCGAAAACGACCCCAACGACAATCCGTTCGCCATGTTCGGCAGTCCGGAGCAGATGGCCGCGGCCATGCGGCAGTTCGCCGACATGCTGTCGGCCTCGCCGGAGGCCGGGCCCGTCAACTGGGACATGGCGAAGAACATCGCACGGCACGCCGTGGTCGCCGAGGGTGATCCGAGCGTCATGGAGGGCGAGCGGCGGCAGATCGCCGAGGCCCTCAACCTGGCCGACCTGTGGCTGAACGAGGTGACCACGCTGCCCGGCGGCGTGACGGCGCCCCAGGCCTGGAGCCGGTCGGAGTGGATCGAGAAGACGGTCCCGGTGTGGAAGCAGCTGTGCGATCCGGTCGCCGCCCAGATGGTGGAGACGATGGGCGGCACGCTCGGCGCCGCCGGTCTGCCGCCGGAGGCGCAGGCCGTGGCCGGGCCGCTGATGGGCATGCTGAAGCAGATGGGCAGCATGATGGTCGGCCAGCAGATCGGCCAGGCCCTCGGCTCGCTCGCCCGGGAGGTCGTCGGCTCCTCCGACATCGGCCTGCCCCTGTCCGACACCGCGGCCCTGCTGCCCGGCGGCGTGGCCGCCTTCAGCAAGGGCCTGGAGACGCCCTCGGACGAGATCCGGCTCTACCTCGCGCTGCGCGAGGCGGCGCACCACCGGCTGTTCCAGCACGTGCCGTGGCTGCGGGCGCACCTGCTCGGCACGGTCGAGGAGTACGCCCGGGGCATCACGGTCGATGTCTCCGCGCTGGAGGAGAAGCTCCAGGGGCTGGACATCAGCAACCCGGAGCGGATCCAGGAGGTCCTGGGCGGCGGCGAGCTGCTCAAGCCCGAGGAGACCGAGCGGCAGAAGGCCGCCCTCGCCCGCCTGGAGACCGCGCTGGCGCTGGTCGAGGGATGGGTGGCCACGGTGGTGGACGCCGCCGCCGAGGGCAAGCTCCCGTCCGCCGCGGCTCTGGCCGAGACCGTACGGCGCCGCCGCGCCACGGGCGGGCCGGCCGAGCGGACCTTCGCGACGCTGGTGGGCCTGGAACTGCGGCCCAGGCGGCTGCGTGAGGCGGCCGCCCTCTGGAGGGCGCTCGGCGACGAGCGCGGCGTCGACGGCCGGGACGCCGTCTGGGGGCACCCCGACCTGATGCCCACGGCCGACGACCTCGACAACCCCGGGCCGTTCGTGAAGGGCGGCGCCGCGTTCGACCTGTCCGCTCTCGAAGAGCCGGGCGAAGCGGGGGAACCCGGTCCTGGCTCGGAGAGCGACCGATAGATACCCGCGGCGGCCGGTAGGCTGCGCCGGGTGAGCCTGAATCGCGACGCGCAGGCCGTGCTGACCGGATGGACGGCCCCCACTCCGGAAGAGGAACGGCTCCGTGTGGACTTCCTCGCGCACCTGGACGCCCACGAGGACGCGATGTGGCGCGAGTGCGTGCCGGGGCACCTGACGGCGACCACCGCCGTCCTCTCCCACGACGGCGCGCGGGTGCTGCTGACCCTGCACGCCAAGGCCGGGATGTGGCTGCCGATGGGCGGGCACTGCGAGGTGTCAGACACGACGCTCGGGGAGGCCGCCCTGCGTGAGGCCACCGAGGAGTCGGGCATCCCCGGGCTGACACTGCTGGACGGCCCGCTCGCCCTCGACCGGCACAAGGTGTGGTGCCACCCGCCGCACAGCTGGCACCTGGACGTCGAGTACGGCGCGGTCGCGCCGCCGGGGGCCGAGGCGGTGATCAGCGACGAGTCGCTCGACCTGCGCTGGTTCCCGGTGGACGAGATCCCGGAGCTGAGCGACGAGGCCACCCGGCGGCTGGTCCGCCGCTCCCTGGCCCTGCTGCGCGCCTGACCACCGTTCCGCACCGTTCGCGCACGTCAGCGTTACGCCCGCTTTCGACGGTGTTCATTAGGGTCGGGTCATGACCAAGGTGGACGTGGGCGGTGAGATCGTCGTTCCGCCCCGCCGGAGGCTGCGGGTCTCCCCTCCGCTGGCGTGGATCACGGTGACGCCGTTCGCCCTGTGGGCGGTGGCCCGGCTGGCCGGGCTCGACGCCGCCGGGGTGGGAGTCTCGATCATGACCGGCACGCCGTACGTCGCCGCCGCGTCGGTGGTGGCGGTCCTGGCCGCGCTGAGCAGCCGCCGCCGGATCGTGATCGCGACCGCGGTCGCGACGACGGCCGCGCTGGCGGCCGTGGTCCTGCCCCGGGCGGTCGGATCGGCGCCCACGGCCACCGCCACCGGGCCGACGCTGCGGATCCTCACCGCCAACCTCTTCTACGGGGTCGGCGACGCCGAGGCCGTGGTCGGCCTGGTCCGCAGGCTCGACCCGGACGTGCTCAGCACGCAGGAGCTCACGCCCCAGGCTGTCGAGGCCCTCGACGCGGCCGGTCTGGGCAGACTGCTGCCGTACCGGCATCTGGAGGACGGTCCCGGGGCGTCCGGCAGCGGCCTCTACTCGCGTCACCCGCTGACCAGGCTGCCGGACTTCGCGCCCGAGGGCAGCCATCGCATGCCGCGGGCCCGGATCGCCCTGCCCTCCGGGCCGCCCGTCGAGATCGTCGACGTGCACACCCTCTCGCCGGTCGAGCACGACGTGGCCCTGTGGGCCGCCGACCTGGCGGCGCTGCCGTCCGCCTCCCCCGGCGTCGTACGCGTGCTGGCCGGTGACTTCAACGCCAGCCTCGACCACGCGGCGCTGCGCGCGGTCCTCGCACGCGGGTACGCGGACGCGGCCGGCGCGACAGGGCACGGCCTGGCGGCCACCTGGCCCGCGAACAGGCGGTTCCCGGCGCTGATCACGATCGACCACGTGCTGTACGACCGGAGGGCGGCGGCGGTGGACGCCGGCGTCCACACCGTGCCGGAGAGCGACCACCGCGCGTTCTTCGCCGAGATCCGCCTCCCCGGACGCCTGTGACGGCGCCGGCCGTCGTGAAGGTCACATGAGCAGGGCGCGGGTGTTGTCCCAGCCTTCGAGGCCGGGGTCGAGGCGGGCCACGTCCTCCGGCTTCCGCAGGCGGTGCCAGCCGGGACCCGTGGCGACCATGCGCGGCCCCGGCGCCCGGCGGCGCATCGCCGCGACGACGTCCGGCTCGTCGAGGTCGGGCGCGGCCCAGCCGGGAACCGGCAGGCGGGCAGCGACGGCCACGGCTCCGCCGCCCTCGGCCGGGCAGACGGCGAGATTCGCCCGGCCCAGCTCGCGGAACAGCTTGCCGATCAGCAGCGGCGGCAGGTCGGGGGCGTCACCGCTGACGACGACCGCCTCGTCCGCCGTCTCCGCCCCCGCTTCGTTCAGCGCGGCCAGTGCCGCGAAGGCGCCGGTGGGCGAGCCGATCGGCAGGACCGGCGTGCCCGGCCAGGCGATCTCGGCGAGCCCCGGCACTCCGGCCGACAGGATCACCGGCCGCACGAGTTCGAGCCCGGCGACCATCTCGTAGGTGTCCTCGGCCATCGCCGTCAGGAACTCGGCCGGGTCGACGCCGGGCGGAGCCGCGCCGGCCATGCCGGGAGTGACCAGCACCGCGACCACGCGGGTCAACATTCCTCCGTCGAACCGTTGGCCGCCATCGAGAAACCCTCGAGGAACCCCCTGGCACGTTCCGCGCGAGGGTAGCGCTCGACCAGCGCCCAGAAGCGCGGTCCGTGGCTCGGCACGAGCAGATGGACGAGCTCGTGCATGATGACGTAGTCGACGACCCAGGCCGGCATGCCCCGCAGCCGCACCGAGAGCCTGATCGTGCCGTGGTCGGGCGTGCACGAACCCCACCGGTGGAGCTGGTTCTCCACCCACCGCACACTCTCCGGGACGGCCTTGCCGTCCAGGTAGCGCGCGGACAGCTCGCTCGCCCGTTCGAGGAGGTCGTCGTCGCTCGGACGTCTTCGCTGCTCCTTGGCCGCAAGCCGGTCGAGCATGCGGCGTACCCACTGCTCCTCGTCGGTCGTGCTCAGACCGGCCGGAAGCAGCACGATGGTCTTGTCGCCATCGCGGTACGCGGAAACGGTTCGCCGCCGTCGTGCGCTCCGACGAACCTCGACTGTCTCGGGGGGCACATATGAAAGGTAGCCGACAGACGCCGATTTCCACAGGGGGTGGTACACGTTCTCCCTGGTCAATCGGGCGAACGTTACCTTGCGGGCGTGGAAGTTACGGGGTTGCGGATGTTCACCAACCACGATCACCCCGGTAATTATCCACAGCCCCGGCGGTTCCGGCGCCGGGCCGCGCCCGGCTGTGCCAAGGTCTGGCGACTATGGGACAGACCATTCGACCACGCCTCAAGCCCGTGCTGCGCAGAGTGGAGCGGGACGGCGGCACGCTGCAGTTCGGCGTCCACCCGCTGCGGGCCGTCGTCCTGACCGGTGTCGAACCACCGGTCCGCCGCCTGATCGACGGGCTCGACGGCACCCGCACGCTCGGGCAGGCGGTGGCCGGCAGCGGGCTGGACGAGGCGTCCGCCCACGAGGTGGTCGCCCGGCTCACCGCGCACGGCCTCATCGAGGACGCCGCGGCCCGGCCCGGCCCGCTCGCCGACCTGCCGCCGGCCGAGCGCGACCGGCTCCGCCCCGACCTGGACAGGTTGTCGCTGACCTGCTCCGACGGCGGCGTGAGCGGCCTGGCCGCGAGACGGGCGGCCCGGGTCCGCGTGTACGGCGCCGGCCGGGTGGGCGCCCAGGTGGTCACGCTGCTCGCCGCGGCCGGGGTCGGGCACATCTGCGTGGTCGATCCCGCCGCGGCCGGGCCGGGCGACGTGGTCCCGGGCGGTCTCGGCCGGTCCGACACCGGCATGTCCCGGGAGGACGCCGCGGTGCTGGCGGCCCGGCGGATCGCCCCCGGCGTCAACGCCTGGCCCGGCCGGGCCGCCTCCCGCCTGGCGGACGGCGGCGCGCGCCCCCACCTCGTGATCCTCGCTCCGACCACCCCGCTCAGCGCCACGCTGGTCGGCGAGATCGTCGCCTCGGGTGTGCCGCACCTGCTCGCCTGCGCCTTCGAGGGGTACGGCTCGACGGGTCCGTTCGTCGTCCCGGGGCTCACGCCCTGCCTGCGGTGCCTCGACCTCGCCCGCCGCGACCGGGACCCGTCCTGGCCGGTGGTGGGCGCCCGGCTCGGGGGTTATCCCGCCGGTGAGATCGCCTGCGACGTCGCCCTCGCCTGCCTGGTCGCGGCGCAGGCGGCCGGTCAGGCGCTGGCCTACCTCGACGAGGGAAGCGTGCCGGGCGGCCTTACGGAGGTGTCGCCCGGCTGGCGCTGGCGGCACCGCCGTCTCGACGCCCACCCCGGATGCGGCTGCCTCGGCGAGGACGTCGCCGGCCTCCACGAGGGAGATCGAGCGTGACTGTGACGAATGACACACCTGACGGATTCCTCGCCCGCCGTTGGCGTCCCCGGGCCCTGGAGGGGGATACGAACAGGGAATTGTGGTCGAAAGGCCCCGCCATCGCTAAGAATGGTTGAGTGAGTGACGTTCCCCACGGTGCCGTGACCCGCTCGGCAAAGCTCGCGACGCTCCCCCTCGGGTTCGCCGGCCGTACCGCGCTCGGACTGGGCAGGCGGATCGGCGGCGCCTCCGCGGAGATCGTCGCCCAGGAGATCCAGCGCCGCACGGCCGACCAGGTCTTCAAGGTCCTCGGCGAGCTCAAGGGCGGCGCGATGAAGCTCGGCCAGGCCCTGTCGATCTTCGAGGCGGCGCTGCCGCCCGAGGTCGCCGGGCCGTACCGGGCGACGCTGACGCGGCTGCAGGACGCCGCGCCGCCACTGCCCGCCTCCGTCGTGCACCGGGTCCTGACCGAACAGCTCGGCGACGACTGGCGGGAGAACTTCCTGGAGTTCGACGACAGGCCGAGCGCCGCGGCGTCCATCGGACAGGTGCACCGCGCGGTGTGGCACGACGGCCGCGAGGTCGCCGTGAAGATCCAGTATCCCGGCGCGGGCAAGGCCCTGATCTCGGACTTCAACCAGCTCTCGCGGCTGGGCAAGTTGTTCGGCGCGCTGCTGCCGGGCCTGGACCTCAAACCGGTGCTGGCCGAGCTCAAGGAGCGGGTGGCCGAGGAGCTCGACTACTTCAAGGAGGCCGAGGCCCAGCAGGCCTTCGCCGAGGAGTTCCGCGACGACCCCGACTTCCGCGTCCCGGCGGTCATCGCCGCCAACGAGCAGGTGCTGGTCACCGAGTGGATGACCGGGACCCCGCTGTCGAAAATCATCACCGACGGCACGCAGGAGGAGCGCAACCACGCGGGCCTGCTGTTCGTCCGCTTCCTGTTCTGCTCCCCGGCCCGGGTGGGGATGCTGCACGCCGACCCGCACCCCGGGAACTTCCGGCTGATGGAGGACGGGCGGCTCGGCGTGCTCGACTTCGGCGCCGTCAACCGGATGTCCGGCGGCCATCCCGTCGCCTTCGGCCGGCTCACCCGCATCTTCAACCAGGGCGACATGGACAGCGTCGTGCGCGGGCTGCGCGCGGAGGGCTTCATCCGCCCGCACATCGAGGTGGACGTCGACGCCCTGCGGGCGTTCCTCGCGCCGTACGTCGAGCCCACCCGCGTGGAGGAGTTCAGCTTCAGCAGGGAGTGGCTGCGCGAGCAGGCGGCGAACGTCGCCGACCTTCGCCCGAACAACGTGGTCCGCCAGCTCAACCTCCCCGCGTCGTACGTGCTGATCCACCGGGTGCACGCGGCGGGCGTCGGCGTGCTCTGCCAGCTCGGCGCGACGGCCAGGTTCCGGGACGAGGTCGTCCGCTGGGTCCCCGGCTTCGCCGACGACCCCGGCGCCCCCGAGACCGCCCCCCTCGCCCTCGGCTAGCGGAGGGTCCTGGCCGAGTCGGTCACTGCGCCGGAAGAAACCCCCGGCCCTCCCTTGGCCAAGTCGGTCACTGCCCCGGAAACCCCCGGCCCTCCCTTGGCCAAGTCGGTCACTGCCCCGGAAACCCCCGGCCCTCCCTTGGCCAAGTCGGTCACTGCGCCGGAAGGAACCTCCGGTCCTCGCGAAGCCCGCTTCGCTGGGCCTTCGCCTGCGGTCCTCGCTCCCTTCCGCTCCGCTCCCTCCAGCCCCGCGAAACGTCGGCGGACAGCGACCTAGCCTGCGTGGGCGTGGCCGCCGCGACCCTCGACGGCCCGCAGGGTCTGGTTGATGACGCAGCGTTTGATGCCCCGCCTGCAGTTGCCGTTGACGGTGTTGGTGAAGACGCTGACGCTCGACACCTGCTGGATGCCGGCGAACGTGACGGCGCTGTTGGCCGCCGGAGCGTTCACGTTGCGCCGTCCGGTCGCGACCTGCCGTGCGGGGCTGCCGATGCTGGGCGAGTTCGAGGTGCCGGTGCCGCCGGTGCTCTGCGTCGCCCCGCGTCCGTGCCCACCGCCGTGATCATTGCTGTGAGCGCGGGCATGAGCGTGGCGAGCTGACCGCAGGCTCGGAGGGACCTGCGCGGCGCCGGCCGTCGGCACGGAGAGAAGCGGCAGGCTGACGACGATCAGGCCGGCGGCGATCAGGCCCCCGGCGATCGAGCCGGCGCTAGGGCCGGTACTCGGGCTAGTGATTGGGCGGGCGGGCGGGCCGGTGCTTGGGCCGGCGATCGGGGTGGTGGGCGGCTGCCATGGTCCGGTGATCGGGCCGCGGAAACGTCTTGCCCTGTCGCTCATCCGCATCCCGTCCGCCGCTCGCCCCGCCATTCGTCCGCCATCACCTGCCACCCGCCGTCGCTTCCGCCCGGTGTCGTGAAGGGCCGACCGGCTCATACCCCGCGGCCCGGAGCACCTCCCGCGGCAGGCGCTCTGCTGCGCGACCGATGACTCAATCTTTGCGACAGGCAGGGTTAGATGCCCGATATGGGCGAAGGCCCGGGCCGTTCACCCTGGCCCGGGCCTTCTCTGTTCACTCTGATCTGGTCAGTCTGGTCTGGTCACTCTTATCCGGGCGTCAGACGCGCGCCAGCGCGGACCTCAGTCTGCGGGACGCGCGCTCGACCTCCCGGCGCGCCTTCTCGACGCTCCTGACCCGGCCGGCGAGCCGCTCCTGCTCCGCCTCGCGGTGCAGGGTGCGTATTCGCTCGTCTACCAGTTCTTGATGCAGATACATGGTCGTCATGGGGGCGATGTTCATTTCGGTCGGTTTCCTTCCGGAGTGGATGCCGTGCGGTTCAGGCGGCGACAGGGGTCTTGCGCGGGCGCCCACGGGGACGCTTGCGGGGTACGACGACCCCCCGCAGGATGAGCTCCCCGCCCCAGACGCCCCACGGCTCCTCGCGCTCCAGCGCGCGGGCCAGGCAGGCCTTCTGGATCGGGCAGCCGCCGCAGAGCGCCTTGGCGAACTCCACGTCCTCGGGGGACTCGGCGAACCACAGGTCGGGCTCGGTACGGCAGGGGATTTCGGCTTCGATCAGGTCCATGACCGGGGCCGCCATCTGCGTCACCTCTTCGAGTGTTTCTGGTCTGGTGTCCTCGTTACGGGGTGTGGATTCGTGGCCGACAAACAAGAAGGCCGCGGATCCTGGTGCGGATCCGCGGCCCGGAGAGGGAGACCGGTCAGGGTATGACTGGTTCTCTCCAGGCGTGGTGCGGACCCTGGGCGGCGCCGCCGCGAGCGGCGGCGCGGATCTGCTCATCACCCATCGGCCGGTTCACATACACCGGAAGGTGGGTGGGGGTGCTGTGGCCGGTACGGCCGGCGAACGCGCCGAAGGCGGCCGAGCCCGCGACTCCGCTCACCGGAGCCAGGGCGGCGACGGCCTCGTCACGCCGCAGTTTCACCGGCGTTCCAGCCGGCGTGGCAGTCGACGCGACAACGGCGGCCGGGCGCCCGGAGACGAGCCACAGCACGCGGGACGTCGTCATGTTCCTCACTGGACTCACCTCCGATTCCTGTGCGCTCTACTGTTCGCTGTGCGTTCTCGCCGGGCAGAAGCGTCCGGCTGACTTGTCCAAGACCCTAAACCGCCGCAGCAGACCGGGCAACCTATTTTCTACCTGCGATTTTCACGACTTCGTGACACGAGGATGTGGCTCCGGAGACACCCGGATCAGGCACTCCTGGACCACGGAGACGACGAGTTCCCCCGAGGGGGTGAACATCTGCCCGCGGGCGAGCCCGCGCGCCGCACCGGACCAGGGCGACTCCTGGGCGTACAGCAGCCAGTCGTCGGCCCGGAAGGGCCGGTGGAACCACATGGCGTGGTCCAGCGACGCGCCCGACACGGCGGAGGACCCCCAGGCGAGCCCGTGCGCCAGCAGCACGGTGTCCACCAGCGTGAAGTCGCTGGCGTACGCCGCGAGCACGATGTGCAGCAGCGGGTCGTCGGGCAGGTCGGCGTCGTACCGGAACCACACGCGGTTCTCCGGGGTGACCAGGCTCGGGTCCTTGGCCGCCTCCCAGGGCAGCGCATTGACATAGCGGGCGTCGACCGGGCGCGGCTTCGACAGGAGGTCGCGCCACCCCGGCTCGTCGCCGAAGACGTCGCGCATCCGCTCCTGGAAGGTCGGCAGCGTCTCGGGGGCCGGCGCCTCCGGCATCTGAGCCGCCTGGTGGCTCACGCCCTGCTCCTCGATGTGGAACGACGCCGACATCGAGAAGATCGCCTTGCCGTGCTGGATGGCCGTGATGCGCCGGGTGGTGAACGACCGGCCGTCCCGCACCCGATCCACGTTGTAGACGATCGGCACGGCGGGGTCGCCCGGCCGGATGAAGTAGGCGTGCAGCGAGTGCACCATGCGGTCGCCCGGCACCGTGCGCCCGGCCGCCACCAGCGCCTGCGCCGCCACCTGGCCGCCGAAGACCCGCTGGAACCGCTCCTCCGGGCTGCGCCCCCGGAAGATGTCGAGCTCGATCTGCTCCAGGTCGAGCAGGTCGAGCAGCTCCTTCAGGGCCGAGTTCACGGGAGGCCTCCAGCGCGGGCGGGGGAATTACTCGTCGGTAACACTATCGTCGCCGCGGCACAGCCCCAGGACCGCGTCACCGTACCGGTCAAGTTTGACGCGCCCGATTCCCGCGATCGCGAGCAGGTCCTCCTCGGCGGTGGGCACCCGCTCCGCGATGGCCTGCAGGGTGACGTCCGTGAAGACGACGTACGCCGGGACCTTGGCCTCCTTCGCCGCCGCCGTGCGCCACGCCTTGAGCCGTTCGAGCAACGCCTCGTCGTAGTCGGCCGGGCAGGTGGCACACCGGCCCAGCTTCTGCTCGGCTGCGACGGACAGCGTCTTGCCGCAGATCCGGCAGTGCAGCGGCGCCGCCGCGGCGCGCCTGCCCCTCCCGCCGCCAGCGGGCCGCTCGGCCCGGCTCACGCTCGCCGTGCGCGGGGAGAGGCCGTCGAGGAACCGGGACGGCTTGCGGGCGCGCCGCCCGCCGGGCGACCGCGCGAGCGCCCACGACAGGTGCAGGTGCTCGCGGGCCCGGGTGACGCCGACGTAGAGCAGCCGCCGCTCCTCCTCGATCTGGTCCGGCGTCTCCGCGTAGACGATCGGGACCATGCCGTCGGTGAGCCCGACGAGGAAGACCGCGTCCCACTCCAGGCCCTTGGCCGCGTGCAGCGAGGCGAGCGTCACGCCCTCGACCGGCGGCGCGTGCTGCTCGGCCGCCCGGCGCTCCAGTTCGCCGACGAAGCGGGGCAGGTCGGCGCCCTCGGCCGCCATGTCCTCGGCGAGGTCGGCGAGGGCCTTGAGCGACTCCCACTTCTCCCTCGCCTTGCCCCCTCCGGGTGCTTCCGCGGTCAGCCCGATGCCCGAGAGGATCGCGTGCACGGCGGGCGCCAGCGGCTCGTCACCGGCCGAGCGGGCTGCGCCGCGCAGCAGCACCACGGCCTGGCGCACCTCGGGGCGCTCGAAGAACCGATCCGCCCCGCGCAGCAGGTAGGGCACGCCGGAGTCGCTGAACGCCTGCTCGTACGCCTCCGACTGGGCGTTGATCCGGAACAGCACCGCGATCTCGCGGGTCGGCACGCCGTCGGCCATCAGCTTCTTGACGGTGAGCGCGACGCCGAGGGCCTCGGCCTGCTCGTCGTCGTACTCGGTGAAGACCGGTTCGGGACCGTCCGGCCGCTGGGCGACCAGTTCCAGCCGGTGCGGCGAGCGGGCCATGACCCGGTTGGCCAGCGTGACCACCTGCGGCGTCGACCGGTAGTCGCGCACCAGCCGGATCACGGCCGCCGAGGGATGCTCGACGGCGAAGTTCGTCAGGTAGTGGGGCGTCGCGCCGGTGAACGAGTAGATCGTCTGGTTGGGGTCGCCCACCACGCACAGGTCGTCGCGCCCGCCGAGCCACGTGTCGAGGAGCAGCTTCTGCAGCGGGTTGACGTCCTGGAACTCGTCGACCACGAAGTAGCGGTACTGCTGGCGGATCTGCGCCGCGACCTCCCGGTGCTCGGTCATCACGGCCGCGGTGAGCTCCAGGATCGTCTCGAAGTCGATCAGGTTCCGCTGGCGGCGCAGGCTCTCGTACCCCTCGTACAGCCGCGCGACCTCCTCGGGGGCGATCGGCGGGGTGCGCCGCGCCTTGACGGCGGCGGCCGGGTAGTCCTCCGGGCCGACCTGGGTGACCTTCGCCCACTCGATCTCGCTGGCGACGTCGCGCAACTCGCCGCGCTCGGGGTTCCTGCGCAGCCGCCGGGCCGCCTCGATCAGCAGCGGCAGCTTCGACTCGACCACCTGCGGCGGGTCGCCGCCGATCACCCGGGGCCAGAAGTAGCTGAGCTGGCGCAGCGCCGCCGCGTGGAACGTGCGGGCCTGCACCCCCGGCGCGCCGAGCCGGCGCAGCCGCTGCTTCAGCTCGGCCGCCGCACGGGTCGTGAAGGTGACGGCGAGGACCCCCTGCGGCTCGACGACCCCCGTCTGCACGGCGTACGCGATGCGGTGGGTGATGGCGCGGGTCTTGCCGGTGCCCGCGCCCGCGAGCACGCAGACCGGTCCGCGCACCGCCTGGGCGACCTCGCGCTGCTCGGGATCCAGACCGTCGAGGACGTCCAAGGAGCGGCTCCCAACATGCGTGGCGGACGTTGTTACTGGCATCATCCTTGCAGCAGCAGACCGAGCGTGTCCCATGGACCGGTCGGGGCACGACGCGACAGCGACGCGACATCGGGGAGGATGACGCCGTGGGAACCGCGGTCCGAACTGCCATGGGCATGGGCGCCGCCGCCCTCGCCACGCTGATGCTCACCTCACCCGGCGCGCGGGCCGCCACCTCGGCCGCCGCTGTGGCCCCCGCCGGCAACCCCGCGCCGCAGCCGTCGGCCACTCCGGTTCCGTCCGCCTCCCCCGTGTCGTCGGCGTCGGCGACGCCGTCCGGGTCGGCCACGCCGCCCACACCGTCCGCCACCGCCTCGCCTTCGGCGTCTCCGACCCCGCCCGCCGGCGCGAGGATGCACACCTACTCGTACGGCCCGCACCCCCGCCAGATCATGGACGTGTGGTGGCATCCCACCGGCCCGCGGCGTCCCGCCGTGTTCGTCGTCCACGGCGGCTGGTGGTCGGGGGGCGACAAGAAGTACATGACGTCGGTCACCCGCTACTACGTCCAGCAGGGTTACACCGTCGTCAACCTCGACTACCGGCTGTCGGGCGACGCGCCGTGGCCGGCCCAGCGCACCGACGTCCTGTCCGCCGTCGCCGCCGTGCGCAGGCACCCGGCCCTCTTCAACACCGATCCCGGGCGCTACGTGCTCCTCGGGTTCTCCGCCGGCGGTCACCTCGCCGCCGCCGTCGGCACCTACGGCGACGGCCGGCCGGGCCTGCGCGGGGTCGTCGGGATCTCGCCGCCCGTCTCGCCGCTCTCGGCGTACGAGGACGGCACCGCGTTCGGCACGTACGAGCAGCGCAAGCTGCGCCGGGCGGCGGTGCGGCTGGCCGGGGGCTGCTCCCCGGCCCGGTGCCCGCGGGTCTGGTCGAGCATGGAGGTGCCGTTCCACGCCACCCCCCATGACGCGCCGATGCTCGCGGTCCACTCGGCCGACGAGTTCGTTCCGCCGTACCAGAGCGAGGTGCTCAGGGAGTCGCTGGAGAACGTCGGAGTCCCGATGACCGTCAAGACGATGGCCGGCACCTTCCACAGCGCGCCGCTCTACCGGGAGCCCGGGGTCGCCGAGACCGTGCGGGCGTGGATCGCCGCCCGCCTGGCGCAGCCCGCCCGCTGAACGCCCGACCCGACCGCCTCCCCTGACCGATTGACCGGATCGCGCCGCCGAGAACAGCCGGGGAACAGCCGGCGCGTCCGCGATGTTGCCATGACTGCCCAAGCAACGCGTTGCCCCATGAAGTGGCCCAGGAAAGGGACGAAGATGGCGCTCACGGTTTACACCACGAGCTGGTGCGGCCCCTGCAAGCGGCTGAAGAGCCAGCTCACGCGCGAGGGCATCGCCTACAGCGAGGTCGACATCGAGCGCCACCCGGACGCCGCCGAGTTCGTCATGAGCGTGAACAACGGCAACCAGGTCGTGCCGACCGTGGTCACCGACTGCCACACCATGACGAACCCCTCGGTCGCCGAGGTCAAGCGGCACCTCCAGGGCGCCTGCTGACCTCTACCGGCCAGAGTCGGAAATCGGCCCGCCGTACCAGGTCTCGATCATCCGCCGGGCGATCGAGACCTCGGGCGGCAGGAGCAGATCACCCGACCGCACCTGGGCGTCAAGCTCGTCCCGCGACAGCCAGCGGGCCTCGGCGATCTCGTCCAGGTCGGGGCGCAGGTCGGTCGTGACGGCGCGGGCGAAGAAGCCGAGCATCAGGCTGCGCGGGAACGGCCACGGCTGGCTGCCCAGATAGCGGGGGGTGGCGACGGCGACGCCGACCTCCTCCAGGACCTCGCGCACCACCGCGTGCTCCAGCGACTCGCCCGGCTCGACGAACCCGGCGAGCACCGACATCCGGTTCGCCGGCCACGCCGGGCCGCGCGCCAGCAGGACGCGGCCCTCGTCGTCGTGGACCAGCATGATCACGGCGGGGTCGACGCGGGGGAAGTGCTGGCTGCCGTCGCGCGGGCACACCCGCATGTGCCCCGACGCGGTCACGTCCGTGGGGCCGCCGCACCTGGGGCAGAACTCGTGGGTGGCGTGCCAGGCCTCCAGGGCCACCGCGTAGACGAGCAGCCCCGCGTCACGGTCGTCGAGCAGCACCGCGGCCTCCCGCAGGCCGGCCACGTCGCCGGCGCTCCGGGCGGGCTCGGGCAGCGGCGCGTTGACCGCGAAGTAGGGCACGCCGTCCTCGTCCACGCCGAGGAGATAGCGCGTGCCCTCCGGCGCCTCCGCCGGAGAGGTGAGCACCAGCGCCGCGCCGTCGGTGAAGCGGCTGATCAGCGTGCGGCCGTCGTGGACGAGGAGGACCCTCGTCTTCTCCGCCTCCCAGGCCCTTCGCAGCCACTCCTCGTCGCCGCGCAGGGCCGCCGATCGGTCGATGGCGCTCCGCGCGAGGAGCAGGGGGCCGAGCAGTCCGTCCGCGATTTCCACGCCGTCATCCTTCCACTGGCGCCGCCGCGGCAATCTCCCCGTCAAGCCCGTTCCTCGCGTCACCGCGCTAGGATGCACTCACTTAGGTTAGCCTTACCTATCGGAGGGCCGGTGCGGCTGTACCTCACCACGCTCAACCCGACCGACTCGGTGACCGGCGGTTTCCTTCCCGCCGCGGCCGCGCTGGGCTGGGACGTGACGATACTCACCGACCAACCTGATCGGTATGCCGGGTACCCGGGATGCGAGGTCCTCGCCGCCGACGTCCGCGACGCCAGGGCCGTGATCGACGCCGTGGCCGCCCATCACCCGCCCGGCGCGATCTTCTCGAACTCCGACCACCTCCAGGCCCCCACCGCACTCGCCGCCGAGTATTTCGGCCTGCCGGGCAAGGACTGGCGGGCCTGCGTCACCGCCAAGAACAAGGCGCTCACGCGCCGCGCCCTCGCCGCCGTGGAACCGGTCAGGTCCGTACGGATCCCTCCCGGCGGCGACCTCCCGCGCGACCTGCCGTACCCGGTGGTGGTCAAGCCCGCGCTCGGCGTGGCGAGCGAGGACGTCGTGCTCGTGGGCGGCCCGGACGCGCTGCGCGCGGCGGTGGCGGAGATCCGGGAGCGCCGCCCGGCAGAGGTCCTGGTGGCCGAGGAGTTCCTGGACGGGCCGGTGCGCACACTGGAGACCCTCGGCGACGGCGCCGGTGACGGCGGCCGTTACAGCAGCGGCCATGGCGGTGGCGGTTACAGCGGCGGCCGGGACGGCGGTGGCGGCGGTGGGCGTCACAGCGGCGGCGCGCGGCGGGTCCTCGGCGGGTTCGCCACCACGCTCGGCCCGCCGCCGCGATTCGTCGAGGAACGTCTGGACTGGCGGCCCCCGGACCCCGGGCACCTCCCCCGCCTGTCCGCCGCGCTGGACGCCGTGGGCGTCGGTTTCGGGGTGTGCCACACCGAATACGCCGTCACCCGGGACGGCCCGCGGATCATCGAGATCAACTATCGGCTCATCGGCGACACCTGCGACTTCCTGCTGGCCGACCTCCTCAACGTGCCCCTGCACGAATGGGTCCTGCGGATCCACGCCGGTGAGCCTCTCTCCGCGTTCGACTTCGACGCCTTCGCCGCCGGTCCGTTCGACCACGCTGCGCTCGACGTCGGCGGCCCGCGCCCGGCGTACGGGTCTGTCGTGAGCCTCATGGCCGAGCGCTCCGGCACGGTCACCGCCGCACCGCCCGACCTTCCCGCGCTCAGCATTCCCGCGCCGGACTTCTTCGCGCCGGGTCTTTCCGGGCCGGGTCTTTCCGCATCGGGTCTTTCGGCGGCTGGTGCCGGGGACGGCGTACGGCTGTGGCACCGGGCACTGCGCCAGATCGGCGAGCACGTGGAGGTGACCGGCACCAACCGCGACTATCTCGGCCTGCTCCGCGCCGTCGGCCCGGACCGGGAGCACGTCGACGCCGCGGTGGACGCGTTCCGGAAGGAGCACCCTTGGGTGCTGGCATGACGGCGGAGCACTACCTCGCCGCGCGGGTGCTCGACGCGCTGCTGCGGGAGGACTACGGCGGTGTCTCCTCCAGAGTGACCCGCGACAGGGACGGCGTCGCGATCGTCCTCGCCTCGGGACGGCGGGCCGGCCTCACGCCGGGCAGCCCGTTCCAGGACTTCTCGACGGCCCCTGACGAGCGCCTGCGCCTGGCCGAGGTGCTGGACACGCTGCGGGAGGTCGCCGACCCGGCCGACGCCGAGGGGGTCGCCGCCTTCGCCCGGGAGTGCCGCGAGACGCTCACGGCCCTGAAGGCCCGGCACCGGCTGCGCGGCGAGGTGGCCCGGCGGCTGCGCGGGCGGGACGGACTGATCCGCTACGAGTCGCTGGCCGCCTCGGTGGACCATCCGCTCTATCCGACGGCGCGCTGCCGCCTCGGCGTCTACCCCGGCGACCTGCCGTCGTACGCGCCGGAGTTCGCGCCCGAGTTCACGATGCGCTGGACGGCGGTGCCCCGGGAGCTTGCGACGCTGTCGCGGCCGGAACCGCCCGCGTGGTGGCCCCGGCCAGAAGATGTCGGGCTGCCGCCCGGCCTCGCCCGTACGCACGTGCTGTTCCCTGTCCATCCCCTGGCGGAGCCGCTCGTGGCGGGGCTCTCCGGGCTGGTGCCGGGGCGGCGTCCGTACCTGGAGGTGCGGCCGACCCTGTCGATGCGGACGGTCGAGGTCGGCCCGCGCGTCCATCTCAAGGTGCCGCTGCCCACCAGCACGCTCGGCCTGCGCAACCGCAGGTCGATCAAACCGGGAACGCTGCGTGACGGCGCGCTGGCCGAGTCGCTGCTGCGCCGGATCCTGGTGCGCGAGCCCGGCCTGCGCGCCACGCTCGCCGACGAGCAGACGTACGGGCACGCGGGGCACGAATATCTGGGCTGGCTGGTCCGCGGGCTGCCCGAGGGCGAGATCGTCCCGGTCGCGGCCCTCCTCGCGCCGCTGCCGGACGGGGACGACCGGCTCGTCGCGCACGAGGTGGCCGGGCGGCACTACGGCGGCGACGTGCGCGCGCTGCTGGACGACTACCTCTCGGCGCTGTTCGCCTGGAACGTCGCGCTCTTCGTGCGGTACGGCGTCGCGCTGGAGGCCCACCAGCAGAACCTGGCCCTGCTGTTCGGCGACGGGCCCATGCGGCTGCTGGTCAAGGACAACGACGGGCTGCTCGCCTCCCCCGGGCGGTTGCGGGCCGCTGGGCTCGACACGCCGGACTTCGACGACGCGCGCATGCTGACCGACGACCCCTATTCGCTCGCCGACGTCTTCGTGACGATCACCCTGCACCTGGCCGCCATGGCGGTGGCCCACGGCCTGCTGCCCCGCTCCGGCGCCGCGCTGGTCCGGCGGGCGCTGACGGCCGCGCTGGAGCCGTACGGGGACGACCCGATGGCCCGGCTGCTGCGGGCCCGCACCCTCGACGCCGCCCGCCTGACCGGCAAGTCGATGGTGGTCGCCGGGACGCTCGTCGCGAAGGAGCGCACCGGAGCCCGGGACGTCAACAAGTTCTACGGAACGACCGGCCCCAACTATCTGAGAGGCGCCCGCTCCGTGGATCTCCCATGCGTGGATCTCCCAGCTGCGGATCTGAAGGCCGACGAGACCGCGCTGGGGGCGCTGCTGCGCTGCTGGCTGCGTGAGATCGGCGGCCCGCGTGGCGACGTACGCGCCGCCGGGCCGCATCTGACGCTCCGGGTGGCCGGGACACCGGTGCGCGTCCGCGCGCGCGGAGGCATCGCCCTGCGTTTCGACGGCCCGCCCGAGTGCCTGGCGGAGGGGCGGTGGCGGCCCCTCGACCTGCCCTCCCTCCTCGCGCTCGTGGAGAGCGATCTCGACGGCGGCAACGAGGAGTTCGCCGACCAGGTCCGCGCCGGGCGCGACGCGGCCGTCGCGATCCTCGCCGCCCGCGAGCGGGCCGCCCCGCCCGCCGACCCCTGGCTCGCCTCGGAGCAGGCGCTCGTGGCCGGGCACCCGTTCCATCCGGCTCCAAAGGCCCGCGCGGGTGACGGCTGGCTGGACCACGCGCCCGAGGCGCACGCGCGGTTCACGCCGCGACTGCTCGGAGTGCGCGCCGACCTGGTGGCCCAGGAGGGCGACACGACGGCGCTGGACGGCTTCGGCGAGGCGCCGCCGGGCTACCTGCCGCTGCCCGCCCATCCGTGGCAGCTCCGTCTGCTGGCCGCCGACCTGCGGGAGCCACTCGCGGACGGGCGGCTCGTGGACCTCGGGCCTGGCCCCCGCACGGTCGTGCCCACCTCCTCGGTCCGGACCGTGTACGACCCCGGCGCCGGCGTGTGCCTGAAGTTCAGCCTCGACGTGCGGATCACCAACTGCGTGCGCAAGAACGCGTGGTACGAGCTGGCCGGCGCGGTGGAGCTGACCCGGCGGCTCGCCCCCGTCTTCGAGCTGCTGGACAGGCGTTTTCCTGGCACCCGCTGGCTGCCCGAGCCCGGCTATCGGTCGGCCGCGCTCGGCACGCGGCTGCTGGAAGGGCTCTCGGTGATCGTCCGTACCGGGCCGTGGGCCGTGTGCGGGCCGGGAGTCACGCCGGTCCTCGCCGCGGCCGTGGCGGCGGGCGGCGAAGGGGTCCCGAAGGCCGTCCTGGCCCGCCGGGCGGCCGACCCGGTCGCCTGGTTCGAGGCGTACGCCGAGCGCGTGGCATACCCGGTGCTCGACGCCTACATCCGGCACGGCGTCGTGCTCGAACCCCACGTGCAGAACGTGCTCGTCGGGTTCGACGCGGACGGGTGGCCCGCCGAGGTCGTCTTCCGCGACCTGGAGGGCACCAAGCTGGTCGCCGGCCGCCACGACCTGACCGGCCTGCCGGCCGAGGTGGCGGGCTCCCTGTCGTACGACGCCGGCCGCGGCTGGGACCGGGTGGCCTACTGCCTGTTCGTCAACCATCTGGCGGAGGTCGCCGCCACAGTGGCCGACGCAGTGGCCGACGCAGTGGCCGACGCGGCGACGGGCCGGACGACAGGCCCGGCCACGGACCCGGCGACGGCCCGGCTGGCGGACGCGGGCGGTGAGCGTCTCCTGCGGGACCTGTGGGCCGCCGCCCGCGCGTCCCTTGAGCGCTACGTGGACAGCCACGCCGCCGGTCCTGACGCCCTCGTGCCGCTGACCCGGCTGCTGGCGGGGGCGCCGCTGCCCGCCAAGGCGAACCTCACCGTACGGTGGGCGAGGGCGGCCGACCGGGAGGCCGGATACGTGCCCGTCGCCAACCCACTCGCGCCACCCGGGCTGCGCTCCCGCCCGCTCTGGCCCGAGCCGACCCACGCCAGGGGGCGCGGATGAGCATGGACATCCCATCGGCCGTGCGGCAGGTCGCCGAGTCGCTGGACGACGTCCCCGCCTACGTCTACGACCTCGCCGGGCTCGCCCGCCATGCGGCGGCCGTACGCGCCGCACTGGCCGGGACCGAGCTCTGCTACGCCGTCAAGGCCAACCCCGACCCCGAGGTGCTGCGGGTTCTCGCGCCGTACGCGGACGGGTTCGAGGTCTCCTCCGGCGGCGAGTTCGAGCACGTCAGGGCGCTGCTGCCGGACGCCCCGCTGAGCTTCGGCGGGCCGGGCAAGACCGGCGCCGAGCTGGCCCTGGCCCCCTCGGCACACCGGTGGCACGTCGAGAGCCCGGCCGAACTGCGGCGCCTGCGCGGCCCGGCGGACGTGCTGCTGCGGGTCAACCTCGACGTGCCCGTCACCGGCGCGGCCCTCGCGATGGGCGGCGGCGCCACACCGTTCGGCATGGACCCGGACGGGGTCGCCGAATGCCTCGCCCTGCTCGCTCATTCCACCCCCGGCGACGCCGCCTCGGATGGAATCCCAAGGAGGCGCTCAGGCGGCCTTTCAAGGCGCCTGCCAGGCCCTGTCTCAGCCGACGTCTCAGCCGACGTCTCAGGCGGCCTCTCAGGCGAGCCGGACGGGCGGGGGGCGTTGCGGCTGCGGGGCGTCCACGCCCACCTGGCGAGCGGCCTGGCCGCCCCCGACCTGCTCACCCTCGCCGAGGCCGTGCTCGCGTACGGCAGAAGCCTGGGCCTGCGGGAGTTCAACCTCGGCGGCGGGATGGCCGTCTCCTACATGCGTCCCGAGGAGCGGTTCGACTGGGCGGCGTACGGCGCGGGCCTGCGGGAGCTCGCCCGGCCCGGTGAGACGCTGCGCGTGGAGCCGGGACGGGCCCTGACCGCCTACTGCGGGTGGTATCTGACGACCGTGCTCGACGTGAAGCGAGTCCACGGGGAACGCTTCGCCGTGCTCTCCGGCGGCACCCACCACCTGCGGACGCCGGTGACGAAGGGCCACGACCAGCCGTTCGCCGTACTGCCCCGAAGCGGGAAGGGCGAGGACGGCCCGGTGACCCTGGTGGGACGGCTCTGCACCCCGAAGGACGTCTTCGCCCGCCGCGTCACCGCCGCACTCGCCGTCGGCGACGTCGTCGCCTTCGCAATGGCCGGCGCGTACGCCTGGAACATCTCCCACCACGACTTCCTCATGCACCCGAAGCCCGAGTTCCACTACTTGAGCTGAGGGCCGAGAACCTTCGCGGAGTTGGCGAGGCGGGCCGCGTTGAGTCCGCCCTTCAGGCGCTCACGTCGACCACGACGCGAACCGTGGCCTGGTCCGTCTCCGTGGTGCGGACCGTGAGAACGGCCTGCCAGCGACCCGGGAACGGCAGGTTCAGCTGGCCGATGTAGTGCCCGCCGGCGCCCTGGAGCTCCACCGGGATCGGCCCGAGGTCCCGGTCTGTGAGGGTCATGGCGGCGTGCACCTCCGGCACGTTGAGCGGCGCGCCGTTCGGGCCGAGCACCGACAGGTGCAGCTGCGCCGGCC
Source organism: Microbispora cellulosiformans (assembly GCF_008728085.1). Classification (NCBI taxonomy): domain Bacteria; kingdom Bacillati; phylum Actinomycetota; class Actinomycetes; order Streptosporangiales; family Streptosporangiaceae; genus Microbispora; species Microbispora cellulosiformans. The sequence goes on along the minus strand of NZ_VYTZ01000013.1, from coordinate 147,896 downwards.
CCACCTTGGGCGGGAATACCGCGAGCAGCACCGCACCGCGCGAGGCGGGGCCGGAGCCGGCCGAGAACGGCACGGGTGTGGGCACGGCCGGCACCGGCGCCGCTCGATTCGCGGGCGCCGCCGTATTCGCGGGCGCCGCCGTCGAGCGGTGCTCGGCGAACGCCGAGCGGGCCGGCTCCATTGCGACCAACGCGGCGGACAGGCCGAGCACGACGGCGCCCACCGCCATCTCGGCCAGCAGCCGCCGGTAGAACGCGTAGAGCTGGTGCGGGTCAGGGCCGCCGCGGCGCCGGTTGCCGCCCGCGCCGTAGTGGCGGGCGACCCATCTGCGGGCGGCGGCGCCGAACGCGACCAGCACGACCACGAGGGCGACCTTCGCCAGCAGAACCCGGCCGTACGCGGTGGCGAACAGCGTCGGCGGCGACCCGACCTGCCGCCATGCCTGGAACAGGCCGGTGGCGGCGATGAGCGCCACGCACACCAGCGCCGTGTGCGAGAACCGGGGCACCGCCACGCGCAGGGTCACGGCGTCGCGGGCCGGCACGTGCGTCATGGCGAGCGCGACGAGACCCCCGAGCCAGACCGAGGTGGCGACGAGGTGCACGACGTCGACCGGCACGGCGAACCCGCCGGCCTCGCCCGTCACGCTGTGGTTCGCGATGCTCCAGGTCGCGGCGAGCGCCGCGGCGGCCGAGAGCACCGCCGCCGCGGCCGTCCACCGCGTGCGGCGGTCCGGCGCGTCCGGGTAGCGGTTCAGCAACCAGACGAGCGCGGGCGCCGCGGCGAGCAGCAGAGCGACGCGAATCCCGAGGGCACGGCCCAGGCCGGTGTCCCACGTCGTGGACAGCAGCCGCGGGTCGAAGGCGCCCGCCACATCGCCGTCGGCCACGTACGGCCCGTACAACAGGCCGGAGGCGATCGCGGCGGCGAGGCTGGCGCCCCAGCCGGCCCACAACACCCGCCGGGCCGGCCGTCGCCGCGCACCGGCCGGCCAGCACCACACCAGGTAGAACGCGGTGCCGAGCAGCACGGCGAACCCCGCGAACGCGGCCCACCGGGCGGCGCCGTACGCCGTCGCGGCATCGCCGGAACGATCGCCCGGGGGCGTGACGCCGGCCGGGCGGCTGCCCGGCGTACCGACGGTGAACGTGTAGGCGCCCTGCACCGGGTGGCTGTCGGAGGACACCACCCGCCACGAGACGGTGTAGACGCCGTCGGCGAGTTTCCCGTTCAGCGGGGCCTCCACCGACGTGTCGTCGCCCACGCGGTGGACCGGTGCGCCGATGCCGATGCGGGCGCCGTCCGGGCCGAACAGCCGCAGGCCGTCCGGCGGCACGGTCACCGGGTCGGTGAACTGCAGCAGCAGCGTCCGAGGGGAGTCCTGGTAGATCTGGCCGTTGGCCGGCGCGGCGTCGACCAGTTCCGCGTGCGCCCAGGCAGGGCTCGCCACCACGAGGGACACGGCGGTGGCGAACCCTGCGAGGAGGACGGCGAGCCCCGCGCCGCGCGTCCTGGTGCGGGTCACGGCGAGAGCCGCGCGGCGGTGTCCGCCTCCGCGAGCGGCGCGGAGGCCGGCACCGGGGTGCGCCGGCGCAGCCCGGTCGCGGCCGCCGTCAGCAGCGCGAGGGCGCCGAGCGCGAGGCCGGCCCAGCCGAGCAGGCGAGCGACGCCGTCGCCGGTGGGGGTGGGGGTGGCCGCGGCGGGCGCGGCGGGCGCGGCGGCCTGTGCGTCCGCCGGCTTGACGTCGATCACCGGCGCCGGGTGTTCGGGCCGTGGCGCGCCGGCCTCCGGGATGTCGATCCAGCGGACGACCTCACCGTCGCTGTAGGTCTGCAGCGCCTTGAACACGAGCTGGCCGGGCGTGGTGGGCAGCGGACCGAGGGACACCTCGAAGACCTGGAACTCGCCGGGCTTGATGGCGCCGCCCTCCCACACGATGCCCGTGACGGCCTTGTTGGCGACCTCGTCCTCGTCCCCGCCGGACGCGGCGTTCGGCAGTTGCCGGGTGGCGACAGTGGCCGTCCAGCCCGCGACGGGGCGCAGGGAGACGCTGGTGAGCTGGGCGTTCTCCGGGAAGACGACCTCGACGCGGGTCGTTTTCGCGTCCGCGCGCTCGTCGGGCACCTTGAACGCGAACGTGCCGTAGCCGCCGGTGGTGGCGACCGAGGGGGAAACGGTGACGTGGGCCCACGCCGGCGAGGTGGGGGCGAGCAGGACGGCGATGCCGGCGACGAGCGTCGCGGCGACGCCACGGATGAGCTTCATGCGCGGACTCCTTGCGCGTATCGGTATGTGGAGCCCGTGCCGGCCAGGTGCGCTCACGGCTGACCGGCACGGGTTCGGAGGCGGGTTCAGCCGGCGATTACGGCGTCACATTGACGATCGTCACGAGGCCGATCATGCCGTTGGGTCCCTCGGAGTGGGAGAAGATGTGGCAGTGCAGCATCCACTTCCCGGGCTCTTTGGGCTGGAAAACGATGTCGTACGTCTGTCCGACGCCGACGTTGAGCGTGTCCACGGTGTACGGTGAGGCGAGCTTGTTGCCGTCTTGGGCCACGACCTGGAACGGCACCCCGTGCAGGTGCATCGGGTGGATCATCTCGGGGCCCGTGCCGATCAGCCGGACGTGGACCTTCTGGTTGACCGCCGCCGCCAGCGGCACGGTCGCCGGGTACGACTTGCCGTTCAAGGTGAACCCGTTGGAACCGTCGCCGATCTCGATGGTGTAGTGCTTGTCGGCGGCGATGTCGCCCAGCGTCGGGGTCACCAGGAGCGCGCCGTAGAGGCCCCGGCCGACCTGGCCGCCACCCATGTGCGAGTGGTACCAGTGCGTGCCGGTCGACTTGGCGGTCCACTCGTACGTGTAGGTATTGCCGGGCATGATGTGCGGCTGGGTGATGTCCGGCACGCCGTCCTGCGCGTTCGGCAGTTGCATGCCGTGCCAGTGCACCGCCGTGTGCTCCGGCAGGTCGTTCTGCACGATGACCCGCACCTGGTCGCCCTCGTTGACCTTGATGGTGGGGCCGGGCACTATGCCGTTGAACGTGTACGCCGGCTTCACCACCCCGGGCGAGACCTCCCAGTCGGTCTGCGACATGCACAGCTTGAACACCTTGACGCTGCCGACCAGGTTGTAGGCGGCCAGCCGGGTGCCATCGCCCTGGTCGGCGCCGAGGACCGGGTTGTCGCAGGGCGCGGAGCCGGGCGCCGGCGTCGTCGGGGTGACGCTCGGGCTCGCGCCCGGGCTGCCACTCGGCGACGGGCTCGCGCTCGGCGAGCGGGACGGCGACGGGCTCACGCTCGGCGAGCGGGACGGCGACGGCGACGGCGGTGCCGTCCCGGCGTTGATGATGCCGGTCATGTACGGGTGGAAACTGCAGTAGTAGTTGTACGAGCCGGCGGCGGCGACGGTGACCATGAAGCTCGCCCCGGGCGGCAGGTCCGGGGACGTGAAGTCGCCGCGGATGGCGTGGACGGTACCGTCCGTCTCCTGGTTGACGAACGTGACCGTGTCGCCGGGTGCCACCGTGAGCACGTCCGGCGTGAACGCGAAGTTCTTGATCGCGATCGTGTGGTTCGTGGCACTGTTCGCGGCCTTCGGCGCGAACAGTGCCGCGCCGGAGACCAGCATCGAGAGCGCGATCACGCCGATCAGCATCAGCCGCCGTACCGGTGGCGAGGCGTCGGAGAGGGCACGCCGGAGGGCCGCGAAGGGCTCCGGCGCGGTCGTATCAGACATGGGTGTACTTCCTCGTCTACTGTGGAATGCACGCGCCCACGTGTCGGCGGCCGAATGGACCGGCGTGGGTGGTGCGCGATCGGGGGCCCTGGTCAGGGGGAGGGACCGTCCGCTTCACGGTCCCTCCCCCGCAGGGCGGGCCCGCAGTTACTCGCAGACCCCCTGGTTGATGGGGTTGAGCTGGGCACACGTGAGCTGGTCCGCCATCTCCGGCGTGGCGTTCTGCACCCAGCCGTTGTAGACGATCGGGTAGGGTAAGACGCCCTGCCCGCCCATGCCGTTGTAGCCGGTCACGACGTCGTCCACGGCGGTGCCCGCGGCCGAGTCGAGAACCATCTTGCCGACGATTGTGGAGTCGGCGGGGCTGCCGTCGCCGTTGGGGTCAGGGTCGATCACGGCGAGGGTGTTGGCGAACTTGCTCGACACGTAGGCGTAGTAGCCGCCGCCGCGCTTGGCACCGAAGTTGATGCCGTGACAGCCGGAGTCGCACGGCAGGTACTTGATGACCTTGTCGGTCTTGGTGTCGATGACGGCGATGTTGCTCGTGAGCGTGTTCGCCACGAACGCCACGTTGCCGTCAGGGCTGACCGGGATCTGGATCGGCAGGCCGCCGAAGCCCCCGGTCGTCGCCCCGGTCACCATGTCGTAGTTCGCCCACAGGTTGATGGACTTGTAGCCGACCTTCGTGCCGCTGTCGGAGTGGCACGCCGGCCCGTCCAGCGAGACGCAGGAGACGCTCTGGCCGAGGAAGTTGGCCACGTAGTACTTCGAGGAGTCCGGCATCATGCCGGTCGCGATGGGCAGCTGCTCGGTCTGCACCTCCTGGATCGAGCCCGACGGCACGTCGACGATCGTCGAGTTGTTGTGGTTGACGTTCGGCGTGACCATGGTGTGCCCGTCGGCGCTCATCCAGTGCGCGTGCGGGTGGGCCGGTGTCTGGCCGGGACCCTGTACCAGGATGCGTCTGTCGATCTGCGTGGCACCCGGACTCAGTTCGACCACCGCGTTGCCGGCGTTGATGGCGACGTGGAGCTGGTCGGTGTCGGTCCGGGTCATCACATGGGATGGGTCCGGGCCGACCTGGATAGTTCGCACGAGCTTACCCGTGGTCCGGTCGAACACGGTCAGGCGGTCGGAGAACCATTCCGTCTGATAGATGTACTTTCCGGCGCGATCCGACCACATGTTGTGCGGGTTGTTGAGGTTGATCTGTGGTAGCGCCACCTTCCGGTCCACGGTCCAGTTCTGCACGTCGACCTTGGTCGCCGCGCCGGACTTGACCTTGCCGGCGTACTGCTCCATCTGGGTGTCGACCCAGAGCTCACCGACGCCGGGCACGCTCGGCCGCTGGGTCAGCGCGGGCAGCGTGACGCCCTCGTTGAACTTGCTGTTGTAGTACGCGTCGAGGCTCGGGATGATCACCGGCTGCTCGTTCGCGTCGTACTCCAGGATCGGCGCGGGCGGGTAGTAGGGGTTCCAGTTCTTGGTCTGCGTGTTGCTGTAGACCTGCCAGTTGTCGGGCGTGGTGATCCGGAAGAACTTCTGCACGAGCTCCTGCACCACGTCGGCCGAGCTGGGCACGACGATGCCGCCCTTGACGTTGACGTTGAGCTTCTTGCCGAAGTCCAGGCCGGGCGTGAGCGGGTCGTCCACGACCACAGCGCCGAGCATGTACGGGTGGATCTTGCAGGCCCACGCGTACAGGCCCGGTTCGGTCAGGTTGGCCTCGGCGTTGCCGATGAACGCACTGTTCTGGTCGATCGGCTGCGCGCCGACCGGCCAGATCAGGCTGGTCACCGAGTGGGCCGAGGCGGCCGCCGGTGCCGCCACCGCGAACTTCGCCTTCGGCGCGAGGCTCAGGTCCGTGGGCGCCAGCGCGGCGACCTCCTTGAGCGTGCGCATCAGGTCGAGCCCCACGGGCAGGCTGCCGAGCGGGGTGGCGCTGCTGTCCGGCACCGTCGACAGCTGCTGGCTGAGCTGGTTGATCTGCGTCTTGGCACGCTGGATCGTCGGGTTCAGGAATCCGAGCACGCCGCCCGCCGCGTCGACCGCCGAGTTGAGCTGGTCGAGGTTGAGCAGGCTGTTGACGTTCACACCGAGGCTGCCGATCAGCGGCGCGTCGCCGTTGAGCAGCGGCAGGTTGAGCAGGCCGCCGCCGAGATCACCGTTGAGCAGCGTGTCGGTGTCCAGCGGCAGCGACGCGAGCTTGGTCCTCGGCGTCACGGCGACGCCGAGCGACCGCGTGCCGAACAGCGTCGCACCGGTGTCGAACCACGCACCCTGATTGTCGGTTAGCGTGAATTGCACCGGCGTTCCTACACCGATCGGAAGCGCCTGGGATGAGGAAGGACTGACCCCTATTGTTACGAGAACCAGGATCGGGGTCAGCAGCCAAGCCAGTCGTCGTCGATTGGCCCGGCGTCGGGCGGCGAGAATGCCGCGTGGGGGAGAATGCATGCACTCCTCCTGAAGTGGGGTGAGATGATGACGCCAGCCGGATGTTTCACGCGCGGCTAGGCGCAGTTAACTCGCTGTGAACGGGCGCTCACGCGCAACACGGTTACGAACGCCTCAACGTGGCGCGGCGGGGCCGTGAATCGGGTTGGTTCAGCACCAAGCTCAGGTCGAACTGACCAGAGCGGGATTTGCGCCGCTCAGGCGGCTGATGGACAAATACAACGGACGCAACAAACCCGAAACAAGCCGCGTAACGTGGCCCAACGGCCAGAGTCCACCGATTACTCCATCGCCGGCGACGGGACGCACGGCGTGACACACACCGGCATCCTTCACGACTCATGAGACGCCAAAGGCCGCGTGGGAGAAGGACCGCGCTGAGCTGGAGACCCTGGTGGGACGGCGCTGCACTTCCAAGGACGTCTTCGCCCGCCACGTCACCGCCGCATGACGCGGTGACCGGTCGCCCTGCCGTCACCGTCAGCGCAGGTAGTGGAACTCGGGTTTCGGGTGCATGAGGAAGTCGTGGTGGGAGATGTTCCAGGCGTACGCGCCGGCCATGGCGAAGGTGACGACGTCGCCGACGGCGAAATCACTGCGGCACGCGCTCCGTCTTTCCGGAGCTCCCGGTGCGGCCCCGCCGTGCTGCCCAGTTCCTGTCCTCGCGGCGTCAGGAATGTGCCTGTTCCGGTTGATCACCTCATCCCATACTGAAAACGCTGCAGCCGTCCCCAATATCTGGAGTGCCCCATGCGTGGTCGTCGCTTCCCTGCGTTCACTTACGTCGTTGCGGGCAGCGTGCTGCTCAGCGGGCTTCTCACCGCCACGCCGGCCAATGCCGGTGCCAGTGCCCTGATCCCGACGCGGTTCGTCGGCCTCAGCAAGGTCGACGGTGGTCCTTTGGTGAACTGGCTGGGCAGCCAGGTTTGTGCGGACACCGTCTTCGGCCGCCTGGTCAGGACCGACGTCAGTCTCCCGGTGCCGAATGTCACAGTCGTACTGACCGGTGTCCCAATCGGTATCCACCAGAACGTGGTGACGAACTCCACCGGCAACTTCTCGGGAACTGTGTACACCAGACCAAGGTTCGACCGTAATCCGCCGTGCCGCGGAATCGGAGGAACCGTGACCTTCGCCGGAAACTCCGTCTACGCCGGCTCGAGCGCCGATTACGCCTGATGCTCCGGATGGCCGACGGGAGCGGATGCCTGGGCCCGTGGGAGCGCCACTACCTGCGCTGAGAGCCGAGAACCTTAACGGAGTTGGCGAGGCGGGCCTCGTTGAGCGACCTGATGACGTCGAGCCGGGCACGATCGCGGTCGATAACGCGCTGCTGGGCCTCGACGTAGACCGTGCGGCGGACGTCGGAGTAGCCGGTCTCGACCCGGCACTGCGCGTCCGCGACCGCCGTGTCGATCTCGGCCCGCGTGCCGCGTGGCTTGACGATCTGGTCGTCCTTCGCGGTCGTCGCCCAGCGGGGGTCTCCGCCGGCCTGGCCGGTGTCGCTGTAGTGGAAACCCCTCGATTCCATGCACTCGCTCCACGCGCGTTCGGCCGCCGCGATCCGCGGGTCCTTGGAGGCGGCGTCGGACGCGCTGCCGGCGTAACGCGGGACCTCGTCGTCGTCGAACTTCTTGCGGACGTCGGCCTGGGTCACGCCCCGCGCTCCGCGGTTCAGGATCGCGTCGGCCTCGGCCATGCAGCCTCCGGGCGGCACCGTCCGCCCGTGGTACCGCCGCACCTTTCCCTCCAGGACACGAAACTCGTCGTCGCTGCCCGAGTACGTGGGGATCCCCGTGTCCTCACTCACATTCCGGCGTTCCCCCACGTAGCCCAACTTCTGGGCCTCTCCGGGATCGAACCACCCGAGGTAATCGATGTTGTGCAGGTCGGTCACCGGTTCGACGGCGGGAAAACGGAAATCGATCCCGGCACGACGCATGCACTCCTCGGCCAGCGCGAAACGAGCACGCAGGACCTGGGCCCGGTCCTCGGCACCGAGACTGTAGGCGTCCAGAGGCAGGTGAGTATCCGGCGGATTCGCCGCCGCCGAGCACCCGGCCGCCGCCACGACACCGGCCATCACCAACGCCATCCGCAGAACAGACATAAGCCATTCATAGCCGATCATGAACCGGCCCCGCCGACAAAAGAGACAATCACTCTCAGAAACTGCCGGTATGGCATTTACGGCCAATGACCGAAATCACCAAGGTGGTTCTCCTCCCCCGGTGGAAGTTCCTCCACTTCACCCGCCTCCTAAGGCACCCGTGCCATCACGTATCGGTTACCTTCCGTGTCGACACAAGAACGTTCCGTACCATCGACATGGAGGAGTAGGAGAGGATGGCGACATGGCCCTTACGAAGCCGACCCGTCGCGGCAGGCACGACCACCCCGTCCCACCAAGACAGGACAACTCCGTCCCAGACGAGCACGAGCCCCAAGAGCTCCCCGACGAGGTGCTGCAACTATGCCTCGAACTCAAGGCCGCCGATTACCGGGCGGAAATCCGCTCTGGGCAGATCGTCGTGAGCCCATGGATGAGCAAGGAAAGCAACGACATCATCGACCGGCTCACAAACGTTCTGATCCCTCTCAAGCTGGTGAACGGCTGGCGGTTCCACTACAACTGGGCGGTGCATATTCCACCACTGCTCGACCATCGGTTGCCTGACATGATCGTCGCGCGGCGCGAAGTCGAGTACCTCGATCCGCTGCGCGTACATGGGCACAGTCTCCTGCTTGTGGTGGAGGTGTGCTCGCCTGGCACACGTAAGGCTGATTGGCAGGAGAAGCCGCTCGACTACGCGCGGGCGGGTGTGCCGCTCTTCCTGATCGTGGACCCGGTGGCGACTCCACGCAGGGTCACGCTGATGAGCGATCCCCTTCCCGGCCTCGAACCGTTCGACGTCCGGCAGCCGTACCGGAAGATTGCCACGGCGGAGGAGGGCGAGGTCGTGGAACTGCCCGAGCCCTTCGGGATAAAGATCGAGACGAGTGCTCTGTTCGACGATGACGAGCCGGAGACTACTCCTCAGGAACCCGCTGAATGAGGATGGTGAGGCCGTCCGCGTCGAGGAGGTCCACGGGGCGGACGGTCTCGTTCGAGCGGACGTAGTGGAAGGCCGCCCCGACCCGCTCCAGCGGCACTCCGGCGAGCGCGGCCCAGGCCACCCGGTACGCCGCGAGCTGCACCGACGCGGTGTCGGCGGCCCGGCCGTGCGGCCGTTCGCCGGTCTTCCAGTCGACCACCACGTAACCGTCGCCCTCGCGAAAGACCGCGTCCATCCGCCCGCGCACCAGCCGGTCGCCGATCATCGTCTCGAACGGGACCTCCAGGTCGACCGGCTCCCGTACGGACCACTCACTCTCCTCGAACCGCTCCTGCAGCTCGGCGAGCTGCACATCGGTCTCCGACAGTTCGTCGGCGGCGCCCGGCAGCTCCAGATCGTCGATCAGGCGTTGCTGACCCCAGCGCGACTCCAGCCACCGATGGAAGGTGGTGCCCCTCCGAGCCAGCGGGGCGGGCCTGCGCGGCACCGGCCGCCGCACCTGCCGGGCGAACGCCGCCGGGTCCTGGGCCAGCGTCACCAGTGACGACACCGACAGCCGCGACGGCAGCTCCACCACCGCGCCGGCTCTCTGACGGTTCGTCTCGCGCTCGCGCAGCAGCAGGTCGGTGTCGCGGGCCCAGGCCCGCATCCGTTCCAGGTCCCGGTCCCGCAGCAGAGCGGGACTGTCGCCGGCCGAGGCCGTCGCGGGCGTGGCGCCGGTCATCGCCTCCTCCACGAGACGGGCGCCGTCGCGGATGGCGTCGTGGACGGTGACGGACGGCCACTCGGCCGCCGACGGCTCGGCCAGCAGGGGGTTCTCCAGGCTCCGCGCGTCCTCGTCCTCCGCCCAGCGGACGACTCCCGCACCCGCCTCGCGGATCTCCCGCAGGAAGTCCGACGGCTCCAGCGGCCGGGACGAGCTCCCCCAGCGGTAGCCGGAGGCGATGAGCAGATAGTGCGCCCGGGTCACGGCGACGTACGCCAGCCGCCGCTCCTCCATGAGGTCGCGGTCGCGGCAGCGCTCGTCGAACGCGCCGAGTGCCTCCCGGTCGAGCCCGGCCAGCTCGGGCAGGTCGGAGCTGTCCCCCCGCAGCGGGTACGGCAGCTTGCGCGGGTTCTCCGTCCAGCGGGAGTTGGTGACCGGGGTCGCCGGGAACACGCTGCCCTTGATCAGCCCGCCCTTCTGCGAGGTGAGCTGCGACAGCCCCGGCACCACCACGACCGGCCACTCCAGGCCCTTGGACGCGTGGACGGTCATCAGCTTGACGGTGTTGCTGTCGCCGACCCGCCCGGCCTCCAGGCCGAACTCCTCGCTCTCGGCCGCCTTCAGGTACGCGAGGAACGCGCCGAGCGTCGGGTCCTCCGAGTCGCCGGCGAACCGCGACGCCGCGTCGAGAAAGGCGTCCAGGTCGGCGCGGGCGGCCAGCGGGCCGCCGCCGCGGCCCCGGGCGGCCACCTCGACGTCGAGCCCGAGGCGGCGTTCGATCTCGCTGATGAGGTCCGGCAGCGGCTGCCCCGCGTGGGCGCGCAGCTGACGCAGCTCGCGGGCGGCGGCGGGCAGCCGCTCCTGGGCGAGCGGGGAGAACCGCGCCAGCCAGTCGGGCCGGTCGGGCAGCTCGTCGAGCGCGTCGACCAGGCTGCCGCGCTCCTCGGCGAGGTCGGCCACGACCTGGTCGAGCGGGTCCTCCGGCCGCGGCCCTCCCCTGGCCGCCCTGATCTCGCGGTTGAGCTCGCGGGCCAGGTCGCCGAGCACCTTGAGATCGGCCGGGCCGATCCGCCGGCGCGGCCCGGCGAGCAGCCGGACCAGCGCGTCCCCGGCGGTCGGGTCGTACAGCGTCCGCAGCGTCGCCACGATGTCGGCCACCTCGGGCACGGTCAGCAGCCCGCCGAGCCCGACGACCTCGACCGGGATGCCCCGCGCCTCCAGGGACCGGCGCAGCGCGGGGAACTGCGACCTCTTGCGGGCGAGGATCGCGACGTCCTGCGGCTGCAGGGCCGGGCCGCGCTTGGCCCGCTCGCCCTCACCCCAGGGCAGCCCGTCCGGGGCGCCCTCGCCGTGCAGCATCGCGGCCAGGCCCTCGGCGATCCACTCCGCCTCGTCCTCGGCCGTCTCATGGAAGGCGCAGACCACCCGTCCGCGCCCGGTCCGGTTGCCGCCCGGCACCAGCACCGGCACGTCCCGGGCCTCCCGCCGCAGGGGCGCCTGGATCCGGGCCGCGACGCCGAGCACGTGTTCGCCGTTGCGGAAGCTGACCGAGAGACGTCGCACCTGCGCCGGTTCGCCGGACGCCGCCGGGAAGTCCTGCGGGAAGCGGGAAAGGTTGCCCGCCGACGCGCCGCGCCAGCCGTAGATCGACTGGCAGGGGTCGCCGACCGAGGTGACCGGGTGGCCCCCGGCGTACAGGGACCGCAGCAGCACGAGCTGGGCGTGGCTGGTGTCCTGATACTCGTCGAGCAGCACGACCGAGAACCGCGACCGCTCGGACGCGCCGACCTCCGGGTGCCGGGAGGCGATCCGGGCCGCCAGCGCCATCTGGTCGCCGTAGTCGATGACCTCCCGGCCGCGCTTGAGCCGTCCGTACGCCTCGACCATCGGCAACAACTGCTCGCGTACGGCCTGGGTGTCGACCGGTTTGCGCTGGTCCTTGATGATCCGCCCGGTGAGCGAGGCGAGGCGCTCGCGCAGCCAGTCGCCGACCTCGCGCACCTCCCCCGGCTCGCGCAGGTGCTCGGCCAGCTCCCCGGCCAGGTCGAGGACGGCGGCGGTGACGCTGGGCGGGGAGAGATCCACCCGGTCCATCGGCCCGTCGTACTGGCCGACCACCCGTGCCGCCATCTGCCAGGCCACGGCGGGTGTGACGAGGCGCATCGTGGGCTCCAGGCCCTCGCGCAGCGCGTGGTCGGTCACCAGACGCGCGGCGTACGCGTGGTAGGTGGAGACCGTCGGCTCGGAGTCGAGCATCTCCGGCTCGACCAGCCCGGCCTCCGCCAGCCCGGCCAGCCGCCGGCGCACCCGCTCGGCGAGTTCGGCGGCGGCCTTGCGGGTGAATGTGAGGCCGAGGATCTGCTCGGGGCGCGCGTAGCCGTTGGCGACGAGCCAGACCACCCGTCCGGCCATCGTCTCGCTCTTGCCCGAGCCCGCGCCGGCCACGACCACCATCGGCTCCAGCGGCGCCTCGATGACGGCGGCCTGCTCGGGGGTGGGCGGGAGGATCCCGAGCCGGCCGGCCAGCTCGCCCGGCGTCAGCACACCTGTCCTCCGTTGTCGTTCACCGGGCAGGCGATCCGGGCGGCGCAGTTGCGGCAGCCGTCGTTGACCGTGGCGACGAACACGTTGGCGGACATCCCGGTCGCCACCGTCTTGACCAGGTCGTCCGCCCAGCCGGGGGCGGAGTCGTCGGCGAGCGCCCGCTGCGCCTGCTCCCGCGCGTCCGCGCCCTGGCCCGCCGCCTTGCCCAGGTGCAGCAGCGACGCGCCGCCCGGCTGCGTGAGGCCGTGCCGCTCGAACGCCCCGAGCGTCGTGGCGAGCTGGTAGACCCCGAGCTGCGGATGCCGGTCGATCTCGGTGTCCTTGGGCCTGCCGCCGCCGGTCTTGATGTCGATGATGACGGCCCGGCCGGCGCCGTCCCGCTCCACCCGGTCCACCCGGCCGGTGATCTGGATGTCGTGGCCCGGCACCCGTACGGTGAAGGCCTCCTCGACCGCGACCAGGTCGCGCTGCTTGTCCTTCTGCCACCGGACGAAGCGGTCGACCATCTGCTCGGCGACGCGGCGCTGCTTGCGGTTGAACCACAGCCCGCCGAAGTCGAACCGGTCCCAGATGTCGTCGAGCCGCTTCACGTAGTCGGTCCCGTCCTCGGTGGCCATCGCGGCGATCGCGTGGACGACCGTGCCGAGGCTCTGGGTGACGTTGCTCGACCCCGCCCCGACCGCCGTCTCCAGCATCCAGCGCAGCCCGCACTTGGTGAAGTTCTCCACCGACGACGGCGAGATCTGCACGATGTCGTCCGGCCAGCCGAGCGGCCGGTCGTCGGAGATCGGGGTCAGGGCGTACCACTCGCCGGGGTTCGCCCCCGGCACCCCGGCCTGGGCCAGCCGGGCGAGGTGCGCGGCGGCCTCCCGGCGCACCGCCTCCGGCTTGGTCGTGTCGCACACGGCCGCGCGCAGGTCCGCGACCAGCGCGGACATGCTGAGCCACCGCGCCCGGTCGTCCACGGTCGCCGCCTCGACGCCGCCGGGCAGCAGTTCGGTGAGGAAGCGCGAGGGCCGCTCGTCGGTGTCCTCGCCGCCGACGGCGGTGACGACGAGCCTCCGGCGCGCCCGGGTCGCCGCCACGTAGAACAGCCGCCGTTCCTCGGCGAGCAGCTTCGACGCCAGCGCGGCCGCCGCGGCCTGGGTGCTGTCGAGCGCCGACCCGCCCGCGAACTCCACCAGCGCCTCGGTGCCGAGGAGCGAGCCGCGCAGCCGCAGGTCGGGCCACAGGCCCTCCTGCACGCCCGCGACCACCACCACGTCCCACTCCAGGCCCTTGGACCGGTGCGCGGTCAGGATCCGTACGGCGTCGCCCTCGGGGGCCGACTCGGCCAGCGAGTCACCGGCGATCTCCTGGGACGTCAGGTCGTCGAGGAAGACCGCGACCCCGGCCTTGGGCAGCCGGTCGGCGAAGCGGGCGACGTGGTCGAACAGGGCCACGACGGCGTCGAGGTCCCGGTCGGCCTGCGCGCCCCGCGCCCCGCCCGCGAGGCTGGCCTCACTCCAGCGCTCCGCGAGCCCGCTGGCCTGCCAGATCTCCCACAGCGCCTCCTCCGCGCCCCGGCCGTGCCGTACGGCGTCGCGGGCGGTCGCGAGGAGCCGGGCGAGGCGATCCGCGGGGGCCGCGACGTGCGGCTCGACCCCGGTCAGCTCCCGGGCGTCGCGCAGCGCCGCGACCAGCAGCTCGTCCGACGAGCGCGGGGTGAAGGGCAGCGCCGGCTGGGCCGTCGCCCCCTCGGCGGTCTCCTGCTTGGCGGCCTCCGCGGCGACCGCCTCGTGCTCGGCGATCCGCAGGGCGCGGCGCAGACGCCGTACGCCGATCATGTCGGTGCCGCCGAGCGGACCGGTCAGCAGCTCCTCGGCGGTCGCCACGTCGAGCGCGGGCGGCGAGACGGCGACCCGCAGCAGCGTGATCAGCGGCCGTACGCCGGGCTCCTGCACGAGCGGGAGTTCGTCGCCCGCGACCACGACCGGCACCCCCGCCGACACCAGCGCCCGCCGCAACAGCGGCACCTGCCGCGTGGCGCTGCGTACGAGCACCGCCATGCGCGACCACGGCACCCCGTCGAGCAGGTGCGCCCGGCGGAGTGTGTCGGCCACCACCGCGGCCTCCTGGCTGACGCTGTCGGCCAGGAGGACCTTGAGCTCGCCCGGGTCCGCGTCCCCGACCGGGATCAGGTCGCGGTGCCCGCCGGCCCTGTTGTCATGCCCGGGTACGGCGGGCAGGCGGGAGGCGACGCGGCGGGAGGCCTCCAGCAGGGCGGGGCCGCTGCGGCGGCACACGCGTAGCGCGACCACCGGCGCGTCACGGCCGTCCCGGGCCGGGAACCGCTCGGGGAACCGCAGGATGCCCTGCACGTCGGCGCCGCGGAAGCCGTAGATGGACTGGTCGGGGTCGCCCACGGCGATGAGGTCGCGGCCGTCCCCGGCGAGCTGCCTGAGCAGGAACTCCTGCGCCGGGTCGGTGTCCTGGTACTCGTCCACGAGCACCACGTCGTAGGCCGCCCGCTCGCGCTCCCGCACCTCCCCGTCCGTCAGCAGCCCGGCCGCCTCCCGGATCAGCTCCGAGTAGTCCAGCGCGGGCACGGGATCGAGGTCGAACCGGTCCTGGTAGCGGAAGGAGAACAGCCCGGCGGCCTCCCAGTCGGGCCTGCCGTGCTCACGTCCCAGCCGCACCAGCGCGTCGCCGTACAGGCCCCGCTCGGCGGCCCGGGACAGGAAGTCGCGCAACTCCTCGGCGAACCCCCGGGTCTTGAGCAGCTCCCGCATGTCCGGCGGCCAGTGGCGGGCGCCGTCCTCAAGCTCGCCGTGCAGCAGCCGCCGGATCTCCAGCAACTGCTCGGGACCGGTCAGCAGACGCGGCGGCGGCTCACCGGCCAGCACCGCCTCCCGCCGCAGCAGCGCGTACGCGTAGCTGTGGAAGGTGAGGGCCAGCGGCGTCCTGGTGGTCCGGCGCATCCGGGCGGTGATCCGCTCGCGCAGCTCCCCGGCGGCCTTGCGGCTGAACGTGAGCACCAGCACCCGTTCGGGATCCACGCCTCGCCGTTCGACCCGGTCGACGACGGTCTCCACTATCGTTGTGGTCTTTCCGGTCCCCGGCCCCGCGAGCACGAGCAGCGGCCCGCTCTCATGCTCGACGACGGCCCTCTGGTGCTCGTCCAGCACGGGAGCCACGCGGCGCCCCACGCCCCCACGCCGCACCAGCCGGTAGTTCTGACCACTCACAACACAGCATTCCACCAGATCCCTGCGGCAGATCGTGCCCGAATGCCCAGTACAGCGCTATCCGGTCTCGCCCGACGCCCGGAATCCCATGGTCATCACCCCAGGCCACCCGCCTCCAGATCGACCCGGCCTGGCCTCATGGACATCCCGCCGCGCTCTCCCGCCTGACCGTTCCCCTCATAGGCCGCCCCGCCGCCGCGCCGTCCACGCATCGACGGCCCGGCGGCGGACCCGGTCAGGCGAACACCGTCCCGGTGTCCAGGTCGATGTCGAACGGCGCCGGCAGCCGGAGTGTTTCTCCGGCGTCGGCCACGCTGACCCGCTGGTACGGTTCGCGGAGGTCGTCCACCGCGAGATCCTTGCGCGGCTCGTGCATCAGCGTGACGGTCGCTGGGTCGGTCACGGGGTCGACGATCAGGAGAAGCGGCACGCCCGCCCGGGCGTACTCCAGCGGCTTCTCGTCCCAGTCGATCGACCGGGTCCCCTTGGAGCACACCTCGACCACCAGCAACGCGCCGTCACCGAAAATGTGCATGTCGTCGTACTGCTCGGCGTCCTGCGGCGCGATCATGAGGTCGGGAAGCCGCATGTCGGGGAACGGCGGGAGGTGAACGCCCCAGTTCGAGTGGATAACCCACCGATTCTCACGAACCGAGTCGAAAAGCTGGTTCATCAGCCGGAAGGTGATGTTCGACTGCTCCCGGCTGACCTTCGGGCTCACGACGACCCGGCCATAGGTGATCTCGGCCGTATAGCCGGCGTCGTTAAGCTCCTGGCACAAACGCTGGATGTCGTCCTGCTTCATGAACGCCACACGCTCAATATTACTTACCGTTACCGAACAGCCGCGGAGATTCGGTCAGGCGAATGGGGTGGCCCGCTTATGGGGATGGGTGGGCCTTGTCGGGCGCGGCTCCGAGGGGGACGTCGCGGAGGGTGAGCAGCAGGAGGAGGGCGCAGCCCCCGACCAGCGCGATGTCCGCCACGTTGCCGACGAACAGGCCGCCGTAGTCGATGAAGTCCACGACATGGCCCTGGGCGAAGGCGGGCGGACGGAAGAGGCGGTCGAGCAGATGGGAGGTGGCGCCTCCCAGCAACGCGCCCAGCACCAGGGTCCAGGCCGGTGAACGCAGCCGCCGCCCGACGTACAGGATGCCGCCGACCGCGGCGGCCGCGGCCAGGGTGAACACCCACGTCGCGCCCTCGCCGATCGAGAAGGCGGCGCCGGGGTTCAGCAGCAGCCGGAAGCGGAGCAGCCGCGGGATCACCGTGATGGCCGCGCCGCCGGAGAGCGCGGAGACCGCCCACAGCTTGGAGGCCTGGTCCAGGAGGAGGACCACCGCGGCCAGCACGAGCATCCGCCCGTACGGCCGCGATCCTGGTCCCGTCTCCTCGTTCACGATGTTCTCGGTGCCGGTCAGGACGTGAAGACGTGGTCGATGACGCGGGCGGCGGCCTTGCCGTTGTCGTGGGGGGCGTAGGTGCGGACGAAGGCGGCGTAGCGGTCGTGCAGCTTCGCGGTGACCGTGTCGATGTGGCGGAGCGTCTCCACCACCTCGGCGGAGGTCTCCAGGCGCGGCCCCGGCCGCTGCGACTCCAGGTCGAGGTACATACCCCTGGACGAGCGGTACTTGCCCAGGTCCGGCGTGAACAGCACCACTGGCCGGCCGGTCGCCACGAAGTCGAACATCACCGACGAGTAGTCGGTCACCAGCACGTCGGCGATCAGCATCAGGTCGGCGGTGTCGGGGTAGGTCGTGACGTCGATCGCGAAGCCGCCCTGCGCGTTCACGTGCGGGAAGGCCTGCATCATGTGCCCGCGCACCAGCACGACGTGGTCGTCGCCGAGTGCCTGCCTCGCGTCGGCCAGGTCGAGCTTGACCGCCGCGTTCCTGCGGTCCCAGTCCCGGAAGGTCGGCGCGTACAGGACGACCCGCTTGCCCTCTGGGACGCCGATGCGCCGCCTGATCTCGGCCGCGACGACGTCGCGGTCCCCGGCGAGCAGCACGTCGTTGCGGGGGTAGCCCGACTCGAGGATCTCACCCTCGTAGCCGAACGCCTTGCGGAGCACCGACGACGCCCAGGGGCTCTGCGACAGCAGCAGGTCCCATCCGCGCACCTCGACGGCCTGGCGGTGCCAGACCGGGGGCCGGGGCTCGCGCTTCATGTGGGCCTGGTCGCGGCCGATGTGCTTGACCGGCGTGCCGTGCCAGGTCTGCACGCACACCTGCTCCTCACGGGCGCGGAACCACTGCGGCAGGAAGCCGTTGGAGACGACGTACCGCGCCCGGGCGAGCGCCTCGTAGTGCTCCCGGCTGCCCTCGCGGACGACGGTGGGCGTCACGCCGTCGCCGAGCCCCAGTTCGCGCGTGCCCGGCGGGACGAACGCGCCGTCCCTGACGACCCAGATGTGCTCGCTCTCGTCGCCGCGGCGCAGCCGCTCCTCGTAGATCGCCCGGGGGTTGTCGGAGTAGGCGCGGCCGTCGAAGGAGACGTAGACGGTGGCGTCGCGCACCGGCCGGGCCCGCTCGGCGGGGTAGAACGTGCGGCTGAGCGCCCACACGCCCGCCGCGCTGCGCTCGTCGCCGGGCCGGTCCTCGGCCGCGACCAGCACCGGCACGTCGAACCGGGTGGCGACGAACCGGTAGACCCGGCCGCCGATCGTCCGGGGCCCCTCGTCCAGCCCGTCGAGCGCCGCGTGGTCGAACCGGGTGGGCACCATGGCGGGGCCGTACTTGCCGGGCGGGGCCACCGAGATGTTCCAGGTGCCCTCGGCCAGCGGCACGGCTGTGCCGAAGCGCGGCATCGCGCCGGGCGACAGCCGTACGGTGAACCGCTCGCCGTCGCGCTCCAGCGGGACGCGGATGGTGAGCCCGCCCCGGTGCCGCAGCACGAGGTCGCGCGGGCCGTGGTCCGGGTCGGGGTAGCGCCCGGTCAGCGTGAGCGACTCGTCCTGCCACACGGCGGAGGTGACCACGGGCAGGATCTTGTGGCCGGAGATGACGACGCGGTCGCGCCGGTCGCCCTGCACGGTGATCTCGCGGTCGCCCACGAGCAGCCGGGTCTCCTCCGCGCCCTCCAGCATCACCGCCGCCGCGGGGTCGCCCTTCGGCTCGACCCACAGCCGCCGGGACTCGGCGCTGAGCAGGGTGTGGACGGCGAGCGAGAGCGAGAAGCGGCTGCCGCCCTCGGCCGGGGTGAAGTCGGCCGACATCCGGTGCCCGCCGACGCGGGCCTTGCCCCTGGTGACCGGCCGGCCCGGCAGGAAGCCGGTGAGCTCGACGCACTCACCGTCCAGCCGGACGCCGGTGAGCTCCGCGCGGGTGGGCTGGTAGACCACCTGGAGCGCCTTGTCGGAGGTCCACACCGGGCGCACCCACCAGCGCGGGCGCACCCGCAGGCCGGCCGGGCGCTCGGTGCGGCCGATCACGGGGCCGCGCAGCACGCCCCTGGACCGGGCGGCGCGGCTCCAGATGACGATCTCGGCCCGCCAGGTGGTCGTGTCCTGGACGGTGTGGCGGCGGCGCAGCAGGCGCTTGGCGCCGCGCACCAGGGCCCGCACCCCCGCCCGCCAGCGCAGCGAGAACGGGTGCAGGTCGGCGCTGAAGCCCGCCCAGTCGTAGTTGCACCCGGGCTCGCGGGCGGCGTGGGTGGCCTCCGGGCGGTAGATCCGCCGGGTCCGCAGCGTGACCCGGGGCAGCCAGCGGGGGCCGCGCAGCACGACGGTGGCGTGGTTGAAGCGCCGGCCGCGGACCGACAGGCCCGCGATGTAGGCGTGCCCGGTGATCCGCAGCCGGTTGCCCACCCAGGTGATGTCGTCGATCTGGGTCACCGGCACGAGGTCGGCCGCGCGCAGGCGCAGCAGCGAGGGATCGCCGACCTCCACCGGCAGGTCGGCGTACCACCGCAGGCCCCGGCGGACCCGGCGGGACGGCTCGGCCGCGGCGGCGGCCAGCTTGACCAGCGCGTCGCCCTCGGCGAGCGCGCCCGGATCCTGGGTCTCGATGAGGTGGCAGGCGACCCGGCGCCCGACCGGAAGCTCCCGCTTGACCTTCGGATCGACCTGCGCCAGGTACGGCCGGAGCACGTCGACGGCCTGGCGGCGGCGGGCCGCCCCGCGCTTGGCCGCGGCGTCGAGGCGCAGGCCCAGGGGGCCGACGATCGCCTCACGGTCGAGCTCGCGGCGCTGCGCGGGGCTCAGGCCCTCCGCGCGCACGAGCGCGACCAACGCGTCGATGGGCTCGCCCCGGTCGTAAAGCTCCTGGACAGCCCGCAATCGTTCAGCGACGGCGTCGCTCGTGGGTGCGGGTGTCATAAGGGAGGCACCGCCCTTCGCCAGACCTGTGTTCAGAAAATGGTAATGCTGTCAGGACACTGCCAGACCTGACTTGGGACAGCCTGTGAATATCGTGTGATCCGGCGCGTGACGCGCCGACGGCGAAGGGTGACCTGTCAGGGTCCCGGCCGGATCCGGAGCGTCACTCGCGGCCGTCCCAGCGGGCCGTGCGCATGTCGGCCCGCGCGCCCCGGGTCGGGGTGCCCTCGGCCCGCCATCTCGCCAGGCACTCGGCCTCCAGACCGGCCGCCGGGGTCCCGTCGGCGCGGATGACCCGCCACCACGGCACGGCGCCGCCCCACAGGGACATCACCCGGCCGACCTGCCGGGGACCGCCCTCGCCGAGATACTCGGCGACGTCTCCGTACGACATGACCTTGCCGGCCGGGATCCGGTCCACCACGTCGAGCACCCGTTCCGCGTACGGCGGGGGCTCGCGGCCGGTCTCAGACACTCCAGTCGGCGGGCCCTGCCGCGATGATCTCTTCGAGCTTGCCGAACTCGTAGGTCGCCGCCCCGTTGATCTGCTCGACGACGCCGTTCCGGATGCCGTACGCCTCGCCGTCCTCGCCCACCAGCCGGGCTCCCATGAGATCGGTGAGCCGGGCGAGCTGGGCGACCTGCCAGTCCGACCCCGGCTGTCCCACAAGCCGTCCGGACCAGGTCGCGATCTGGTGTGCGGAGTCGCCGTGGCGCGCCAGGACCTCGCCCGCCTCGTGCGACCCGCGCAGCTCGAATCCGGCCTGCGCCGAGATGCTCGCGAGTTCGGCGTAGGCGAGCGGTGCATCACGCTCTACGCGCAGCTCGTACCCCATGAGCCGCGACCTTAGCGAAAATTGACCCGGCTTAGTGACGGGAAACGCGAACAACAGGAAGACCGCGCCCGAAATGCGGCCAAACGGCGGCCAACATGTGATCACCGGCGGCTGAGCGCGAGTGCGCCGGCGCAGAAACCGCCGATCCCGAGGACGATGGCGATGCCGTAGACCCAGAGCCTAACCGGATCCGGCCCCGGGCGCGCGGGCGCCCGTGAGACCGGGCCCTTGCCGAAGTGCGCGTCGTCCTGGACCGCCGACGCCTGGCCGTATCCGACCAGCTCTCCGGCTTTCGCGAGAGCCGCCGCCGCGTCCACTACGCCGAATCCGACTTTGTCGTCATAACCGGCGGGCGGATGGGGACGTGACGTCGCGGTCAACGCCCGTGACACCAATTCCGGCGGCAAATCCGGATATTTCGCCTTAATAAGCGCGATGGTTCCCGCGACAATCGCGCTGGCCACCCCGGTGCCCGACGCCGTGCCCCGGCGTCCGCCGGGAAGCGCGACCGGCACCCGCTCTCCCGGCGCGGCGACCAGGACCGAGAGGTTGTCGCTGCTGCCGGAGGTCTTGCCGCCCCGCCGGTCGACCGCGCCCACGCCCACCACTCCGGGATATCCCGCCGGGAACGCCCAGAAGGAGGTGCCGTTCTGCCGCGCGTACGCCGACTGGCCCGCGTCGCCCACCGCGGCCACGAGCACGGCGCCCCTGGCCAGCGCGAACGAGATGGCGTCGCGCTCCACCCGGTCGACGCCGTACGCCGGGACGGGCAGGCAGATGACCTTCGCGCCCTGGGCGGCGGCGTACCGGATGCCCCGGGCGAGCGGGCTGTCGCGCGTCTCCTCCGGCCGTTCCTCCGGATCGACGTAGTCGCGCTCCGGCCGGTTCACCACGACGGGAAGGGACAGCACCCGCGCCTCCGGCGCGACGCCCGAGAGCCCGCCGCCGCTTCCGCTCCCCGCGATCACCGACGCCAGCGCGGTCGCGTCGTCGCCCGGACGCTGCGTCTCGTCGCCGAGCACCGTGCCCGTCATGTCCGGGCCGCGCTCCACCCGGCCGGCCAGTTCGGGCAGCCCGGGGTCGGGCTGGCCCCCGCCGAGGAGGGCCACGACCACCCCGGCGCCCTTGGTCACCTTCCAGGCGTCGGCGGCGTTGACGACGTCGAGCGCCCAGCGCTCCTCCCCGCCGCCAGGAGTGGCCGCCGGCAGGGCCGCCGCGGAGACCGCCGGGCCGGTCCCGAGCAGGAGGGCCGCCAGCGCCGCGCCGAGCGAGACCGCCCTCAGCACGCGTTCCCCTGGGTACAGCGGGGAACGTCCGGGGGCTCTCCGAGGGCACGCGCGATGCGCCCGGCCAGTGTCTGCGCCAGGGGCCACATCTCGCTGTTCACCTGTTCCTCCAGGGGGACGGACGCGCGTGTCCTTCCGTCTGTGTACCCCACTGTGAGGAAGACGATGTACGGTCCCGCGCCCACCCAGCCGGTGCGCTGCCGCTGGGCCGCGCCGAACGAGTCGGTGACCGTGCCGGGGAAGGCCACCGGCCGCACCCCCACCCGGTCGTCCACGGGCAGGTCGGCCGCCGCGTCGGCGCGGGCGTCCTCGCTCGGCATGACGGCGACGCCCACGGTGACGGCGAACGTGGCGGTCTGGTCGACGTACGTGGCGCGCAGCAGGGTCCGGCAGCCGTGCTCGCCCAGCACCGGCGCCACCGGCGCGTCGACCACCGACCCGCACGCCGCCTCGGGCGCGATGCCTACCCTGCGCGCGTACTGCTGGGTCCGGCCGAGGCCGGTGTACGGAAGTTCCTCCGGGAAGACCATGCCCGCGGGCCAGGCCCGCCATCGGCGGGCCACGTCCTGCGCGACGTAGCGGGCGCGCTCGGCGTCGGTGAGCGGCCTCGACCGGGTCTCGCGGACGAGCCCGAACGCCCCCAGCAGCACGTTGAGCGCGGCCACGGCGAGGACGACACCCATGATCGTGAGGTAGGCCGACCGGAACCGGACACCGCGCGCCAGCTCCGCCCGCTCGCGGGCCGCCAGCGCCGCGGCGGCGCGTCCCCGCGAGGCCGTCCAGGGCCGCGCCCGCGCGGCGCGGCGCGGCAGCCGGGCCGTCTGCGGGACCCGCGCCTTCCTGGGGCCGGCCCTCCTGGGACTGTGGGGCTGCTCGGGCGGCATACTCCGATGCTACGTCGGCAGGCGCGACGGCCAAGGAGCCGGAGGCAGCGCGTCGTCCTCCCGCTCCCGCCGGCTCGCCCTCCGCGCGAGCACGAGCAGGACCGCGAGCCCCGCGCCCGAGCCCGCGAACGCGGCGAGCGCGATGCCGCCGTAGAGCAGGATCGCGCCGGTGTCGCGCCGTACGACCACGATGGGCTCCTGGCCGCCTGCCGCCGTACGGAGGGGACGCGCGGGGTTCAGCACGCCGGCGCCGGACGCGACGGCGCGATGCCGCGCGAGGGTGGCCGCGACGCTCAGCGCGCGGTACGCGTTGACCACCCCGAAGCCGGTGCCCGTGTTGTAGGGCCCCTTGCGGGCGGGCGACGAGGTGAGCGCCTGCGCGACGAGCGCGGGCGACATCCGGGGATGGCGCGACTTGATGAGCGCGGCGATCCCGGAGACGAGCGCGGTCGCCTGCGAGGTCCCCCGGCCGACCCAGTACTCGTCGCCCGGGCCCGCCCCGAGGACGTCCACGCCGGGGGCGGCCACCATGACCGAGGAGTTGCGGTTGGAGAACGAGGCCCGCCGCAGCGTGGAGGTGACCGCGGCCACGGAGATCACGCCGGGGATCGCCGCGGGGTAGGAGTACGGCGCGGTCTGCTTGCCCGCGCCGTCGTTGCCCGCCGCGGCGACCAGGACGACGCCCTTGGAAATCGCGTACCGGATGGCCGCGCGCTCGTCCTCCGTCGGCATGTCCTTCGACAACGACAGGTTGACGACCTCGGCGCCGTGGTCCACGGCGTACCTGATGCCCTTGGCGACCACGCCCTCGTAGCGCGCGTCGGAGTTGAACGTGCGGAACCCGGGCTCCTCGTCCTCCAGGATCACCCGTACGGACAGCACCCGGGCCTCAGGCGCCACGCCGATGATGCCGTCGGCCCCGTCCGGCCCGTGTCCGTGCCCGGCGATGAGCGAGGCCATGTACGTGCCGTGCAGCCGCACCGGCTGCACCCCCCGGGGGTTGGCGCCGGTCGTGAAGTCCCTGCCGGTGACGACCGAGCCGGCGAGGTCGCGGTGGTCGGGGTCCACGCCCGAGTCCAGGACCGCCACGGTGACGCCCGCGCCCTTCGTCAGCTGCCACGCGTCGTCGACGTCGAGGGTCCGCAGCACGTCCTGCTGGCTGAGCCGTACGTCGTCGGCCCGGGCCGCCCCCGGCTGAAGGAACGCCCCGCCGGGCAGGGTGAGCGCCCCGGCCGCGAGCGCGGCCAGGACGCACCTCCTGATCCTCGTACGTGCGCGCCGGGTCAGCACTGCCACTCCCGGGCCCTGCAGTCCGGGGACACCGGCGCGGTCAGGATCGCGGCGACGTCCCCGGACAGGTCGCCCGCGAACGAGAAGATCGTCGCCCGCTGCTGCCCGACCCCGCGGGCCGGCCGCCCGTCGACCTGGCCCGCCGTCGTGAGCACGAGATAGGGCCCGGCCTGCCGTACGGTCGCGGCCTGCCGCCCGCCCGCGGTGAAGCGGTCGGTCACGGTGCCGGGGAACGGGAGGGCGCGCAGGCCCGGGACGGGCGCCCCCTCGCGGGGGAAGGCGGCGAGCGCGGTGCGCGCCCGGGCCGCGTCGGGGAAGGCCGCCACGCCGATCGTGACCACGACGCCCTGCAGGCCGTCGAGGTAGGTGGCCCGCAGGACCGCCCGGCACCCGGCCGCGCGCAGCGCCTTGACGGCGGCGGTGTCGACGGCCGACCGGCAGTCGGTGCGGGTGGAGACGCCCACCCGCCGCGCCAGCTCACGGCCACCCTGCTCGCTGTTGTAGGCCAGGCTCGCGGGGAAGACGCGCCCCACCGGCCAGCGTTCCCAGCGCAGCGCCGTCTCGGCCGCCTGCGCCTCGCGCAGCTCGGCCTGGCTGGGCCCCCGGGTGAGCTCGGCGACCGCCGCGCTCGCCGCGATGCCACCGGCGATCGCGCAGATCAGGGTGATCGCGGAGGCCACGGCGACGGCCGGCCAGGTGCGGGTCTCGCCCACTGCGCCTCCGTTCGCGTCTCGGCCTCCTCTCCTACGTGACCTTAACGCGACCAACCGCCCGCCATACCCCCAAATGCGACAGGAAAGTACTTGACGTGATGGAAAGTGGAAAGTACTTTCCATACTGGAAAGTGGTTGTCACGCGAACGGAGCCCCCATGAACGTCGAGGAAGCGGAGCGGAGCCTGGCGCTCATCCGGCGGACCCAGGCGAAGGCGGTCAGGTCGCGGCCCTGGTTCCCCACCTGGTACGCCGCCGGGGTCGGGCTGTTCGTGACCGGTGTGCAGTTCGTCACCGAGCCCGGCACGCCCGTCGTGGTGACGGTGGCCACGGGCCTCCTGCTGGCCGCCGGCATGGGTGCGCTGGTCGCCCTGCTGGTGCGCACCCGCACCATGACGGCCCACCGCAGCCTGGTGCGGGCGAATGTCATGGCCATCTTCATGCTCTGGCTCGCGCTGGGCGTCGGGCTCTGCCTCGCCGTCGCCTTCCGGCTCGACGCGGCGGAGGTGGCCTACGCGCGGACGTACGCCGGGCTGGTCATGACCGCGTTCCTGCTGGTCACCGGGCCGTTCGTCGGCAGGTGGATGTCGGCGCTGCTGGCGCGCCGGATCGAGAGCGGCTCGTGATGGAACTCGACCCCGTCATTCATCCGCCGACCCGGCTTCAGATCGTCTCGCTGCTCGCCGCGGCCGAGGAGGCGGAGTTCGGGTTCGTCCGCGACACCCTGGGTGTCAGCGACTCGGTCCTGTCCAAGCAGGGCAGCGCGCTGGAGACCGCGGGATACATACAGGTGCGGAAGGGCTACGTGGGCAAGCGGCCCAAGACCTGGTTCAAGCTCACGGACCGGGGACGGGCGGCGTTCACGGCGTACGTCGCGAACCTGCAGCGCATCGTCTCGCCCAGCGGTCTCACCGTGGCGCCGGAGGAACGCGGCCAGGCGGCCGGCAGGCCGCGCTGAGAGCGGGGACGGCGACGGCCGCCGCCTCGGGGTGGAGGCGGCGGCCGTCGTGGCGGATCGCCGTTGCGGCGATCAGTAGGTCGGCAGGCTGGGGTCGACCGTCTTGATCCAGCTCAGCACGCCGCCGCCCACGTGGACGGCGTCGGAGAAGCCGGCGTTCTTCAGCACCGCGAGGACCTCCGCCGAGCGGGCGCCCGACTTGCAGTGCAGCACGATCTTCCGGTTCTGCGGGAGCCCTTCCAGGGCCGAGCCGTTCAGGAACTCGCCCTTGGGGATCAGCACGGCGCCGGGGATGCTGACGATCTCGTACTCGTTCGGCTCGCGGACATCGATGATCATGATGTCGTCGCCGCGGTCGCGCATCGCCTCGAGCTCGGCCGCGGTGATCGTGCTGCCCGCGGCGGCCTGCTGGGCCTCGTCGGAGATCGTGCCGCAGAACGCCTCGTAGTCGATCAGCTCGGTGATCGAGGGGTTCTTGCCGCACAGCGGGCACTCGGGGTCCTTGCGGACCTTGACGTCGCGGTACTTCATCTCCAGGGCGTCGTAGATCATCAGACGGCCGACGAGAGGCTCGCCGACGCCGGTGAGGACCTTGATGGCCTCGTTCACCTGGATCGAGCCGATCGACGCGCACAGCACGCCGAGCACGCCGCCCTCGGCGCAGCTCGGCACCATGCCCGGCGGCGGGGGCTCGGGGTAGAGGCAGCGGTAGCACGGCCCGTGCTCGGCCCAGAAGACGCTCGCCTGCCCGTCGAAGCGGTAGATGGACCCCCACACGTACGGCTTGCCCAGCAGCACGGCCGCGTCGTTGACCATGTAGCGGGTGGCGAAGTTGTCCGTGCCGTCCACGATCAGGTCGTAGCCGGAGAAGATGTCCATCACGTTGTCGGTCGTCAGAGCGACGTTGTGGATGATGACGTTGACCAGCGGGTTGACCTCACGCACGCTGGCGGCGGCCGACTCGGCCTTCAGCCGGCCCACGTCCGACTGACCGTGGATCACCTGCCGCTGGAGGTTCGACTCGTCGACGACGTCGAAGTCGACGATGCCGAGGGTGCCCACCCCCGCCGCGGCCAGGTA
Organism: Microbispora cellulosiformans; assembly: GCF_008728085.1. Classification (NCBI taxonomy): domain Bacteria; kingdom Bacillati; phylum Actinomycetota; class Actinomycetes; order Streptosporangiales; family Streptosporangiaceae; genus Microbispora; species Microbispora cellulosiformans. Next base: position 120,806 of record NZ_VYTZ01000013.1, on the reverse strand, counting down.
CAGCAGGGCGGGAGAGCCCAGGCCGCCGGCGCCCACACACAGCACCTTGGCGTTCTTGAGCCGCTTCTGACCCGCCATGCCCACATCGGGGATGATCAGGTGGCGCGAGTAGCGGCGCACCTCGTCGACCGTCAGCTCTGCTGCCGGCTCTACCAGCGGTGGCAACGACACAGTTCCACTCCTGCTTTGCGTGTCCGTCTTCGTGCCAATGGTCGCGCTCGGCTCCATGGGCCCATCACAAGCTCTTCTCACAACTTAACCGGGGTGGCCCCGCATTCCCCAATCACGCTGTTCGGCGGGGGGACATCCTCGTGTAGGCCAGCAGGCGGCGCGCCTCACGCGCGACGAGCTCGGGATACTCCATCTGCGCCACGTGCCCGGCGTGCGGGAGTGTGACGAGGCGCACGTCACGGAAGGCCCGGCCCGACCGGTGCACCATGCGCGCGTGGATCAGGCGGTCGCGCAGGCCGTACACGACGAGGGTGGGCGCGGCCACCCGCCCGGCCTGCCGCCAGAGGTTGTCGTCGCCGAACCTGAAGTACTCCCGCACGATCGCGCGGGTGCAGCCGACCATGGACATCACCGCGTGCGGCAGCGCGTCGCGGCGGCGCAGTTCCTCGACCGCCTCGCGCAGCCGGTCCGGATGCACCCGGCCCGTGTCGGCGTAGCACATGCTCACCGTCGCCAGCACGCGCCGCTCCGGCGGGAGGGCGCTCAGCCACCTGACGGCCAGTTCGCCGATGGACGGGGCGGCCGACAGGGCGATCCTGGCCGGGCCGTACCTCGGCCGCAGGTCGGGCAGCGCCGGTGAGACCAGCGTCAGCGACCTGACCAGGTCGGGCCGGGTGGCCGCGACCCGGACCGAGACCGCGCCGCCCATGGAGTGACCGAAGAGGTGGACCGGGCCGTCCCCGAGCGCCTCGACGAGCCTGACCACGGCGGTGGCGCTGGCCGCGACGGAGTAGTCGCCGTCCGGCGGCTCCGGGGAGTGCCCGGCCCCGGGCAGGTCGACCGCGACGCCCCGCACGTCGCCGGCGAGCTCGCCCATCAGGTCCGTCCAGTTCGTCGCCGAGCCCGCCAGCCCGTGGACGTAGACGGCGGTCTCCCGCGGCCCCTCCGGAGTCGCCCGGAGATGGAGGCGGCCGCCGCCCTCCACGTCGATGAACCGGCCGGGCCACACCGGAATCGGCTCGTCTCCCACGCGTCCTCCCCCGCTTCACCTCGCGTTTCCGACCATAACCCCGCCCGTACGACGCCTCGGCGGGTGCTCCCCCTACCCAGACGGAACGGGAACGATCATCCGGTTCGTCCCGATCAGACGGGCGCGACATAAGCCCAATATCCACCCCATTCGGACATTTCGAAATGCGGATATGAATGACATTCCACGCAAACCAAGCGCTAGCGGTTCAACGGAGCCAATAAAGCGATAAGCAGAAGGCAAAAGCCGCCGATCGCCGTTTGTCGCTCGGACACCGAGGAAATCAAGACAATGCAGGGATGATCCACCAAGGGTCATCAGTAAGGGCATTTTCCGAACGACTTGGAAAACGCCGGAGTGTCGGGGCAACAATCCTTCAAGGAGGACATGAAATGCCCAAGTTCAACAACCTGGTCGGGATCCTCGCGATCAGCGCCGCACTCACCGGTGGTGCCGTCACGCTGGGTACCGCGGTCGCCGGCAGCGCGAACGCGGCGACCGTCATGGGCGGCTACGTGGGCGGCGGTGGCTACCCGTACCCCTACGGCAACTTCAACTCGAACCGCAATTCGCAGCGGCAGAAGCACAAGGCGCTGAACGGCAACAAGAACAAGAACAAGAACAAGACGAAGCAGTGGCAGCACGAGCGGCAGAACCAGGGCCAGCACCAGTTCCTGCTGCGTGACTTCACGCTCGTCCTCACGCCGTTCCAGAAGTCGGAGACCGACTCGCGGGCCCTGCCGTACAACTGGCAGAACGGCAACTCGCAGGCGATTCCGTGGAACCGCATGTACACGAACGCCGACTCCCTCAACAACCCGCGTCAGGGCCAGGCGTCCCAGGCCACGCCGAGGACCAACCAGGCCACCGAGATCGACCCGCGCATCAAGAAGAAGGAGGCGGACGTCGACCTCGACGTGGACGCGGACATCCAGAAGAAGAGGGACATGGACCCGGACCCCGTGTTCGTGCCCTGACGCGACCCGGACCGGCGGCCCGGTGAACGTCCCCGCTCCGGCGGGTGACGCGTCATCCGGGCGCCCCACCCCGTGCCCGTGACCGCAGTCCTCGCGAGGGGCCGCGGTCGCGGACCGGGGAGACACACGCGCGAGCGGCGGAGCGGTGGCGTACCCGCGGGAGCGGGACGGGCGGCGACCGAGACCCGCGGATGCGGACCGGCGTCACCCGGGCCGCCACTCCGTACGCGGACGCGTGAGCAGTTGAGGAACAAGCGCCGGCGGCGGGTTTCCGAGGAGAGGGCCGCCGACGTGGGTCATCGCATCGCGCCGCCTCACGGCGGCGACATACCTGCTGTCACCCCGCCCGTCTCCGTACGGGGCCGGGCGGGGTCGCGATATTCAGAGGAGAACCAACCAGATGTCCGTGTTGAAGAACATCGCCGGGGCTCTTGCCCTCGGCACCGCGCTGGGCGGCGCGGCCGTCGTGCTCGGCGGCGCCGTCGGCGCCGCGGCCGGCGCGACGACCGTCATGGGCGGCTACATCCCCGCCCCGAGCGCTCCGGCCCGCTACTACCCGCGCAGCTACAACACCAACTGGAACCACAACTCGCAGCGGCAGGGCCACAAGGCGGCCAACCGCAACAAGAACAAGAACAAGAACAAGAACCACGAGTGGCAGCACGCTCGTCAGTCCGAGTTCCAGGACCAGTTCCTGATGCGGGACTTCACGCTCGTGCTCACGCCGTTCCAGAAGTCGTCCAACGGCTCGGCCGCGCTGCCGTACAACGCCCAGTGGAGCCAGACGCAGGCGCTGCCCTACTCGAGCCAGTACGACAACACGCAGTCGCAGAACCTGCCGCGCCAGGGCCAGGCCTCGATCGCCGACCCGAAGACGAACCAGGCGACCGAGATCAACCCCAACGTGAAGGCGAAGAAGCTCGACGTCGACGCCGACATCGACATCGACAAGAAGGAGATGAAGAAGAGGGACGGCATGGCTGCGGACGACTTCGAGGCCGTTCCCTGATCCTGAACGACCACCGCGCGGCCGGCCGGGACGACCGGCCGCGCCCAGGGAGTGTCAAGCACGTCTGGCCCCGGGCCACCGGCCCGGGCGCCGGACGGACGTGCCCGTGCTCGCCGCGGTGTGGACCGGTTTCCCGGCCACATCCCGAGCACGGGCACTTTCGTCTTCCCCGGCTTTTCCCGCCCCTCCCGGCCTTCCCCGCCCCGACTCCCCGATGCCCGAGCCCCGCTCCCCGTTCCTGCGTCCGATGGTCCACCCACCCCGAGAATCGGACATTAGGGGACAAGTCACACTTTTATCCTCTAATTCGCGCCATAAAGAGCTATCGGCTGATCAAAAGGCATAGAGCAGAGTTTGTCCGAGGATACCGACGGACATCAACGTAGCGCAGGAACCCGGCCCCGTGAGGGGCCTCAAAGATATCTTCCGGCCGGACAGGCGAGAGATATCGAAGGATGCGGGGGAAATCCAATCCTTTAGGGGGACAGCAATGCGCAAGTTCACGAGGGTCATCGCCGGGCTCGCACTCGGCACCGCGGCCGCGGGCGGCGCCATCGCCATGGGCGCGACGGCGGCGAGCGCGGGGACCGACAACGGGCTCGGCACCTTCGCCTTCTCAAGCCCGCCCATGATGAACAACAACTTCATCCCGTTCACCGACTGCAACAACAACAACAACAACTGCGGGAACAACCTCGGCAACGGCAACGGTTGCTGGAACAATAACAACAACAACAACCAGTTCTGGAACAACCAGTCGTTCTGGAACCAGAGCGCCTTCACCGACAACGTCGACGACGACTCCAGCTTCGCCGTCATCGGCAAGGACGCCGCCATCGCGTTCCAGGACTCCACCAAGCGGAACAGCAACTTCTTCAACAGCGGCTGGTGGCAGAACAACAACTGGTGGAACAACAACAATAACAACTGCTGGAACAACAACCTCGGCAACGGCTTCTAAACCACTCCGCCACAACGGCCTGCGAGACAACCGCGCCGTTCGGGCTCCGGACGGGTGACGGGACGACCCGGACAGGCACTCGCGGAGTTCTCCCGCCCTCCGGCGCCGGCGCGGCGCCCCGAGTTGAGCGCAGTCACACGTTCCCAGGAAAGACGGGAACGGCCGTTCGATCCGACGCGTGACTCACAAGGGCTCCGGCGGTTCTCTCTCGCCGGAGCCCTGACCTCCACACGACCTCAAGCCTCACGGGGACTCCGAGGCACTTTCTCCGGACCGTCGGAGAAAGGCCCCGGGAAATCAGGGCACATCGAATCCTGTCAAGGGGGACACGCAATGCCCAAGCTCACCACGATCGTCGCAGGTTTCGCGCTCGGCGCCGCCGTCGCCGGGGGCACACTCGCCATGGGCATCACGGCCGCAAGCGCTTCCTGCGGGTCCGGCGACTGCGACTCGGGCACCGACGGCATCGCCAACGGCGACCGGGGCGGCACCGGCGGCATCGCCCAGGACAACCTGGTCGGCAGGAACGCCTTCCCGGTCTTCGCGGTGCCCGTCGAGAACAACAACCTGAACAACAACCGGAACAACCTGCAGCAGAACCAGAACAACAACGACAACAACTCGCTGTGGGGTCAGCAGGGCTTCTGGAACCAGGGCCTGTTCGCCGACCGGCGGAACGACACCTCCGGCTTCGGCATCGTGTGCAAGGGCGTCGCCATCGGCTTCCAGGACAAGACCAACCGCGACAACACCTTCTTCAACAACAACTGGTGGCAGAACAACAACTGGTGGAACAACCGCGACCAGCGGAACAACTGGTGGAACAACAACGAGAACGTGCGCTGAGAGGGCAGGTTCCCAGCGGCCCTGCGAGACGACCACGCCGCGCTGCGAAGGTGACGGAAGAAGCCACGCGCCATCGGGAACTTCCGGCCCCGGACCGGCGGACCGGCGCCGTTGAGTGCAGAAACAGGTCTCTCGGCACATCGGCCGCTCCCGGAGCGGCCTGAGAACCGAGGACAGCCGTCCGACTCTCGACGCACCACCAAGGGCTCCGGCGGGACCTTCCGCCGGAGCCCTGCCTCGTAGGACCCCCTTTCGAAGCCTCCCGAAGCCCTCCCCCAGTCCTCCCGCAAGCCCCATCCCCGCCCCACCCCAGGCCCACAGGCGCAGGCCCCACCGCTGCCGCGCCTCAGGGCCCTCCTCGTACGGCGCACCGCCGGTCCGTGACCGCCGCCTCGGCACCACTCCCCGCCACACGCCGGCCCGTCCCGGTTCGCGCCGCCGGCACGAGACGCGGACGCCCCCTTCAGAGGCTGGGTGCAAATCGTACCTTTCTCCACATAAGGCGCATTATCCCTCGAATCAATCCTATAGGCAGCTAATCATTACCCAAAAGCATCAGATCCTCGTTTGTCAGACCCGCACAGAGGAAATCACCCTAGCGTCGGAAGTAAGGCTCGATAAGGGCCATATTGGCAATTCTCACAACCGGAATATGTGCGAGAAATGCCAGGTACTACGGGCAATCGACAATCGAATCCTGTCAAGGAGGACACATAATGCCCAACCTCAAGAAGGTCATCACCGGCCTCGTTCTGAGCACCGCGGTCGTCGGCGGCGCCATCGCCCTCGGGACCACGGCCGCCAGCGCCGGGGACGGGGACCGGGACGGTGTCGCCGACGGCAACCGGGGCGGCACGGGCGGCATCGCCCAGGGGAACACCGGCCTGGGCAACGGGCTCTTCCCCGGCTTCACCACGGGCACCGACAACAACGGCGTCTCCAACGGCAACCGGGGCGGCACGGGCGGCATCGCCCAGGGGAACACCGGCCTCGGTGACGGCCGGGGCTTCCCTGCCTTCGCCACCGCCAACCCCTTCGTCGACGGCAACAACCGGAACAACAACGCCAACAACAACAACCACTTCAACAACAACCAGTTCAACAACGGCAACAACTGGTGGTGGGACCAGCGGGGGTGGTGGGGCCAGAACCTCTACAAGGACGGCAAGGACGACCACTCCGCGTTTGGCGTCGTCGCCAAGGACGTCGCCCTCGGCTTCCAGGACAAGACGAACCGGGACAACAACTGGTTCCACAACAACTGGTGGCAGAACAACGGCTGGTACAACAACAACGACCGGTTCGACCGGAACAACTGGAACCGCCTGCGCCAGTAACGGGGCTGCTCCGTTCTCGCGGTATCGCTTCAACGGGGCACGGAGGGGCGGGTGAGTGGTCCCGCTCTCCCGCCTCCGTCCCGCGACGAAAACGAAGAAGAGTGCAGACAAGCGATTTCCGCTGTGCCGGGCGTCCGGCGCGGATAATCGTCCATCGATTCTCTGTGGCATGAGACAAGGGCTCCGGCGGAGGTTCTCGCCGGAGCCCTGACCTTTGCCCGGCCCAGGACGGCGGGCGGAAACCGCGGTCACGAGGATTGGGAGAGCCGGAGACGGGGAATGCGGCCGGGGGAGTACCCTCCGGCACGGCCGGTGAATCGCGGACCGGACACCGACTGCGTCAGCGACCGGTTAACCCCCGCCATGGGTCGCAACGAGAGTTCAAACTCTCCCCCGCCGCGTTTGGCCGCGGGCCCCTTCGGCAATCTAGACACCACGGCGATGACCGGACATATAGGTCAGAACCGGACTTCTCCGGTTCCCACCGGAGAAGTCAGAACTACGGGCAATCCATCCTTCGAGGAGGGCCTCTATGCCCAAATTCCGGAACGTCATCACCGGCCTGGCGGTCAGCACGGCAATGGCCGGCGGCGCACTCGCTCTGAGCACCGTCAGCGCCCACGCCTCCACCCCGACCACCGCCACCGTCGTCACCAAGTGGGGCTGCGGCTGGGACGGCCACGGGCACGGCCGCAACTACAACAAGAACAAGAACAAGCTCGTGAACCGGAACGACTTCCGCAGCTTCAAGTACTACAGGATCAAGAAGGTCAACCGGAACACCGCCGCCTTCGCGTCCGGCGACGCGGTCGTCGACATCGACGGCGACGACGACGACTGATCCGGACGGCGCTACCCGGCGCCGCTTCCTTCCGCACGGTGAACAATCCGCACGGTGAACAATCCGTACAGTGAACAAGCCCCGGCGGGACAGCCGCCGGGGCTCCCGTGGAGCGGCGAGAAGCGTGAGGAAGCAGGCGGGCCGAACGGTCAGGCGGAGCGGCGGGTCCTGCGCTTCCTGGGGGCGCTCTCCTCCTCCGCGCCGTCCGAGGCCGCCTTGCCGTCACTCTTCGCGGCAGACTTCGCGGCGGGCTTCGCAGCACTCTTCCCCACGCTCTTCGCCGAACTCCCCGCCGCGCTCTTCGCGGCCGTCCTCTCCTGTGGCTTCGCCGCCTCCGCGCCCTGGCGTTCCCGCTTCGCGGCCTCGACGCTGGCGCGCAGCGCGGCCATGAGGTCGACGGCCGGGCCCTGCTCGGCGGGCGCCTCGGGCGCCACGATCTCCCTGCCCGCGACCTTGGCCTCGATGACCTCCTGCAGAGCCTCACGGTAGGCGTCCGTGTACTCCGCCGGATCGAAGTCGGCCACCATCGTGTCGATCAGCGACTCGGCCATCTTCAGTTCCTGTGGCCGCACCGGGACGTCCTCCTCCAGGAAGCCGAAGTCGGCCTCGCGGATCTCGTCCGGCCAGAGCATCGTCTCCAGCACGAACACGCCGTCCCGGACGCGCAGCGCGGCCAGCGACTCCCGCTGGCGGAGCGCGATCTTCACGACCGCCACCTGCCCCGACCGCTCCAGGGCGTCCCGCAGCAGCACGTACGGCTTCGCCCCCTGCCCGTCGGGCTCCAGATAGTACGACTTCGCGAAGTAGATGGGGTCGATCTGGTCGGCGGGGGTGAACTGCAGCACGTCGATCCGCCGCGAGGTGGTCAGCGGCAGGTCGGCGAAGTCGTCGTCGGTCAGCACGACCATCTCACCGGTCGGAAGCTCGTACCCCTTGGCGATGTCGGCGTACGGCACCTCCTCGCCGTCGACCGAGCAGACCCTCTTGTACTTGATCCGCCCGCCGTCCTCCCGGTGCACCTGATGGAAGCTGACGTCCTTCTGTTCGGTCGCGGAGTACAGCTTGATGGGAATGGTGACCAGACCGAACGAGATGGCGCCTTTCCAGATGCTCCGCATGGCTACATTCTCGTCTCTGTGTTCGAATACCGCTATGCTGGGATTCAAGGGAGTTACCTCATGGGCAGGTACCCACTATGGCGGTGCCGTACCCGGTCGAACCCATGCTCGCGGTCGCCGGCGAGCTTCCCCGAAACCCCGGCGACTACGCCCTTGAGGTGAAGTGGGACGGCATCCGCGCGCTCGCGTACGTCGACGGCGGGGTGGTGCGGGTGACCGGCCGGCACGGCGCCGACTTCACCTCCCGCTACCCCGAGATCGCCGCCGCCATGGCCCCGCTCGCCGGGCACCGGGCGGTCGTCGACGGCGAGGTGGTCGTCTTCGACCACGAGGGACGGCCGAGTTTCGCCCGGCTGCAGCGCCGCATGCACGTGACCGATCCGGCGGGCGCCCACGTGCTCGGCCTCCTGCCGGCGTCCTATCTCCCCTTCGACCTGCTCCATCTGAACGGGCACACGCTGCTCGACCTGCCGTACCGGGACCGGCGGGCGCTGCTCGACTCGCTCGGCCTGGGCGCGCCGCCGTCCTTCCCCTGCGAACCGGAGGTCGTGGAGGCGACCAGGCGGCAGGGGCTGGAGGGCGTGGTCGCCAAGCGCCTCGACTCGCCGTACCTGCCGGGGCGCAGGACGGACTGGTGGATCAAGGTCAAGAACCTGCGCACCACCGAGGTGGTCGTCGGCGGCTGGCGGCCCGGCAAGGGCCGCCGCGCGGGCGGCGTCGGCTCGCTCCTGCTCGGCGTGTACGGCGGGCCTCCCCCGGGCGCTCTCCTCTTCGCGGGGCATGTGGGGACCGGCTTCACCGACGCCGTGCTGGACGACATCCGTGGCCTGATTGAGCCGCTCGAGATCGGGCAGAGCCCCTTCTCTGGCGGGCTGCCGAGAGAGATCTCCAGGAATGCCCGCTGGGTCCGGCCCGAAGTGGTCGGCGAGGTGGCGTTCACCATGTGGACTGGGGGCGGCGGTACTCGCGACGGACGGCTGCGCAACCCGGTGTGGCGCGGCGTCCGCGTGGACAAGATCCCCGCGGAGGTGCGGCGGGAGGAGCGGTGATGACGGAGAAGGTGCGGGTGAAGGTCGAGGACCGGATGCTGGTCCTGACCAACCTGGACAAGGTCCTATATCCCGGCACCGGGTTCACCAAGGCCGAGGTGATCGACTACTACACCCGGATCTCCCCGGTCCTGCTCCCGCATCTGCGCGGGCGTCCGCTCACGGTCAAGCGCTATCCGAACGGCGCGGACGCCGCGTTCTTCTTCGAGAAGAACGCCCCCGACCACACGCCCGACTGGGTCCGTACGGTGACCCTCCCCGCGCCGGGCAGCACGAAGAACCGCGAGGAGATCGAGTTCGCGGTCGTGGAGGACCTGCCCACGCTCGTCTACTACGCCAACCTGGCCGCGCTGGAGATCCATCTGCCGATGTGGCGGGTGGCCAAGGACGGCGAGCCGCAGCCGCCCGACACCCTCGTCTTCGACCTCGATCCCGGGGCGCCGGCCACGATCGTCGACTGCTGCCGGGTCGCCGTCCTGCTGCGGCGGGCGCTGGCCGACGACGGCCTGGAGAGCCATCCGAAGACCAGCGGAAACAAGGGCATGCAGCTCTACGTCCCGTGGGACCGCGGGCCCGGCACCTCCGACTACGCGAAGGCGCTGGCCCGGCGGATGCAGGAGGAGCACCCGTTCGTGACCAGTGTGATGGCCAGGAAGGAAAGGCCGGGCAAGGTCTTCATCGACTGGAGCCAGAACAATCCGGCCAAGACCACCGTCGCGCCGTACTCGCTGCGCGCCAACCCGCTGCCGACCGTGTCGACGCCCCTGCGGTGGGAGGAGGTCGAGGCGTGCGAGAACCCGGAGCAGCTCGTCTTCACCTCCTCCGACGTGCTGAAGCGCGTCGCGGAACACGGCGACCTGTTCCTGCCCCTCGGCGCTTAGCCCGGCCGCACCCCTGGCCGTAGTGTTGGACCTGTCGCAGCCGACCGTCGAACGGAAGGAAGATCACATGCCAGAGATGGAGCCCCTCGACGAGGTCGCCGAGGAGATCTCGATCGAGGCGCCGGAAGCCGACGCGGTCGAGCAGCACCAGCTCGTCAAGGTCGCCGAGGACAGGCGCTGGCCCGAGCGCGTTCCGTTCGACGCCGACCCGGCCGACGTGACCGAGCAGGAGCGCACGGTCGACCTCGACGACGACGACTATCGCTGATCACGGATACCGACACGTAGGATGAGGCCCCGGGGCGGGAGCCCCCGATGCGCTTTGTGCAAGGAGACTGCCGTGACCGCTACCCCGGACGCCAAGCCCCGGGGCACCCGGCTGCCCCGGATGGCCCGCCGCCGCCAGTTGCTGAGCGCGGCGCAGGAAGTGTTCGTGGAGAACGGCTACCACGCCGCGGCGATGGACGAGATCGCCGAGCGGGCCGGGGTGAGCAAGCCGGTGCTCTACCAGCACTTCCCGGGCAAGCTTGAGCTGTATCTCGCGCTGCTCGACCTGCACGTCGACGACATGGTGAACCGGTGCCGCCAGGCGCTCGAGTCCACCACCGACAACAAGCAGCGGGTGCAGGCGGCCATCGGCGCCTTCTTCGACTTCGTGTCGAGCCAGGGAGAGGCCTTCCGGCTGGTCTTCGAGTCCGACCTGCGCAACGTGGCGCCCGTACGGCAGCGCATGGAGCGCTCGCTGTACGAGAGCGCCGAGGCGATCAGCCGGGTGATCCAGGAGGACACCGGCTGCTCCAGCGACGAGGCGCACCTGCTCGGCGTCGGCCTGGTCGGCATGGCCGAGGTGAGCGCGCGCTACTGGCTGAGCAGCCACGGCTCGATCCCCAAGGAGGCGGCGACGCAGCTGATGGCACGCCTGGCCTGGCGCGGCATCAGCGGCTTTCCCCGCACCGGCTGACCGGGCCGCCGGAATCCTGTTCGCCGGATTCCTGTTCGCTTGACGCGATCACAGAGCTCGCCGCGCCGCGGGGCGACGACGATGGGGAGAGACCAGCCCTCGCGAAAGGGGAGCCTTATGGAAATAAAGATCGGCGTGCAGTCGGTGCACCGCGAGATCGTGGTGGAGACCGACCTGTCGGCCGAGCAGATCGAAGAGGAGCTCCGCAAGGCGCTCGCCTCGGACAAGGGCGTCTTCTCCCTGACCGACACGAAGGGCCGCCGGGTGGTCGTCCCAGTGACCTCGCTCGGGTTCGTCGAGATCGGCGAGGACGAGACGCGGCCCGTCGGCTTCGGCGGAACTCTCTGATCTGGACCGTCCGACTCACAGACCGTCCGGCTTGAAGAATGTCTGACGTGCGGCCGGAGCCGGCCCGCGGCGCGGGTGTCCCGCGACGCGCGGCGTGCCGACGGCCGGTCCGGCCGCCCGGGTCAGGACCGCTTGTAACCGCATCCGCGGGGACGGCGGGTGAGATCCGCCCGATGCGGATCGTCCCGTCTTCCGCCGATCGTCGGACAGCCCGTGCTTCCTCTCCGCAGGATCGGGCGGGGAGTCCAGCTGTTCGGCCCACATCTTGTCAAGGAACTGCCGTAGCGGCGCGAGGCCCTCATGCTCGCACCGTACATCCGTTTGCCGGATGCGCGAATCAGGAACGGCGAGGTTTCACCCGTTGGGGGTGAGGCCGAGCTCCGACATCCGCCTGCCGTGCTCCTCGGTCAGCCGGGCGAACATCCGGCCGACCTCCGCCAGATCCTCGCCCTGCTCGCCCACGAGCAGCGCGGCGAGGTGCGGACGGGCGGCCGCCAGCCGCTGCCCCTGGCTCAGCGCCTCGCCGACCATCCGGCGCGCCCACAGCGCGAGCCGCCCGCACAGGCGCGGGTCGGCGTCGAGCGCGGCGCGCATCCGCTCCACCGCGAACTCCGAACGGCTCCCGTCGGCCAGCACCTCGTCGACCAGGGCGATGATCGAGGGATCGGCGTGGCGGGCGGCCTCGCGGTAGAAGTCACCCGCGATCCCCACCCCCACGTAGGCCTTCACCAGCGCCTCGTACCAGTCCTTCGGCCTGGTCTGGGCGTGCCAGGCGTCGATCGCCTCGACGAAGGGCGCCATCGCCTCCTCCGGATCGGCCCCGAGGGAGGCGATCCGGTCGCGCAGCACCCGGAAGTGCCCGTACTCGGTCGCGGCCACGTCCCCGAGCGCCGCCCTGTCGTTCAGCGTCGGCGCGAACAGCGCGGCGTCCTCGGCCAGCCTGAGGAAGGCGGTGAGCTCGGCGTACGCGAGGACGCCCAGCAGGTCGACGATCCCGGGAGACGAATCACTCATGGATGCAGCGTAAGGGTCGGCGGGGCGCCCGCGGAGCCACCCGGTCCGGTCCCGCGGAACCCCTTCGGCGCCCCGTACGACCCCCCGCAGGACAACAACTTTTAGTGAGAAGTCGCGGAAATCGGTTCCGTGTTGTGGTATCGAGTAGACTGCTTCGTGGAAGTGCGACCGCACTGGCCAACAACCAGCACTGGCTGACAACCGAGCCGACCCGGGGTCTCCCCCGGACCTCAGGAACCAGTGGATGCCGCGGTCGCTGTTCACGACGAGGGCGCGACTGTCCGCGAGGACCCGGACCGGGAAAGATCTGCCGGCCGGATGTCCCGGAGGGCCGCCTTCACAGATTGAGGCAGGCCACGCTGACAACGACGTTCCGAGACCTGGGAGTCATCCCGGAGATCGCCGATGCCCTCGAGACCGAGGGCATCACTTCACCGTTCCCGATTCAGGAGATGGCGCTCCCGCTGGCGCTGGCCGGCCAGGACGTCATCGGGCAGGCACGCACGGGCACCGGCAAGACCTATGCCTTCGGCGTCGCCATGCTCCAACTGGTCGGCAAGCCGAGGAAGAACCGCAAGAAGCCCCGCGGTCTCGTCCTCGTCCCCACGCGCGAACTGGCCCTTCAGGTGACCGAGGACCTGGTCCTCGCCGCCGGGAAGCTGGGGTCGCGCATCCTCACCGTCTATGGCGGCCGTGCGTACGAGCCGCAGATCGAGGCGCTCAAGAACGGCGTCGACGTGATCGTCGGCACCCCCGGGCGGCTGCTCGACCTGGTCAAGCAGAAGCACCTCGACCTGAGCCAGATCACCATGCTCGTCCTCGACGAGGCCGACCGCATGCTCGATCTCGGGTTCCTCCCGGACATCGAGCGGATCATCAAGCTCGTGCCGGACGACCGCCAGACCATGCTGTTCTCGGCCACGATGCCCGGCGAGATCGTTAACCTGTCCCGCCGCTACCTCGACCGGCCCACCCGCGTGCGCGCGGAGAGCAGCACGGCCGAGGCCGAGACGACCACGCTCACCACGCAGCACGTGTACCGCACGCACCGCATGGACAAGATCGAGATTCTCGGGCGGCTGCTCCAGAGCAGGGGCGCCGGGCTCACGATGGTGTTCTGCGAGACCAAGCGGGCCTGTGACATGGTCGCCGAGCAGCTCAAGGAAAAGGGCTTCGCGGTGGCGGCCGTCCACGGCGACCTCGGTCAGGGCCAGCGCGAGCAGGCGTTGCGCGCCTTCCGGAATGGCAAGATCAACGTGCTGGTGGCGACCGACGTCGCGGCGCGCGGCATCGACATCGACGACGTGACCCACGTCGTCAACTACGACTGCCCGCAGGACGAGAAGGCCTACGTCCACCGGATCGGCCGCACCGGCCGGGCGGGCCGCACCGGCGTCGCGGTGACCTTCGTCGAGTGGACCGAGCTGACCCGCTGGAAGGTCATCAACAACGCCCTCTCGCTGGACTTCGCCGATCCCGTCGAGACCTATTCGAGCTCCCCGCACCTGTACGGCGAACTCGACATCCCCGAGGGCACCAGGAGCGTGCTGCCGCGCGCCCAGCGCTCGCGCGCGGGCCTGGAGTCCGAGGAGATCGAGGACCTCGGCGAGACCGGGCGCACCCGCTCCAACGGCAGGTCCGACCGGGGCGGGCGCGGCCGTGACCGCGACCGCGACAACACCGAGGAACGCCGGGAGCGCCCCGCCCGCACCCGCGAGCGGCGGCGGACCCGTGGCGGACGCCTGCAGGAGGCCGAAGGGTCCTCCCCCGGCGAGGCCGCCGCCCCGACCTCCCAGGGCGCCGACCAGGTGGGGGACGGCTCCGGGTCGCCCGAGCAGGCCCAGGCTCAGGTCCAGACTCAGGTTCAGGGGCGCAGGTCCCGGCGAGGGGGTGCCAACACGGACGCCCTGACCGGAGCGCTGGCCGAGGTCCCGGCCGCACGGCCCCAGGAGGAGCAGGCGGGCGGACCGCCGGCCGGTGCGGCGTCCGAGCCGGAGGCGGCCCCGCGCCGGGCCTCCCGCCGCAGGACCCGCGCCACCGACACGGCCGGCTCCCCGGCCGCCGAGCCCCGGATCGACGAGGCCCGGATCGAGGAGCCACAGGCCGACGAGCCACGGAGCGGTGACCAGCCGGTCGCCGCGCCCCTCGCCGAGCCCGTCACCGCACCCGTCGCTGAGCCCGTCGCGGACCGGCCCGCCCGCCGCCGCGGGACCCGCGCCGGAGCCGCCACCGGTACGGAGGACTCCGCGGCGGCCTCCCCGGCTGTCTCCGCGTCTGTCTCCTCGTCTGTCTCCTCGTCTGTCTCCTCGGACCGGCCCACGCGCCGCCGTACGCGGAGCACGGACGCGGGCGCCCCTGACGAGGCGCTGTCCGTCCCGTCGGTGCCGTCGGCCGAGGTGACCGTGAACGGCGTGGCGGACGAGCCCGTCCGGCCGCCGGTCGCCCGGCAGGAGCCGGAACGGATCATTCCGGCCAGCCCGTTCATGGTCGTGTTCAAGTCCCCGGACCTCGCGACCGACGACGACGATCCCGCTCCGTCCGCCGCGACCGAGCGCGCCCAGCAGCGGCGCCGCCCGCCCCGGCCGCGCCCGCGCCGTACGGGGTGAGGGGCCGGACACGGCCCGCTCGTCGATGAGCACGATCACCAGGGCAGGGAGAGCGCCGGACACCCGGCGCGCTCCCTGCCTTTTCACGTGGGCGCCTTCACATGTGGGCGCCTCTATACGTTGGGCGCCTCTACACGTGGGCGCCTTCGTACGTGGGCACGGTCCCCCTGGCGGGCCGCCACGTTCGCAGTGGGTATGACCTGGACAGGAGGCACGCGTCATGACCACCCGGACTCTCTCTTCCCGGCCGGTCCGCAACCGGCTTGGATATTTCGGCGGTGTCGCCGGAGTCTCCGCTGGGTATCGTGATGCCACGTGAGTGAGCGAGCCTTCAGCAGACGGTCCATACCGGGGATCCCGGGTGAGATGGAGGAGGTCTCGTGAGCACGCCACGGTTCCTGACCCTCCCTCCGGGCGTCAGCAGCGAGCAGATCGAGACGCCGCTGGGCTCGTTCGCGGCCCTGGAGGCGCTGCCCGTGAGCGGGATCCCCGAGCGCTGGCCCGCCCTCCTCGTCCCCGGCTTCACCGGGTCGAAGGAGGACTTCATCTCCGTCCTGCAGACCCTCGCGCAGGCCGGCCGCCGCGTGATCGCGGTCGACATGCGCGGGCAGTACGAGACGCCGGGCCCCGACGACCCGGCGGCGTACACGTGCGGGGCGCTCGGCGCGGACGTCGACGCGATCGCCGCCGCCGTCGGGCAGGGCGAGCCGGTGCACCTCATGGGGCACTCCTTCGGCGGCCTCGTCGCCCGGGAGGCCGCGCTGAACGGCGCCGCCAGGTTCGCCTCGCTCACGCTCATGAGCTCCGGGCCCGCCGGGATCATCGGACCCCGGGAGAAGATGGGCCGGGTGATGCTCGCCGAACTGCCCGAGTACGGCCTGGACTACCTGTGGTCCAACCGGCTGGAGCCGGAGGCGCTGAAGGCGGGGGTCCCGGACGACATCGTGGCGTTCCTGCGCAAGCGGCTGCTGTCCAACCACCCCACCGGGCTCATGGCCATGGCGCACGAGGTGCTGGGCGCCACCGACCGGTGCGACGAGCTCGCCCTGTGCGACCTCGACCTCCTGGTCCTGTACGGCGAGCACGACGACGGCTGGCCGCCGCCCTTGCAGGCCGAGATGGCCCGGCGGCTCGACGCGGAGTGCGTCGTCGTGCCGGGGGCGCTCCACTCGCCCGCCGTCGAGGCGCCCGAGACCACCGCCGCCGCCCTGACCCGCTTCTGGAACGCGGCCGAGAGCCGGCTGCTCCAGCACGGCTGACGCGACGGCCATGACCGGGGTCAGCGGTCCCACCGTCCAGCCTCCCGAGTCCGTGACGTGGCAGGTCCACGTCGACCGGGCCATGTGGGTGGGCGGCGTCCGCGGCCTGATGCTGCAGGCCCTGCATCCGCTCGCGATGCGGGGCGTGTGGCAGAACTCCGACTTCCGGGAGGACCCCTTCGGGCGGCTGCGCCGTACGGCCGACTTCGTGGGCCGCGTGACGTACGGCAGCCCGGAGGAGGCCGAGCGCGTCGCCAGGCGGGTCCGCAAGATCCACCGGGCGCTGCGCGTCCACGATCCCGACACGGGCCGGGTCCACCGGGTGGACGACCCCGAGTTGCTGCTGTGGGTCCACTGCGCGGAGGTCACGTCCTACCTGGAGGTGGTCCGGCGGGCGGGCGCCCGGATCACCGACCGGCAGGCCGACCGCTACCTCGCCGAGCAGCGGCGCAGCGCGGCGTACGTCGGGCTGCGCCCGGAGGACGTGCCGGGCACCATGCGCGAGATGGACGACTACTTCGCCCGGATGCGGCCCAGCCTGCGGGTCATCCCCGAGTCGGCCGCCGCCGTCCGGTTCCTGCTCTGGCCGCGCCTGCCGGAGCACCTGCGGTTCCTGTCTCCGGCGAGGCCCGTCTACTTCCCGTTCGGCGCGCTCTGCTACTACACGCTGCCGCGCTGGGCCCGCCGCCTGTACGGCGTGCTGCCCGAGGTGCCGGGGATCGCCGTCACCGCGGCGCTGCGGGCCTTCCGGCTCACCATGAACAGCATTCCCGACCCGGTGCACCAGCGCGTGCTCGACGAGGGCACCCGGGCCATGCTGCGGGCCTCCCGGGAGCGCCTCGGCGCGGCAGGATACGACGTCGGCCAGGGCCTGCGTGCGCTGACCGACCCGCGTCGCCACCCGCACCCGTCCGCTACCCCTCCCGGAAGCTGACCGGCGCTAGCCGGGGACCTCCTCGGCCGTGGGGAGGCCGTCCCAGGGCAGGCGGTCGGGGGAGGCGGCCCGTCCCTCCGGGCAGTGCGCACGGAAGTCGCACCACGAGCAGATGGGCCCCGGCTCGGGCGGGAACAACGCGTCGATCTCCGGCGGCACCGCGACGGCCGCGCCGTCCTCCGCGGACGCGCCCTCCCCCCGCCTCGGGGCCGGCACGGCGCCCCCCGCACGGCCCTGTGCACGGCCCTGTGTGCGGCCGCTCGCGCGAGCGGCGGGCCCGGCCCACTCCCGGTAGGCGTCGTCGGCGTCCGCCGCCTCCAGGCCGATCTCCTCGGCCCGGCGCAGGTGGCGGGCCAGCGACTCGTCGCCGTGCTCCCACTCCGCGATCGAGCCGGTGGGCAGGTGGTGCAGTTCCACCCGGTGGCAGGGGCGGCGCATCATGCGGGACGAGGCGATCGCGTAGACGGCGAGCGCGAGCGAGGACCGGGCGTCGTCGGGCGTCAGTGGACGGCGGCCGGTCTTGTAGTCGACCACCACCAGTTCGTCCCCGCGCCGGTCGAGCCGGTCGATCCGGCCGGACAGGGCGAGCACGGACGTGCGCGTGGCGACCGTCCGCTCGACGCCCACGGGCTCGTCGGCCGGGTCGAGCGTCGCGACGTAGGAGGAGACCATCTCGCGGGCCCGGTCCCGCCAGGCCGCCGACTGCTCCTCGTCCCTGAACCCCTCGCGGAGCCAGCCGCCGGTCAGCAGGGTGGCCGCCACGACCGGCGTGCGCCGCTCGTACGGCTCCCGCCACCACGCGGCCAGCGCGTTGTGCACGGAGGCCCCCACGCTGTTGTGGGCCCACGGGGGGCCCTTGCGCGGGGCCGGCCGGTCGAGATAGGTGAAGCGGTAGCGGCGCCGGCAGTCGAGCCAGGTGTTCAGGCGTGACGGAGTGCAGGTGTAGAGCCGCCTCGGCATGCCGTCGAGGCCGAGCTGCTCCACGGCCCTACTCGTCGCGGTTCAGCGCGATGCCGGACACGCCGGTGCCGTCCACCAGCGGCGACGTCGGCTCGGACTCCTCCTGGGCGCCGGTCAGCGACCCCGACAGCCAGCGGTCGAACTCCGGCTCAAGGTCGCCGATCCTGCCCTCCTCGCCGTGCGCGGGCAGCACCCTGGTCTCGTGCGGCAGCGTGAAGAGCCGCTCGCCGATGGAGGTGAGCTGGTCGGCGAGGGCGGGATACTCCCCGCCGAGCTTGCCCGGCCCGTCCATGAGCAGGGTCTTCCCGGTGAAGACCGCCGCGAGGTCCTCGCAGTAGAGCGAGACGCCACCCGTGGTCACGCCGGGGGTGGCGAGCACCTCAAGCTCGACGTCGGCGACGGAGAACAGTCCCTCGTCCTCCATCTCGATGTCGGGCCAGGTCTCCTCCCAGGTCTGCCGCCACAGGCGCCTGTCCTTGGCGTGGACGGCGATCACCGCCTCGTCCCTGGCCGCCACCTCGATCGCGGCGCCCACGTGGTCGGGCAGCCCGTGGGTGCAGATGACGGCGAGGACCTCGCGGTCGCCGACCTTCTCCAGGATCTTCTCGGCGTCCCGCGCCGGGTCGATGACGATCACCTCGTCGTCGTCGCCCAGGATCCAGGTGTTGTTCTCGACCTTGTGCTCGTCGCCCTCGATGTCCACGAGGCCCGAGGTCACCACTCGTTCGATACGCGCTGTCACGGCTCAGAACCTTACTATCCCCGGCGCTTCGGACCTGCTTTACCGCACATCCCCGTCCAGTCTCGGCCCGTCCAGTCTCGGCGAGAACGCGCCGAAGGGCGGGTCCACCGCCTGGTCCTGGTCGCGCAGGTCACGCAGCGAGAGATCGGCCAGTGCGATGAAACAACCGGCCTCGGCCGGCCAGGCGACCGTCCACAGCCAGTTTCCGAGGGCCTCCCCGACGTAGACGGCGCGGTCGTCCGGCACGCCCGGCCCCGCGCACCACAGCGCCGTCGGATGGCCGCGTACGTCGATCTTCGCGTGCGGCGGGCCGGCGTCGAACCCGGCGCCGGGGTCGGGCCCGGGCAGCCCGGCGTACGCGGCCCCGAGGCCGATCCCGGGCTCCTCGGCGACGATCAGCATGTCGGCGGGGCCATGGGTGATCGACGGGCCGGTCAGGGCGACGACGCTCGCCCGCGCACCGGTCCGTTCGTCGCCCACCTCGGCGAAGCCGGTCACCAGCCACCCCGTGGGGAGCGGCCAGGGAAGCCACACGGGCACCCGTGCGGCCTCGCACAGAGCGTCGAGCGCGGCCTGCGAGGGCCGGTGGGGCGGCTGGAAGGGCAGCACGTCGCCGTGGGCGGCGCACCGCCACGAGCTCGACCAGACGTTCGGTTCATGCAGCGGCCCGAAGCACCGCGGGCAGGTTGGCGCGGTTCTCACAAATATTCACGGTGCGTCGGTGATGTCCATCAGTCAAGAGCCCACCCGTTATCTAGTCGTAATCTTGGTGTTGTGCGACATCTTGGTCTTGGAAAACGCGTCAGATGCGTCGGGGCGATCGTCGCCGATCCGGACGGGCGGCTTCTGCTCGTACGGCGGGGCCGCCCGCCCGGCGAGGGGCTGTGGTCGCTGCCCGGCGGCAGGGTCGAGCCCGGCGAGACCGACGAGGAGGCGCTGCGCCGCGAACTGCGCGAGGAGACCGGCCTCGACGTCGCGGTCGTACGGCTCGCCGGGACCGTGCTGCGGCCCGGCCCCGGCGGCGTGACGTACGAGATCCACGACTACGTGGCGACGATCCCGGGGACGGCCTCGGGCACGCCGGTCGCCGGGGACGACGCCGCCGACGCCCGCTGGTGGGCGCCGGCCGACCTGCCCGGCCTCCCGTTGACCGACGGCCTCGCCGACGCCCTTACCGGATGGGGCATCATCGGTCCGTGACCGTGCTGCGCCAGATCGTCAGGTGATCGTCGGCGTAGTCGGTGGACCTGCCGACGGCCACGACCCGGCTCCCGGAGACGGCCACCGCGCCGAGCCACTGGGAGCCCCGCCCGCCGAGGCCGTCCTGGGTGAGCGTGTGCCGCGACCAGTCCAGGCCGTCCTCGGAGATCCAGGCGGTGCTGTCCCCGTCGCCGTCCGCGTCGTCGGCGGAGCGGTGCGATCCCACCGCGACCACGCCCTTCGCGGTCGCGGTCAGGTCGAGGACCGAGGCGTCCCCGTCGGCGGGCAGCATGGCGTACTCCCAGTGCTCGCCGTCGTCGGCGGACACGGCGGAGAACGGGCGGGGGCCGTCCTCGGTCACGGCGACGCCCACCGCGACGACCCCGGCCTTCGTCGCGACCACGTGGCGCAGCCCGGCGGAGGTGGCGTCAGGCGGCAGGACCCTGCCGCGCGCGGTCCAGTTGAGCCCGTCGGAGGAGACCCAGACCACCCCTGTCTCGCGGTCGGCCGAGCCCGAGCCGCCGACCGCCATGAACCCGTGGGACGTCGCCGTGACCCCGGACAGGCGCACGCCGACCCCGCCGGCGGGCATGCTGCCGGGCGCCGAGCGGGTGATCCGCCTGAGGTCCGGGCTGAACCAGAGGGCGGCGGTCACCCCCGCCGCGCCGCGGTCCTCGCCGGCGAGGACGTAGCCCTTCTCCCCCGCCGCCACCACGCGCGGCGTGAGCAGGAAGTGGCCCGCGGGCACCTCGATCGGCGGGCCGGGCCGCCACGACCTGCCGTCCGCCGAGGTGACCAGCAGAGGCCGTGTCACGGCGGGGTCGGTCATCGTGCCGCCCACGGCGAGCCACCCCTTCGGGCCGTGCGCCACGCCGCTCAGCACTTGGCGGCCGGGGCCGCCGAGCAGATCGGGGAAGCCGGCGTCCTTCCAGTTCGCGCCGTTGTTGCCGCTCGTCCAGATGGCGGCGTCGCCATTGGCCGAGCCCACCGCCACGAACGTGCCGCCGGCCGCGGCGAGGTCCGCCGTGTCCCTGGCCAGCCGGTTGAGCCCGCCGATCTCCTTGAGCGGCACGGCGCGGGCCGCCTCGCCCTTCCCCGCCGTGATCAGCACCGGCAGGTTCTCCACGTCGCCGGGGCCCCGCTTGTCGCCGCCCGCGACCAGCGTGCCGCCGTCGGTGATGGCGAGGCCCCGCAGCGTGCCGGGGATCTCGCCGAGGTCGGCGCTCTTGGTCCACTGACGCCCATCCCGGCTGGTGTAGACGGCGTACCGCTCCCAGGCCGACTCGGCCACCGCCGCGATCCCCGCCGCCGACGCGGCGAGGCCGCGTACGCCCGTGCCCTGCGCGCCGAGCGGCCCGATCGCGCCGCACTGCGTCCAGGCGGCGCCGTCGGGCGAGCAGTACACCCGCACCTCGCCGCCGGCGGACCGCTGGCGGGTGGGGACGAGCACGAAGCCCTTCTCCGCGGCGGCGAGCGCGCCGGGCTCGGGCCGTACGTCGGAGATCGCCGCGGCCGTACGCAGCCAGGTGCGGCCGCCGTCGTCGGACCGCAGGATGACCGAGACCGTGTCGCCCGAGCCGGGGTCGGCGAGGGCCACCACCCGGTCACCGCGCGCCGCCACCGCCCGCATGCCGCGGACCTTGTCGGGCGTGCCGATCTGGTCGGTGTCGACCCGCGTCCACCCGGTGCCGTCGGCCGACACCCAGGCCACCGGGCCCGCCGTGCCGTCGCGCAGGGTCGTCGCGCCCACGGCCAGGAAGCCGGTCGCGGTCCGCGCCACGTCGGTGATCCTGTCCTGGCTCCAGAAGGCGGTCAGCCGGGCCGGGTCGACCGCGGTCCAGGAACGGCCGTCGGAGGAGACCCACATGCCGCGGGCGGCGGGGCCGGCGGGGCCCGGCGCGTCGGTGCCGACCGCGAGCCAGCGGCCGTCTCCGCCCGCGACCCGGCCCACGGCCGCCGCGGCCTCGTAGCCCGGCGCTCCGGTGACCCGGCCCAGTTGCCAGTGCGCGCCCCCGTCGGCGGAGACGAGGAACAGGGGGCGCGCGAGCGCCCCGGTCATGTCGCTGCCCGCCGCCACGACGGTCGAGCCCGCCGAGGCGAACGCGTTGAGCACCTGGCTGGAGCCGTTGCCCGGCAGGCCCGGCGCGGCGAAGGCGGTGTCGCCCGACTGGCCGTCGCCCGCGGCGAGCCGCAGCCCGGTGGTGGCCGGTCCCCGGGACCACTTGACCACCGCCACGCCCAGCACGGCCGCAACGACGAGGACCGCCGCGACGACCACCGGCGTGACCAGCCGGGGCAGCCCCCGGACCGGCGAGCCACGGCCCGGCAGCACCCGCCTGTGGTGGCGCCCTCCGCCCGGCCGCGGCGGCCCGACGGCCACGAGCACGTCGTGCCGCGCCGGGCGGCCTCCCGGCGGGCGGCCGATGCGCTCGACCGGCCCGGAGTCGGGCCCGTGCTCCGGTCCGTGCTCTAGTTCGGGCTCGGGTCCGGGCTCCGGCTCGACGGGGATCTCCGGGCGCATCCGGATGCCCGGCCCGTGCCCGTCTGTCCCGTGCCTGTCTGTCCCGGGCTCATCTCTCCCGGGCTCGTCCGGCTCCGGGTCGTCGCCGTGGCCGTGGCGTGAGGCGGGCTCGGGCGGCGTGTGCGTCCACACGTGCGCACCCCCTGGCGGGGGGCCTACCGGGGGACGCAGCGGGCCGGACGGCGGAGTGTCGATCTCGGGGGCGCCGGGGCCGTCGGGGTTCTCGCGCGGGATCTGCGCCCGGCGCGGCCGGGGCGGGCCCGAGGCGACCAGCTTGTCCGGCCGGTCCACGACGCGCCGCCGCCGGCCTCCCTCCTCCGACGGGCCGGTCGACCTGGCACCCTCGCCGTGCCAGGGGGTGGAGCCGTCAGTGGGGCCCGTGTCCGCGGCTCCCGTGTTCGCTGCTCCCGGGGCCGCGGCGCCGTACGGGGCCGAGTAGGGCCTGCGGCCCGTCCGGGGCGGGTGGCCGCCGGATAAGTGGGGCGGGGCCTCCGCCTCCGGCCGCGGCGCCCAGTCGTGCGCCTCGCCCTGCGACTCCGTCTGGGGCCCGGGGCGCGGTTCGGGGCGCGGCTCCGCGTCGCCGATCCTGCGGTAGGGCCGGGTGTCCTCGTCGTCCCCGGCCAGGACGTCCCCGGGTAAGGGCTCCCCGCCTGAGCGCTCCTGGGGTGAGGGCTCCTCGGATGAGGCGTCCTCGGGTATGGGGGCGGCGAAGGGGGGCAGTGCCCACGGGGAGGGACCCGGCGGCCGGTGATGCAGCTCCGGAGGGGGCGCGGGCGTCTCCTGTTCACCGGGCGTGCGCCGGCGGTCACGTTCGTCGGGGCCCGAGGCCACGCTCAGTACCTCCTCCCCGGAGAGGTCAATCCGGACCGTTCCACCTCTATTACGGCAAAGCGATCACAGTGATACCCCATCACGAATCCAGAGCAACACGGGAAAGCCCTGGGGACCATACCTCTCTAGTGAGATTTATCGGGAGAGAGTCTGGATTGCCCACTTTCGGGCGATTATTAGGACACCAAACCCGAAAACCGCGAACTGGACGGCCGATCCGATCAGAGCCTGCCACGGCACCGCGCCCTGCTCCAGAGCGCCGTTCATGTCGCCGGAGGCGGCCACGAGCCCGAAGGCCACGACGTTGTTCGAGACATGCAGGGCGATCGGCGCCTCCAGCCCGCCGGTGCGAACCGCGAGCCACCCCATGAGCACGCCGAACACGAAGACGTAGACGATCCCCCAGCCCGTGTATCCGTGCGAGGCGGCGAAGGCCACCGCGCCCAGCAGGATCGCCGGCCACGGGTTGCGGAAGTACGCCCCGAGCCCCTGGATGATCCAGCCCCGGTAGGCGTACTCCTCGGCCGCCGCCTGGAAGGGCACGAGCAGCACGATGACGATCAGGGCCGGGAGGAACGCCCCCCAGCCCGCCCAGGCGTATCCCGGGCCCACGCCGGCCGACAGCAGCATCCCGGCCTCGGCGGCCTGGCCGAGCACGACCGAGACCAGCGCCACCAGCAGGCAGGCCGCCAGCCACCTCCACCGCAGGCGCAGGGCCACCGAGGAGAGCGACCCGGGCGGCCTCCGCTGGAACGCCCACGCCGCACCGAGCACCAGAGGGAGCAGCAGGGCGATGACGCCCAGTTGGAACCCCAGATCGAGCACGGGATCGGCGAACAGCCGGGCCCCCGACCCCGTCATCGGCACCCCGGACACCAGGGAGACGAGGTAGGCCACCAGCCCCGCCCCAATGGAGATCACGACGAAGGTCGCCACGATCGCGAGGGTGCCTGCGATCGGCCGCCACCAGCGGTTCAGGACCGTGCGCGCCATCTGGTCGTACGGGGTGCCCGGAGGCGGAGCGACGTCCCAGCGCGTCCGCGCGGGCGGGCCCCAGGCAGCGCCTCCCCACGCAGCGCTTCCCGCCACAGAGCCTCCCCAGGCGGGAGGACCCGAGGCCGGATAGCGGCCAGGGTGCCATCCCGGCGGCGGGCCGGCCGGCCACGCGGTGCCGCCCGCGTACGGCCCGGGAGCCAGGTAGACCGCGGGAAGCCGGCGCGGATCCGGCTGTGTCTCGCTCATATGTCCATTCTTCGCGGCCCTCGCACAGCCGCTTGAGGCGGGCGGGCCTTCGGGGGGCTTCGGGCAGGCTTCAGACGGGCTTCAGGCGGGCGGGGTGAAGGCGCTCGTGCGGACGAGCCCGGCGGCGCGGCCCCGGGCCGCGACCACCAGCGCCATCTTCCGCGACGCCTCGTCGATCATCTCGTCGCCCAGCATCACCGCGCCCCGCTTCTCGACCGTCGTGTAGTACTCGTACGCGTCGAGGATCAGTTCGGCGTGGTCGTAGTCCTCCTGGGACGGGGAGAACACCTCGTTGGCCGCCTCGACCTGCGAGGGGTGCAGCACCCACTTGCCGTCGAAGCCCAGCGCGGCCGACCGCCTCGCCGACCGCCGGAAGCCGCCCAGGTCGCGGATCTGGAGGTACGGCCCGTCGACCGCCTGCAGGCCGTACGCGCGGGCGGCCATCAGGATGCGCATGAGGATGTAGTGGTAGGCGTCGCCCTCGTCGTATCCAGGGGGCTGCTCCCCCACGACCAGCGTGCGCATCCCGATGGAGGCCATGAAGTCGGCCGGGCCGAAGACCAGGGTCTCCAGCCGGGGCGACGACCGGGCGATGCCGTCGATCTCGACGAGCCCCCGGGCGTCCTCGATCTGGGCCTCCACGCCGATGCCGCCCTCGGGCAGCCCGACGGCCCGTTCGATCTGGCCGAGCAGGGTGTCGAGCCAGACCACGTGCGAGGCGTCCCGGACCTTCGGCAGCATCAGGCAGTCGAGCCTGTCACCGGCTCCCTCGACCACCTCCACGACGTCCCGGTAGGTCCACTGGGTGGTGAGGTCGTTGACCCGAACGACGACCGTCTTGCCCGTCCAGTCGCCCTCCCGCAGAGCGGCGACCACGTTGCGGCGCGCCTCCTCCTTCGCGCCCGGGGCGACGGAGTCCTCCAGGTCGAGGAAGACCTCGTCGGCGCCGAGGCCCTGGGCCTTCTCCAGGAATCGAGGGTTGCTGCCGGGCACCGCCAGGCAGGAACGTCGCGCGCGCATGGCCCTACGGTAGCGAGACCCGGCGGGTGAGCGTCCGCCGCGGCACGGCCGGCGCCCCGAACCCTTTTAGACGCGTCCCCTTAGACGCGTACGGCCTGCGGCGCCTCGGGCGCGTGCTGCGCGGCGCCGATCCGCGTGGTCGCCGACTGGGCGTACAACGCGCCGGCGAGCACGATCGCGCCCCCGGTGATCTGGGCCGCGCCGAGGTGCTCGCCGAGCAGCACCCAGGCGATCAACGCCCCGGCGATGACCTCGACCGACGCGACCGTCGCGCCGACCGCCGCCGACAGGCGCCGTACGGCGGTGACCCCGGTCACGTATGCCACCACGGTGGCCACCACGATCATCCAGAGACCGGCCGCGGCGACCGGCACGGCGTGCCCGGAGACCTCGGCCGTGCGGGTGAACGCCGCCCAGTCGATGTGCCACGGCCGCGAGAGGGGCAGCAGGACCACCGCCGAGCCGAGCATGCCCCAGCCGATCAGGCCCAGCGTGTCCACGTCGTCGCCGAACGAATCACTCATCAGGAAATATCCGGCGCAGCAGGCCGCGGCCAGCAGGCCCAGCAGCAGCCCGAGCGCGTCCAGCCGCAGGCCTTCCCAGACCTGGACGACGATCGCCAGGCCCGCGACCGCGACCAGGGCGCCCAGGTAGGCCGAGCGCGGCAGCCGGATCCGCCGGACGAACCGCACCCACAGGACCACCAGCACCGGAGAGGTGTACTCCAGCAGCAGCGCGACCCCGACCGGCAGGCGGGTGATGGCCACGAAGAACAGGCCCTGCACGGCGGCGACCGCGATCACCGAGTACGCCGCGAAGAACGGCAGCCGGTCGCGGGGGATGCGCAGCGCCCGCGGCCTGAAGACGGCGAGGACCAGCAGCAGGAGCACGCCCGCACCCGCCATGCGGACCCACACGGCCTCCAGCGGCGCGAGCCCGGCCATGCCGAGGATCTTCGCCATCGGTCCGGAGAACCCGAAGCAGAAGGCCGAGACGCCCGCGATCGCCAGGCTGACCGCCCTCATCGTCACCTGCCCATGTAATCACCAATAAAAGGCTTTGATCCTGTCACAACACGGACAGGTCCGCATCCTTGCGTAACCTGGCAGGGTGGATCGGATCTTCGTGGCCCGCCTGGCGGGGGTGGCGGTCTTCGACCCGGCCGGCGACCAGATCGGCCGGATCCGGGACGTCGTCGTCTCGCTGCGGGGGCCGCTGCTCCCCCGGGTCCACGGCTTCGTCGTCGAGGTGCAGCCGCGCCGCCGGGTCTTCCTGCCGGTCACCAGGATCACCTCCATCGAGGCCCGCGCCGTCATCTTCACCGGCAAGCTCAACATGCGCAGGTTCGAGTGCCGGGACACCGAGACGCTGGCCATCGGCGAGATGCTCGACCGCACCGTCGAATACCGCGGCGAGCGGGTCACCGTGCAGGACCTCGCCATGGAGCGGACCCGCCCCTCCGACTGGCTGATCGCGAAGGTCGCCGTACGGCGGGGGTCGCGGCGCCGGGGCGAGACGCTGATCGTCGGCTGGGAGGACGTCTCCGGCTTCACCGGGGTCCAGAAGGACCAGGGCGCGGCCAACCTGCTCGCCGTGTTCGAGGCGCTCCGCCCGGCCGACCTGGCGAACATGCTGCACGAGCTGCCCAGCCAGCGGATGGCCGAGGTGGCCGCCGCGCTGGACGACGACCGGCTCGCCGACGTCCTGGAGGAACTGCCCGAGCGCGACCAGGTGCTCGTGCTGAGCCGGCTGCACCGGGACCGGGCCGCCGACGTGCTGGAGGAGATGGGCCCGGACGACGCGGCCGACCTGCTCCAGGAACTGCCCGCCGAGCAGGCCGAGGGCCTGCTGCGCCTCATGGTGCCCGAGGAGGCCGCCCCGGTGCGGCGGCTGCTGAGCTACCGCGAGGACACGGCCGGCGGCATGATGACGACCGAGCCGGTCGTCCTGCCCCCGACCGCGACGGTGGCCGAGGCCCTCGCGCACATCCGGCAGCAGGAGCAGACGCCGGCTATCGCCGCCCAGGTGTACGTCGCCCGGCCGCCGAGCGAGACGCCCACCGGGCGCTTCCTGGGCGTGGCGCACTTCCAGCGCCTGCTGCGGGAGCCGCCGTCGACGCTGCTCGGCAGCGTGATAGACATCACCGTGGACCCGATCAGGCCGGAGTTCACGGTGGCCGAGGTGGCGGCCTACCTCGCGACGTACAACCTGGTCGCGGTCCCCGTCGTGGACGAGCTGGGGCGCCTGCTCGGCGCCGTGACCGTCGACGACGTGCTCGACCACATGCTGCCGGACGACTGGCGGGAACGACCATGACAGAGCGTCTCGACCAGCCGCGCGAGATCGGCTACCGTGTGCGGCTCTACTACGACCCCGAGGCGTTCGGCAGGTTCTCCGAACGGTTCGCGCGGTTCCTCGGCACCGCCCGCTTCATCGTCTACATGACCGTGTTCGTCGCGGTGTGGCTGCTGTGGAACCTGTTCGCGCCGGTCACGTTCGACCCGTACCCGTTCATCTTCCTCACGCTCATGCTCTCCCTCCAGGCGTCGTACGCCGCGCCGCTGATCCTGCTGGCGCAGAACCGGCAGGCCGACCGCGACCGCGTCCAGTACGAGCAGGACAAGACGACGGCCGAGCGGAACCAGGCCGAGATCGAGTACCTCACCCGGGAGATCGCCGCCCTGCGCATGGCGATCGGCGAGGTGGCCACACGCGACTACATCCGATCGGAGCTCCAGCGCCTCCAGGAGGAGCTGGGCGGCGAACCGGCGAGATCGTGCGGGGCGGGTTCTGAGGATTCCCGCTGAGTCCATAGCATGGATTCATGGCACCATCCCCTGAACAGGTCACGGCCGCCCTCGCCACGGTGAACGACCCGGAGATCCGCCGGCCGATCACCGAGCTCGGCATGGTCAAGAGCGTGGACATCTCCCTCGACGGGGTGGTGCGCGTCGGCGTGTACCTGACCGTCGCCGGCTGTCCGCTGAAGGACACCATCACCCGCGACATCACCGGCGCCGTGTCCCGGCTCGACGGCGTGTCGCGCGTCCACGTCGACATGGACGTGATGAGCGCCGAGCAGCGCAAGGAGCTGCAGACGAAGCTGCGCGGCGACCGCGGGCCGGAGAAGGAGATCCCCTTCTCCAAGCCCGGCTCGCTGACCCGCGTCTTCGCCGTCGCCAGCGGCAAGGGCGGCGTCGGCAAGTCGTCGGTCACGGTGAACCTCGCCGCCGCCATGGCCTCCCAGGGCCTGAAGGTCGGCGTCGTCGACGCCGACATCTACGGCCACTCGGTGCCGCGCATGCTCGGGGTGAGCGAGCGGCCCACCAAGGTCGAAGACATGATCATGCCGCCGGTGGCGCACGACATCAAGGTCATCTCGGTCGGCATGTTCAAGCCCGAGGGCAACACCCCGGTGGTCTGGCGTGGGCCGATGCTCGACCGCGCGCTGTACCAGTTCCTGACCGACGTCTTCTGGGGCGACCTCGACGTCCTGCTGATGGACCTGCCTCCGGGCACCGGCGACATCGCGATCTCGGTCGCCCAGCGCCTGCCCTCGGCGGAGATCCTGGTCGTGACGACCCCCCAGCAGGCCGCCGCCGAGGTGGCCGAGCGCGCCGGGTCGATCGCCGCCCAGACCCACCAGCAGATCGCGGGGGTCATCGAGAACATGGCGTGGCTGCCCTGCCCGCACTGCGACGAGCGCATCTCCGTGTTCGGCGAGGGCGGCGGCCAGTCCGTGGCCGACGCGCTGACCCGCACGCTGGGCTCGCGGGTGCCGCTGCTCGGTCAGGTGCCGATCGACATGCGGCTGCGGGAGGGCGGCGACGAGGGCAAGCCGCTCGTGCTGACCGACCCGGAGGCCCCCGCGGCGGCCGAGCTGCGCAGGATCGCGGCCGGGCTCGGCCGCAAGCCGACCGGGCTCAAGGGGCTGAAGCTCGACATCTCCCCGGTCAAGCACTGACCGGGGGCTTCTCGGTGAGCGCTCAGCAGGCGCTCAGGTCGCCTCGTTGTCGTACGGCGGAATCTCCCCCACGCCCAGCTCGGGCACCTCGGGCGTCGGGGAGTCCGACGGCCCGTGGTCCGTGTGCCCCGGGTCGTTCCAGTCCTTCTCGAGGTCGTCGAGCAGGTGCTTGCGCACGAAGTTCTTGGGGTTGAGGTCGGCCGGGTCGAAGTTGGCGAACTCCGGCCCCATGTTGGCCTGCAGGTCCGACTTGGCGTTGTTGGCCATCTGACGGAGCTGCCGCAGCGTGCGGCCCGCCTGCTGGGCGGCCTGGGGCAGCTTGTCGGGACCGAAGACGAGCAAGGCGATCACCACGAGCGCCAGGGCCTCCGCCCAGCCGAGTCCGAACATGGCGATCTCCTCCAGCAAGTACGACTGGATTCAGACTAATGCCCACGCCCGCGCGCTGGGGACGGGGGCTCGATGGGATCAGGACCGGCCGGTGAGGTCAGGACGGGGCGGCGCTGGGGGCGGGGGCCGCGCCCACGGTGACGGTGGCGGTCCGTACCTCGCCGTCGTGCCGGAACCGCAGGCGCACCTGGTCGCCGGGCGCCTTGCTGCGGATGGTGACGACCAGTTCGCGGCTGTCGCCCACGGGCCGGCCGTCGACCTCCAGGATGACGTCACCGGCCCGCAGGCCCGCCTTCGCGGCCGGCCCGCCCGGGGTGACCGGCACGGCTCCACCCTCGGTCTCCGTGGCGATCCGCACTCCCTCGCCCTGATAGTTCTGGTCGATGGTGATGCCGATCCGGGAGGTGCG
This sequence comes from Microbispora cellulosiformans, assembly GCF_008728085.1. Taxonomy (NCBI): domain Bacteria; kingdom Bacillati; phylum Actinomycetota; class Actinomycetes; order Streptosporangiales; family Streptosporangiaceae; genus Microbispora; species Microbispora cellulosiformans. The sequence continues at coordinate 90,185 of NZ_VYTZ01000013.1, read as the reverse complement.
GGCGGCCCCGGTGGTGATGAGCTCCTGGGCGATCCGGCGCACGTGGTTGACCGGGATCGCGAAGCCGAGGCCGATGCTGCCGGACTGCTGGCCGAGCAGCGAGCCGCCGCCGACCGTGGCGATCGCCGAGTTCACGCCGATCACCTCTCCCGCCGTGTTCACCAGCGGGCCGCCGGAGTTGCCCGGGTTGATCGCGGCGTCGGTCTGGATCGCGTTGATGAGCGCGTAGTCGGACCCGGTGCTGCCGCCGGCCTCGACGGGACGGTTGAGCGAGCTGATGATCCCGGTGGTGACGGTGCCGGTCAGGCCGAGGGGCGAGCCTACGGCGATGACCGGGTCGCCGACGACCGCCCCGTCGGAGTTCCCGAGAGGAAGCTCCGGCGCCCTGACGGCCCCGTCGGGCTTGACCACCGCGATGTCGGAGTTCGGGTCGCGGCCCACGACCCGCGCCGCGGCGGAGGTGCCGTCGTTGTAGCGCACGCGGATGTTCCCCGCCTGGCCCGAGACGGCCACGACGTGGTTGTTGGTGACGACGTAGCCGCCCTTGATGACGAAGCCCGACCCGGTGCCGGCCTCGCTGTTGCCCTTCACCTCCAGCGAGACCACGCTGGGCAGGACCTTGGCGGCCACTCCCGCGACCGACCCGGGCGGCCGTGCCGTGGGGAGGGACGACGGCGCGGTCAGCGTGTAGCCGGGGTCGACGCCGGAGGCGGGGCGGGTCAGCAGGAACGTCCCCCAGCTCGCCACCCCGCCCGCCACGAGCGCGATCACTACGGCCAGGGCCGTGAACAGCGCGATGCTGGGCCCGCGGGGCTCCGGTGCCTCCTCCGCGAAGGCCGTCTCCGAGAAGTACGACTGCGGGAACCCCGGCTGGGGCGCCCACCGGGTGCCCCAGGAGTCGTGGGAGGGCTCCTGCGGCGCCTCATGACCGGCGGGCAGGAACTCCGGCCGGTCCGACGCGCCGTGGGAACGCGTGTTGTCGGTCATCGCGACAGTCACTCCTCGCACACGACGCGCCTGTCACACCCGAACGGGTGCGGTGTCCGATCGTATGCCGTCTTCCCCGATCAGCGCGAAAGACCCCTGGTAACGCTCTGTGACGGAGTGGGCGACACGCTCACCACCGGCGCCTTGTTCGGGGCGGGATGAACGAACATCTGCCCGGGGGTCTGGCTGCTGGGAGTGGCGCTCGATCCTCCGGCCATGAGCATGGTGCCGAGGGCGACGGCGGCGGAGGCCATTCCCACGGCCACGTATCCCGCGCGTCTGGCCCTGCCGGGCCGTCCTGGCCCCGACCGTCCGTCGTCCCGGCGCCGGGGCCGGTTGTCCATCGGCCCGGCCGCGTGCATGGCGGGAAGCCGGCCGAAGGCCGGGTGGTCGGGAAAGGGCCGCATCCGCGGCGGCAACGGCCCTCCCGGCTCCGCCATCCGCAGGAGCGACATCGTGAGGTCCGCCGGCATGGCGGGCGGATCCATGGACCGTAGGCGGGTCTTCAGCGCCCGCAGCGCGTCGACCTCCGCGCGGCAGTCCGCGCAGAAGGTCAGGTGCGCCAGCGCGCGTTCCCGCTCGTTGTGACTGAGTTCGCCGTCGATGAGCGCGGAGACGCGCTCGCCAAGATGACTCACAGTCCCTCCCTGCTGAATGAAGGGGGGGTTTGGTCGCCGTTCCGGTTCGCCGAGGGCGCCCGGTGGTCGAGCGCCTCCCGCAGTTGCGCGCGACCGCGGTGGATGCGGCTGCGCACCGTGCCGAGTTTCACGTCGAGCGTCCTCGCGATCTCCTCGTAGGACAGGCCCTCGATGTCGCACAGCACCACGGCCGCCCGGAACTCCGGCGCCAGGGCGTCGAGCGCGGCCTGGATGTCGGGCTCCATGTGCGCGTCGTCGTACGCCTGCGCGGGGGACGGCTCACGGCCGTGCAGCCGCTCGGCGGCGTCGTCCGCCAGCCCTTCGAAACGGATGCGCTGCCTGCGCCGCGCCATGTCGAGGAAGAGGTTCGTGGTGATCCGGTGGAGCCACCCCTCGAACGTGCCGGGGGTGTAGCTCGACAGGGATCGGAATACCCGGACGAAGACCTCCTGCGTGAGGTCCTCGGCGTCGTGGACGTTGCCCGTCAGCCGATAGGCCAGCCGGTAGACGCGTGCGGAATGCGTTCTGACGACCTCCTCCCATGTGGGAGGCGTCCAGTCGGACACCGAAGTCTCCGCCTGGTGGTCGTGCTCGTCCACCGGCATTCCTCTCTGCAGGATCGTCGCTACAGCCATAGTGCCTGGTTTCGCCCCTTCCTGCGCACCGTGGGCCGAGCGGTCTTGAACAAAGACCGTTCAAAGCGTGCAACGTCCCCGTTGTGGCGTGAGTTCCCGTTCCGGGCCGACTCCCCTAGGCTGCGTGCAAGATGAAGCAGGGGAGGGAGAGGCCGATGGCGACACCGGCCAGCCTGGAGTACGCGGAGGAGTTCGTCCCGGAGGACGACATCCTGCGGACCGCGCGCCGGCGTGGCATCGAGGTCGGAGCGCACCCGATCCTGCCCGGGTGCGGAGCGGCGCTCTGCTTCCTCGCCACGGTGGTGAACGCCCGCTCGGTGGTGGAGGTCGGCACCGGCTGCGGGGTCTCCGGCCTGTGGCTGCTGCGCGGGATGCGCCCGGACGGCACGCTCACGAGCGTCGACGTGGAGCCGGAGCACCAGCGCATGGCCCGCCAGACGTTCGCCGAGGCGGGCTTCTCCGGCAGCCGGATCCGGCTGATCGGCGGCCGCGCGCTCGACGTGCTCCCCCGCCTCGCCGACGGCGGCTACGACATGGTCTTCTGCGACGCGTCCAAGCAGGAGTACATCGACTACCTCACCGAGTCGGTACGGCTGCTGCGCCGGGGCGGGGTCGTGGTGTTCGGCGACGCCTTCTGCGGCGACCAGGTGGCCGACCCCACCCAGAGGGACCCCGACACGGTCGCGATCCGCGAGCTGGGCAAGCTCGTCCGGAACGACGAGCGGCTGCGCCCGCTGATGCTGCCGCTCGGCTCCGGCCTGCTGGCCGCCGTCAAGCTCGCCTGAGCGGGCGTCAGGCGGCCAGGTAGCGCAGGAGCAGGCGGACGCCGAAGCCGGTGCCGCCCCTGGTGATCTCACCCTCGTCGGAGCCGGCCCGCGCGGGACCCGCGATGTCCAGATGCGCCCAGGGCCGCCCGCCGGCGAACTCGCGCAGGAAGAGCGCCGCCAGGATCGACCCCGCCGACCCCGACATCGCCCGGTCGACGTTCGCCAGGTCGGCCACCTCGGAGTCGAGCATCGCGCGGTAGTCGTCGACCAGCGGCATCCGCCACAGGCGCTCCCCGGTGGCCTCCCCCGCCCCGGCCAGGCCCGCGGCCAGCGCCTCGTCGGTCGAGTAGAGCGCCGCGATCGTCGGGCCGAGGGCGATCTTGGCCGCGCCGGTCAGGGTGGCGACGTCGATCACGACGTCGGGGTCGAGCTCGGCGTCCGCGTACGCCAGCGCGTCGGCCAGCACCAGGCGGCCCTCCGCGTCGGTGTTCAGCACCTCGACCGTCCGCCCGCCGTACTGCCTGATGACGTCGCCGGGGCGCTGCGCGGAGCCGGAGATGGAGTTCTCCGCGCAGGCCACGAGCCCGGTCACCCGCACCGGCACCTCGAAGTCCGCCAGCGCGCTCATCGCGGCGATGACGGCGGCGCCGCCCGCCATGTCGGTCTTCATCGTCTTCATGCCCTCGGTGGGCTTCAGGGACAGGCCCCCCGAGTCGAACGTGATGCCCTTCCCGGCGAGCACCACGTGGGCGCGCGGGTTCTCCGGCGTGTAGGAGAGCTGGACGAGGCGCGGCGGGTTCACCGACCCCTGGCCGACGGCCCGGATGCCGCCGAACTCGCCGAGCTCGGGCTCCGCCCACACGCGCACGTCCAGCCCGGCGCCGGCCGCCACCTCCTTCGCCTGGTCGGCGAGCCAGGCGGGGGTCTTCACGCTGGCGGGGGTGTTGACGAGGTCGCGGGCGAGCGCGGTGGCCCGCGCGAGCGCCTCGCCCCGCCGCAGCTCCCGCTCGTCCCCGCCGACGAAGACGATCTCCCGCACCGGTTTGCCCGGGCGGCCGTCTCCGATGGAGAACGAGTACGACGCCAGCAGCGCCCCTTCCACCAGGGAGGCCGTGGCCCCCTCGGCGCCGCCCTCGAAGCCCTGCCCGAAGTCCTCCTTTGTGGGGACCACGACCGACAGCGACGCCCGGCGCCTCGCCCGCCTCGCGACCGCCGCCCCGGCCCTGCGCAGCGCACCGGGCGAACCGTCGCCGACGCCGTACAGCAGGACGCGCCGCAGCCCGCCCTCGCGCAGGGCGGTCGCCTCGACGACCTCTCCGGGCTCGCCCTTGGCCTCGTACTGCGCGAGCAGCGCGTCCACCGGCACCGGCAGCTCCGTCCCGGGCACGGCGGGCGGGGTCCGGCCGGGGCCGAAGGGCACGGCCACGATGTCCGCCTCCGGCGCGGGCCCGGCGGTGCGGGGGCCGGAGAGGACCGGCGTGGTCTCGATGGGCACGTCCACCTCCAACAGAGCGGCCCCGGCGCGGAGAGACCCGCCGCCAGGGCCGTAGATCAGCAAATCGGCCGGTAGATCAGCCGACGACCTTCTTCAGCGCGTCGCCGAGGGCGCTGGCCTCGTCCGCCGAGAGCTCCACGACGAGTCGGCCGCCACCCTCCAGAGGGACCCGCATGACGATGCCCCGTCCTTCCTTGGTGACCTCCAGCGGACCGTCACCGGTCCGCGGCTTCATCGCCGCCATGCGTGTATCCCTTCCCGCCTTGTCGGCCGCCCCTGGGGGTAACCGGCGTATTCACGTTTCTGTGATGTTCTATTATCCCGCCTCGGAGCTCAAAAAGGTAACGGCCCGGCTCCGGTAGGTGGATCAATGCACGCGTCGCACGCGTTGTCGGAGGGCGGGACGTGACCCCACACTGGGTGGCGTGAACGCCCGAGCCGCGCTTTTCGATCTCTATGGGGACCACCTCCGCACCCGTGGCGGCCGCGCCTCCGTGGCCGCGCTCGTACGGCTGCTCGCGCCGCTCGGCATCGCGGCGCCGGCCGTGCGCACCGCGATCTCCCGCATGGTCCGGCAGGGCTGGCTCGATCCCGTACGGCTCCCGCAGGGACCGGGGTACGCCGTCACGCCGAAGTGCGAGCGCAGGCTCGACGACGCCGCGGCCCGGGTGTACCGCGGGGCCGACGCCCCCTGGGACGGGCGGTGGCACGTCCTGGTGCTCGAACCGGTCAGGGACCGCGCGCGGCGCGAGCGCCTGCGCTCCGACCTCGCCTTCCTCGGATACGCGCCGCTGTCAGAGACGACCTGGATCGGGCCGCGGCCGTCGCCCGAGCTCGACGCGCTGCGGATCCCCGGCCACTGGTTCGACGCGGCCTACGAGGGCGACGCGCGGAACCTGCTCGCCCGCGCGTGGGACCTGGACGCCATCGGCAGGGCGTACGAGGACTGGCTCGCCAGCGCGGCCGGCCTGGTCGGCTCCCTGCCGGAGGGCGCCCCGGACGACCAGGTCTTCGCAATCCGCAGCGAACTGGTGCACGGCTGGCGCAACTTCCTGTTTCGCGACCCCGGCCTGCCCGCCGACCTGCTGCCGCCGGGCTGGCCGGGTGAGAAGGCCCGCGCGTTCTTCGACCAGGAGGCCGCCCGGCTGCTGCCCGCCGCCGCCGCGTTCGTGGACCGCAACCTGGCCGCGAGCTGAGACCCGCGACGGTCAGGCGCCGCGGAGGGCGGTGACGGCCTCGCGGACGTGGCAGTCGGCGACGTGGTCGTTGACCAGCCCGATGGCCTGCATCAGGGCGTACGCCGTGGTGGGCCCGACGAAGCGGAACCCGTTCTTCTTCAGCTCCTTGGCCAGGGCGACCGAGCCGGGGGTGCGGGCGGGGACGTCGGCGAGCGTGGCCGGCGCGACGCGCCCGGGCTCCTCGGCGTACCGCCACACGAGCTCCGACAGCCCGCCCGGCACCTCGGCGGCGGCCCGGGCGTTGGCGATCGCGGCCTCGATCTTGGCGCGGTTGCGCACGATGCCGGTGTCGGCGAGCAGACGCTCCACGTCCTCCTCGCCGAACGCCGCCACGGCGGGGATCGAGAACCCGGCGAACGCCTTGCGGAAGTTCTCCCGCTTGCGCAGGATCGTCAGCCACGACAGGCCGGACTGGAACGCCTCCAGGGTGATCCGTTCGAAGACGAGGTCGTCGCCGCGGACCGGCCGGCCCCACTCCTCGTCGTGGTAGGCGACGTAGTCCGGCGTCGAACCCGCCCAGCCGCACCGGATCACCGCGATCACCATGGGATCACCGCGGGGTCACCATGTCTCTTCGGCGTCGGAACGGTCGCCGTCCCCGCTCTCTCTGGCCGCGCTCTCTCTGGCCGCCGCCACGGGCACCTCGGGCCGGTCGCGGGGCTTCTCATCGGCCATGTCGCCGGTTTCGTCGCCGGTCTTGTCGTCGGCCACCTCGGGGGCCGCGTCGCGCGCCCGCGGCTGTCCGTACGCCAGTTCGGCCACCCGCTGCTCCAGCACGGCGATGCGGGTGTCCCGCTCCGCGAGCGCGATCGACACCCGGTTCAGGGTCTCGTCCACGGCATGGGTGCCGTAGCCCACGAGACTGATGGGAAGCCGGAGCGTCATCAGGTCGGTGGGGGTTAACTCTCCGGCGGCGGGCAGGCCGAGCGGCGGCGCATCGGAAGAGAACTCCGCCATCTCGCCTCCATGGCCCAACGAGACCATCACCACACACGCGATCACGGCGAGCCCGGCGATGACGAGTACGACCAGCACATACGAATCGTGCCACAACTCGTGCGCGTGCGAGCATGGAAGGCATGACGCTGGTGATCGGGCCGGACGACCCGGCCGACCCGGAGTGGGCCGAGGCCGCCTCGCTGCCGGAGGTGTCCGCGCTGGTCCGGGCGGGGCGCACCGTCCTGGTGACGCTGCCGGAGGACGAGACCGAGGCGATCGCCGCCGCCGCGGCGTACGCCTGGGCGGGCGCGAGCGTCTTCCGGACCTCCCACCCGGCGACCTCCCAGCCCGTCACCTCCCAGCTCGTACGGCAGGCGCTCGACATGACCGAGGCCCTGCTGGGCCGCCGTCCCCCGGCCCTGGCCCGCCGCGGCCTGGCCTGAGGCGCGCGCTCAGGGGGAGCTCTCGCCGAGTTCCTCTCCGGTGGGGCGCAGGTGCGGGACCCGCCGTTCGAGCAGGTCGAGCGCCTCGTCCACGGTGGTCGCCCACGCGATCGCGTCGAAGGCGTCGGGCCGCAGGAAGCCCTGCTCGTACATGCCGTCGACCAGGACGCGGAGGGGTCCGTAGAGCCCCCAGGGGTCGAGCACGACCAGCGGCCGTTCGTGCATGCCGAGCACCCGGGACGTCCAGATCTCGAACAGCTCCTCCAGCGTGCCGATGCCGCCGGGAAGCACGAGGAAGGCGTCGGACCTGGCGTCCATGACCCCCTTGCGCTCGCGCATGTCCGCGGTGACGATCAGCTCGTCGGAGTCGGTGTCGGCGATCTCGATGTCCACGAGCACCTGGGGGATCACGCCGATCGTGTGGCCGCCGCCCGCGCGGACGGCCCGTGCGACCTCACCCATGCAGGAGACGACGGCGCCGCCGCTGACGAGGCCGTGGCCCCGGCGGGCCAGCTCCGTGCCGACCTCGCCGGCGAGGTCGGCGTACTTCCGGTCGATCCGCTGGCTGGACGAGCAGTAGACGCAGACGAACACGCCGACACCCTACTCGCCGCGGCGGTCCGCCTCCATGATGGTCCGTACGGCCTCGTCGGGGTCGTCGGTGACCGAGACCAGCTCGACGTCCTGCGGGGAGATCTTGCCGGACGCCATCAGGGTGTCGCGGATCCAGTCGATCAGCGGCGTCCAGAAGGCGACGCCCATCATGATCACCGGGAACGAGGTCACCTTTCGTGTCTGGACCAGGGTCAGCGCCTCGAACAGCTCGTCGAGCGTGCCGAACCCGCCGGGCAGGGCCACGAACCCGCTGGCGTACTTCACGAACATGGTCTTGCGGACGAAGAAGTAGCGGAACTCGATGCCGAGGTCGACGTAGTCGTTGAGCCGCTGCTCGTGCGGCAGTTCGATGCCGAGGCCCACCGAGACGCCGCCCGCCTCCAGCGCGCCGCGGTTGGCCGCCTCCATCACCCCGGGGCCGCCGCCGGTGATCACCGCGTAGCCCGCCTTGGCGAGCGCCGCGCCGACCTTCACCCCGAGTTCGTACTCCGCGGTGTCGGGACCGGTGCGGGCCGACCCGAAGACGGTCACGGCCGGGGGAAGGTCGGCGAGGGCGCCGAAGCCCTCCACGAACTCGGACTGGATGCGCAGGACCCGCCAGGGGTCCTCGTGCAGCCAGCCGGTGGGGCCCCGGCGGTCGAGCAGGCGCTGGTCGTGGGTGGATTCGGGGACGAGGCCGCCGCGAACCAGCGACGGGCCCTGCCGGCGTTCGGGTCGGGAGTAGTTCATGCCCGTCACGCTAACGCCCGGACCGGGGAGCGACGTACCGGCGCATGCGGTGGCCGATTAGTTATGTCCCAAAAGTCATATCCGGTCCTGTTCATCACCGATGCATCAATAGCATCGGAGCCCGTGAAGCACCCTTCGAGTACCGCTGTCTTCGTCGACCACAGCGGCCGCAGGAGCAAGATCCTGACCGTCACCGCGATCGTCACCGGAGTCCTGGTCACGGCTCTCACGCTGACCTTGATGGCCGGCGTCTTCGGGGGTGTGGTCGGCGGCTCCGGGCTGCCCGCGCTGAACTGGCCGGCCAAGCGCGGAAACCCGGACGCCGCGCATCCGCAGACGCGCTCCCCCAGCCCTTCCCGGCAGGCGCGGACACCCGCCTCCGGCGAGAGCGTGTCGTCGGCGCCCGCGGTCCGCACCACCCGGGCGACCCGTCCGTCCGCCTCCTCGTCGTCTCCCGCGCCGTCCTCCGTGCCGTCCTCCGTGCCGTCCCGGCGGCCCTCGCCGTCCGCGCCGGCGGAACCGTCGCCGGAGCCGTCGCCCCGGCCCTCGCCGTCGTCCGAGGCCACGCGGTCGCCCGCGCCGAACCCCGGCCACGGCGGCACTCCGCCCGGCCAGGTCGGCCGCACCCGTGGGCCCAGGTGAGCAAGCAGGTGAGGACGCGATGAGGGCAGGACGGCGGGGCAGGCGGACCGACCCCCGCGGCCACTGGTTCCTGGTGGCGATCGCGGCCCTGCTGACGACCGGCGCGCTGCTGCTCAACGGATTCGCGCATAACGTCGTCGGGGAGACGCACGCGCCCCCGGCGGCGGGCGAGGAGCGCTCCGCCGAGCTCGACCAGGTGCGCTCGGGCGGCCCGGTCGTCAACGCCTCCGGCCCGCGCCCGCGCAGCCTGCGGTCCGCCGCCCGAACGGTCGCGCTGACCTTCGACGACGGCCCCGACCCGAAGTGGACCCCCCGGATTCTCGACGTGCTGCGCAGGCACGGCGCCAAGGCCACCTTCTTCGTGGTGGGCGCGCACGTGGCGGAGCATCCCGGGCTGACCCGCAGGATCCTGGCGGAGGGCCATGAGCTCGGCAGCCACACCTACACCCACGCCGACCTGGCGGGCACCGCGCCGTGGCGCACCCGCCTGGAGATGTCCCTCACGCAGAAGGTCCTGGCGGGCACCACGGGGGTCCACACGCGCCTGGCGCGCCTGCCCTACTCCTCCTCGCCCTCCGCGGTCGGAAGCGCCCAGCTCGCGGCCATGCGCGCGCTCGGGGACGAGGGCTATCTGGTGGCCCTCACCGACCTCGACTCGCGGGACTGGAGCCGTCCCGCCGTCGCCCGGATGGTGGCGGACACGCTCCCGCACCGGGGCCGGGGCGCGGTGGTCATGTTCCACGACGCCGGCGGCGACCGGAGCCGGACCCTGGCCGCGGTCGACGCGTTGCTGGACGCGCTCGACAGGAAGGGCTACGCGGCCACCACGCTCACGAAGGCGGTCGGGCTGCCCTCGGCCCACACGCCCGCCGGAGGCGGCGAGCGGGTCATCGGCGGCGCCCTCGCCGCCGCCCAGCGGATCTCGGCCGCCTTCACGGGCTCACTCGGCTGGATCCTGTCCGCGGCCGGGGTGCTCACCTTGGCCCGGCTGGCGTTCTTCGTCTCGCTGGCCTGGGTCCACGCCCGCAGAACGCGCCGCAGGCGCCCCGAGAACACCCCGCGGCGCAGGCGCGACCGTGCTCCGGTGTGGCCGGCCCCGCCGCCCGTGTCTGTGATCGTCCCCGCGTACAACGAGGAGGCGGGGATCGAGGCGACGGTCCGCTCGCTCGTCACGACGGACTACCCGGGGCAGGTCGAGGTCCTGGTCGTGGACGACGGCTCCAGCGACCGCACGGCGGAGATCGCGGCCTCGCTGGGACTGCCCGGAGTACGGGTCATCCGGCAGCCGAACGGCGGCAAGCCCTCCGCGCTCAACACCGGGATCGCCGAGGCCGCCCACGACATCCTGGTCATGGTCGACGGGGACACCGTCTTCGAGCCGTCCACGATCGGGAACCTCGTCCAGCCGCTCGCCGATCCCTCGGTGGGCGCGGTCAGCGGCAACACGAAGGTCGGCAACCGCCGCGGCATGGTCGGGCGGTGGCAGCACATCGAGTACGTCATCGGGTTCAACCTCGACCGGCGCGCGTTCGACCTGCTCGGCTGCATGGCGACGGTGCCCGGAGCGATCGGCGCCTTCCGCCGGCAGGCGCTGCTGTCGGCCGGCGGCGTCAGCCTCGACACCCTCGCCGAGGACACCGACCTCACGATGGCGATCTGCCGGGCGGGGTGGCGGGTCGTCTACGAGGAGCGGGCCAGGGCCTGGACCGAGGCGCCCACCTCGCTGCGGCAACTGTGGCGCCAGCGCTACCGCTGGTGCTACGGCACTCTCCAGGCCATGTGGAAGCACCGGGGGGCGGTGCTGGAGCGCGGCCCGTTCGGCCGCAGGTGCCTCGGTTATCTCACCCTCTTCCAGGTGATCCTGCCGCTGCTGGCCCCGGTGGTCGACATCATGGCCGTCTACAGCGTCGCGGTCGCCGACCCGCTGCCCGTCGTCGCGGTCTGGGCCGGTTTCGTGACCGCCCAGGCCCTCAGCGGCTGGTACGCGCTGCGCCTCGACGGGGAGCGTGCCTCGGCGCTGTGGGTGCTGCCGCTCCAGCAGTTCGTCTACCGGCAACTGATGTATCTGGTGGTGATCCAGTCCGTCGCCACGGCCGTCCTGGGCGTCCGGCTGCGGTGGCACACCGTACGGCGGGAGGGCACGTTCAGCACTTCGAAGAATCTTGAAAATGTTCCCGGAGACGTGGAACCGGTCTTCGCCGAGGCCCCGTCTAAGCGATGAGGGTGCTGCTCGGGACGAAAGTGGCTCTCCCCGCCAAATGGCCGGCGAGGAGAGCCACTTTCTTCTATCTGCCGCCCGTCTGCTCGGTGAGCCACTCCGTCATGCGGCGCTCACTCTCGACGATCTTGGCCAGGCTCACGTTCTCCCCCGCCGTGTGCGCGATGTCGGGGTTGCCCGGACCGCAGTTGACGGCGGGCATGCCCAGGGCGGAGAAACGCGCGACGTCGGTCCAGCCCAGTTTGGCCCGGGGCGTGCCGCCGATCGCGGCGGCGAACGCCGCGGCGACCGGATCGGTCAGCCCCGGCCGCGCGCCGGGGGAGCCGTCGGTGAGCCGTACGTCGAAGCCGTCGAACACCTCGCACACGTGCGCGAAGGCCTCCTCGATCGTCCGGTCGGGGGCGAAGCGGTAGTTGACGGTCACCACGCACTCGTCGGGGATGACGTTGCCGGCCACCCCTCCGCGTACGCCGACCGCGTTGAGCCCCTCCCGGAACCGGAGGCCGTCCACGAGCGGGCTGCGCGGCTCGTACCGGACCAGCCGGTCCAGGACCGGCGCGATCCCGTGGACGGCGTTGACGCCCTCCCAGGAGCGGGCGCTGTGCGCCCGGACGCCCTTCACCGTGATCTCGGCGCGGAGCGTGCCCTGGCAGCCGCCCTCGATGAGGCCGTCGGTCGGCTCCATGACGACCGCGAAGTCGCCGGCGAGCCACTCGGGGTGGGTGCGGGTGAGCCGCAGCAGCCCGCTGCGCTCGGCCTCGATCTCCTCGCAGTCGTAGAAGACGAAGGTCAGGTCGCGGTTCGGCGCGGCCAGCAGGCAGAGCTTCAGCTGCACCGCCACCCCGCTCTTCATGTCGGAGGTGCCGCAGCCGTACAGCACGCCGTCTTCGGTCCGGCTCGGCAGGTTCCCCGCCACCGGGACCGTGTCGATGTGCCCGGCGATCACCACGCGCTCGGCCCGGCCGAGATCGGTCCGCGCCACCACCGCGTCGCCGTCGCGCAGCACGGTCAGGTGGGGCAGGGCGCGGAGGGCCTCCTCGATCGCGTCGGCCAGCGCCTTCTCCGCGCCGCTCACCGACTCGATGTCCACCAGCCGCGCCGTCAGCGCGCCCACGTCCTCGGCAAGGTCAAGTCGCATGCCTCCCGACCTTACGCCACCTGGACGGCGCCGGTGGGCTTGGAGTCCGCGGGCTTGGCGTCGGTGGGCTTGGGTTCCTTGCGCCAGCCGTCGTGCCCGGCGGCCGCCGTCCAGGCCACCCCCTCGAACCGCACCTCGCGCAGGCCGTACTTCTGGGCGTGGGCGACGTACCACGCGGCGACCAGCCAGCCGCGCTTGTCGGCGGCCTCGGCGCCGAGCGCTCGTACGAGCTGCTTTCGGGCCGTCTCGGGCTGCGGCTTGACCGGCTTGGCGGGCGGCGGATACCAGCAGTGGACGGCCTGCGGGACCCGCCCGGTGAACGCCGCGGAAAGGATCTTCGCGGACTGCTCGTGCTCGGCGTAGGCCGAGCCGTCGGCGGAGCGCTGCACGGCCTGGGCGGCGTCGTGCAGCGGGATCGTCCGGTAGTGCTTCACCTTCTCCAGGGCGGCGAAGAACTTGCGGGTCGCGTAGACCGGGTCCTGCAACTGCTCGGGCGTCCCCCAGCCCTGTGAGGGCCGCTGCTGGAAGACCCCGACCGAGTCGCGGTCGCCGTACGGGAGGTTGGCCAGCTTGGACTCCTGGATCGCGGTGACGTACGCGATCTGGAGGGCGCGCTCGGGCAGTTTGCGCCGGGCGGCGACGGCGGCGACGGTGGCGGCCACCTGGGCCTGCTCGATGTCGATGTCGAGCGTGCCCTCGGGGGTCTTCACGAGGCAGTGCTCCCCGAGCGCGAAGGGCTCGGTCCGCTTCAGCAGGTGATAGGCGCCGTAGTAGATCGCCCCGCCGAGCAGGGCGACGATGACCACGACGGTCACGACTGGTTTGGTAAGGCGCCGTTCCACGATCCAGAACCTACCCCGGTGATCAGGGCAGTCGTTCCGCGCGGACGGAGCCGGGGGTGAGGGGGCGGGCGTACGCCGCCTCCCACTGGCCGCCCTGCACGCGCTGGAACGACAGCAGGCGGCCGTCACTCGCGCGGTAGTCGGCGAAGTCGAGCAGCCCGCGCTCGGGCAGGCCCGTCCTCCCCTCGGATCGGAAGGCGGCGGTGCCGCGCTCGATCGGGGAGAACTCGACGCCGTCGACGATCAGCATGTGCTTGGCCGGCACCATCCCCTGGGTCGGCACGTCGGTCCACAGCAGGACCTCCAGGTGGGACGGCTCGCCCCCCGGGCCCGGCCGCTCCGCGACCGACAACCAGTTGTCGTAGCGGCGGGCACCCTCGTCGAGGAGGTAGTCGGTCCACTGCTCGCCCTGCACCGCGCAGTGCACCGCGCCGACGGCCCGGTAGCGGGCGGCCTCGACGTAGACCGTGTCCCCCACCTTGATCGTGCGGGGGTCGAAGTAGTCGGGATCGGACGCGAGGTCCCGCGCCGGCGACTCTCCCGGGGCGGCGGGCGGGGTGCGCACGGGCTGACGCGTACGGCTGCGCCGGCTCGCCGCCACCACAGCCGTCACCACACCCAGCAGGACGACGACCGTGACGAGGCCCAGCACGATCACGGTCATTGTCGTCATGGCGCGCGATCCTACTGGAGGCGGCTGACCGCCGCATCGACGCGCTCGTCGGTGGCGGTGATCGCGACGCGGACGTGTCCACGCCCGGCGTCGCCGTAGAACTCGCCCGGCGCGACGAGGATGCCCCGGCCCGCCAGCGCTCGCACCTGGTCCCAGCAGTCCTCGCCGTTGGCGGCCCACAGGTAGAGCCCGGCCTCGGAGTGCTCCACCCGCCAGCCCGCCCGTTCCAGCGCGGGACGCAGCACCGCCCTGCGGCGGGCGTACCGCTCCCGCTGCTCGTCGGCGTGCGCGTCGTCGTCCAGCGCGGCCGTCATCGCGGCCTGCACCGGAGCGGGCACGATCATGCCCGCGTGCTTGCGCACCTCGAGCAGCCGCCGTACGAGCCGGGGGTCGCCGGCGACGAACCCCGCGCGGTATCCGGCGAGGTTCGACCGCTTCGACAGCGAGTGGACCGCGAGCAGCCCCTCGTGCGAGCCCTCGCACACGTCCGGATGGAGGACCGACAGCGGCTCGTCCTCCCAGCCGAGCTCGATGTAGCACTCGTCGGAGGCGACGATCGCGCCACGCTCCCGCGCCCACGCGACCACCTTGCGCAGGTGCTCGGCGGGCAGGACCCGTCCCGTGGGGTTGGACGGCGAGTTCACCCAGACGAGCGGCACCCGCTCGGGCCCCAGCGAGAGCAGCCCGTCGGTCGCGTACGGCTCGGCTCCGGCGAGCCGGGCCCCCACGTCGTAGGTGGGATAGGCGAGCGCGGGAAAGACCACCCGCTCCCCCGGCCGCACGCCGAGCAGCGTCGGCAGCCAGGCCACCAGTTCCTTCGTGCCTATCGTCGGCAGCACGTCCGCGGGGTCGACGACGACCCCGTGCCGCCGCCGGAGCCAGCCCGCGGCCGCCTCACGCAACCGCGGCGTGCCGTACGTCAGGGGATAACCGGGGCTGTCGGCGGCGGCGGAGAGCGCCTGGCGGGCGACGGGGGGAACCGGATCGACCGGCGTGCCGACCGACAGGTCGACGATCCCGCCGGGATGCGCCCGCGCCAGCTCCTGGTACGGCGCCAGCCGGTCCCATGGAAAGTCGGGCAACGCGATCAAAGGAAATCCCCCAGTCGTCACGGAGCGGGCCCGCGAGGGTCGGTGACTCTTTAGTGTTCCTCGCTCTGCGGCGGAAGCGCCGCGACCACCGGGTGGTCCTTGTTGATCTTTCCTACCTTCGAGGCGCCGCCGGGCGAGCCCAGCTCCTCGAAGAAGTCGACGTTGGCCTTGTAGAAGTCCTTCCACTGCTCGGGAAGGTCATCCTCGTAGAAGATCGCCTCCACGGGGCAGACCGGCTCACACGCCCCGCAGTCCACACACTCGTCGGGGTGGATGTAGAGCATGCGTTCGCCCTCGTAGATGCAATCGACGGGGCACTCCTCGATGCACGCCTTGTCCAGGACGTCCACGCAAGGCTGCGCGATGACGTACGTCACCTCGGGCTCCTTCTGGGTTGCACGGCTCGACCGCGGGTTGCTAGCCCTAGTATTGCGGTGCCTGCCTACCAGCCGGAACAGGAGGGGGGCAATCGTCGTGGCCCCTAAGACCGGAGCCCGCCTCGTCGTCGCGATCACCCCTGCCGACGTGGGCGAACGCGTGACCACCCGGCGCAGGGACCCAAGTGGGTTCCGGGACGCCGTCGGCGTGTTGGAATCCTGGCGCGACGGCGTGCTCACCGTACGGAAACGGGACGGAAGCCTCGTCGAAATCGCCGAGGAGACGCTCGCCGCCGCCAAGGTCGTGCCGCCCAGACCGCCGAGGTAAGCAGGCGAGGTAGACAGCCGAGGTAATCAGGCGGCAATCCCGCAGCGTGCCGCCTCGACCGGCCGCGCCGGCGGGGCGGAGCATACGCGACGTGACCCTACGCGCCTGTGTCGTGACGATCTCCTCGGCGGCGGTCCTCCTGGCCGCGGCCTCCGCGTGCTCCCGGCAGCGGACGCCGGACAGGCCGCCGCCTCCGCTGAACCCCCGCGCGGCCAGTCTGGCCGACGGGTTCGGCACGATGGACAGGCTCGTCGACGCCGCCCGCAAGGAGGGCGCGCTCACCGTCGTGGGCCTGCCGGGCGGCTGGGTCGGCTACAAGGAGATCATCGCGCGCTTCTCCGACAAGTACGGGATCAAGGTGGCGTCGATCATGCCGGAGGCGAACAGCCGGCAGGAGATCGACGCCGCGGCCCGCCTGCGCGGGACGGCCCAGGCGCCGGACGTCTTCGACGTCACGCTGGAGGTCGCGGTCGCGAACGCCAAGCTCTTCGCGCCGTACCGGGTGACGGGCTGGGCGGACATCCCCGACGAGGCCAAGGACCAGGACGGCCGCTGGTACGCCGCCTACGGCGGGTACATGTCGATCGGCTACGACCCGAGGAAGGTGCCCGCCCCGGCGTCGTACGCCGCGCTGGCCCGGCCGGGGACGACGGTCGCGCTGCCCGGCGACCCCCGGCAGGTGGCGTCGGCCTTCAGCGGCGTCATGGCCGCCTCGCTCGGCCGGGGACTGCCCGACGCCGCGCGGGGGGTGAACCTGTTCGCGCGGCTGCGCAAGGGCGGCATGCTCGGCCGTCCCGACCAGGCCACGACGGTGGTCGACTGGGACTTCATGAACGCGGCGCGGGCCGCGGGCGCGCGCGGCGCGGCGGCCTGGCGGGTCACGATCCCGAAGAACGCGGTGCTCGCCTCCTACTACATGCAGGCGATCGACGCGGCGGCGCCGCATCCGGCCGCCGCCCGCCTGTGGGAGGAGTTCCTGCTGTCCGACGAGGGCCAGAACCTCTTCCTCAAGGCGTACGCCCGGCCGTCGCGGATGGAGGCGATGGAGACGCGCGGGGCCCTCGACGGGGGCGCCGCCGCCCGGCTGCCCGAGGCGTCCGGCGACCCGGTGATCCTCACCATCCCCGAGCAGGACAAGGCCAAGGCCTACCTGGCCGCGCACTGGGCGAAGGACGTGGGCTGACACTCACAGCACTGACACTCGCAGAGGCGTCGGAAGCCGTACAGTGTGTCGCATCCCACCGGAATCCCACCAGATCCCAGGAGTCTCACGAGTCGGCTGAGACCGTGGTGATCGAGTCGTGGTGGCCGGGCTGTGGATCAGAGTGTGGCGATCCCGGCACCGGCCAGTAAGAATGCGAGCCGATCTTGAGGTACGAAACCCCCAGTCCCACTCGATGGAACGCTCGCGCCTACGACAGCTCCTTCGGCTACGTCTCGCCCGTGGGCGCGCCGCTGGTCGACCTGCTCGACCCCCGCCCCGGTGAGCGGGTGCTCGACCTCGGCTGCGGCACCGGGGTGATGACCGCCGAGATCGCGGCGCGCGGCGCCCACGTGCTCGGCATCGACGGCTCCCACGCGATGATCGAGCAGGCCATCGCCCATCACCCCGGTCTCGACTTCACCGTCGGCGACGGCCACGACTTCACCGTGGCCCAGTCGTACGACGCGGTCTTCTCGAACGCCGCCCTGCACTGGATGAGCCGCGACCCCGACGCGGTGATCGACTGCGTACGCGAGGCGCTGCGGCCGGGCGGCCGGTTCGTCGCCGAGATGGGCGGCGCGGGCAACTGCGCGGCCCTGACCTCGGCCATGCTCACCGCCTGGCGCGAGCACGGCCTGCGCGAGCCCGAGCTGCCGTGGTACTTCCCCGGCCCGGCGGAGTACGCCCTGCGGCTGGAGAAGGGCGGGTTCACGGTGCGGCTGCTCGAACACTTCGACCGGCCCACGCCGCTCGACGAGTGCCCCGACGGCGCGGCCGACTGGGTGCGACTGTTCGCCGGCCGGCTGCTCGACCAGGTTCCTCCCGCGACCGTGGGGCCGTTGCTCCGGCGGGTCAACGAGCTGGCCGCCCCGGCGCTGCGGCGCGAGTCGGGCTGGATGGCCGACTACGTGCGCCTCCGTTTCGCCGCCGAACGCCACTGAGCCAATTAGCCACTGAGCCAGTTAACTGGGATCTCCAGCACGGCGGGGAGATTTGCCAGACTATGGTCTGGTCTTTGTGAGCGATGGGGACAGCATGAACTTCTGCCTGAGTGACCTCGTGCCACCACTGCGCTGGAGTGATGCCGCCCGCATCGGGACGCTCGACCGGCCGGGGCTGCCCGACGCCTGGTGGCGCACGCTTCCCCTGCACCGGGTGCTGGCCGTCGCGGACGCCGACGCGCTCGCCGAGCTGCTCACCGTCCTCGCGCTGGAGCACTGGCCCGCGGCGGCCGTCGGCGACGTGCTGCCCGCGCTCCACGTGCTGGATCCCGACGAGGCCGACGACCCCCAGGTCGCGATCGCGCTCGATCGGGCGGGATCATGGCACGGCCTGCTCGCGCTGTCCGGCCGGGAGCTGGCCGACCAGCCCTTCGTCAAGGCGCGGCCGGTGCTGGCCGCCCTGTTCTCCGCCGTCTTCGCCCGGATGGCGGACTCCGCCGAGACGGCTTCTGAAACGACTTCTGAGACGACTCAGAAGGGCGAGGTCTCCGGAAGCCTGCCGGACGAGCCCGAACCGGGGCCGGCCGACCCTCCCGAAGTGATCCCCGAGCTGATCCCCGAACTGATCGACGCGGCCTTCGCCGACCTCGACGACCAGACCTGGATGGTGGCGCAGAACCGGGTCTTCACCGACGACCCGTCGGCGCCCGAGCAGCTCGCCAGGCTGCTCGCCGTACCCCCCGAGGTGCTCGCCGACGCCGAGGCGGCCCTGCGCGGCCGGATCGCCCAGTGGCTCGCGTCGCCGGAGGCGGCGCCGTACAACGAGCATCTGGCCCGGCTCACCGCCGCGCTCGGCGTCGCGGTGCCGAAGGCGCGGCTGGTCGCGGCGGCCGACTGGCACGGGCGCGAGCTGCGCTCGCTGGAGGTGCCCGCCTGGCGGTTCGTGCTCGCCACGCTGCCCGACCACCGGCTCTCCGGCGACTGGCTGGTGGCCGGGGACGTCGAGGACCTGAGGGAGCGGACCCGCGCCCTCATCACCGCGGCCGAGCGGCCGCCGACCGTCTCGCAGGCGCTCGAACTGGTCCGCTCGCTCGGCGTACGTCCCGACGCCGCCAGAGAATGGCTGGACAGCGTCCCGCAGCTACGCGCGCAGCGGGTGCCCCGGGGGCGCGGGCTCAAGGACGTGTCGCTGACCCGGCGGTGCTTCCGGCAGCCGGACGGCAGGTGGTGGCTGCGGGTCGACGTCTCCGGTGATCACCTCGGCGGCGGCGAGGTGATGCTGCCGACCGGGTTCGCGGCCTACGTCGGGCTCGCCCCCGGCGACACCCGGACCGTGCAGAGCGCCGCCGGGGACATCGGCCTCTCCTGGCACACCCGGCCGTCGCTGGACTCGCTGCGGCGGATCCTCACCGAGGTCTCGGCCGAGGAGGGCAGCCACATCTTCCTGACCCTCTCCGAGGAGGGCCTGCTGCGCGTACGGCACCTGCCGGCGGCGGGCGGCGACGAGATGCGGCGGGCGCTGCGCCTCGTCGGCTACACCGCTCCGGGCGGCACGCCCGAGCAGGCGGCGCGGGTGATCGCGACGCGGGTCGGGCTCGCCGGGCCCGCCGGGCGGCCGGAGATCCTCGCGCGGCTGCGCGAACGCGGGGACCGCGACCTGCTGACCCTGCTGGGATAGCGGGATGCCCCGGCTCGCGATCTCCCCGGAGTTCCTGCACGGGCTCGGCGCGCTCCCCCGGCCCGTCCGCCGGGAGGCGATCCTCGCCGTACGCCGGTTCCTGCTGAACGCCTCCACCGCGCCGCACCCCGAGAGGGTGCGCAACGGCCGCGATCCCCGGGTCGCCACGCTGCGGCTCGCCGACCGCCACCGGGGGGTGGTCGTCCGGCAGGACGACGTCTACTGGCTGCTGACCGTGCTGCCGGACGCCGAGGCGTGGTCGTACGCCCAGCGGCACCGGATCGGGGTGAACACGGCGGTCGGGATCGTCGAGGTCTGGGACGCCGAGGCGCTGGAGCGGATCGAGCCGGCCCTGCGCCGGGCGTCGCGGAGCGGCGGCCGTCCGCTGTTCGAGGACTTCTGCGACACCGACCTGCTGAACATCGGCGTGGACGCCCGCCTGCTGCCGCTGCTGCGGATGATGACGTCGGAGGCCCACCTCGCCGCGGTGGAACCGCTGCTCCCGCGCAGCCAGTTCGCGCCGCTGTCGGCGCTCGCCCGCGGCGGCTCGCTCGCGGCGGCCTGGCGCGAACTGGACGCCTGCCGCTGCCGGGCGGCCGACGAGGTCGACCCCGAGGACCTGCTCACCGCGCTGCGGCGCAGCCCCGACCGGGCGGTGTTCACCGCCGACGCCGCCGAGCTGGAGCGGATCGTCGCCCAGCCCCACTGGTGCACGTTCCTCTACCCGCCGCAGCACACGTACGCCAACTGGCCGTCGTACGACGAGCCGGTGCTGATCACCGGGGGAGCCGGCACCGGCAAGACGGTCATCGCGCTGCACCGCGCGGCCCTGCTTGCCCGCGCGGCCACCGGCCCGATCCTGCTGGTCACGTTCTCGCAGGGCCTCGCGACCGAGCTGTCCGCGCGGCTCGACATGATGGTCGGCGACGAGCTGGTGCGCAAGCGCGTCGAGGTGGGGAACGTGGACCGGATCGCCCACCGCATCGTCGCCGAGGCGGAGGGCCGCGCCCCGGCCCTGGTCTCCTCCGACGACCTGGCCGGGCTGTGGCAGGAGGCGGCCGCCGGGCGCTTCGGCAAACACGGGAAGCACTCGGACCGGCGCTTCGGCAGCGCGTTCCTGCTGCGGGAGTGGGAACAGGTGATCCTCGCGCAGGACCTGCGGACGCTGGAGGAGTACCAGGCGGCGGCGCGGCCCGGCCGCAGCGTGCCGCTGGACGCCGGGGCGAGGACCCTGGTGTGGGAGGCCGTCCAGCACGTCATCGGGCGGCTGCGCGAGACGGGCCGGCGGACCCTGCTCCAGCTCGCCTCCGAGGCGGCGGGGCTGCTGGGGCGGGCCGTGGGCGACCTCCTCGGCGACCGGGAGCCGGGGCGGGAGCCGTACCGGCACATCGTGGTGGACGAGGCGCAGGACCTGCACCCCGCGCAATGGCGGTTGTTGCGGGCGGCGGTCCCCGCCGCCCCGAACGACCTGTTCATCCTCGGCGACCCGCACCAGCGCATGTTCGACACGAGGGTCGCGCTCGCGGACGTCGGCATCCCCGTCCGCCGGTTCCATCTGAAGCTCTCCTACCGGCTGCCGCCGGAGATGCTGTCGTGGGGGGTGCGGCTGCGCGGCGGCGGACCCGCCGACGGCCTGGTCGCGGGCAACGCCGGGCTGTACGGCTACCGCGGGCTCGGCCACGGGCCGCGCCCG
This sequence comes from Microbispora cellulosiformans, assembly GCF_008728085.1. Lineage (NCBI taxonomy): Bacteria > Bacillati > Actinomycetota > Actinomycetes > Streptosporangiales > Streptosporangiaceae > Microbispora > Microbispora cellulosiformans. The sequence continues at coordinate 68,874 of NZ_VYTZ01000013.1, read as the reverse complement.
ATGGTGCGCGAGTACGTGACCCCGGCGGCGGAGATCGCCGGCCTCGTCTCGACGGTGGCCGACTGGCTGCGGGAAGGCGTGCCCACGGCAGAGATCGCGGTCGCCGCGCGTACCGCCGACCTCGTGCGTACCGCCCGTACCGCACTACGCGAAGCGGGCATCACGGTCAAAGTCGCCATGCTTCACGGAATGAAAGGGCTGGAATTCCGCCGGGTTGCCGTGATAGGCGTGGCTGACGGAATCGTGCCGGCGCCCGACGCGCTGACCCCGGCCGCCGAGGATCCGACGGCACGGGCGCACGATCTGCAACGCGAACGGGGGCTGCTCTACGTGGCGTGCACACGAGCGGGAGAGTTGCTCTACGTGTCCTATTCGGGACGCGCCAGTCCCTTCCTTCCCGTGTGACCACCTTGGCCCTGATCCCCTAGTGTGAACTGCGGATATATTCCCCTCGCCGGTTGGACCTGCATGAACCTGAGCCTTAGCGACATCGTGCCTCCGCTGCGCTGGACCGCGCCCAGCCAGGTAGAGCCGATCGCGAGCGACCCCGGTCTTCCCGACGCGTGGTGGCAGGCGCTCCCCCTCGACCGGGCCTGCGCGGCTGTGGGGACCGTACAGATCGCCTCCCGGCTCGCCGATCTCACCAGCGCCTGCTGGGCGCACCTGGTCCTCGGCGACATCCTGCCGCTGCTGAGGTTCACCCACCCCGAGGAGAGCCTGCAGACGCCGGGCCCCCGCGAGATCGTCCACAAGCTGTTCATCGACGTCATCGACCGGCTGCTGGCCACCGAGCCGGCCGGGGAGCCCGCCGGGGCCCCGGTCCCGCCGGCCCTCCCCGAGCGGCCGATGGCCGAGGTCATCGACGAGATCTTCGCCCGGCTGGACGACCGCCAGCGGGCCATCGCCAGAGACCGGCTCTACTACGACACCTCCCAGCAGTCGGGCCAGCACCCCGGCCAGGCCCAGCGCGCCACGCTCGACGAGCTCGCCCAGCGCTTCTCCGTCACCCGCGAGCGGATCCGGCAGATCGAGCGCGACCTGCGCGACCACGTGCTGGAGTGGCTGCGGAGCCCGGCCGCCGCGCCGCTCAACGCCCATCTGGCCTGGCTGCGCACCCGGCTCGGCTCCGCGGTGCCCGCCGACGACCTCGCCGCGGCCGTGCCGTGGCACCGCACCGAGCTGATCACTCTCGCGATCCCCGCCTGGCGGTTCGTCCGCACACTGCTGACGGGGTACGACCAGGTGGACGGCTGGCTGGTCGCGGGCGGCGCGGACGAGCTCAGGGAGAAGACCCGCCAGCTGTTCGCCGACGGCCCCCGCCCGCTGGACGAGGCGGTCGCGCAGGTGGCCCAGCTCGGCGTACGCGAGGACGTGGCCGAGCGCTGGCTCGCGTCGGTGCCGCAGCTGCGCGTGCTCGACGGGCACGTCGTGCCCTGGCCGCGCAGCATGGGCGACAAGGCCGAGGCCGTGCTGGCGGTCTCCGGCGCTCCGTTGACCCCCGAGGAGATCCAGGCCCGCATCGGCGAGGACTACAGCCTCGTCGGCCTGCGCAACCAGCTCGCCGCCGACGAGCGGTTCATCCGGCTCGACCGCAGCAAGTACGGCCTGCGCCGCTGGGGCGGCGAGGAGTACCTGGGCATCCGGGAGATGATCAGCCGGGAGATCGAGCGCGCGGGCGGCGAGGCGTCGGTGAGCACGATCGTCGACAACCTCACCTCGCGCTACGACGTGAGCGAGAGCTCGATCAGGGCGTACGCCGGAGGGCCCGGGTTCGAACGCACCCAGCGCGGCTACATCAGGGTCGCGGGGCAGGCCCAGGGCGAGCCGTACCAGCCGCGCCGGGACGTCTCGATGACCCGGCGCTGCTTCCGCAGCCGCGACGGCCGTTGGTGGCACCGGGTCGACGTCAACGCCGAACACCTGCGGGGCTCCGGCTCGCCGCTGCCGACGGGTTTCGCGGCCCATCTCGGCATGGCGCCCGGGGGGCAGCTCACCGTGTCGACGTCGTCGGGCGAAGTGGTGATCAGCTGGCACAACCAGCCGACCATCGGATCGATCAGGAACGTGCTGGCCGACTACAACGCCTCCGACGGCGACCACGTCTTCCTCACCGTCTCCGATGGCGGCGAGCTGCTGACGCGGTTCCTGCCCGCCGCCGCGGCCGGGCTGCCCGCGATCAACCAGGCCCTGCACCTGATCGGGTACACGGCGCCGGTGGCGTCCGAGGCCGAAGGGCTGCGCCTCATCGGCGCGCGCATCGGCCTGACCGAGGGGACCGGCCGGGAAGAGGTGCTCGACCGCCTGCGCGACCGCGGCGACCGCGACATCCTCCGCTTCCTCTCCTGACGGGGCTTCCTGACCGGGCTTCCTGCTCGTGAAGGGTCCTGCTCGTGAAGCTGGGGTGAAGGGTCCTGCTCGGGTGGAGGGGACGCCGGGCACAGCACGTAGGCTCAAGGCATGTTGCGGCTCCACGACACCCTGACCCGGCAGATCGTGCCCCTCGCACCGGCGGGTTCGCGGATCCTGCGGATGCACACCTGCGCCGCACACGGGCCCTCCGGTCTCGGCGACCCGCGCCCGTATCTGCTCGCCGACCTGATCCGCCGCGTCAGCGAGCGGGCCGGGTTACGCGTGCTCGCCTGCCGGAACGTCTCCGACCTCGGGCACGGGGGTGACGGCGGAGCCTCCCTCGAAGCCGGCGCTCTCGCGCTCAACATGCGCGTTCCCGAGCACTCCCCCCGCACCAGCGAGACCATGGGTCTGATCATCGAGCTCATCGGACGGCTCATCGAGCATGGTCACGCGTACGCCACTCCCGAGGGGGCGGTGATGTTCGACGCGGCGTCCTTCCCGGCGTACGGGGAGATGTGCGGCGCGGCGGCTCCCGGCGACTGGATGCTCTGGGAGCCTGGCGACGAGGACCGCGCGGGCACGGCCTGGGACGCGCCCTGGGGACGCGGGCTGCCGAGCCGCGACATCGAATGCTCGGCGACGCCGCTCCGGTTCCTCGGGCCGCGCTTCGACCTCTACGTCGGCGGTGAGGGCCTGCGCTCCCCGCATCACGAGAGAGTGCGGGCACAGTCGAACGCCGCCACCGGCGAAGAGGCGGCCGCCCACTGGGCGCACGCCGGACGCCTGCTGTTCGAGGGCCGACCGGTGGACGATCACGACTCCAACGGCGACTCCAACAGCGGCTCCGACGGCGGCTCTTCTGGCGGCTCTTCTGGCGGCGCCGACGCGGTGACGCCGGCCCGTGTGGCTGCGGCCGGGCTCGACCCCCTGGCCGTACGGCTGGCCCTGTTGCGCCACCATTACCGGCAACAGGTGGACCTCACCTGGGACAGCCTCAAGACAGCCGACGCGGAACTGCGCCGCCTGCGGCGGCGCGTGGCCGAGTGGGCGGAGTCTCCCAGCCGCCCGATAGACGCCACGTACGCCGGACGCGTCCAGAACGCGCTGGACGACGATCTCGACACACCAGAGGCCCTGCGCCTGCTCGGCGACCTGGAAACCGACGAGTCGATCACGCCGGGGGCCAAGTTCGAGACCTTCCTCCACTTCGATCACATACTCGCCCTCGACCTGCCCGCCGACATCGGCAAGGCCTGACCCTCCCCGGCAGCGTTCCGGATACCTCCTCGGCAGCTCTCCCACGCTCCCAGCAGGCTGAGCTCCGAACACCCTGCCGGCTGCGTTCACCGCGGGTCCACCGCGCGGATTCACTGCAGGTCCACCGCGCGGGTTCACTGCGGGCTCATTGCGGGCGAGCCGGAGATCACGGGCGACAACGCACTGCACATCTGGCATTCCATAGCGACAAATCACTCGATAAACGGCTGAAACGCAGAGGAAACCGCCGACGTGTGATCCCAGCTAATCGCCGCGCTGGGGTGTTCACGGCGCGTTGCCGTGGGAGAATTAATACAGGCTTTCGAATTGATGGGAGGTGTGATGGATCTGTTCGACTCTGACCCTGCGCACCCTCGTCATTCGAACGATGACGGCAATGGCGAATGGTGGGAGCGGCTCATCTCTCGCTCGCCCCTTTGGTCGTCCGAGGGTGCGCTTGCCCGTGAATATGTGCCGATCGTCGAGCCCGGGGCGCGGAAGCACGCGAGCCGGTTCGACGAATCGGCGGAATCGCCTAACTCTGCCCGTGTATTCGATACTCGTCGCGGCCGTGCGCCCGATGCTGAATACAACGGTGAAGAGACCCCGAGTGGTGCCCCTTCTGGCGGTGTTTCTCCTGACGGTGTCTCTACCGACAGCGTCTCTACCGACAATGCCGGAGGCTCGTCGTGGGTGGCGGTGGCGGCGGTTGCTGAGGCGGCGCGGGCGGTGGCTCTGGTGCCGGTGCCGGAGGACTCGGGCGTGTGCCTGGCCGAGGCCGAGGAGTTGCTGTCGGCCCGTGACCGCATCACCAGCGCGTTGGCCGCCCGGGTCGGGCGTGTTCACCGGGCTGGGGAGGCGAAGAGCCATGGGCATGCGTCCACCAAGCTGTGGCTGCGTTCCGCTGGGGGGATGACCCCTGCGGGAGCCGGCCGGTTGCTGACGGTGAGCATGGAGCTGGTCCGCCTGCACGAGGCGCGCCGCCTGTTCGCGGAGGGTGGCCTGGCTGAGGGGATCGTGGAGGCGATCTGCATAGCCACTTCCGGGTTGACCGACGACCAGGCGAAGACGGCTGAGGGGATCTTGCTGGAGTTGGCGAGATCGGCGGGTGCGGCGGAGGTGGCCAAGGCGGGGCGGTATCTGCGGGCGGTGCTGGACCCCGACGGCCATGAGAAGGATGAGCAGGCGGACTTCGACCGCCGGTTCTTCCGGGTGCGCCGGCGAAGGAACGGCGCTGTGGAGGGGGAGTTCTACCTGCCGGTGGAGGCCGCCGCGCGATTGCAGCACCTGCTGGACGCCTACGCCAAGCCGAAAGCTGAGGGCGATGACCGCACGCTGAGTGTGCGGAACGCGGACGTGTTGATCGCGTTCCTGGAGAACAGGATCGCGACCGAGCTTCTGGTGCTGGTCAACGCCGAATCCCTCCCCGACGACCCGCCAGACACCGCCCCCACAGCCGACTCCCCAGCCGACCACGCAGGCACGGACCCCACAAACGGCCTCGCAGACGACCTCGCAGACGACCCCGCAGGCGCGGACGCCTCAGCCGACCACGCCGCCGCTGACCACCTAGACGGCCCCTCGGGCGACCACCCCACCAGCGACACGTCTGTCCCTCGTGACGAGCGCCTGAACCCTGGCCACTCCCCGACCGCTCCCGGCAGCGAGCCCTGCGCCGGTGATGCGCCGGAGGGTGAGAGCGCGCACCGCGAGAGCGACGCGCACCTGCACGATCGCGAGCAATTTGAAAGCGACACCCCGCTGTACGGCGATGAGCACCGGGCTAACGACCTCGTCGACGAGAACCCCGCCACAGAGGCTCCCGCTTCCGGCGGGGAGCGCGCCGCTCCCGACCGCCCTACCGCTGCCGAGCCCTCCATGCACAGACCCCCAACCGGGGGAGGCGACACCTGGCCCGGAGATAAGCCCTGGTCGGGGCTGGGAGCCGACGCTCTGCCGGGGCCGGAGCACAGTGGTGGTGTCTGGCCTGGTGGTGAGGCCTGGTCGGGCGCGGGAGCGGATGCTCCGCCGGAGAACAGACCGCCGGGGCTGGGGGTGAACAGTCCGCCGGGGGTGTGGTTGCGGGGGTTGCCGGGGCTGATCCTGGCGACCGGGCAGTTGCTGCCCGCCTCCAGCGTGCACCGGCTGGCCCGCACCAGCACTCTCGTGCGGATCGTCATGGACGCCGCCGGGCAGGTCCTGGACATGGGCCGCAAGGTCCGCCTGGCCACCCCCGCACAGCGCCGGGCCGTCTTCGCCCGGTACGCCACCTGCTGGGTGGACGGCTGCCCGTTGCCCGCAACGATGTGCCAGATCGATCACGCCGACGACTGGTGCAGCGGCGGGCTGACTGATCTGAAGCTGCTGGGGCCGGCGTGTCAGTTCCACAACCGTGACCGCTACCGCCACCCCACCCGCTACACCCGCCGCAACATCGGCGACGACCGCTGGGCCTTCACCTACCGCAACCCCCGCACCACCCGGCTGCGGGTATAGAGGCGGGCGGGCCGGTCAGGGGGCGGGCCGGTCAGGGGGTGAGGCGGGTGGAGGCGACGAGGATGCCGTCCTCGTCGCTGTAGAGCCACTCGCCCGGGGCGAAGGTGACCTCACCGAAGGTCACCGGGACGTCGACCTCTCCGAGGCCGGTCTTGGCGCTCTTGCGGGGATTGGAACCAAGGGCCTTGACGCCGAGGTCCAGGCCGGTCAGCGCCGCCGTGTCGCGTACGGCGCCGTTGATGATGACGCCCGCCCAGCCGTGCTTCACGGCGGAGGCCGCGATCAGGTCGCCGAGCAGCGCCGTACGCAGCGACCCACCGCCGTCGACCACCAGCACCCTTCCCTCGCCCGGCGTCCCGAGGACCTGCCTGACCAGCGCGTTGTCCTCCAGGCAGCGGATGGTCGAGATCTGGCCGGAGAACCTGGGGCGCGAGCCGTACGAACGGAACTGGGTGAGGCAGCTGCGCAGCGCGTCGCCGTGGGTGTCGTAGTGAGCGTCGTAAAGGTCAGCGGTCGCGAAGCTCATGCGGGGAATTGTGCCAGCGCGCCTCGTCAGGGCAGTGTGCGGCTCTCACCGACCGCGAGGTCCCACAGGTCGCCCGGGTCGAGACCGCGCGACTCCCAGACGGCGCGGGCCTCGCGCACCGGTTCCAGGAGCGGCTCGCCGGACAGCACGAAGGTGCCCCAGTGCATCGTCGCCATCCGCCGGGCGCCCACGTCGAGGCACCCCTGTACGGCCTGCTCGGGATCGACGTGGGAGACCTTCATGAACCAGCGGGGATCGTAGGCCCCGACGGGCATGAGGGCGAGGTCGATACCCGGATAACGCTCACCGATCTGGGCGAACCGCTCCCCATAGGCCGTGTCGCCCGCGAAGTAGACCCGGTGCTCGGAGGAGGTGAGCACCCAGCCGCCCCATAGCGTCCGGCAGGTGTCCCACAACGTACGGCGGCTCCAGTGATGGGCCGGGACGAAGTCGAACGACACCTCGCCGAGGCGGGCCGACTCCCACCAGTCCAGTTCGGTCACGTTGTGGAAGCCCCGGCGCCGGAACCAGCCCGCGAGCCTGGCGGGCACGAAGACGGCCGTGTCTCGCGGCAGGCGGCGGATGGTCGGCGCGTCGAGGTGGTCGTAGTGGTTGTGGCTGATCACGACGGCGTCGATTCTGGGCAGGTCCGACCAGGCGACGCCGGGAGGAGTCAGCCGCTGGCGCACGCCGGGAATCTTCCGGGACCACACCGGGTCGGTCAGGACGGTCAGCCCGCCGATCTGCAGCACGAACGTCGCGTGGCCGACCCAGGTCACCATGGTCTCGGTCGCCGCGGCACGGGACAGTCCCACACGTTGGACAGGAATCTGGTCGCCGTCGCCGATGTCGGGCCTGAGCTGCCCGTGCCACATGACGCTCGTCACCTCGCGGAAGTCCGGGAGGGGAGCGGTCAGCCGGTCGGCGAAGCTCGACGGCCACCGGCGGGGAGTGGTGGCGGGCCGTACGACGACATCGGAAGAAACGGGAATTTCTGGGGCCTCAGGGCTCTCCGGCTGAATCGTCTGCGACATGGGGAACTCCCTTCCGCTCTCATGATCCCCACGAGAACGGAAATATTCCTCCTACGACCGGCGGATTCGATTCCCCCCTATCTCACTCTCCCCCACCAGGGACGCACCCGGGGATAGCCGCCGTCGTCGAGGCCGGCCATCCGTTCGAAGAGGTTCCACGAGCCCGGATGGCCGCAGAGGACGAACGAGACCGCCGAGGCGGCGAGATACAACACGACCATCGGCAGGCCGACGCAGACGGCGTACTGCGTGGCGTGGCGCGCCTCGTGGTCGAGCAGCGGGCCGCTGAGATAGCCCTCGCCGTGCTTGGTGAGGATCACGTTCCCGACTGTGAAGGCCCCGGCGACCGGGAACGGGATCCGGTAACCGTGCGCGTAGACGAGCCCCCGCTCCCCCCTGCACGTGCGCGCCCGGCCCAGCCTCGCGATCAGCAGGCCGAGAGGCGTGGAGAGGTTGGCGTAGTTGATGACCTGCCGGACCCGGTGCGACCGCCGCATCTCTTCAGAATCGGCGACTCCCGCGAACCGGGCAAGCTACACAGTCAAGCTACACAGTCAAGCTCAGGCCCGGTCGTACGACCGCAGCAGCCAGGAGCCGGTGGAGCGGGTCACGGCCACGGCGGCCGCGACGGCGAGGACGCCGCCGTAGAGATACCAGTAGCCGGCGGAGTTCCCGGCGATGGCGAGGTCACCGGCCCGCTGCGGCGTGGCCAGCACGAACGAGATGAGGAGCCAGCCGGCGGCCGGGACGAACGCGCCCAGCTTGCCGCCCATCATCCTGCCCATCGCGTACGGCAGGGCGAACAGCACTGCCAGCCACGCGATCGCGGCGATCGGCAGCCCGCCCAGGTACCACGCGTGCTGGAAACCGCCGACGACCCCCAGCACGAGCCCCAGCAGGAAGAGCATGCCGTAGGCCGCGCCGGCCACGGCTCCGGCCACAGGACCGGGCACAGGACCAGACACAGCGCCGGCCTCGACGCCGGGCGGCGTCTCCTCGGTCTCCTGGGTCACCACATCAACCTAGCCGATGCCGGCGAACAGGTCGCTCTCGCGGTTGTACGGCTCTCCGATGCCTCCCGCCTCGGGCGGCACCCCGAGGCCGGGCGGCCCGGGCACCCCCGCGCGCAGGATGTAGTGCTCGACCCCGAGGATCTGCTGGCCGATGTTGTTCGACAACGCGAACCAGGGCGCGTCGACCGCGATCTGGGTCGCGTGCGCCCGCATCGCGTCGATCTTCGCCTCGACGTACGGCCGGGCGTCGATCTCGGTCGTCACGTCCGCGTCAGGGCACGCCGGCAGGTCCTCGACCGAGTCGGGCACCCAGAAGTCGACGAGGGTCTCGCGCATCGTCTCCGCCGTCCGCCGCAGCACGGACCTGGGCATCGCGGTGCAGTAGAACTTGGCGACGCGCCACGGCCGCCCGCCGGGGTGCCCCGGGTCGGCGGCCAGCTCGAAGGCCCGCCGGGAGACGCGGTGCGCCTGGATGTGGTCGGGGTGGCCGTAGAAACCGTTCTCGTCGTAGGTGACGAGCACCTGCGGCCGGACCTCCCGGATCACCTTGACCAGCTCGGCCGCGGCCTCGTCGAGGCCGGCCCGCCAGAAGCAGCCGGGGCGGTCGTTGGCCGCCCCGCCCATCATTCCCGAGTCGCGCCAGCGGCCGGCGCCGCCGAGAAACCGGTGATCGGTGACGCCGAGCGCCTTGCACGCCGCCGCGAGCTCGCCGATGCGGTACGGGCCGAGGGTGTCGTCCCGGTCGGCGGCGTGGTGGGCGAGCTCCGGCGGGATGACCTCGCCCTCCTCGCCGAGGGTGCAGGTCACGAGCGTCACATGGGCGCCCTCGGCGGCGTACTTGGCCATGGTCGCGCCGGTGCCGATGGTCTCGTCGTCGGGGTGGGCGTGCACGAGCAGCAGACGGCGGTCAGTCATGCCTCCGAGGGTAGTGCCCTCCTGCTGGCAGTATGAGGAGCTATGACGGAGAGCTTCCCACGGTTGCATGCCAGGACCCGGCGGTTCACCCTCGGGGTGCCGCGCGGCTTCACGATCTCCCCCGACGGTCGTCGCGTGGTCTTCCTCAGGACGAGGTCGGGCACCGATCCGGTGACGTGCCTGTGGGAGCTGGACGTGCCGTCCGACGGCGCGACCGGCGCCGAGCGGCTGGTCGTCGACCCGCTCGCGCTCGGCGCGGCCGACGAGGACCTGCCCCCGGAGGAGCGCGCCCGCCGTGAGCGGTCGCGGGAGTCGGCGGGCGGCGTCGTGGCGTACGCCACCGATCGGGAGGTACGGCTCGCCGTCTTCGCGCTGTCGGGCGAGTTGTACCTCGCCGAACTCGCCACGGGCGAGGTGCGGCGGCTCCCGGCGGCGGGGCCGGTCATCGACCCCCGGCTCGACCCCACCGGCACGCGGGTGGCGTACGTGACGGGCGGCGCCCTGCACGTGCTGGAGATCGGCAGCGGGACAGACGCAGGGACCGGCACAGGAGCAGACAGCACGCTCGCCGAGCCGGAGAGCGACACCGTCACCTACGGCCTCGCGGAGTTCATCGCGGCCGAGGAGATGGACCGGATGCGCGGCTACTGGTGGTCTCCCTCGGGAGACCGCCTGCTCGTGGCCCGGGTGGACGAGGCGCCGGTCGCGCTCTGGCACATCGCCGACCCGGCCAACCCCTCCCGCGAGCCCGTCCCCCAGCGCTACCCGGCCGCCGGCACGTCCAACGCCGAGGTCACGCTGCTGGTCATCGGCCTGGACGGCACGCGTACGGAGGTGCCGTTCGATCAGGAGTACCTGGCGACGGCCGTGTGGGACACCCACGGCCTCGCGCTCGTGACGCTCTCGCGCGACCAGAGGAGCATGCGCCTGCTGTCGGCGGACCCGGACACGGGCGAGACGACGATCCTGCGTGAGGACACCGATCCGGCCTGGGTGGAGATCGTCCCCGGCGTGCCGGCGCGCCTGTCCGACGGGACGCTCGTCTGGGTGGCCGACGCCGACGGCGGGCGCCGGCTCGTGGTCGGCTCCGAGCCGGTCACGCCGGCGTCGCTGCAGGTCCGCGCGGTGCTCGACGTGGACGGCGACACCGTGCTCTTCCAGGCGAGCGGCGACTCCACCGAGATCCACCTGTGGACGTACCGCGACGGCACCCTCAGCCCGGTGACCACCGAACCGGGCGTCCATTCGGGCCGCCGGGCGGGCGGGACGACGCTCGTCATCCGGCAGAGCCTCGACACCGAGGGTGTGACGGTGTCAGTGAGATCAGCGCCGGTGGGAGGATCTTCGATCAGGTCGGTGGCGGAGCGGCCCGGGCTGGAGCCGCGGGTCTCGCTGGTCCGCGCGGGCGAGCGCGAACTGGCCGCGGCGGTCCTGCTGCCGTCCTGGCACGTGCCCGGCTCGGGCCCGCTGCCCGTCCTGATGGACCCGTACGGCGGGCCGCACGTGCAGCGGGTGCTGTCCGCCCGGCGGATGTTCCTGGAGTCCCAGTGGTGGGCCGAGCAGGGCTTCGCGGTGATCGTGGCCGACGGGCGGGGCACGCCCGGGCGCGGCCCGGCCTTCGAGCGGGAGATGCTGCGCGACTTCACGATCTCCCTGCAGGACCAGGTGGACGCCCTCCAGGGCGTGGCGGCCCTGCACCCGGGCGACCTCGACCTGTCGCGGGTGGCGATCAGGGGCTGGTCGTTCGGCGGCTACCTCGCCGCGCTCGCGGTGCTGCGCCGCCCGGACGTGTTCCACGCCGCCGTCGCGGGGGCGCCGGTCACCGACTGGCGGCTGTACGACACCTGCTACACCGAGCGCTACCTCGGCCACCCCGACGAGGGCCACTACGAGAGGTCGTCCCTCCTGGGCGACGCGGAGAAGATCGCCGGGAGTGAGACCGGGAAGCAGGAGCGCCCGCTGCTGCTGATCCACGGCCTGGCCGACGACAACGTGGTCGCCGCGCACACGCTGCGGCTGTCGTCGGCCCTGCTCGCGGCGGGCCGCCCGCACACCGTGCTGCCGCTGTCGGGCGTCACCCACATGACCCCGCAGGAGGTCGTCGCCGAGAACCTGCTGCTCCTGCAGCTCGACTTCCTGAAGAAGTCCCTCAACATCACCAGGTGAGCTACCGGGCGGTGCCGTGCCAGCTGTCCCACAGCGCGGCGTAGGCGCCGCCCGCCGCCACCAGTTCCTCGTGGGAGCCCAGCTCGCTGATCCGGCCGTCCTCCACGACGGCCACCCGGTCGGCGTCGTGCGCCGTGTACAGCCGGTGCGCGATGGCGATCACCGTACGACCCTCCAGCACGGCGGCGAGCGAGCGCTCCAGGTGGCGGGCGGCGCGCGGGTCGATCAGCGAGGTGGCCTCGTCCAGCACGAGCGTGTGCGGGTCGGCCAGGACCAGCCGCGCGAGCGCGAGCTGCTGCGCCTGGGCGGGCGAGATCGCCGTGCCGCCCGAGCCCACGGTCGTGTCCAGGCTCCGCGGCAGCGCGGCCACCCACTCCCAGGCGTCCACGGCCTCCAGGGCGCGGCGTACGTCCGGGTCGGCGGCGTCCGGGCGGGCGATCAGCAGGTTGTCGCGCAGCGTGCCCCGGAACACGTGGTGCTCCTGGGTGACCAGCGCGACGTGCCCGCGCAGCTCGCCGAGCGGCAGCTCGACCAGCGGGACCCCGCCGACGGTGACCGACCCGGTCCGTGGCCCGTGCACCCCGGCGAGCAGCCGGCCGAGCGTGGACTTGCCCGCACCGGACGGCCCGACCATGGCCAGCCGCTCCCCCTGGCGTACGTCGAGGTCGACGCCGTGCAGCACGTCGTGGCCGGGGCGGTAGGCGTACCGCACGGCACTGGCCTTCAGCTCCTCCCCCACCGGCCGGGCGGTCCCGGCCGCGCGGTCGTCGGGGACGCCGCCGACGCCGAGGAGCCGGGCCAGCGAGGCCGCGCCGACCTGCAGCTCGTCCGTCCACGACAGCAGCCGGTCGAGCGGGTCGATGAGCTGCTGGACGTACAACGTGGCGGTGGTCACCTGGGCCACCGACACCCAGCCCTCGATGTGGAACAGCCCGCCGACGAGCAGGGTCGCCACGATCGGGACGACGTAGCCGAACTCGACGGTGGGGAACCACACCATGCGCAGGCCGAGGGTGTAGCGCTCGGCCGCGAACGACCGGGCGATGTCCTGGTCGGTCCGCTGGTGGCGGCGGTCCCGCAGGCCCAGCGCCTCGATGGTGCGCGCGCCCTCGACCGTCTCGGCCAGGCCCTCGGTCATGTCGGCGTACGCCGCGTTCTCGCGCAGGTAGCCGTCCCTGGCGCGGGTGAGGTACCACTTCGTGGAGATCCACAGCAGCGGTACGGCGATCAGCGACGGCACCGCCATGAGCGGCCCGGCGAGGACCACGGCGCCGACGACGAAGGCCCCGGTCACGACCGCGATCAGGGTCTCCGGCACGGCGTGCCGCACGGAGCGCGACAGCGCGTCCACGTCCCGGGAGGTGCGGGTGAGCAGGTCACCGGCGCCGGCCCGCTCGACCGTCGACAGCGGCAGCGCGAGCACCCGGCCGACGAACTCCTCCCGCAGTTCGGCCAGGACCTTCTCGCCCAGCCGGGAGGAGGCGTACACCGCGAACCTGATCAGCACCGCCTGTGCGGCCACGAACGCGGCGATGGCCAGGGCGACGGCGTCGACGCGCAGGTCGGCCCTGCCCTCGGCGAGGCCCTCGACCAGGCCGCCGAGCATCCGGGGGGCGACCAGCCCCGCGGCGGCCGCGAGGGCGTGCAGGGCCAGCGCCAGGCCCAGCTCGCGTGGATACTTCAGCGTGAGCCGGCGGGCGTAGGCGCGCACCTGCGCCCGGTCGGCGACCGGCAGGATCTCACGGGCCATTGCCGAACCTCTCAGTCCTCTCCGCGGATGACGGCCGAGCGATAGCCGGGCGACGTGCCGAGCAGCGCACGGTGGCCGCCCTCGGCCCGCACCACGCCGCCCTCGACGTACAGCACGTGGTCGGCCCGGTCGAGCACGAGCGGGCTGGTCGTGCAGACGAGGGTCGTCCGGCCGGCCCGCGCCTTGCCCAGCCGCTCGGCGACGCGCGCCTCGGTGTGGGCGTCGACGGCGCTGGTCGGCTCGACCATGATCAGAATCTCGGGGTCGGCGAGCAGCGCCCGGGCCAGCCGCAGCCGCTGCTGCTGGCCGCCGGAGAACTCCCGGCCCGACTCGGCCACGTGCGCGTCGAGCCCTTCGGGCAGGGCCGCCACGATGTCCTCGGCACAGGCCGCGTACAGCGCCTGGCCGATCTCCTCGTCGCCGGCCGTGCCGCGCACGTCCAGTTCGTCGCGCAGCCGTCCGGAGAACAGCCGCGCGCCGTTGTCGGCGACCACGATGTGCTCCCTGACCTCGGCGAGCGGCAGGTCCGCCAGCGGCGCGCCGCCGAGCGTCACGTCGCCGGGGGCGAAGGCGCCCAAACGGTCGGCGACGGCGATCGCGTCCTCGGGCGAGGCCGCGGCGAGCGCGGTCAGCCGTCCGGGCCGGACCTCGACGCCCGACTCGCCGTCGCGAAGCGTGCCCTCTCCGGCGGAGAAGGGGGCGTCGCCACCGGTGATCTCGGGCTCCAGTGACAGGATCCGGCAGACCCGGCGGGCCGCCACGTGCCCCTTGGTGAGCTTGTCGGCGGCCTCGGTCAGCGTGCGCAGCGGCGCGATCAGGAAGACCGCGTAGCCGTAGAACGCCACGAGCTGGCCGGGGGTGATGCGGCCGTCGAGCGCGAAGTGCGCGCCGAGCCAGGTCACGCACGCGATCAGCACGCCCGGCAGCAGGATCTGGGCGCCTTCGAGCAGGGACTCCACCGAGGCCACCCGGACGCCGGCGTGGCGTACGCGCTGCGACTCCTCGCGGTAGCGCGCGGCGAAGACCTGCTCGCCGCCGACGCCCCGCAGCACCCGCAGGCCCGCCACGATGTCGGCGGCGCGGGTGGCGAGGTCGCCCTGCAGGTCGCGCTGCTCGTGCTGGCGCCGGTGCAGCGGCCTGAGCAGGGGACCCACGGCGGCCGCCATCAACGGCACGCCGATCAGCACGACCAGGCCGAGCGGGACCGAGGTGGCGATGAGGATCACCGTCACCGCGACGATCGAGACGGCCGCCCCGGCGCCGCGCAGGAGGATCTCCATCGCGTTGCCGATCTGCGCGATGTCGGAGTTGCCCACACTGACGACCTCGCCCGTGGACAGGCGCTTGGGCAGCGTCGCCCCCAGCCGCGCGGCCTGCCGCACGGTGACCTGCACCGTGCGGTACGCCGCCGACAGCCAGGTGAAGACGGCGAAGCGGTGGCGCAGCACACCGGTGACCGCCTGGAGCACGCCGAGCCCGAGCAGCACCGCCGACCAGGCGAGGAGCGTTCCCGAGTCCGCCGCGGTGACGGCGTCGATCGCCCGGCCGAGCGCGGACGGCACCAGGGCCTGGCCCAGCCACCACAGCACCGCCAGGCCCATTCCGGCCAGCAGCGGGGCGGCCTGGGCGCGCGCCACCCACCACAGGTACCGGAGGGGCCCGCGGGCGTCGGGAGTGCCGGGATCGGTCACAGGAAGAGAGCGCATGGCCGTTCCAGCCTCGCAAGATCGCAGGTCGGAGGGCAAATCGTTTTCCCGCCGGCCGCGCGGCCCGGTGCGCCCGACCGGCCGGTCAGTCGGTCGTGATCAGTCGGTCGTGATCAGTCGGCCACGGCTGCGAGCGCGTCGGGAAGGGTCTCGTAGATGGAGAAGGCGGCGTACAGGCCGGTCACCGTGAGGATCCTGCGGAAGGCGCCGCCCACCCCGGCCAGCTTCAGGAAGCCGCCCGCCTCGACGGCGCGGTCGTGCGTCTCCAGCAGCAGCCGCAGCCCCATGGAGTCGCAGAACCCGAGCCCGGTGGTGTCGAGGACGAGCCGGGTGTGGCCCTCGTCGAGCAGCTTGTCGAGCGCGGGGCGCAATCGTTCACCGGAGATCACGTCGAGCTCGCCGGTCAGGGTGACGAGAGTGTGCGTCGCCTCATGGCTCACCGTGACGGCAAGTCTCGTCGTCATCGCCTGTCCTCAGCCCGGAAAGATCTACAGAGAAGCTACACCTCTGAGCATCCCACGGCGACAGGGACAGGCAAGGCGGTGATGTTCACGACGCCTCACCCTCGATCGCTCACCACCGTCTTTCCGAACGGCACCGGCTCGGGCGCCGGGGCGAGCCGGATGACGTTCACGCCGGAATCGGCGAGGGCGCACAGGGCCGCCAGCCCCTGTTCCGCCGCGCTGTCCGGCCCGACCTGCATGAGGACGAGTTGCTGGCCGGGGGCGCTCTTGGCGGTGTAGAAGTCGTACTCGAACGCCAACTCGCCGGCCAGCCGATGCCGGAACCGTTTGGTGTCGTTCGTCCTCGGACGCAGGTCGTGCTGGCCCCGCAGGCGGCGGAACTCCTCGTTGTGCGCCGAGAGCTCCTGGACGAACCGCGGCAGGAGCGGATCGTGCGGATCCATCGCCGCGACCCCCCGTAGGTGCGCCGCCTTGAGATAGGCGGTCTTCTCCCAGTCCGCGTAGAACTGGAGGGCCTCGGGGTTGAGGAAGACCAGCCGGATCAGGTTGTCGTTGTGCTCCATCCCCGCGTAGAGCGCATCGGCCAGGCGGTTGGTCGCGAGCATGTTCATCCAGCGGTCGATGATGAACCCGGGTGTATGCGTCCACCCGCGCAGCACCCGCAGGAGGGTGGGCGCGGCCTCCTCCCGGTGATCCACGACCCGGTACACCTTCGGCAACGGGTGGGCGAGCGCGTGCAGATACTCGACGGCCTCGGCCTCGAGGCACATGACCCTGGCGATGGCGACGAGGACCTGGTCGGAGGGATTGCGTTCGCGCCCCTGTTCCAGCCGGGAGTAGTAGTCGGTGCTGATGCCCGCCAGGATGGCCACCTCCTCCCGGCGGAGCCCCGGGGTGCGGCGGTGACCGACCCGTGCCAGACCAACCTGCTCGACCGGCGTGGCCTCACGGCGCGCCCGCAGGAACTCTCCCAGGAGACGGTTGCGTTCCATACCTCCACACTAGGGTGCGTTTTCCCAGCTGAGGGGGAGTCTCGCACCAAGGTTGGGTGTGTCCTGGCAGGTGAGCGGTTGAACGCGGATTCTGGATACGTGAGGCCACCCGGCCTTCGAGGAGCGACCGACCATGTCTCCGGAACGACAACACCGCACGCTGCGACGGGTGAACGAGATCGCCCGGAGGCTGGACGCCGTCAACCGTGGCGAGAGCCGGGAAGAAATGCGTGGCGAAGGCGTGGGCCGGGTCCCCGAGCAGTACGGGTCCGGGCCGGTCTCCCGGCTCGGCCGCAGCGTCAACGGCGCCCTCGCGCGCCTCGACGAGGCGAACCGGCAGCTCAAGGAGCTGCGTGAGCGGCAGCGGCGGTGTGCCGCCGACGTCTCGCACGAACTGCGCACCCCGCTCACGGCGCTGCGCATGCGGCTGGAGGACGCGCAGTCGCATCCGGACGACACCAGCCTGCCGGCCCTGCTGGAGCAGACGCTCGGCGACGTCGACCGGCTGGAGGCGATCGTCACCGATCTGCTGCTGCTCACCAGGCTGCGCGCCGCCGAACCCGGGTCGATGATGCGACTGGACCTGGGCCGCCTCGTGCAGGAGGAGACCACCCTCCGGTCCTGGGAGTGCAGCGTCCGCCTGAGCCTCCGGCCGGGGGTCGTGGTCGAGGGGGCGGGGGACCTCGTCCGGCGCGCCCTGGTCAACCTGCTCGACAACGCGGTGCGGCATGCGAGGACCCGTGTCCGGGTGGAGGTCCGGCATGGGGAACACACCGGCGAGCTGATGGTCGCCGACGACGGGGACGGGATCCCCCAAGGGCAGTGGGAGCGGGTCTTCGATCCGTTCTACCGGCTGGACGCCGCCCGCAGCCGTGCGCAGGGCGGCACCGGCCTCGGCCTGACCATCGCCAAGGAGATCGCGGAAGCGCACGGCGGCGGCCTGCGGGTCAAGGAGTCGCCCACCCGCGGGGCGTTCTTCGTGCTGTGGCTTCCGCTCGCGAAGGGCGCCTGATCACGTCAGCGGTCGCCCGCGATCTCGTACAGGCCGCCCATCTCAGGGCCGCGGGGTTGCCGGGGACCCGCGTCCGACGCGCCGGCGAGCGCCTCCTCTACCGTCGGATGCTGCTCGAAGACGTTGCGCAGACCTGTGATCGTCAGTACTCGGCGCAGCACGCCCTGCACGCCGGTCAGGATCAGCCTGACGTTCGCGGCCTGACCCCGCTGGAGCGCGGAGATCAGCTCGCTCAGCCCCCGCGAGTCGCAGAACATCACCTCGGCGACGTCGATGACGAGAACGGAGGTTCTGGACGACTCCCAGACCTGCCGCAGCTCCTCCCGCAGCAGGTGGGCGGTGACGGCGTCCAGGTCTCCCTGCATGCGCACGACGAGGGCGTCGCCTCGCGCGACTGACGCGACTTTCAAGGTCGAACGGGGACCGGACACGGCCATGCACACTCCCTCGTCTGCGGGTTCACGGCAGACGTGTTACGCCAACACAAATCACACGTTACCCGGGAGCAGGGGAGGTTATGTGCCCGGACACCGGAAGTTGGGTCCCCAGAGCGGGTCGCGGCTAGCTTGAGGCCGACCTGAGGTAGTCGGCGTTCATCTGGGCGATGGTGTCGAACGGGATGCCCTTGGGGCACACGGCCGTGCACTCGCCGGTGTTGGTGCAGCCGCCGAAGCCCTCGGCGTCCATCTGCTCGACCATCGCCCTGGCTCGGGAGTCGCGCTCCGGCTGCCCCTGCGGCAGCAGGCCGAGGTGGGTGATCTTCGCGGCGGTGAACAGCGAGGCCGACCCGTTGGGGCAGGCCGCGACGCAGGCGCCGCAGCCGATGCAGGTCGCGGCGTCGAAGGCGGCGTCCGCGTCCTCCTTCGGCACCGGCATGGCGTGCGCGTCGGGCGCGGACCCGGCGGGGACGGAGACGAACCCGCCCGCCTGGATGATCCGGTCGAACGACGACCGGTCCACCACCAGGTCCTTGATCACCGGGAAGGGCGCGGCCCGCCACGGCTCGATGGTGATGACGGCGCCGTCCTCGAAGTGCCGCATGTGCAGCTGGCAGGTGGTGGTCGCGCGCTGCTCGCCGTGCGCCACCCCGTTGATGACCATGCCGCACATGCCGCAGATGCCCTCGCGGCAGTCGTGGTCGAAGGCGACCGGGTCGTCGCCCTCCAGGATCAGCCGCTCGTTCAGCACGTCGAGCATCTCCAGGAACGACATGTCCGGGGAGACGTCCTCGACCCGGTAGGTCACCATCCGCCCCTTGTCGGAGGAGCCGGACTGGCGCCAGATCTTCAGGGTCAGGTTCACTTGTAGCTCCGCTGGGTCATCTTCACGTACTCGTAGTCCAGCTCTTCCTTGTGCAGGACCGGGCCGTCGGGGGTCCACTCCCACGCGGCGACGTACGCGAAGTTCTCGTCGTCGCGCAGCGCCTCGCCGTCGGCGTCCTGGGACTCGGCCCGGAAGTGGCCGCCGCACGACTCGGTGCGGTGCAGGGCGTCGACGCACATCAGCTCGGCCAGCTCGAAGAAGTCGGCCACCCGGCCGGCCCGTTCGAGCGCCTGGTTGAGCCCTTCGGCGTCGCCCGGCACCTTGACGTTGTTCCAGAACTCCTCGCGCAGCTCGGGAATGCGCTCCAGCGCCTTGCGCAGCGACTCCTCGGTGCGCTCCATGCCGCAGTAGTCCCACATGATCCGGCCGAGCTCGCGGTGGTAGGAGTCGGCCGTACGGGTGCCGTTCACGGCGAGGAGCCTGTCGATCTTCTCCTGGACGGCCTTTCTGGCCTCCGCGACGTCGTCCTCCTCGACCGGCCCGAAGGCGCCGGCCCCGGCGAGGTAGTCGCCGATCGTCGTCGGCAGCACGAAGTAGCCGTCCGCGAGGCCCTGCATGAGGGCCGAGGCGCCCAGGCGGTTCGCTCCGTGGTCGGAGAAGTTGGCCTCGCCGATCACGAAGAGCCCGGGGATGGTCGACTGGAGGTCGTAGTCCACCCACAGCCCGCCCATCGTGTAGTGGACGGCCGGGTAGATGCGCATCGGGACCTCGTACGGGTTCTCGCCGGTGATGCGCTCGTACATCTCGAAGAGGTTGCCGTACTTCTTCTCGACGGCGTCGCGGCCGAGCCGGGCGATGGCGTCGGCGAAGTCGAGGTAGACGCCGAGACCGCCCGGGCCGACGCCGCGGCCCTCGTCGCAGACGTTCTTGGCGGCCCGGCTGGCGATGTCGCGCGGCACCAGGTTGCCGAACGCCGGGTAGATGCGCTCCAGGTAGTAGTCGCGCTCGTCCTCGGGGATGTCGGCGGGGGCCCGGTCGTCGCCCTTGCGCAGCGGCACCCAGACGCGGCCGTCGTTGCGCAGCGACTCCGACATCAGGGTCAGCTTCGACTGGTAGTCGCCGCTGACGGGGATGCAGGTCGGGTGGATCTGGGTGAAGCAGGGGTTGCCGAAGTACGCGCCCTTCTTGTGCGCCCGCCAGATCGCCGTGGTGTTGCAGCCCTTGGCGTTGGTGGACAGGAAGAACACGTTGCCGTAGCCGCCGGTGGCCAGCACGACCGCGTCGGCGAGGTGGGTCTCGATCTCGCCGGTGACCATGTCGCGGACCACGACGCCCCTGGCCCGCCCGCCGCTGACGACGATCTCCAGCATCTCGTGGCGGGTGTGCATCTCGACCGTGCCGGCCGCGATCTGCCGCTCCAGCGCCTGGTAGGCGCCGAGCAGCAGCTGCTGGCCCGTCTGGCCGCGGGCGTAGAAGGTGCGCGACACCTGGGCGCCGCCGAAGGAGCGGGTGTCGAGCAGGCCGCCGTACTCGCGGGCGAACGGCACGCCCTGCGCCACGGCCTGGTCGATGATGTTCACGCTGACCTGGGCGAGGCGGTAGACGTTCGACTCGCGGGCGCGGAAGTCGCCGCCCTTGACGGTGTCGTAGAACAGCCGGTAGACGCTGTCGCCGTCGCCGCGGTAGTTCTTGGCGGCGTTGATGCCGCCCTGCGCGGCGATCGAGTGGGCCCGCCGGGGCGAGTCCTGGTAGCAGAACGACTTGACCTTGTAGCCCAGCTCGCCGAGCGTCGCCGCGGCCGAGCCGCCGGCCAGTCCGGTGCCGACCACGATGACGGTCAGCTTGCGCTTGTTGGCCGGGTTGACCAGCTTCGCCTGGAAACGCCGGGTGTCCCAGCGGTCCTCGACGGGACCCGACGGCGCCTTGGTGTCCCGGATGGGCTCGCCGGTCCGGTACGCGCCGGGCTGGGACGCAGGCTGAGTCAGGGGCGGGGTGCTCTGCTCCTGCTGGGTGCGGCGGCGGAACTTCACTTGACCACTCCGATCATGATGCAGACGGGCGCCGCGACGAAGCCGACCACGAGCACCGCGGCGACCACGGCGGCGCCCGCCCTGAGCGCGTTCCGGACGCGGGGGCGGCGGGTGAGGCCGAGCGACTGGAACGCGCTCCACAGGCCGTGCCGCAGGTGAAGGCCGACCATGACCATGGCGACCAGGTAGAACAGTCCCACCCACCAGCGGCCGGGCTGGAAGCCGGCGATCATGCGGTCGTACGGCGTGGCGTCGCCGCCTCCGGGGTTCACGGTGCCGAAGGTCATGTCGAGCAGGTGCCAGATCACGAACAGCACGATGATCACGCCACCCCACCGCATGGTGTGCGTGGCGTATCCACTGGCCTGCGACTTCCGCTTGGCCGCGTACTTGACGGGCCGCGCCTTGGCCGCCCGGCGGGCGAGCGACACGGCCGCCCACATGTGCAGCGCGACGGCGAGCACGAGCACGATCTCGGTGATCGTCAGCAGGGTCCGGTCGGGCAGCGCGGGCGAGCCCACGGTGCGCAGCCAGTCGGCGTAGTGGTTGAAGGAGTCGGCGCCCAGGAAGATCTTGAGGTTGCCGAGCATGTGGCCGATCAGGAAGAGCACGAGCACGGCGCCCGTGACGGCCATGACGGCCTTCCTGCCGGCGGAGGTGCCGAACAGGCCGCGCCGGGCGGGCGTACGCGGGCCGGGGCGGGCCGGCTCGCGGGGCACGTCCCGCCGGGGAACGGGCGCGGTCGCCGAACCACGTCCCCCAGAGCTGTGATCCACAGAACCGTGATCGACAGAACCAGAGCCGTGGTCGACAGAGTGGTCAATGGTGGCAGTCACGTATCAAAACGCTAGGTTCGCTCTCTCGAGGCGTCCAAGTCATGGCGGTTCTGGTTTCGATAGCCGGGGGCTATGTTCTCTGCCCCGTACCGATGCCGGGCCGGGAGGCGCCGGGCAGGTGCGACGAAACTCACAATCCGGGGGCCGCATGGGATGGCCGGAGACCATAGCCGTAGGCTATTGAGCCGTGCAGCTCCAGCAACTGGCCTACTTCACGGCCGTGGCAGAGACGCGGCACTTCACCCAGGCCGCCGAGCGGATGCGGGTCGCCCAGCCGTCGCTGAGCAAGCAGATCAAGAGCCTTGAGGCGGAGCTGGGAGCCCCGCTGTTCAGCCGGGCGCGGGGGAACGTCACACTCACTCCGGCGGGTGAGGCGCTGCTCCCGCTCGCCCGCCGCATCCTGGCCGACGCCGACACGGCCCGGCGCGAGGTCGCCGAGCTCGCGGGGCTGCGGCGGGGGCGGGTCCGCCTCGGGGCGACCCCCTCGCTGTGCGCCGGGTTGCTGGCCGACGCGCTGGCCCGCTTCCACCGCGACTACCCTGGCGTGGAGTTGCGGGTCGAGGAGGGCGGGTCGCGCGACCTGGTGCGGGACCTCGCCCGGGGCCAGCTCGACCTGGCGCTGATCATCCTGCCGCTGCAGAGCAGCGATCCGTCCCTGGTCACCCAGGAGATCCTGAGCGAGAACCTCGTCGTGGCCTCCGGGGGCGACCGGGGGCGCAAGCCGTACATGCGGATCGAGGACCTGCGCGGACGGCCCCTGGTGATGTTCCGCCGGGGGTACGACGTGCGGGAGGCGACGCTCGCCGCCTGCCGTCAGGCGGGTTTCGAACCGCGCTTCGCGGTGGAGGGCGGGGAGATGGACGCGGTGCTGCGGTTCGTCGAGGCGGGGCTCGGCATCGCCGTGGTGCCGTCGATGGTGCTGGAGAACCGGCCGGGGCTGGTGGGCACGCCGCTGGTGCCGGGGCTCCGCCGTACGGTCGCCCTCGCCCACCGCAAGGACGTGGAGCCGACGCGGGCGGCGCAGGCCTTCCGTTCGACGCTACTGTCGTTCCTGAGCGAGGCCGCGCACGACGGGACCCTCGCCCCCGGAATCGAGGCGCTCGTCGCCATGTGAGTCGCCATGTGAGTAGCGGTGCGAGTAGGCATGCGAGTGGGCATGTGAGCCGCACCGCGCCTTCCCCTGACGCTAAGTTTGTCCCCACGCTGCTGCCGACGCTGACCGAGAGGCGTTCGTGACCCCCGTCCCACCTGACCTGCCCGATCCGCTGACGCTCCTGCTGATCGAGGACGACGCCGGCGACGCGTTCCTCGTCGAGGAGCTGCTGGCGGGCGCCGACAGGCCGCCGAAGATCACCTGGGCGCGGACGCTGTCCGAGGGGCGCGAGCGGCTGACCGACGACGTGCAGTGCGTGGTCGTCGACCTCTCCCTGCCCGACGCCACCGGGCTGGAGGCGCTGGAGCAGGTCATCGCCATGGCCCCCGACACCGCCGTGCTGGTGCTCACCGGCCTCGGCGACACGCACGCCGGCATCGAGGCGGTCGCCGCCGGCGCCCAGGACTTCCTGGTCAAGCAGGACGTCGACGCCCGCCTGCTGATCCGGGCGATCCGCTACGCGATCGAGCGCAAGCGCGCCGACCTCGCCATGCGCGAACTGCTCCAGGAACGCATCGTCAGCAAGGAGAACTCCCGGCTCGAACGCGGCCTGCTGCCCGTCCCGCTGCTCGATCCCACGCTGCTGCAGCACCAGGCCCGCTACCTTCCGGGCCGTACGGGCGGGCTGCTGGCGGGCGACTTCTGGGACACCGTGCAGACGCCCGACGGCGCGGTGCACGTGCTGATCGGCGACGTGTGCGGGCACGGGCCCGACGAGGCCGCGCTCGGCACGGCGCTGCGCATCGCCTGGCGCACGCTGGTCCTCGCCGGGCAGACCGGCAACGACGTGCTGCGGACGCTCGACACGCTGCTGCGGCACGAGCGCAAGTCTCCGGAGATCTTCACGACGATGTGCAGCGCGGCCATCAGCCCGGACCTGACCACCGCCCGCCTCCACGTCATCGGCCATCCGCCGCCGCTGCTGCTGCGCGACGGCGTGCTCGGGGTGGTCACCGAGACGCCGTCCGGCCCGCCGCTCGGGATCTTCCCGGACATCGAGTGGACGCCGATCGACGTCACGCTGGGCGACCGGTGGTCGCTGCTGCTCTACACCGACGGGCTGATCGAGGCCACGGTCGGCGAGAACCGGGACCTGCTCGGCACCGACGGGCTGGCGAACCTGATCCGCGCCCAGGCGGGGATCGACCTCGACCGCATCATCGCCAGTCTCGACGGCGCCATGCACGACGACGTCGCCGCCGTCCTCGTCTCCCGCGGCAAGGCGGGCCTGTCGGGTACCACGGGAGCCGGGGAGATCAGGGCATGACGACCACACCGGAGACGAGCACCGAAGAGACGAGCGAACCGGAGACGGACGCGCCACCGCCCCTCGCCGGGCCGCCCCCGCTCAGTCCTCCCCCGCTCACCCCGCCCGCGCTGGACTCCCGCCTGACCGTCAGCCGCTGGTTCCTGCTCACCGGCGCGGGCGTGCTGGTCGTCTTCCTGATCGCCCTCAGCGCGACCCTGCTCGCGCTCGTGCAGGCGCAGGACGCCCGGCAGACCCTCGTCGACGCGGTCGACCCGGCCGCCCTCCACACGCTGCGGGTGGCCACCGCCGTACAGGCGCAGGAGGGGGCGATCCGCGGGTTCGGGCTCACCGGGGAGCAGCAGTACCTCGACGCCTACCGCAAGGGCGTCTCCGACGAGCGGGCGGCGAAGGACGACATCGCCAGGCTCGTCCCCCGGCTGCCCCAGGGCTACGGCGTCCGCGGCCAGATCCTCGCGCTCACCCAGGCCACCGACGCCTGGAGGCGCGACTACGCCGAGCCCGTCGTCGCCAGGACGCTCGACCGGGGCCCCGGCTCGCTCGCCGACCTGGCGAGGCCCAACCTCCAGCGCTTCGCTGCCGTCAAGACCGCGCTCGACCGGCAGCAGGCGGCCCTGGGCCAGCTCCACGACACCGCGCGGGACCGGCTCTACTCCGCCTGGTCGACCATCTACGCGGCGATCGCGGTGCTGGGCGGCGCGATGGTGCTGGCCATCGTCGTCTGCGCGCTGATCGTGCGCCGCGCCGTCGTCGGCCCGGTCGCGCGGCTGACCCGGCAGGTCCGGGCGGTCGCCGGGGGCGACTTCGACCACGAGCTCGGCGTCGCCCGGCCGGCCGAGCTGTGGGAGCTGTCCGGTCACATCGACGGCATGCGCCGCCGGATCATGGCCGAGTGGCAGTCGTCCGTCGAGGCCCGCCAGCAGCTCGCGGACCAGGCCGAGGAGCTCCGGCGCTCCAACCGGGAGCTGGAGCAGTTCGCGTACGTCGCGAGCCACGACCTGCAGGAGCCGCTGCGCAAGGTGGCGAGCTTCACCCAGATGCTGGAGCAGCGTTACTCCGACCGGCTCGACGACCGCGCCCGGCAGTACATCGCCTTCGCGGTGGACGGCGCCCGGCGCATGCAGCTGCTCATCAACGACCTGCTCGACTTCTCCCGGGTCGGCCGGGTGAGCGACGAGCGGGCGGAGATGGACAGCGGCGACGCGCTGGCCGCCGCGCTGCGCAACCTCGACGCCCGGCTCACCGACACCGGGGCGACGGTCACGCACGACGACATGCCGAGGGTCCTCGGCAACCGGACCCTGCTCACCCAGCTCTTCCAGAACCTCGTCGGCAACGCGCTCAAGTTCCGCTCCGAGGAGCCGCCCCGCGTCCACATCGGCGTACGGCGGGACGGCGACATGTGGGAGTTCAGCTGCGCGGACAACGGGATCGGCGTCGAGCCGAAGTACGCCGACCGGATCTTCCTGATCTTCCAGCGGCTGCACTCGCGGGACGTCTATCCCGGTACGGGCATCGGGCTGGCCCTGTGCCGCAAGATTGTCGAATATCATGGCGGCCGGATCTGGCTCGACACCGGCGGGAACGCCGGGGCCACGTTCCGCTGGACGCTGCCGGCCCTGGGAGACCCCGATGAGTGAGTTCCGCCCGATCGAGGTTCTCCTGGTGGAGGACGACCCCGGCGACGTGCTGCTCTGCCAGGAGGCGTTCTCGCACAACAAGGTCGGCAACAACCTCCACGTGGTCCACGACGGGGAACAGGCGATGGCCTTCCTGCGCGGCGAGGGGCCGCACGGCTCGGCGCCGCGGCCCGACCTCGTGCTGCTCGACCTGAACCTGCCCCGGGTGAACGGCTTCGAGGTGCTGCAGGAGGTCAAGGCCGACCCCTCCCTGCGGAGCATCCCCGTGGTGATCCTGACCACTTCGGAGGCCGAGCAGGATATCCTTCGGGGATACAACCTGCACGCCAACGCGTACATCACGAAGCCCGTCGACTTCGAGCAGTTCACCCGAGTGGTGCGGCAGATCGACGAATTCTTCGTCACCGTGGTCAAACTGCCGGGGAAGTGACCGAGATCACAGCGGGGAGGAGTGACCCTCCTCACAGTTCGTGATGTGCTCGTCGTAATGTGTGCCCCACCAATAACGCGCACGGCCTGAGCAGCAGGGTCAGCACGGCCCGAGCAGCACGGCCCGAGCAACGCTGGCCCGAGCACGCGCGGCCGCTCCGGCGTGCGCGGAGTCAGTGAGGGTGGAAGGTCTCCGATGACCCAGACAACGGCCGAGAGCGCGGTACGGAAACAACGCGCGCAGATCCGGGTGCGCACTCTGCGTACCGACCGATGGTGGCTTGCTCCGGTGCTCACGTTCGCCGGGCTCTTCTTGTTCCTGATTTACGGCTTCTGGGCGATGTTCGACTTGAGCATGCTCGCCGGGTCGTACATCGCCCCCTTCTCGTCGCCCTGCCTGGCGGCGGCGACGTGTCCGGAAGGGGCCCGGCTGTTCGGATTCGCTCCGTTCGGTGACTGGTACAAACTCCCGCCGGGACTGCTGATCCTCGCCTTCCCGGGCGGGTTCCGGTTCACGTGCTACTACTACCGCAAGTCGTACTACCGCTCGTGGTGGATGTCGCCGCCGGCGTGCTCGGTCGCCGAGCCGCACAGCAAGTACACGGGCGAGTCGCGCCTGCCGCTGATCCTGCAGAACGTCCACCGCTACTTCTTCTACGTCGCCGCGATCATCGGTCTGATCCTGACGTACGACGCGGTGCTGTCCTTCCGCGACGCGGACGGCAACTGGGGACACGTCGGCCTCGGCACGGTCATCCTCGTGGTGAACGCGGTCCTGGTCCTGTGCTACACGTTCGGCTGCCACTCCTGCCGCCACATCACCGCCGGGCGCCTGAACCACTTCTCCAGGCACCCGCTGCGCTACAAGGCGTGGACCCTGGTCTCGAAGCTCAACGCGCGGCACCAGCAGTTCGCCTGGGCGTCCATGGTCTCGATCGTGGTCGCGGACCTGTACGTCCGCCTCGTCGCCAAGGGCGTCATCAACTTCCCGTTCGCTTAAGCAGCACGTCGTTGTAAGGATCTCAAGGTGGAGCGTCACGAATACGACGTCGTCGTCATCGGAGCCGGCGGAGCGGGGCTCCGCGCGGCGATCGAGGCGCGGCAGCAGGGCAAGCGGACGGCCATCGTCTGCAAGTCGCTCTTCGGCAAGGCCCACACGGTCATGGCCGAGGGCGGCGCGGCCGCCGCGATGGGCAACGTCAACCCGAACGACAACTGGATGGTGCACTTCCGCGACACCATGCGCGGAGGCAAGTTCCTCAACAACTGGCGCATGGCGGAACTGCACGCCAAGGAGGCGCCGGACCGGGTCTGGGAGCTGGAGGCCTGGGGCGCGCTGTTCGACCGCACCAAGGACGGCAAGATCAGCCAGCGCAACTTCGGCGGTCACGAGTATCCGCGGCTCGCCCACGTCGGCGACCGTACGGGCCTGGAGATGATCCGCACCCTGCAGCAGCGCGTCGTCGCCCTGCAGCAGGAGGACGAGAAGCTGCACGGCGACCCCGAGGCGTACATCAAGGTCTTCGCCGAGTGCACGATCACCCGCCTGCTCAAGGAGGGCGACGCGATCGCGGGGGCCTTCGGCTACTGGCGGGAGACCGGCGACTTCGTCGTCTTCGACGCTCCGGCCGTGGTGCTGGCCACCGGCGGCATCGGCAAGTCGTTCGTCGTCACGTCGAACTCCTGGGAGTACACGGGCGACGGGCACGCGCTGGCCATGCTCGCCGGCGCGAACCTCATCAACATGGAGTTCATCCAGTTCCACCCGACGGGCATGGTCTGGCCGCCGTCGGTGCGCGGCATCCTGGTGACGGAGTCGGTTCGCGGCGACGGGGGCGTCCTGCGCAACTCCGAGGGCCGCCGGTTCATGTTCGACTACATCCCGGACGTGTTCAAGGACAAGTACGCCACGACCGAGGAGGAGGCGGACCGCTGGTACGACGACCAGGCGGGCAACCGCCGCCCGCCCGAGCTGCTGCCCCGTGACGAGGTGGCCCGGGCGATCAACTCAGAGGTCAAGGCGGGGCGCGGCTCACCGCAGGGCGGCGTGTTCCTGGACGTGTCGACCCGGCTGCCCGCCGCGGAGATCACCCGGCGGCTGCCGTCGATGCACCACCAGTTCAAGGAGCTGGCGGACGTCGACATCACCAAGGAGCCCATGCAGGTCGGCCCGACCTGCCACTACGTCATGGGCGGCGTGGAGGTGGACGCCGACACCGGCGCGGCCTCGGTGCCCGGCCTGTTCGCGGCCGGCGAGGTCTCCGGCGGCATGCACGGCTCCAACCGCCTCGGCGGCAACAGCCTCTCGGACCTGCTGGTGTTCGGCCGCCGGGCCGGCGCGGGCGCCGCGGCGTACATCGACGGCCTGGCGAGGCGGCCGGCGGCGGCCGCCGGGCTGGTCGAGGAGGCCAGGGCGGAGGCGCTGGCGCCGCTGGAGCGCACCGGCGGGGAGAACCCGTACGAGGTCCACCACGAGCTGCAGCGCACGATGAACGACCTGGTCGGCATCATCCGCAAGTCCGAGGAGATCGGCGAGGCCCTCCAGGTCATCGAGAAGCTCAAGGAGCGGGCGAAGAACACCGCCTCCGCGGGCAGCCGGATCTACAACCCCGGCTGGCACCTCGCGATCGACCTGCGCAACATGCTGCTGGTGAGCGAGGCCGTGGCGAAGGCCGCGCTGCTGCGTGAGGAGAGCCGTGGCGGGCACACCCGGGACGACTACCCCGGCATGTCGCCGGAGTGGCGCAGGAAGCTGCTGCGCGTGACGCTGACGCCGGACGAGTCGGGCGTGAACGTCGAGGAGAGGGTCCAGCCGTCGATGCGCTCCGACCTGATCAGCCTGTTCGAGCGTGGCGAGCTGGAGAAGTACCTCACCGAAGAAGAGCTGGCGGAGTACGACGCCGCCGTCAAGGAGTCGTGATGGGATACAAGGCGAAGTTCCGCGTCTGGCGCGGTGAGGGCGGCGAGGGCAGGCTTGAGGACTTCACCGTCGAGGTGAACGAGGGCGAGGTCGTCCTCGACGTCATCCACCGGCTGCAGGCCACCCAGACGCCCGACCTCGCGGTCCGCTGGAACTGCAAGGCGGGCAAGTGCGGCTCGTGCTCGATGGAGATCAACGGCAAGCCGCGCCTGGGCTGCATGACCCGGATGTCCACCTTCGAGGAGGACGAGACCATCACGGTCACGCCGCTGCGGACGTTCCCGGTCATCAAGGACCTGGTGACGGACGTGTCGTTCAACTACCAGAAGGCCCGTGAGGTCCCGTCGTTCACGCCGCCGGCCGACGTGAAGCCGGGCGAGTACCGCATGCAGCAGATCGACGTCGAGCGGTCGCAGGAGTTCCGCAAGTGCATCGAGTGCTTCATGTGCCAGAACGTCTGCCACGTGATCCGGGACCACGAGGAGAACAAGCCGAACTTCTCCGGCCCGCGCTACTTCATCCGGATCGCCGAACTCGACATGCATCCGTACGACGTGGCGGACCGCAAGGAGCCGGCGCAGGACGAGCACGGCCTCGGCTACTGCAACATCACCAAGTGCTGCACCGAGGTCTGCCCCGAGCACATCAAGATCACTGACAACGCGATCATCCCGATGAAGGAGCGCGTGGTCGACCGGAGGTACGACCCGCTGGTCTGGCTGGGCTCGAAGATCTTCAAGCGCCAGCGCTGACCCGCGCGTGACACGAGAGGCGCCGCCCGGCTCGTCCGGGCGGCGCCTCTCGTGTTCTGTTCTGAGCGTCTACTGCCGGTACTACTGCCGGGGCTGGGCGTCGGGGGCCTCGCCCGGGCGCTGCTGGGGCTCTCCGACCGCCGTGCTCCAGGGGTCGGGCACGCCGCCCTGCTGCGCCTGCGCCGGTGCCTGTCCCTGTGCGGGGTCTCCGGCCGGGTAGCCGTACGGCTGGGCGTACCCGTACGGCACGGCGTAGCCGTAGGGCTGCTGCGGATAGGGCACGGCGTACTGCTGGGGGTAGGGCTGCTGCCCGTACGGGACCGGCATGAAGCCGACCATCGGGGCGTAGCCGGAGCCCGCCGGATAGGCGGCCGGCGTCTCCGGCACGACCGGCGTGGCGACCGCCGGGCCGCCCCGCCGTACGGCGGCGGCGTGGGCCATCCGCCGGAGCCGGCCCTCGAAGATCAGCCAGGCGATCAGCGCGATGCCGAGGAGCACACCGGCGGGGATCGCGAGCCGGTGGGCCAGCGACGCCTTGTCGTACTCGGGTGAGGCGTTGCGGATCTCGTACGGCACCGTGTCGGGCGCGGGCTCCTCGAACGACGCGGCCGCGGTGGGAGTCGGGGTCGTCTCCGGCGCCGACGCGGGGGGCAGGCTCACCTGCCCCTCGGTCTCCGGGGTGGGGGTGGCGGACGTGCCGCCCGCCCCGGCGGGAACCTCGGTCGTCGTCGAGGGGAACTGCTCCGTGGTCGCGGGGGGCTGCTGCCCCTGCTGGCCCTGCTGTCCGCCGGTCGACGCGGGCGGGGTGGTGGTGTGGGTCGCCTGGGGCTTGCGGGTGGTGCGCTTGGGCGTCGGCGTGACGGTGACGGTCTTCGTCACCACCGGCTCGGCGGTCGGGCTGGGCGAGGGCGACGGCGTCTGGGTGACGGTGACGGTGACGACGTCGCAGTCGTCGCCCTGAGAGGCGTCACACGGGTTCACCGGGTCGGCGGTCGCGCCGAGCATGGGACTGATCACCACGACCGCCAGCGTGGCGAGTGCCAGCGACGCGGCGGCCGAGGACGCGGCCCTGATGTATGCGCGTCCGATCACCGATCGCCTCCTGTCAGCGCGTGCGAGGTCAACACCGATTGTAGTTCGGTCCACGGCACCGCAAAGCCGGTCTCAGGGCACGATTCTGCGTCCTATCCGGCCAACTCCACGTCTTACCTGGGCAACAGCGTCTCGATCGCGGCGACCACCGGCAGATCCGCGGGCAGCCAGGCGACGTCGTACAGCTCGTGCGGCTCCAGCCAGCGCAACGCGAGGTGCTCGATCGGCCGGGGGACGCCCGCGGCGAGTTCCGCGAGCCAGACGCGCATCACGGCGCCGTTCGGCAGCGGCCAGTCCCCGCCGACGCGGCGCGAGACCACGATGTCGACGCCGAGTTCCTCGGCGCACTCGCGCACCAGCGCGGCGCGCTCGTCCTCCCCCGGGTCGACCTTCCCCCCGGGGAACTCCCAGCCGCCGCGCAGTTCCGGCGGCGCGGACCGCTGGGCGGCGAGGAGCCGGCCGTCCTCCACGATCGCGGCGCCCACGACCAGCCTGCCGGTCACGTCTGGGCCCGCTTGAGCTGCGCCAGCACGGTGTCGTTGCGGAGCGGCCGGGTGAAGCCCACGATGTTCGGCCGGTCGCGGTAGGTCGTCACCTTGATCGGCCCGCAGAGGGTGCACCTCGCCTCGATCATCGTGCCGGGCGAGACGACCATCCCGACATGCCCGGGATTGTCCTTCGACGTGCCGGGCCCGGCGTTGAAGAAGACGAGGTCGCCGGGCTGCTCCTCGCCCTGCTCGATCCGTTCGCCGAAGGGCCACTGGCCGAAGGTCGTCCGCGGGATGCTCAGACCGGCGTTCCGGTAGGCCATGTAGATGATCCCCGAGCAGTCGAAGGCGTCCGGGCCGGTGCCGCCCCACCGGTACGGCTTGCCCCGCTGCGCCAGAGCGTATTGGAGGATCTGGCGGACGACGTCGTCGGGGGCGCTGTCGACGAACCCCGAGTCGCAGGCCGGGTCGGCCTCGGCGGGCACGCCGATCTCCCCCGTCGCGGCGTAACGCTTGGCGATCTCCAGGACCTGGTCGACGTACCAGGTGGCGCGGTTGTAGACGAAGATCGCCTTCCTGAGGTCGTCGGGGGCGCCGTTGCGCTTGAGCATCTTGGCCGCGCCGAGGATGGCGTCCGCCGGGTTGTAGACGTCGCCGAAGCCGTCCCCGTCGCCGTCGGAGGCGTAGCCGTTGATGCCCGGCTCGATCTTCATCTTGGCCTGGCCGCCCCAGGTGCTGATGAGGAACTGCATCGGGCCCGCGGCGCCCGCGTAGTTGGTGCCGCTGCGCACGCCCGGCAGCGAGGACCGGCCGTGGTTCGTCTCCCGCTTGCCGATGGCGGCCAGCACGTTCCACTGCACGCCGATCTGCTTGCCGAACTTCTTGTAGAGCTCCAGGTAGTCCTCGGGGATGTCGCTTCGCGCCGTCTTGGAGAGGTCCGTCCCGGGCGTCGCGGGCGTCCCGGCGCCGGGTCCCGTGGCGGCCTCGGCGCAGTTCCCGTCCGCGCCGCCGCCGAGGAGCATCGATGGGCTCGGGGTCATGAGGATGATCGAGGCGAACAGCGTGACCGGCACGATCACGACGAGGGCCACGGCGATCAGCCGCCAGGACCGCCCTCCCGAGGCGAGCCGGCGGACTGCCGAGGTGCCGCGCGGCGGGACGGTCACGGCGAGGTGTCCCCGTCCTGGCCGGAGTCGGCCAGTTGCAGGTCGTACACCCGCCAGTCGGCGCCCGACTTGACGACGGTCACAGCGAACCGCTCGGGCACGTCCTTCTGGCCGTTCCGGTCCGACACGTGCCGGGTGGAGTCGACGACGAACACCACCTGGGCGCCCGTCATGTCGCGGATCGACGCCACCTTCGCCGACCCCTTCGAGACCACCTGGTCGGCCTCGTTCTGGTCCGCCACGGCGGGATCGGTGACGGTCCTGGTGAGCTGGGCCGCGAACTCGGTGGTCGCGAACGCCGTGAGCCGCTCGGCGCGGGCCGCCGCCTCCTCGTCGTACGAGAAGGTGCCGTACGCCTCGGTGAAGCGGCGGGCGAGGTCGGCCGCCGCGCCGATCTCCTCCCTCGACAGCGGCAGGTACGCGTACACGTCGAAGGCGCCGGGAGTGGTGGCGACCGGGCCGGGCTCCCGCGCGGCCGTCGCCGCCCCTCCGGCGGTCGCCCGTCCGGTGGCCGCCGACCGCCCCACCGACTGCTGTCTCGCCTGCTCGTCGCCGTCCGAGGACGGGCTCATCGTGAGGTAGACGCCGACGGCGGCGAGCACCACCACGGCCGCCACGAAGGCGAGCCCCTTGCCCCGGTCGCTGTTCCGGCTTCTCATGGCCTCGTCGGTGGTCCCGTCACTCGCCGGAGTCGCGGTCGGACGGCTTGGCCCAGAACGGGGCCGGAGCGTCGCCCTCGCGGCGCGTGCTCTCCCCCCGGCTCGGCAGCCAGAGCGGCGGCGGCTCGGCCGGACGCGACCGCCCGGCGGACGATCCCGAGTCACGGGAGTCACGCGGCGGCGCCGGACGGGAGCGGCCCGCGTCACCCCGGCGGGACGAACCGCCGAACAGGCCGCCCGAGCCTCCCGAACCACCCGAGCCGCCTGAGGAGCCCGAGGAGTCCCGGGACGAGCGACCCGAACCGCCGCCGAAGATGCTCCCCGACCCGCTGCCGGAGGAGCCCCGCGGCGAGCGACCCGAGCCGCCGCCGAAGATGCTGCCCGACCCGCCACCTGAGCCACCCGAGCCGCCGGAGCCGCGCGTGGACGACGGCCGGGAGGCCCAGCCGCCGGACCGGCCACTGAACCAGCCGCCCCCGGACCCGCCACCGGATCCGCCACTGCCGGACCCGCCACCCGATCCGCCTGTGGGAGCGGCGGAGGGAGGAGCGGAGGAGGCGGAGACGCCGGTGACCGCGGCTCCCGTCACCCGCCGCGGCGGCGCGGACGGAGCCGACGGCCCGGACGGCCGTGACGGCGCAGCCCCGCCTCCCGTGACCCGTCCAGGTGCCCGTCCCGTCGCAGGGCCGTTCGCAGGGCCGTTCGCAGGGCCGTTCACCTGGCCGTTCGCCGGGCCCCGGGCCCCGGCCGCCCGTACGCCGGACAGGTTCAGCGGCGGGGCGGTGCCGGGACGTGCGGCGGCGACCCCGGCCTTGCGGCGGCCCGCCTGCCCGTCGGCGTCGAGCGGCGCGGGTTGCGCCCCCGCGCGCGCTCCGGCCTGGGCGGGGACGTTGCCCGCGCCCTCCTCGCCACGCACCCGGCCCTGGGCCACGGAGGAGGCGGCAGCGGCGGCGGCTCCCGCGCCGCTCGCCATCGCGGCGGCGCCGATGACGGGCTCGGCCTTGCGCAGGCCCCACCGGCCCGCCCGGGCCGCCGCGACCGGCGGCAGCACGGAGGCCGCCCGGGAGAGCGTCGGCGCGGTCGCGGCCTCGCCGAGCATCCGCGTGGCGAGCGTGTGCCCGTCCATCGAGGCGAACAGATGCTGGAACGGCCTGCGGTAGAAGAAGACCGCGATCGTCAGCAGCGCCATGAAGAGGATCTGCATGCCCCACGGCAGGTTGGTCGAGATGATCAGCGCGTAGCCGTACACGAGGATGCCCAGCACCAGCGCGAGCACGGCCTGACGGAGCAGCGTGCCGACCAGCATCTCCAGCCACCGCATGGCGATGATCCGTCCCGAGCCGGGATGCACGCCGATCAGCAGGAAGACCGGCGCGAGCATCAGCAGCAGCAGGAAGCCGACCTTCAGCACGAGCAGCGACACCGCGACGAGGAAGATGAGCAGACCGGCGACCATCGCCGCGATGAACGCCCCGATGGCGATGCCGAGGCGGCTGGTCCAGTCCTTGCCCTGGAAGAGGAAGAACACCGGAGTGCTCTGCAGCGGCTTGGCGACCTCCTCCTCGAACCGCTGCTGGTGCGAGTCGGAGGCCGGAGTCTGCTTGGCGGCCAGTTCCTGGGCGTCGATCGCCTGAAGATCGAGGGTCTTGGCGCCGAGGCCCTTCACGAGACCGGCGTTGGGGTCGGCCGTGGCGAACTCACCCATCAGCCACGGCTTGCAGACGAGGATCGACCACAGGGCGTCGGCGTTCTGGGCCACGCCGGGGGTGCCCTGCCGGCCGTAGCCGCCCGCCGTGGGCTCGCTCGGCACCTCGCCCGGCTCGGTCGCCTTCATGGGCAGGCAGGACGCGCCGCCCGCTCCCGGCAGGCCGGAGAACGCCGAGTTGACGATCTCGCCGGTCTTGTCGGTCACGGTCTTGCCGAGGCCGGTGAAGTCGCCCGGGCGGCTGAAGAACCAGATCGCGACCGTGACCGCGAGGACCATCCAGACGACGCCCTCGGTGGTCGTCGTCGCGCGTTTGCGGATGAGGCCGTACCAGGCCAGCCAGATCGCGGCGAGGATGACGACCGGGCGCAGGTACGGCCAGTACATCGCGTCGGCGAGGTTCTTGACGATGTCGTCGGCGACTTCCTTGATGGGCTGGAGCGGGCCCTCGGTGGCCGCCGCCTGGTACGTGCTGATCGTCAGCCGGTCGACGGCCTTGGCCCAGGAGAAGACCGTGTTGGCCCACGCGTTGCCGAGCACGGCGGTGACGTCGGAGCACCCGAGGCCGTAGGTGTGCCAGAACTGCCCGGCCATGCCGTACCGCTCGTAGTTGGTGACCGGCTCCTTCGACGCCGTGCTCCCCGCCGAGCCGTCCGCAGCACCGGCGGGCGGCTTACCGGTGGTGGCGGCCGTCGCGTCCTCCGGCGCCGGGGGCTGCACCAGGCCGTCGACGCCGCCGCCCACGATCTCGGGGGCGAGTTTGGGCGACAGGTCGCAGATCCCGTCGGCGCTCGCCGTGCCGGACGGGAAGACCAGCGGCAGCGTCACGAACGCCGCGAAGGCGACGAACAGCAGGGCGAGGCTCCGCCGGAGCCTCCTGCCGCGTCTACCACCCTCTTCGGTGCGGCCTCTGGGACCGTTCCTGCGCACGCTCACGATCGCACCTCCTGCGCGACCCCCGACCGACCGGAGCCCCCGTCAAAGAGATCATGCATGTTCTCGCCGGGTTTGTCGTGTGTCGGATTGGTGTCAAGCCAGCGCAGCAGCTCCTCCGAAATAAGGTCCACCCCGATACGGCCGGCCCGGCCGTCCAGATCCCGGAAGACGCACTCCCCGTTGCCCAGGGAGCGCAGCACGCCCTTGTGGTCCTCCGACGGGTCCACGCCGAGAAGCTCCATCACGTGCTCGACCTCCACCCGCTCGGTGGACCGGAACGCGAACACCGACGACAGGCAGTTGGTGACCTGTTCGTTGAGAAGGTCACCGGCGTTCTGTGAGACCAGGACGAGCGCCGTGTTGCGCGAACGGCCCATCCGTGAAACCTCGGGCACGAGCTTGGCGCCCTCGGGGGTGGACGTGATCGCCCACGCCTCGTCGAGGAAGATGGCCTTCGGCGTACGCCGGTCGAGCCCGTTCATCAGGCGCCGGGCGAACTGCGACACCAGGTAGAGCAGCGCCACCGACAGCCGCTGCTCGTAGGAGTAGTCGTCCCTGACCGTCGCCACGTCGGGCAGCGTGAGGCCGCCGAGCGTGAACACCGTCGTCCAGCCCGCGGTGTCGATCTGCTCGCCGCCGTAGGCGTCGAAGCAGAGCCGGGCGAGGTGCATCTCCGACATCGAGCGCAGCACGGCCCCGAGGTTCTTGGACGCGGGGTCGGACGACTGCTCCAGGTGGTCGACCACCTTCCCCAGCGAGGGGTCGGGCTCGTTCGACACCGCCGCGACCGCCTGGATCATGGCGGACTCGCGCTCCTCCGACATCCTCGGCAGCAGCAGCCGCAGGGTCTCGGTCGCCATCGTCTTCTTCGCAGCGATGTCGTCGCCGAACGCGAACGGGTCGAGCAGGCCCGGCGCGGCCGACCCCAGCGGGATGACCCGCGCCTTGCGGCCCCGCGCCCGCAGCAGCCGTACGAGCGACTCGGCGTCACCCTTGGGGTCGATCACCGCGATCGTGACGCCGCGTAGCGCCATCTGGTAGATCAGCAGCAGCGCCAGCGTGGTCTTTCCACCGCCCGGCTCACCGGTGATCGCGATGGCCGTCGGGCGGTTGCGCGCCGCCGCGACGAGCGGGTCGAAGTGGACGATACTGCGCGCCCGGCCCAGCGTCTCTCCGACGTACGGCCCGATCCACCCGGCGTTCGACTCGTCGACCCGGTCGCCGATCTCGACGGTCGCGGTGGCCATGCCGCCCGCGATCGTCCGCAGCGGCTGCCGCTGGGCGTACGCGTTGACCCGCAGCCGCTCCCCCGGCAGCGCCTCGCAGAACAGCGAGAACTGGTCGCCGGTGGAGTTGACGACGTCGACGCCGATGTCGCGGAAGTGCTCGACGATGGCCTCGACCCGCTGGACGCACATCTCCTCGGTCGGCGCGCTGACACTCAGCCGGTGCCAGCCGTAGACGAAGGGCAGCCGCTCCTTGGTGATGCCGTGCTCCAGCATGCGGGCGGCGTCGATCTGCTCGGCCAGCGCCAGCGGAGCCTCGGCCCCCGCCTCGCGGATGTGGATGTCCATGTCGCGGGCGTGGGCGAGCTTGCGCGCCACGTCCTTGCTGGCCCGTACGGGCGGGATCAGCCGCATCCGGCTGGAGATCTCGACGGGGAAGGGAAGCTGGTCGGTGAAGTGCAGCCACGGCTCGCCGTCGGGGAACGGCATGAGATCGGGGAACCGGGCGAACGACAGGTGCGCGACGTAGGCCTCGCCGGCCGGCTGCTGGATGCGCAGCAGCGACCTGCCGTTGTGGATCTGGCCCTCGACCAGCGCCTCGATCTCGCCCTTGCCCCATCTGCGGCGGGGCGACGCCGAGGGCAGCGGCTCGCCGAGACCGGCCGCCGCGGCGTGCTGGAACAACCAGGCGATCTCGGTCGAGGTGGCGTGGCGGGCATAGAGCGCGCTGGAGCCCAGCGCCCGGCCGAGCCGCTCGGCGGCCTCGGTCCACCGGGCGATCTCCCTGTCCGGCACGTGGTCGTCCTCGATGCCCAGCTTCTTCTCGCCGCGCTGGTAGAAGCCGAACAGCTGGGCCAGCACGCCGGTGCCGAGCTGGGCGCCGCGCGGGCCGAGCCGTACGCCGAGGTAGACCTCCTTGCTCCAGAAGTCCTTGGCCCAGACGTGGCGGTACATCTCCTCCAGGTACTCCCGCCAGCCCGGACCCTCGTCGGAGGTCGCGTTGAGGGCCATCGCCCACTCCGCGGCGGGATACGCCCGGTGCGCGACCCGCAGGTGCACCTCGGCGTCCGGCATCCTGATCGCGGCCAGCGCGATCGTGACGTTCGTGGCCAGCGCCTCGCGCTCCTCGGGGGTGAGGAACTCGTAGCTCACCGTCGGCAGGCGGAAGTAGGCCCAGGCCGCCGAGTCGGTGAGCAGAACCCGATCATCGAAGTACCGCACCGCCAGGCGACTGCGCGCCCTGCTCATCGACCTTTCACCAGCTCTCCTGATCGCACGTCCCGGGACCCGTCGGACCCGCGCGACCGCCCTCGCCGCGGCACGCGTCCGGCGTTCATCTCGCCACCTCCTGCTTGGCCTGGGCCGCCGCCAGGCCGTTCACGATCACTCCCGCGAGCGCGACGTACGCCCTGCGGCCGCCTGTCCGGAGATGGGTGATGTCGACCGGTCCCGGCCGTCCGGGCGCCAGCTCGTCCTCCCAGGGGATGCGGACGATCGCCCGGCACCTGCCGCTGGCGACCGCCTCCGCCTGCTCCACGTCGGGGAGGCTGCGGCGGCTCACTCCGTTGATCACCATGACCGCCCGCCGCCGCAGGTCGGAGCAGCCGTGGCCGTCGAGCCACTCGTACGTCATCGCGACCGCCTCGGAGGCGTCCTCGCTCGCGGGGGCGACCAGCACGAGCTGGTCGGCGTACGGCAGGAGGCGGGCGGCCAGCGCGGCCGCGGGGTCGATGACGGTCAGGCGATAGTGCCGGTCGAGCGCGGCGAGCGTCCGGCGCCAGTCGGCCAGGAACGCGCGTTCCGCGAGGCGCTGGGTCACCCGGTCGTCGGTGTCCGCTCCGACGACCTCCAGGCCCGACTCGCAGCGCGTCGTGTAGGACCGCATGCCGAGGTAGCCGCTCACCTCCTCGGAGCCCTCCAGCAGCGAGCTCAGCGTCTCCGGCGACTCGGCGGCGATCCTGGTCGTCAGCGTGCCCTCGCCGGTGTTCGCGTCGAGCGCGAGCACCCGGTCGTCTCGGTATCGGGCCAGCGTGTGGCCCAGCATTAAGGCCGTGGTCGTCTGCCCGGCGCCGCCCGTGCAGCCGAGCACCATGATCCGCCTGCTGGTGGTCAGCGGGACGCGGGCGCGCGCCTCGTCGACCTCCATGCCGTCCGTACGGCTGCCGCCCACGACCACCTGCGCCAGGCGCCGCCAGCCGCCGGAGGGGTCGCGGCCCACCACCGCCTCGACCCGGCGCAGCCGCGGCGGCTCCTCGTGCCCCGGCCGGCCGGTCGCGGGCCTGGCGGCGGGCAGCGCGGGCCGCGCGCCGGACGGGGCCGCGTGGCGGGGCCCCGCCGGGACCGTCCGGATCGGCACTCCGGCGGGACCCGCCGGAGGCGTGACGCTCCCCTTGCCCGCCGGACCGGGCGATCCCGAGCCGAGGCCGTACGACCCCTCCCGGTGACCGGCGCCCGGCTGCGCGTCACCGGGTTGCGTGTCACCGGGCTGGACGTCGGGCTGGGCACTGGGCGGCTGCGGCTCGGAGCGGTGCGCGGCGGGGGGCTGCGAGTAGGGCGGCCTGATCCTGATCGGCTGCGCGGCCGGAGCGGACACTTCACCGGCCCGCTCCGCGCCCGCGCCGGCGCCGGCATCGATGTCGGCGCTGGCGCTGGCGTCGATGTTTCCGTCGGCCTTGGTGTTGGCCTCCGAGGGACCGGCAGTCGCCGTCGGGCCGGTCCGGAAGGGCCCGATGACCGTCACGTCCGCAGGCTCAGCGCTCTTCGGGACGTCACCGGTGTCCCTGATGTCGCCGGCGTCTGCGATGTCCGCAGACTGATCGGGCGAGGTATGGGCCTGGGCCGTCGCGGGGAGCGCCTCTCCCCACACGCCGCCCTGCTCACGGGGTCGCACCAGCCGAGGCGGCCGCCCCCTGCGGTGCTGCGCGAGAACATCGGCGTCGTCCCGCCGCGCGGGGGCTTCGCTCCTCCCGGCACCCTCGCCCCGATCACCCTGGCCCCGATCACCGTGATCCCACTGGCTCCGGACCTGCTTCTCGTGGTCCCGCTCGTCCTCGTTGCGCTCGTCGTCCTCCGCCCGCCCGATCCCGGCCTCGGAGGCGGCGCTGGCAGCTCGAAGGGTGATGGGCTCGTTCGCAGCGGGTTCGGTGGCACCCGGCCCGGCGTCGGCCTGCTCGGCGTCGGCGGACTCGGAGGTAGCCAAGTCAGCCGAGGTCGCAGGAGTGGCGGAGGCGGCGGAGTGCCGGTCCCCCGCGTTGTCACCCGGCGCGGTCGCGTCCTGTCGCGCGGCCTCGTCGCGGTCGGAATCCGCCCTTGGAGCAACTTCCTGGACGGCTTGCTGAGCGGTTTCCTGGGCGGTTTCTGCGGCGGATTCCGGAACGGCCGGTGCGGCCGGGAGGTCCGCGGCCCGCTCGTCATCCGAATCGTGCCGGCCCGGGGTCGAGAAGGCCGGGTCGGCGGGCAGTATGGCGCGGGGTTCGGAGGACGCGGCGAGCCTGCGCAGACGGCGCAGCGTCTCTGTACCGATGGGCGGCACGGGGTGGGCCTCGGAGTGGGCCTCGGAACGCGGCTCCGACTGGGCCTGCGGGTGGGCCTGCGAGGCGGCGGCGGGGCTCGCACCGGGCACCTGCCTGTCCGAGCCCCGGTCCCGCGACTCCGCGTCGTGGACCATGCCGTCGTCGGCCGTGCTGCTGTGGGCAGTGCTGTCCTGGGCAGTGCTGTCCTGGGCAGTGCCGTCCTCCCACCCGGCGGGTGATCCGCCGGTGTGCCGGTCACGCACGGGATCGCCCGTACGGGCGGGGCTCGCCGGCGGGGGTGGCTGCGGCAGGGAGTAGACCCGCTCACCCGTGACATCGCCCGTGGTGTCACGCTTGGCGGCGGCGCCGCTCCAGGGGAGCGGAGCGGGGCTGCCGGTGGCGACCGGCATGGCCGCGGCGGCAGCGGCGGCCACCGCGGGGCGCACGACACGGGACGGGTCGAGCGGCGGCCCGCCCGCGTGCGCCGCGGCGGCTCGTGAGGCGCCCGAGGGCTGCGCGGCCTCCGTGGCGGCGACCTTTACCGAGATCGGGCGGCGCGCCCTGGCTCTGACCCCGCGGGAGACGGTTCTGCCGTTGCCGGTGGGGGCAGGCGGGGTGGTCCGCCAGACGCGCCCGGTGAGGGCGATCTCGTCCGGCTCGTCGAACGGAGCCATCCGGCACCAGGTCTTGGGCTCGGCCATGTAGCGAACCTGCGACTGGAGAAGCTCGGTGAGACGTTTGTTCTCGATGACCGGACGGGTGGACAGCCAGGTGAGCACGCCCGGAGGAACCAGGTAGACGACGTGCCACGGCGCCTCCAGCGGCAGTCTCACCAGGAGGAGGAAGAGCCACCAAGGTACGGAGACACCCACGAACACACCGATCCAGACGACTGGAAGCGGCATCGGCAGCCGTAGGTCGTACAGCTTGTACAGCCGCTTCTCGATACGCCAGATATTCGTATATGTGGGCAGATCCACCCGAACCTCCTCTCCGCCCGATTACTTGATCCCGAGCGCGCCCGCGATGGCCTTCGCTGTCACCTCGATGATGTTGGGGACGTAGAAGATCACACCGATCGCGATCGCCAGGATGATGAACTGCACGAACCTGGTGATCTCACGGGTGAAGAGGAAGAAGATCGCCACGACGGAGACGACCGCGAGGAACAGCGGGGCGAAGAACTTCCTGAGGAATTCAGCGAGACCTTCGGTGTTGATGCCCGTCACCGGCGCCGGCGACGGTGCGGCCAGATCAAGGAAATGATCCGCGATGGTCTTCACAATCAACTCTCGCCCTCCCGGGGGTATGGATCAGCGATGTCTGTGCCGGGCATGCGCTACCCCACGGACCGGTTCGCACCCTGGATGTCCTTGACGAACCACTTGCCGCCCTGCTTCTCAACCGTCAGCTCGTAGGCCTGTTCGAGGCCCCCCGGCTCGCCGGCCGGGTCCTGGGACGGACTCGGCGCCGTCCCGTCGCCGGACGCCACTGCCCACACCACCACCGCGGTCACCTTCCTGCTGTCGGCACCACCCGGTGGCACGGACACCTTCTTCAGCTCGGCGAAGGTGAACCTGCCGTTGAAGCCCTCGATCGTCACGCCGTTCGCGACGTATCGCTGCAGATCCGCCTGATTGCCCGCGGCGTACGCCTTGAAGAAGCCTTCGAGCGTCGGACGCAGTTCGGCCTCGGTGGCGGAGTCACTGTCGGGATCGGGAAGCTGGGGCAGACCGGCCGGGCCAGGGTCGGGCAGCAGGGCGGGCTGCGCCGACACCACGAACCTGCCGCCGTCGTAGTAGACCGGCACGGACAGCAGGCCACGGGAGTCCCCGGACTGGTACGACACGCTCACCCGGGCGTTGTGGTCGTCGATCACGTCGATCCCCGCGTACTGGAAGGCTCCGGCGGACATGCGCCCGTAGCCGTTCCAGCCGAACTGCGCGTCGGCGCCCTCCGGCAGGAACGCCTTCAGCCGTTCCGCACGCTGCTGGGGGTTGGCCGCGTCGTAGTTGAGGTAGACCGCCGCGAACTGGTCCGCGAAGGCCGCCGCCCGCGTCGTCGGGAAGGCCGACGTGGCCGTTCCGGCCGGGGCGGTGCCGGTGCCGGTGTCCTGCATGGAACGCTCGAACAACGCCCGGACGCCGTTGACCACGATCACGATGATCAGGGCCCAGAGGATCGCGCGCCCGGCCCAGACGAGCCAGCGGCCTCCGCCGCCGCTCCATCCTCTGCGCCGGGGGGCGGTGCCGTGAGGTGCTGCCAACCGGTCGAGGCCCTCCGGAGGGTACGGCTCAGGGTCGCCAGCGATCCGAGGATCCTGCTGGACGTCTGACCTGCGAGCCATCACGCCTCCGCTCGCGCCGATCCATCCGGCTGGCGCGGTTTCCTCTTGCTCTCGTTCCGGTTAGCCGCATTGAAGTATTCACCCTAGCGGTCTAGCCAATTCTTCCAGGTAAGCCACGCCCATGGTGCAAGCATCGCCGCGAGCGAGCAAACCAGGTCTACATCGCGTTGTGAGGCGCCACGCCTATCCACTCTGTGGAAAAGTGCGTTATGCCTGGCCAGCGGGGTTGGCGATTACCTAACCGCCACCTATTGGTGTCTTCACAGCCTGGAGAGATGGCGATGCGGACGTACCGCCCGGAGCCGGCCTCCGCACGCGAGGGTCCCGCACGCGGTACGTGCGGGACCCTCTCCGATCGGTCGTGCGCGCTCCCGTCACTGGCAGGCCGAGGACGAGGAGGACGTCTCACTCTCCGTCCCGAGGCTCGACTCTCCGGAGACGGACGACTCCAGAGGCGGCTCCAGGGGAGCCTCCAGAGGTGCCTCCACGGACGACGGCGCCGAGGAGGACGACTCCAGCGACGACTGCTCGGAGGACTCCTGGACGGACTCCTGGGACGATTCCTGGGACGATTCCTGGGACGACTGCAGTGACGACTCCGGCGAGGACGGGAGCGAGGACGACTCGCTCGGCAGCTGCGCCATGGCATCGCTCGCCATCTGCTGGATGCGCTGCTGGGCGCCGGCGGCCTCGTCCCTGATGCGCTGCATAGCGCTGGCGGCCTCTGCGTTGATGTCGGCCCGCGCCTGCTCCATCTCGCTGCTCAGGCCGCTCAGGCCGGAGTACGCCTGCGGTATGACCATCAGGCTGGCGGGCAGTTCCGGTACGGCGATCGTGGAGATGGCCGGCACTTCGGCGACCATGCTCAGCGACGGCTCCAGGACGGGGGTGTAGGCGACCGAGCGCGCCCATCCGCCCGGCACCCTTTCCTGCGGCGCGATCGTGGCGGCGGAGGCCGCGCCGCTCGCCAGAGCGACCCCTCCGGCCGTGAGCGTCGCGGCGATGACCGCCGAGAGAGCGAGCTGTCCGGACTTCCGATGCATGGTCCCTCCTTGGGCCCGTATCGGGCCGCGCAGGTCGAGCCACCTGGGCTTTTCCCGGCTCCCGAATTGCGCCGTGGGCGTCTCCCTCTCCCAATCAAGCCGACATACAGCCTGAAATGGGATCAATTACTGAAAAGGGAGGGTTCACCTGACGAGTCGCCGCCCAACGGCCTCAATTCGATGCTCAATGGAG
Organism: Microbispora cellulosiformans; assembly: GCF_008728085.1. NCBI lineage: Bacteria > Bacillati > Actinomycetota > Actinomycetes > Streptosporangiales > Streptosporangiaceae > Microbispora > Microbispora cellulosiformans. The sequence goes on along the minus strand of NZ_VYTZ01000013.1, from coordinate 24,534 downwards.
CGTCCCGAGGGCGTCCAGGGCACTTGATACAAGCGTTTCCGCAGGCCATGGAGGATCTGACCGATGGGAGAGACGCGGCGGATGTTACCCGCACACGTCTTGGGGCCGGCTTGTACGGAAGGGGACTCTGAGGTGAGGAGACGGATGGCCGTTGGCGTCCGGCCCCGGCGTCAGGGCTGGTAGGGCGGCATGACGCCCCAGCCCCAGCGCGGCACCGGCTCCTCGCCCGGCGGCGTGGCTCCCGGCTGCGAGAAGTGGACGGCCAGACGGGTGCCCCACTCGACGTAACCCGCGAACGCCGCCCTGAACTCCGGGTCGGCGGGCAGGCCCACCTCGTCGGCCGCGTCCATGAGCAGGCTCACCCACCTGCGGCGCTGCCGCTCCGTGATGCCCTTGCCGAGGTGGTGGGAGACCATGTGCGAGTGGCCGCCGCGCTCCTCGCTGTACCGGGCCGGGCCGCCGAAGACCTCGCCGAGCCACATCGCGACGTACGCGGGATGGCGGCTGTCCATGTGCGCGAAGAGCGGCCCGACCAGGTCGTCTTCCTTGACCCGCCCGTAGAACGCCTCGGTCAGCCGCTCCAGCGCCTCCGCGCCCCCGGCCCACTCGAACAGCGTGGGCTCGGTCTTCTCGATCACCTTCTCGTAGTGCCGCATCTCCTCGATGTTCGACACGTACGGCTTGATCTCGGCGAAGAACTCCCGGAAGTGCTCGCTGCCGCGGAAGCCTTCGAGGTGGTCGCGGGCCGAGGTCCAGGTGATGCGCAGGATGTAGCACTCGGGCTCGTCCACACAGCGGGACAATTCGTAGTCGAGACACTGCGGCGCCCGCCCGAGCGGCACGACGGCGCGCCGGTAGGCGGCCTCGAACTCCTCCCCGTCGGGAACGCGGTAACGGATGTATTCGACGATCACGAGCACCCACCCCTTTGTAATTATGTAATCAAGGCCAAAGCTACCTCTCCACAGCGAAACGATCAATGAATGCGGTCGAGACCCGTCAGGCCGGCCGAGAGCGCCCAGAGACGGGCCGCCGCGCCGTCGTCCGCCGGGCCTTCTCCGGCGACGCGGCAGTCGGCGCAGTAGTCACCGCCGCGCCCGTCGAGTTCGCGTGACGTGGCGGCCCAGACCAGCGTCGCCGCACCCTGCTCGGGTGCCCGGAACAGGCCGGGCGCCGAGTTGCCCTCGGCGTCGATCCAGCCGGCCGCGACCATCTCGCCGGCCGTGAGGTGCCGTTGCAGCGGAGTGCGGATCCAGCCGGGATTGACCGAGAACGCGTGGACCCCGTACGGACCCCCCAGCCGATCCAGGTGGCGGGCGAACAGGATGTTGGCGAGCTTCGACTGGGCGTAGGCGGCCCACTTGTCGTAGCCGCGGGTGAACTGCGGGTCGTCCCACCGGATGCGCCAGCCCGCGTCGTACCCGGAGGAGACCGAGACGACGCGGGCCGCGCCGGCGGCCGTGAGGGCGGGCCACAGCAGGTGCGTCAGCGCGTAGTGGCCCAGGTGGTTGACGGCGAACTGCGCCTCCCAGCCGGGCCCCACCCGGGTCTCGGGGCAGGCCATGATCCCGGCGCCGGCGATCAGGATGTGGAGGGGAGCCTGCCGGCGCAGGAACCGTTCGGCGAACGCCCGTACGGAATCAAGGTCGGCGAGGTCGAGTCGCTCGACCTCGGCCCTGTTGACGTCGGCGCCGTCGACGCCGGCGAGCGCCTGCCGCGCCGTCTCGGGCCGGCGCGCCGGGACGACGACGCGCGCCCCGGCCCCGGCGAGCGCGCGGGTGGCCGCGAGACCCAGGCCGGAGTATCCGCCGGTGACGACCGCGGTCCTGCCGGTCAGGTCGATCCCGGCCAGCACCTCGGCGGCCGTGCTGCCTGCGGCGATGGCGTGCTGTCCCGTGTCAGCTGTCGTGTCGCTGGTCATGGCGCAGACGCTAGGTGTTCGACCGAGGTCTAGGTCAACCGGTTACGATCACCGCGTGACGGCTGAGGTCCTCCATATCGGCGAGGTGGCCAGGCGCACCGGCCTGAGCGTGCACACGCTGCGGCTGTACGAGCGTGCGGGGCTGCTCGCGGGCGAGGTGCGGCGTGACGACGCCGGGCGGCGGGTCTACAGCGCCTGGGACGTCGAGTGGCTGGGCAACTGCGTGAAGTTCCGGGCCTCCGGCATGCCGCTGGCGGTGATCAGCCGGCTGGCCCGGCTCGTGCGCGAGGGCACCGGCAACGAAGCGGAACGGCTCGAGGTGCTGCGCGAGCACCAGCGCCGTGTCACCGAGCGGCTCGCGCAGCTACGGGACTGCCTCGATCTCATCGACGGCAAGGTGGCCGCCTACGAACGGCACCTCGCCGCCGACGGCACCGGAGAGCCCTGGCAGCGCCAGCCGGGGCCGGATCAGACGTTGAAGCGGAACTCCACGACGTCGCCGTCGCGCATGACGTAGTCCTTGCCCTCGATCCGGGCCTTGCCGGCGGCCCTGGCGGCGGTCATCGAGCCCGCCTCGACCAGGTCGTCGAACGAGATGACCTCGGCCTTGATGAACCCGCGCTGGAAGTCGGTGTGGATGACCCCGGCGGCCTCGGGGGCGGTGGCGCCCCGGCGGATCGTCCAGGCCCGCGCCTCCTTGGGCCCGGCCGTCAGGTAGGTCTGCAGGCCCAGCGTCTCGAACCCGACCCGGGCGAGCTGGGCGAGACCCGACTCCTCCTGGCCGACGGACTGCAGCAGCTCCAGCGCCTCGTCGTCGGGCAGCTCCACCAGCTCCGACTCGATCTTGGCGTCGAGGAACACGGCCTCGGCCGGGGCCACCAGCGCCGAGAGCTTGGCCCGCAGGTCCTCGTCGGTCAGCTCGTCCGCGTCGAGGTTGAAGACGTACAGGAACGGCTTGGCCGTGAGGAGGTGCAGCTCACGCAGGTCGGCGAGGTCGATGCCGGCGCCCTTGCCCCCGGCGTACAGGGTCGTGCCGGTGTCGAGGAGCTTCGCCGCGGCCTCGGCCGCCTCCAGCAGGACCTTGCGGTCCTTGTTGGTGCGCGCCTCCTTCTGCAGGCGGGGCACCGCCTTCTCGATCGTCTGCAGGTCGGCGAGGATCAGCTCGGTGTTGATGGTCTCGATGTCGCGCTGCGGCGACACCTCGCCGTCCACGTGGGTCACGTCGGGGTCGGAGAAGACCCGGATCACCTGGCAGATCGCGTCGGTCTCGCGGATGTTGGCGAGGAACTGGTTGCCCCGGCCCTGTCCCTCGGACGCGCCCTTCACCAGGCCGGCGATGTCGACGAACTCCACCTTGGCGGGCAGGATGCGGGCGGAGTTGTAGATCTCCCCCAGCGTGTTCAGCCGCGCGTCCGGGACGCCGACGATGCCGACGTTCGGCTCGATCGTGGCGAACGGGTAGTTGGCCGCCAGGGCGTTCCCGCTCTTGGTCAGCGCGTTGAAAAGCGTGGACTTACCGACGTTGGGAAGGCCGACGATGCCGATGCTCAGGCTCACGTACCACGAGTTTAGGGGCCTCGGCGGGTGCGCCGGACATCGGCGGCCTCGGCCCCCTCCTGGGCGCGCCTCCCCGTTTGGCACGCCAACGCCTGAAATCATCCAGACCGTGGATGTCGTGGCGCTCGTACTGGGACTCGCCGTCGGCCTGGTGACCGGTCTGGCCCTCGCCGGGATGCGGGCCGCGGGCCGTACGGCCGAGGCCGCCGCACGGGTGGCGGAGGCCGAGGCGAGGACGCGGGCGGCGGAGGACAAGGTCGCCTACGTCGAGAACCAGCTCACCGAGCGGTTCCAGGCCATCTCGGCCCACGCTCTCGACGTCGCCAACCTGCGCTTCCTCGAACTGGCCGAGAACCGGCTCAACACCACGAGGGCGGAGGCGGCCGGCGACCTCGACCAGCGCCGCCAGGCGGTCGAGAATCTGGTCGCGCCGCTGCGCGAGACGCTCGCCAAGGTGGAGAGCCAGCTCAGGGAGAGCGAGTCGGGCGCCCGCGCCGCCCGCGCCGAGCTGAGCAAGCAGATGGAGTTCGTACGGGAGAGCTCCGAACGGCTGAAGGCCCAGACGGACGCGCTGGTGCGGGCGCTCCAGCGGCCGGAGGCCCGGGGACGCTGGGGAGAGCTGCAGCTCCGGCGGGTGGCGGAGATCGCCGGGATGGCCCGGTTCTGCGACTTCGACGAGCAGGTCAGCGCCGTCACCCGCGATGGGCTGGTCCGTCCGGACATGGTGGTGCGGCTCAGCGGCGGCAAGAACGTCATCGTGGACGCGAAGGTGTCGCTCGCGGCCTACCTGGAGGCGGCCGAGAGCGCCGATCCCTCGTTCGCCTCGACCCGGCTCGACGCCCACGCGCGGCACCTGCGCGAGCACGTGGACCGGCTGGCGGCCAAGTCGTACTGGCAGGCGTTCAGCCCGTCGCCCGAGTTCGTGGTGCTGTTCATCCCCGGCGAGGCCTTCCTCGCGCCCGCGCTGGAGCGCGATCCCGGATTACTCGAGTACGCGATGCGGCGGCGCGTGCACATCGCCACCCCGACGACACTCGTGACGATGCTGCGCACCGCGCAGTACGCCTGGCAGCAGGCGGCGGTCAGCGAGAACGCCAAGGCGGTCTTCGACCTCGGCAAGGAGCTGTACGACCGGCTCGGCGGCCTCGGGCGGCACGTGGACACCCTGGGCAGGGCGCTCACCCGGGCCGTCACCGCGTACAACCAGACGGTCGGCAGCCTGGAGAGCCGCGTCCTGGTCAGCGCGCGAAGGATGAACGACCTCGGCCTCGTGGACTACTCGCTCGACGCCCCGGCGGCGGTGGAGGAGGTCCCCCGGCCGGTCGCGATCCCCGAACTCGAAGGTGAAGAGCGGGTAAGCTCCCCTCCCCCGCATCGTCAGAACGGTAAATTGGCGCGAGACTTGTCGTGAGGGGGGCCCGATGACAGGCACCGGTCGAGCCGGGCTGCGGCTGACCGCTCGGGGGGCGATCGTCATGCTCTTCGTGATCACCGTGGTGGGTCTCCTGCCGAAGCTGCCCGGGCCCGCGTTCGTGGCCGGCTGCCTCGCGGCCGTCCTGCTCGTACGGCCCCGCGATCTGCTGCCGCTGGTGGTGACGCCCCCGCTGGTCTTCTTCCTCGCGGCCCTGCTGGTGGAGCTGCTGCGGTCACTCGGGTCCGGCTCGATGCTCCCGACGTTCGGGCTCGGCATGTTCACGACGCTGTCGTCGGCCGCCCCGTGGCTGTTCGCCGGATCGGCGCTGGCGCTGGGCGTCGCCTGGGTGCGCGGCCTGCCCGACAACCTCAGGGAACTGCGTACGGGCGCCGTGCCCGAACCCGCCGGTACGGGGGGCGCCGCGAGGACCGGCACAAGGGCTGGGACGGCGGCCGGCACAGGGGTCGGCGGGACCCGCGCCACCGCGCCCGGCCGCGCCCGCAGGGGCCGCGGCCAAGCCTTCGACCCCGAGCCCGAGGGCTACTTCGAACCCCGCGTGTACGGCAAGGCGGCCGACGAATAGGCCGTACGCACGGCCGGTCGTCTCCGTAGTGGTCTGTAGTGGGGTGGGCGGGGTCGCCTACACGGCGCGGAGATCGCGGCGCAGCTCGTGGGGCAGGGCGAAGCGCATGCTCTCCTGCACCGACTCGACCTCCTCGACGTCGGTGAAGCCGAGGCCGGCGAGCTTGGCGAGCACGCCCTCCACCAGCTCCTCCGGCACCGACGCGCCGCTGGTGAGGCCGACCGTGCGGACGCCCTCCAGCCACTCCTCCCGTACGAAGGAGGCGTCGTCGACGAGGTAGGAGGCGGTGGCGCCGTAGTCCTTGGCCACCTCGACCAGCCGCTTGGAGTTGGACGAGTTGGTCGAGCCGACGACGATGACCAGGTCGGACTCCGCGGCGATCGCCTTGACGGCCGTCTGCCGGTTGGAGGTGGCGTAGCAGATGTCGTCGCTCGGCGGGTCGATGAGGTTCGGGAAGCGTGTCCGCAGCCGGGCCACGGTCTCGGTCGTCTCGTCCACCGACAGGGTCGTCTGGGAGAGCCAGACCACCTTCTCCGGGTCCCGGACGGACACCTCGCCGACGCCGTCGAGGCCGTCGACCAGCTGGATGTGCTCGGGGGCCTCCCCGGCGGTGCCCTCGACCTCCTCGTGCCCCTCGTGCCCGATGAGCAGGATGTCGTAGTCCTTGGCCGCGAACCTCTTGGCCTCGTTGTGCACCTTGGTGACCAGCGGGCACGTGGCGTCGATGGTCTTCAGCCGACGGCCGGCGGCCTCCTCGTGGACGGCCGGGGCGACGCCGTGCGCGGAGAACACGACGATCGCGCCCTCGGGGACCTCCTCGGTCTCCTCCACGAAGACGGCGCCGCGCTCCTCCAGCGTCTTCACGACGTGGGTGTTGTGCACGATCTGCTTGCGTACGTAGACGGGCGCGCCGTACTGCTCCAGCGCCCGCTCCACCGCCTGTACCGCTCGGTCGACTCCCGCGCAGTAGCCGCGGGGCTTGGCGACCAGGACACGGCGGGTCGCTGAGGTCTGCACGTCCATGTTCCTATGCTATGTGGAACGCGAGCCGCCTCTTGACCCTGGTCTTGCGAGACTGGGTGTACCTATACACATCTCCCCGGGAGCCGAAATGTCCGTCCTTAGGGCTATAACAAAACCTCTCCGCGACGCAATGGAGAGTGGGGAACGGCTGCGGGCGCTGCCGGTGCTCATGCTCCAGACCGCTCTGAACGGCGTCGGCCAGGCACTGCTGATCGGCGACAAGGTCAGGTCCCGGATCAAGCGCCTGGTCGTGGGTGAGGAAGAGGGGCCCGAGAAGACCGAGGCCCCGGACGCCGCCTCCCGCGACGAGCAGGCCGCGGAACCGGCGGCCACGCGCAGGGAGCCCGTCATCTTCGCACCCCGCCCGAGCAAGGCGGAGCGGGACGGCGAGAAGACCGTCGCGAGCGCACCGGCTCCCACTGCCGCCCCCACTACTGCGCCTACGCCCGCTCCGGCCGAGACCGAAGCGGTGCCGGCCCCCGAGGCCCAGGTCCAGGAATCCCTCAGCACCCCCAAGCCCGAGCCCACGCCCGAGACCCCGGCCGCTGAAGCCCCGGCACCCGAGACCACCGCCGAGACCACCGCCGAGACCGCGCAGGTCACGGAGGTCGCGGAGGCCGCCCCGGCGACGGAGCATGCGGAGACCCCACAGGGCACCGCCGCCACCGAGGTCGAGGCCGCGCCGGTGGCAGAGGTTACGGAGGCCGCGCAGGGCACCGAGGCAGAGGCCGAGGCCGCGACTACGGCTCCCGCGAAGAAGCCGCGCACCCGCCGCAAGCCCGCCGCCGAGACCACCACTGCGGAGGCCACCGAGGCCGCAGCAGAGACGGCGACGACTGAGGCGCCGGGCGGAGAGCCTGCCGAGGCCGCCGCACCCAAGCCCGCCCGGACCCGCAGGAAGACCACAGCGAAGACCACCGCGACGGCCCCGGAGAGCGCCGCCGAGGAGGCACCCGCGACCCTGGAGGGCGAGGGCGCCGCTCAACCCGCCGCCGAATCCGCCCTCGCAGCCGCAGTCGAAGCCGTGCCCGCGGCCCCTGCGAAGAAGCCGCGCACCCGCCGCAAGCCCGCCGCCGAGACCACCGCGGAGGCCACCGAGACCGCAGCAGAGACGGCGACGACCGAGGCGCCGGGCGGAGAGACTGCCGAGGCCGCCGCACCCAAGCCCGCCCGGACCCGCAGGAAGACCACCGCGAAGACCACCGCGACGGCCCCGGAGAGCGCCCCCGAGGATGCACCCGCGACGGCCGCCGGTGGCGACGGCGCCGCTCAGCCCGCCGCCGCGGAAACCACCGGCGCGCAGGCCACTGAGAGCGGCACCGAACCCGCCGTCTCCGAAGCCGCCGTGAGCGAGACCGCCGTGAGCGCAGGCGAGGGTGGGGGTGAGCAGGCGGAGCCGATGCCGGGTTACGCCAACCTCACCATCGCGTCGCTGCGGTCGAGACTGCGCGGCAAGTCTGCCGAGCAGGTGCACGCGCTGCTCGACTACGAGAAGGCGCACACGAACCGTCCCGAGGTGGTCCGCATGTTCCAGAACCGGCTGTCGAAGCTCCAGTCCGAGTCCTGAGCATCGGCCGCGTCCCGAGCGTCGGCTCCGTCCTGAGCACAGGCCGGGTGGCGAGTACGGGTCGCGAGTACAGGCGCGCCGTGAGCACATGCGGGTCATGAGCACAGGCCGGGTCGCAAGGCACAGGCCACATCGTGAGCACAAGCGGGTCGTGAGCGAGCGCAGGCCGGGTCGCGAGCACAAGCGGGTCGTGAGCACAGGCGGGTCGTGAGCACAGGTCACGTCCTGCTCACCGGCCGCGTCTTGCGCACTGGTGAGGTCGCGTACCGGCTAGGCCGCCGGTCCCGGAACTGTCGGGCGCTGCGGCTAGCCTGCGGGTGCGGCACGGCGAGCGTACGGTGGGCGATGACCGTGGGCGATGAGGTGGCGTGGGTCGCCTGGCCCAGGCGAGGAGGACTGGTTGAGCGCGAAGACGTCTCCGGAGGCGCCCCTGCCGATCAGGTCGGTGCTGCAGATGGTGGCCCAGTGGATCGGCAAGCTGGGCACCGTCTGGGTCGAGGGGCAGATCACCGAGCTGACGGCACGTGGCGGCACCGTCTTCCTGACCCTGCGCGACCCGGTGGCGAACGTCTCGGCGCGGGTCACCTGCGCCCGGGGCGTCTACGAGGCCAGCGTGCCGCGCCCGGTGGACGGCGCGCGCGTGGTGGTGCACGTCAAGCCGGACTTCTGGGTCAACAGAGGGTCGTTCGCCTTCACCGCCCTGGAGATCCGCCCGGTGGGGATCGGCGAGCTGCTGGCCCGGCTCGAACGGCTGCGGCAGGTGCTGGCGGGCGAGGGCCTGTTCAACGTGGACCGGAAGCGACGGCTGCCGTTCCTGCCGGGGACGGTCGGGCTCATCTGCGGGCGCGACTCCGCCGCCGAGCGTGACGTGCTGGAGAACGCCCGCCGCCGCTGGCCCGCCGTACGGTTCCGGGTGGAGCAGGTCGCCGTGCAGGGGCCGTACGCGGTGGGCGAGGTGACCGAGGCGCTGCGCAGGCTGGACGCCGACCACGAGGTCGATGTGATCGTCATCGCCAGGGGCGGCGGCTCGCTGGAGGACCTGCTGCCCTTCTCCGACGAGTCGCTGGTTCGGGCCGTGGCGGCCTGCCGTACGCCCGTGGTGAGCGCGATCGGCCACGAGCAGGACAGCCCGCTGCTGGATCTCGTGGCAGACGTGCGCGCCTCCACCCCGACGGACGCGGCCAAGAAGGTCGTGCCCGATGTGGGCGAGCAGCTCACCCTGGTCCACCAGCTGAGGGACCGGGGCCGCCGGGTGCTGCGCGGCTGGGTCGAGCGGGAGCTGTCCTGGCTGGAGTCCGTGCGCTCGCGGCCGTCGCTCGCCGATCCGGTGCGGGAGCTCGACCGGCGGGCCGAGCAGGTCGACGCGCTGCGCGAGCGGTCCCGGCGGTGTCTTTCCGCCTCCCTGGACCGCTCGGCCGACTCGCTCGAACACCTCACGGCCCGGCTCGTGACGCTCTCCCCCGCCGCGACCCTGGAACGCGGTTACGCCATCGCGCAGCGCCCGTCGGGCGAGGTCGTCCGCCTGGCGGCCGACGTCAAGCCGGGAGACGCGCTCACCATCCGCTTCTCCGACGACCGCGTCACGGTGACCGCCGACCCCGACGCCCCGCCCGCCTGACGGCCGACCGGCCGCCAGGCGGGCAGGCGGGTGTCAGAGGGCGAGCCGGACACCGTACGCGTCGAGCCAGGCGTTCACCTGGAGCAGCCCTTCGAGGGCCGTACGGGAGCCCTGGAGACTGACGGCGCCCACCGGCTGGGCGAGGATGCTCCGCACCTTGGCAGTGTCGATCAGGCAGCCGATGGCCGGCTCTCCGCTCAGCAGGTCGGCCACGGCGGCGCGCAGCGCGTGCTCGTACGCCGGGTCCTGGGTGGAGGGATAGGGCACCTTGCGCCGTTCGACCACAGACCGGGGCAACACGTCGGCCGTCGCGGCGCGCAGCAGGCTCTTCTCGTGGCCGTCGAAGGTCTTCATGGCCCAGGGGGCGTTGAAGACGTAGTCGACCAGGCGGTGGTCGCAGAACGGCACGCGGACCTCCAGCCCCACGGCCATGCTCATGCGGTCCTTGCGGTCCAGCAGGACCTGCACGAACCGGGTCAGGTGCAGGTAGCTGATCTCCCGCATCCGCTTCTGCAACCCGGTCTCCCCCGGCACCCGGGGCACCTCGGCCAGCGCCCGCTGGTAGCTGTCGGCGCGGTAGGCCGGGACGTCGAGCTTGTGCAGCAGTTCCTCGTTCAGAAACTCGCCCCGGGTGCTCAGGCCGGTCTGGGTCTGCGCGGCGGCGAGCCACGGGAAGGTGTGCGCGCCGACCGCCGCCGGGTCGTGGAACCACCGGTATCCGCCGAACACCTCGTCGGCGGACTCCCCCGACAGCGCGACCGTCGAGCGCTCCCTGATCGCCTTGAAGAGCAGGTAGAGCGAGGTGTCCATGTCGCCGATGCCGAGCGGCAGGTCTCTCGCGCGCAGCACGGCCGCGCGCACGGCCGGGTCCATCAGGTCGGCCGAGTCCAGCACGATGTCCGTGTGGTCGGAGCCCACGTGCCGCACCACGTCGCGTACGTACGGCGTGTCGGCGGTGTCGCGCATGTCGTCGGGCTGGAAGTTCTCGGCGTAGCCGCTGAAGTCGACCGAGAACGATCGCACCGTGCCCCGGCCGCGCAGCGCGCGGGCCGCGAGGGCGGTGATCGCGCTGGAGTCGAGGCCGCCGGACAGCAGCGTGCACAGCGGCACGTCGGAGATGAGCTGCCGCGCGACGATGTCGTCGAGCAGCTCGCGGATGGTCCGGATGGTCGTCGGCAGGTCGTCGGTGTGCTCGCGGGCCTCCAACTGCCAGTAGCGGCGCTTGCTCAGCCCCTCGCGGCGCACCTTGACCACCTGGCCGGGCCGCACCTCGTGCATGCCGCGGAAGACCGCGTTCTCCGGAGTCTTCACGAAGGCGAGGATCTCCCGCAGGCCGTCGGCGTCGACGACCCGCTCGGCGAGCGGGTTGGCCAGGATCGCCTTGGGCTCCGAGCCGAACAGCGCCCCGTCGGGCGTCGGGTAGTAGTAGAGGGGCTTGATGCCCATGCGGTCACGCACGAGCAGCAGTTCCTCGCGGCGGGTGTCCCAGATCGCGAAGGCGTACATGCCGTTGAGCCGGGCGACGAAGTCGTCGCCCCATTCGAGGTACGCCCGCAGGACGACCTCGGTGTCGCTCCTGGTCCGGAAGGCGTGGCCGAGCCGTACGAGCTCGTCGCGCAACTCCTGGAAGTTGTAGACCTCGCCGCTGTAGGTAAGGGCGGCCAGGACCCCTCCGTCGGCTTCGGCGGTCATCGGCTGGCGTCCGCCCTCGATGTCGATGACGGCGAGCCGCCGGTGACCGAACGCGACGTGCGGCGCGAGCCAGGCTCCCTCGGCGTCCGGCCCCCGGCACGCCATCGTGTCCGTCATCGCCTGGACGGTCTGCCGCTCCTCTCGGAGGTCCCGTCCGTAGTCCACCCAGCCACTGATTCCGCACATGGAGACGACCTCCCGGTCCAGAGCTCCCGCAGATGGTTAGTACACCTAAGTAACTACCCAATCAGGACTTTTATGCCCAAATCGGGCATCGCTATGAGGCCACGAAGTGTCGGCCCCGGCCTCTAAGGTAGGTGACGTGAGCGAGGACAGGCAGACTCCCCCGCGGGAAGGACAGGCTTCCGCGCAGGATGGGGAGACACCGTCGTACGAGCAGGCCCGCGAGCAGCTGACCGACGTGGTGCGGCGGCTGGAGAACGGCGGCCTCACGCTGGAGCAGTCGATCGAGCTGTGGGAGCGGGGCGAGCGGCTGGCCGCGGTCTGTGAGGAGTGGCTCCAGGGCGCGCGCGCCAAGCTCGCCGCCGCGATGGCCCAGCGGCAGGAACCCCAGCCGGGCGCCCCAGAGGACGCCCCCTTCTGACCCCGCCCCTCCATGCGCGCCGCCTCGCCCCGTCCCGGCAGGACGCCCCCGGGGTGCCGCGCTTCGCCGCGCTCTGGGCCGTCCTCAGGCCGTCGCGAGGAGATCAGCCGGTCGTCGCGACCGGCGAGGCCGAGGGCACGGGGGTGGGCGTGGGCTGTGGGGCGAGGGTGTGGACGAGGGCGCTCAGTTCGCTCCAGCCGGCCGTTCCGGTGACGACCACCGCGTGATCGGGGAGAACGCGGACCAGCGACCGCTGGTTCTTGTCCGGCCGCACCCGCTCCTCCCAGGTCACGCCGTCGATCTGGCGGCTTCCGCCGGGCTTGTCGGTGTTGGTCATCCGGTTGACGAAGCCCGCGATCGGGCGCTCGTCGCTCTGGGCGACCATCGCGTGCTCCCGCTCGCCGGTCGCGAAGCCCAGCCGCCACGTCACGACGCCGCCGTCCTGGGTCAGACGCGAGCTGTTGGGCACCCAGTTCGCCGGGACCTGCCTCGGCGCCACGACCTCGTACGGAGCCGTGCGGACCGCGTTGGCCTGGTCGATGCCGTACTGCACCCGGGGGATGTGCTCGGTGCGGCTCTGCGGCGTGACGAGCAGGAACAATCCCACGCCGGCGATGCAGACGAGGAGCGCGAACGCGTAGCCGTAGAAACCCTGGGTGAATCGTCCCACGTCACGCCACGTTAGCCGTCAGGGTGGCCGCCCGCCGTACCGGCGGTCAGGGATGCCGGATATTGCCAATGATGCGAAGAGCGTCCTCGGCCATCCTCCGGGCCGCCTCCGGGTCGTCGGACAATGTCACCTCCTGCACGACCGCCGCGAGGGCGCCGGTGACGACCAGGACCAGTGCGTCCTCGTGCTCGAACAGGGCGGCGGTGCGCCTGGCCCACTGCCGGAGCCGTTCCCGCATGACGACCTCGAACCCGGGCGGCGCGTCACCCCGCAGGAAGAGCGCGGCGAGGTCGCGCTCGGCGAGGCAGCCCTCCAGGTAGGCGCGGGCGGCGGCGAGGAACTGGGGCATCGGGTCGGTCTCCCCCGCCGCCCTCGCGTCCTGCACGGCCTGCCGGGTGCGCTGGGCCTGACGCTTCTGGAACTCCTCGAACAACGTGAGATAGAGGTCGGCCTTGCCCGAGAAGTGGTGGTAGAGACTCCCGACGCTGGCACCGGCCCGGGCCACGACCTCGGTCACGCCGGCCTCCGCGAAGCCGCTGGTGACGAAGGTCTCCTTGGCGGCGTCCAGGAGCGCGACCCTCGTCGCCGCCCCGCGGTCCGACGCACGCGTCGCGAGAGGCCGCTCAGGTTGTCGTACTGGGGGTTGCCCGATGTCGCCGCTCATGCGGCGACGATATCCCCGCCCGTCGTCCACGACCGTCACTTCCCGTGGCGCACGCCGCGAACGGCCTCCCACCTGGCCGGACAGGTTCAGACCAATCGGACAAGAGCACCCTTCGCACACTACGATCGCCCATAGTGGGCTTGCGACGTGAGGGGATCAATGGCTGATCACGTACCGGCGGCACTGGCGGCGGGAGAACGCGCGCCCGACCGCAACCTGGCTCTCGAACTGGTGAGGGTGACCGAGGCGGCGGCGATGGCCGCGGCCCGCTGGGTGGGGCGCGGGGACAAGAACGGCGCGGACGGCGCCGCCGTCAACGCCATGCGCCAGCTGATCAACACGGTCTCGATGAAGGGCGCCGTGGTGATCGGCGAGGGCGAGAAGGACAACGCCCCGATGCTGTACAACGGCGAGCGGGTCGGCGACGGGACCGGGCCCGAGTGCGACGTGGCCGTGGACCCGATCGACGGCACCCGGCTGTGCGCGCTCGGCATGAACAACGCGATCTCCGTGATCGCGGTGAGCGAGCGCGGCTCGATGTACGACCCCTCCGCGGTCTTCTACATGGAGAAGCTCGTCACCGGTCCGGAGGCGGCCGGGCAGGTGAACATCGACGCTCCGGTGGCCGACAACATCCGGGCCGTGGCGCGGGCCAAGGGCGCCAAGCCGTCCGACGTGACCGTGGTGATCCTGGACCGGCCCCGGCACGAGCGCGTCGTCAAGGAGATCCGGGAGACCGGGGCCCGCATCCGTTTCATCACCGACGGCGACGTGGCCGGCGCGATCATGGCCGCCCGCACCGGCACTGGCGTCGACCTCATGCTCGGCATCGGCGGCACCCCGGAGGGCATCGTCGCCGCATGCGCGCTCAAGTGCATGGGCGGGGTGATCCAGGGCAAGCTGTGGCCGCGCGACGACGACGAGCGCCTCCGGGCCCTCGACGCCGGGCTCGACCTGAACCGGGTGCTCACCACCGACGACCTCGTACGCTCCGACGACGTGTTCTTCGCCGCCACGGGCATCACCGACGGCGAGCTGATGCACGGCGTACGGTTCCAGGGCGGCGCGGCGGTGACGCACTCCCTCGTGATGCGGGGACGTTCCGGGACGATCCGGAAGATCGAGAGCGAGCACCAGCTCTGGAAGCTCGGCGCCTACAGCGCGATCAACTTCGACACGGCCGTCTGAACCAGGCTCACCGGCCGAACAGGCGGCGGCGGGGGCGTTTCGGCGAACGGGCGACGACCTTGCCGCCGAAGACGAACCCGGCGAGCTCGATCACGGGCGCGTCCGGCGCGTGGCCGGTCGCGCCCGGCGGGAGCCGCACCTCGTTCCGGAAGGACCGCACGCGAGCGTCCGGGGCGGTCACGATCCGCACGCCTTCGGGAACCGTCAGGTTGACCGTGCCGGCCATGACGGCGAGCTGGACCACCACGTGCCGCGACTGGAGCAGCGCCTCGCACAGGTCCATCGAGACCGTGCCGCCCAGCGACGTCACCGGGATCTGCGAGGGCACCACCCACCGGCCGCCGCGCGTCTCCGTACGGAAGAAGGCGGTGACGGGACGGCTGTCCATGCGGAACGGCTGGCTCTCCGGCGGCAGCAGGTCCAGGGTCAGCTCGGCCAGCTCGCCGAGGGTCCGGGCGGCCCAGACGCGCTCCACCCGTTCCTCGTGCTCCAGCGGGGTCAGGCGACCGTCGATGACGGCGTCCGTCAGCACCGTGACGACCCGCTCCCGGTCGGCGTCCGACGCGCGCATCAGCCCGGGATCGGGCGCGGCGGGACCGCCCGAGGTGCCGGGAGCGCGCGACGCGAGGAAGGTGGTGATCCACTTCGCGGCTGAGGACTCGCTGCTCACATCTTCGAGGGTATGCGGTCCGCGGCGCGCCTCCCAGTCTCCGGCCGTTCCGACCATTGACCGGGCGCGGCGCGGCTCCTACGCTGGCGAAAACCTGAACTGTCCTCATGTTCGTGGAGGCCCAATGTCCGTGAGGGTCGCCGTCCGCGGGACTCGCCGCCTGTGTGCGCACGCTCGGGGGCACGGTGCCCACGCCGCGTGACCGGCGGGCCCGGCTCGCCGCCTTCGCGGTGTTCGCCGTCCAGGGCCTCACCTTCGCCACGCTGCTCACCCAGGTGGCCACGCTGCAGCGCAAGCATGGTCTCACCGACGGCGAGCTGTCCATCCTGCTCCTGGTCGTGCCGGTGATCGCGGGCGGCGGGAGCGTGCTCGCGGGCGCCGCCGCCTCCCGGTACGGCAGCCGCCTGGTGCTGCGCCTCGCGCAGCCGCTCGCCTGCGCGGCCGTGGTGCTCGCCGGGCTCGCGCCGAACGTCCCCGCGCTCGTCGTGGCGAACGTCCTGTTCGGCCTCGGCCTGGGCGGGGTGGACGCGGGCATGAACATGCAGGGCGTGGCGGTCGAGCGGGAGTACGGCCGGGCGGTGCTCACCGGATTCCACGCGCTGTGGAGCGCGGCGGCGGTCGCCGGCGCGGTGTGGGCGTCGGCGGCGGCCGGGATCGGCCTCGGGCTGCCCGCCACCTTCGCGATCGCCCTCGTCCCGGCCGTCGCCGTCGCGCTGGTCGCCTCGGCCTGGCTCTACCTCCCGGGCGAGGAGCACCGCCACCGTGCCGGGTCCCCGGCGGAGGAGACGACGGCCAAGGTGAAGGTGGCGTGGCGTCCCATCATTCCCCTCTGCCTCGCGATGGCGTTCCTCTACGTGGGCGACTCGTCGATCTCCAACTTCGGCTCCGTCTTCATGGACCGGGTCGTGCACGCCGCCACGCCCGTGATCCCGCTGGCCCTCGGGGCGTACCAGCTCACGACGTTCCTCGTCCGCGTCGGGGGCGATCTCGCGGTGCGCAGGTTCGGCTCCGCGGCGATCGTGCGCGCGGGCGGCGCCGTCGCGACGCTGGGCTTCGTCGCCATCGTGGCGGCTCCGTCGGCGCCCGCGGCCATCGCGGGCTTCGCCCTCACCGGGATCGGCCTGTCGGTGGTCGCCCCGCAGTCGTTCAGCGCGGCCGGCCGCCTCGACCCGGCGGGCACGGGCGTGGCCATCGCCCGGGTCAACATGTTCAACTACGTGGGGTTCGTCGTCGGCGCCGCCCTCGTCGGCGGCATCGCCGACGCCTCCGGCTACCAGGTCGCCTTCGCCGCGCCGCTCGTGCTGGCCGCCGCGATCATCCTGCTCGCCCGGGGCTTCCAGCCGCGTACGGCCGGGAGCGCCGCCACGACGGCCCCTATCGCGTCCTGACGCCCTCGGCCATCGCGCGCACGGCCTCCCGGACGCGGTGGGCGGGCAGGCGGGCGAACCCGATCACGAGCCCCGCCGGCCGCCCTTCCGCCGCCCCGAGGGCCGGGGTCGCGACCTCGGCCGACAGGCCGGACGCCCGGGCCGCCTCGGCCAGGCCGGACGCGTCCGTCCCTTCGGTCTCGGGGTCCGTCACCGCGTAGAGGTGCAGCCCGGCCGAGATGCCGCGTACGGCGAGCCGGGGCAGGTGCTCGGCGAGCGCGCCGACGAGCGCGTCCCTGCGCCGCCGGTACTCCCTGCGCATCCGGCGCAGGTGCCGGTCGTACGCGCCACTGGCGATCAGGTGGGCGAGCGCGTACTGCTCGATGACCGGAGAACCGAGGTCGAACTCCTCACGCGCGAGCCGTACGGCGCGGGCGAGGCCGGGCGGCGCGGCGATCCAGCCGAGCCGCAGCCCCGGGGCGAGGGCCTTGCTCACGCTGCCCGCGAGCACGACCCGGCCGGGCGCGAGCCCCTGCAGGCACCCGACGGGATCGCGGTCGAAGCGGAACTCGGCGTCGTAGTCGTCCTCCAGCACGAGGGCGCCGGTGCGGGCGGCCCAGGCGATCAGGGCGGCGCGGCGGCCCGGGGACAGCACCACACCGGTGGGGTACTGGTGCGCGGGGGTCACCAGCACGGCGTCGGCCTCGGCCGGGAGGTCCCCGACGACGATCCCCTCCCCGTCGACGCGCACCGGGACGAGCCGCGCCCCGGTCCGGCGGAGCAGCGGAAGCTGCCGCTCGCTCGTCGGGTCCTCGACGGCCAGCACGACGTCGCGGCCCCGCTCGCGGGCCAGGGCGTGCAGGACGAGGCTGAGCCCCTGGGCCATCCCGGTCAGGACCACGACGTCGTCCGGCGTCACGTCGGCGGCGCGCACCCGTCCCAGGTACGCCGCGAGCTCACGGCGCAGGGCGGGCACTCCCCCGGGATCGCCGTAGTCGAGCGCGTCGTTCGGCAGCGTGGCGAGGACGTGTCGGACGGCCGCGAGCCAGGCCTGCCGGGGGAAGGCGCCGAGGTCCGGCGACGTGGGCCGGTGCCCGTAGTGGGGCCGGCCCTCCCCCTCCCGCCCGGCCGGCTCCACGGCGGCGTGCCGCCCGGCCCCCGCCGCGACCCGGGTCCCGGCGCCGGTCCGGCTTTCGAGCACCCCCTCGGCCACGAGCTGCTCGTACGCCTCCACGACGACGCCGCGCGACAGGCCGAGATCGCGGGCGAGGTCACGGGTGGCCGGCAGGCGGGCGCCCGGGCCGAGCCGCCCGGAGCGCACCGCCTCGCGCACCTCGTGGGCGATCTGCGCGGCGAGCCCGCCGCCGCTCCGGTCGACCACCAGGTGAAGATCGGCCATTGGACCACCATAACGCCGTCCGATTGGACCAGTGGCGGGGACCAAGGACTTCCTAGGATCGCCAGACGTGAACACCTATACGACGGGGGCCGCGGGGGCGATGTTCCTCGTGGGGACGCTGGCCGCGGTCTCCGGCGCGATCGCGGACTATCCGGTCTACGGCGGCCAGGCGCTCCGCTACGCCCTCGCCGCCGTTGTCCTGCTCGCCGCCGCCCGCGCACGCGGCCTCGGCCCCGTACGGCTCCGGCCGCGGCAGTGGGGGCTGCTCGCCACGTTGTCGCTGACGGGGCTGGCGCTGTTCAACGTGTGCGTCGTCGAGGCGGCCCGGGCGTCCGGCCCCGCGCTGCCCGGCATCGTCCTCGGCACCGTGCCGCTGGCGCTCGCCCTCGTGGGCCCGATGGCCACGGGCGGGCGGCCGTCCCCGCGCGTCGTCGGGGCGGGGCTGGTGGTGGCCGCCGGGGCCCTTCTCGCGACGGGCGCCGGCAGCGGGAACCTGCCCGGCCTGCTGTGGTCGCTCGGCGCGCTCGCCTGCGAGCTGTGCTTCTCGCTGCTGGCCCTGCCGCTGCTGCCGGTGATCGGGCCCGTGCGGCTGTCGGCCTGGTCGGCCGTGCTCGCCGTGCCGCTCCTGCTGGCCGCCGGGCTGGCCCTGGACGGCCGGAACGTGCTGCGGACGCCCACCCCGGCCGAGGCGGCGGGCCTCGCCTACCTCGCGCTCATCGTGACGACCGTGGCGTTCTTCCTGTGGTACCGCTCGCTGCCCCGCCTGGGGCCCGACCGGGCCGGGCTGTTCGCCGGGATGGTCCCCGTCGGGGCGATCACCACGGCCGCCCTCCTCGGGATCGCCGTCCCCACCCCGGCCGATCTCGCCGGAGCGGCCCTCGTCGTCAGCGGAATCGCTCTCGGGCTCCGTTCACCCCGGCCTCGGCGTCCGGAGACGGGGGCCGCGAGCCGTCCTGCGAGCCGTCGCGCGAACGGTCACGCGCGGCGCCGGACGGAACCAACCAGGTCATCTCGCCCTCTCTGACCTGCCGCAGCACGAGCGCGAGCAGCGACAGCGCCAGGGCCACGAGGATGCCGATCGCGAATATGATCATTACGATGACTTCGCCGTTCATGGCCCCTCCTCTCGTTCCGTCTCGATTATCCCGCTTTGTGCGCATATCGTCTGGTTGAATTTCTTCAAAACCTACTCATGCCCCGGGCATGATGACCATCGCTCGTTCGCCGTACCCTGTGCAGGGACCCGTACGCTGTGCAGGGACACGGACAGGACATGGACGGCCCGCGCGGCGGGCGCGCCCGACGAGGCAGACCACGAGGACCGAGGACGATGCCGGAGTTCGACTACACCGACCTGCTCCCGCTGGGACCCGACGAGACGGAATACCGCCTGATCACCAGCGAGGGGGTGCGGGTCGTCGAGGCGGCCGGGCGCAGGTTCCTGGAGGTCGAGCCGGAGGCGCTGCGGCTGCTCACCGAGACCGCGATCCACGACATCTCGCACTATCTGCGCGCGTCCCACCTGGCCCAGCTCCGCAAGATCGTGGACGACCCCGAGTCCAGCGGCAACGACCGCTTCGTGGCCCTCGACCTGCTGAAGAACGCGAGCATCTCGGCCGGCGGCGTGCTGCCGATGTGCCAGGACACCGGCACCGCGATCGTGATGGGCAAGCGCGGCCGGCACGTGCTGACCGACGGCCGCGACGCCGAGCACCTCAGCCGGGGCGTGTACGACGCCTACACGCGGCTCAACCTGCGTTACTCGCAGATGGCGCCGCTGACGATGTGGGACGAGAAGAACACCGGCTCCAACCTGCCGGCGCAGATCGAGCTGTACGCCGAGGACCCGAACGGCCACCCGGACGAGTACAAGTTCCTCTTCATGGCCAAGGGCGGCGGCTCGGCCAACAAGTCGTTCCTCTACCAGGAGACGAAGGCGGTGCTCAACGAGAAGCGGATGCTCGCCTTCCTGGAGGAGAAGATCCGCTCGCTCGGCACCGCCGCCTGCCCGCCGTACCATCTGGCGATCGTCGTGGGCGGCACCAGCGCCGAGTACGCGCTGAAGACGGCGAAGTACGCCTCGGCCCGCTATCTGGACTCCATCCCTGCCGAGGGCTCGGCGAGCGGCCACGGATTCCGCGACCTGGAGATGGAGAAGAAGGTCTTCGAGCTGACCCAGAAGCTGGGCATCGGCGCGCAGTTCGGCGGCAAGTACTTCTGCCACGACGTGCGGGTGATCCGGCTGCCGCGGCACGGCGCGTCCTGCCCGGTCGCGATCGCGGTGAGCTGCAGCGCGGACCGGCAGGCGCTGGCGAAGATCACGCCCGAAGGGGTGTTCCTCGAACAGCTGGAGACCGACCCCGCCCGGTTCCTCCCCGACACCACCGACGAGCACCTCGGCGGCGACGTGGTGAGCATCGACCTGAACCGCCCGATGCCGGAGATCCTCGCCGAGCTGAGCAGATATCCGGTGAAGACGCGGCTGTCGCTCACCGGGCCGCTCGTGGTCGCCCGCGACATCGCGCACGCGAAGATCGCCGAGCGGCTCGACTCCGGCGAGGACATGCCGCAGTACATGAAGGACCACGCCGTCTACTACGCCGGCCCGGCCAAGACCCCCGAGGGCTACGCGTCCGGCTCCTTCGGCCCCACGACGGCGGGCCGGATGGACTCGTACGTCGAGCGTTTCCAGGCGGCGGGCGGCTCGATGGTGATGCTGGCCAAGGGCAACCGGTCCAAGCAGGTCACCGAGGCGTGCCACAAGTACGGCGGCTTCTACCTCGGCTCCATCGGCGGCCCTGCCGCCCGACTGGCCCAGGACTGCATCAAGAAGGTTGATGTCCTGGAATATCCGGAGCTGGGAATGGAGGCGGTCTGGAAAATCGAGGTCGTCGACTTCCCCGCCTTCATCGTCGTCGACGACAAGGGCGCCGACTTCTTCACCGACACCACCGGGCCCGTCCTTACCATCGGACGCCGCTGACTCTACGGGGACGTTGTCAGGATCTTTGACAGAAGATCTCAACAATTTCCCGGCATGGTCTCTACAGGTCGCATGGCACAAATCGGTAAGCTGCCCCTCATGCGTGCGCCGTCCGGATACCTGCTAGCCGCGCGCTATCGGCTTATCGAGCCGGTCGGGCGCGGCGGCATGGGCACAGTGTGGCGGGCGCGTGACGAACTGCTCGACCGCGAGGTGGCGGTCAAGGAGGTGCGGCTTCCGCTGGTCCTCGACGAGGACCTGCGGGCGGAGCTGTGCGCGCGCACCGAGCGCGAGGGCCGGGCGACCGCCATGGTCGCCCACCCCTCGGTCATCACGGTCTTCGACGTCATCACCGAGGACGACCGGCCGTGGATCGTGATGGAACTGCTCCGGGCGCGGTCGCTCGAGGAGCTCATCCGCCAGGAGGGCCCGCTGCCGCCTCGCCGGGTCGCCGACATCGGGCGGCAGGTCCTCGGCGCGCTGCGGGCCGTGCACGGCAAGGGCATCCTGCACCGCGACGTGAAGCCCAGCAACGTGCTGGTCACCGACGACGACCGGGCGGTGCTGACCGACTTCGGGCTGGCCGCCCTGGAGGGCGACGCGTCCATCACCCAGGCGGGGATAGTGCTCGGCTCCGCCGGATACATCTCCCCCGAACGCGTCCTCGGCGACCGGGCGAGCCCGGCCGCCGACCTGTGGTCGCTCGGGGCGACCCTCTACACCGCCGTCGAGGGGCGCGGCCTCCACGGCCGCCGTACGGCGGCGGCGGCGCTCGCGGCGCTGACCAGCGGGGCGCCCATCCCGATGGAGAAGGCCGGCCCGCTGGCGCCGGTCCTGCGGGGGCTGCTGCAGATCGACCCGGCCGCCAGGATCGACGGCGTGCGCGCCGCGCACGTCCTGTCCAGGGTCGCGGCCGGAGGCGTGGTCGACGATCCGCTCGCCTCTCCCTTCCGCGGCGGACGGCCCTCGCCGCCGCCCACCGCGCCCGCTCCGCCGAGCAGCCGCAAGCCGCCGCACCGCAACCCGCCCCGGGGGCAGCACCGGGGCCAGCACCGCGCCGAGTCGCGACCGGCGCCCAAGGTGACTCCACGCGACCGCGACTCCGGGCCGCACCGGCAGTCGGGGCCGTACGGCCAGCCGTACCAGGCGGGCGGGGCGTACGATCCGTCCGGCTCCTACGAGGTGTACGGCCCGAGCGGCTCGTCGTTCCCGCCTGCCGGCCAGTACGGGCAGACCGGGCCCTACGGCCAGTCCTACGGCCAGTCGGGGTCCTACGGCCAGACCGGGCCGTACGGGCACAGCGGTCAGTTCCGGCACAGCGGACCGCACACCTTCTACGGACAGTCGGGCCGGCACCTCGCCTATCCCCGCGATCTGGGCAGCGCTGGTGACGTCGCGGCCGTGCCGTCACAGCGGCGGCGGCCGAGCGAGGGGCTGCACCGCAAGCCGCCGGAGCCGGCTTTCCAGCAGGTCGTGCGCATCCCCATGATGCGGCACGTGGCCAAGATGATCAAGATCCTGCTGCCGCGACGGTACTGGCCGAGGATTTTTATCAAGTAACAGGAAAGCGCTTTTCAAGGCGGAATCGCTATCTTTCTTCTCATGCCGGAACAGCATGGGCGGATGCTCGCTGAGCGCTACGAGCTACGCGTCCGCATCGGTCGGGGCACCATGGGCACGGTCTGGCGAGCGTACGACCGGTCGCTGGACCGGGAGATCGCGGTCAAGGAGATCCGCCAGGATCCGGCACTCAGCCCTCGGCAACGCCAGGAACTGCGCGAACGCATGCTGCGTGAGGGCCGCATGGCGGCCCGCGTCAGCCATCCCTCCGTCGCCACGATCCACGACGTCATCCTGGCCGACGGCATCCCGTGGATCATCATGGAACTGGTCGAGGGCCGGTCGCTGGAGCAGGTGATCGACGAGGAGGGGCCGCTGCCGCCACGCCTGGTGGCGGAGATCGGCTGCGACCTGCTCAGCGCGCTGCGGGCCGCGCACGCGCAGCACATCCTGCACCGGGACGTGAAACCGGCGAACGTCCTGCTGACCGAGACGGGCCGGGTCGTCCTGACCGACTTCGGCATCGCCAAGGCCCTCGGCGACACCGCCCTCACGCAGACGGGCATGGTCATCGGCTCCCCGGGATACACCGCCCCGGAGCGGGCGCGAGGTGATCACACCGGCCCGGAGTCGGACCTGTGGTCGCTCGGCGCGACGCTGTACTTCGCCGTCGAGGGACGACCGGCGTACGAACGGGCCACGGTGGGCGAGACGCTCGCGGCGCTGATGACCGAGAGCGCCGACCCGCCCGCGCAGGCCGGGCCGCTGCGCCCGGTGCTGGAGGGGCTGCTGGAGAAGGACCACAGGGCGCGCCTCACGCCCGAACGCGCCGCCGCGATGCTCCGGATGATCGCCGACACGCCCACAGGTGCCTCACCCGCCCCCGCCCAGGCTCCCTCCGCCCGGCCGGCACCCGCCGCCTCGTCTCTCGCGGACGTCCCGTCAGACGTGACTCCAGCCGACGTGAGTCCCGGCAGCGCGAGTCCGCCCGGCGCGACTCCGGGCAACACGGCTCCGGGCGGCGTGGCCCCGGACCGCGTGGCCCCTGGCAGCGCGAGTCCCGGCGGCGAGGCTCCGGGCGGTGTGCTGGGTGGTTACGAGGAGGATGCGAACCGCACCATGGTCGTGGCCCGCCCGACGGGCGTGCCGCGGGTGCCTCCTCCTCCGCCACGCCCCGAGCCCGGTTCCGATCCCGCCGGCAGGCACGAGACCACCGTCCCCGGCAGGCTGCCGGGGACGACCGGCCGGGGGCCGGCCGCGGCCCCCGCCCCTGCCTCCGATCGCACCGCCGAGGGCAACGCCACCGGTCGCGACGCGGCAGGCGACACCGGTTACGGGCACAGCAGCACAGGACACGGAGGCGCAGGAGACAGAGGCGCAGGGCAGCGCGGCGCGGGGAGCGTCTCCCTGCCCGCCGGGCAACCTCCGATGCATCCCGGCCCACACACCGGGCAATCGCCGGCGCACCCCGGTCCACACGCAGGTGCATCCGCCAGCCCAGCCGCCGGCCCACATCCCGGGCCACACGCAGGCCCACACTCTGGCCCGCATTTCGGCCCGCATCCCTCGGCGCATCCTGACGGTCCCGGGGTTCCCGAGCCCGGAAGCCCCTCCTGGCCCGGCGGCCTGGGCGGCAATTCCGGGGGTCCGGGCGGTCCGCTGGAGGGCCCCGGGGGTCCTGGGGGGCCGGGGGACGGCGTACCGGGGTCGAGCAGCCTGGGCACGGACCTGTTCGCGATGCGCGGCCCCTCCAGCCCGGACCCCGGCACGCGGGTGCGGGTGCTGGTGACGATGGGAGTCGTGCTCGCCGGCCTCGTGGTGCTGATTCTGCTGGCCGTCGTGTTCTTCGCGAAATGAGACGTCTTCACCAAATGAGACGGCGGCCGCGGTGGGGACACCGCGGCCGCCGTCTGGGGGCGAGGCCTTACTCGGAGGAGAAGGCGGCGTCGAAGGCCGCGTCGGGTGGGGTGATGGCGTTGAGCGAGCGGATGTAGGCCAGGGACTCGGGTGCGCCGTGCAGCCGGTCCATGCCCGCGTCCTCCCACTCGATGGAG
>NZ_VYTZ01000012.1:0-221627 GCF_008728085.1 Microbispora cellulosiformans | reverse complement strand
TCGTCAACGCGTTCGCCGCCGGCACATTCAGCGCCATCGGCACAGGAGCCAGCAGCGCCAGCGTGGCCAGCATCACCGGCCACGGACGTCGGGACATAACAAGGATTCCTTCCTGACATCAGGAACACAGTCAAGGCAAAAGCGCGCGCCGCCGCGCCGTTGCCGGTGGACGAGGTTCCGAGAGGGGTGCCGCCTCCGGTTCCTTCGACCGAGCCGTGCGTTTCTCGTGACGTTCGCTCCGAATTGCCCGGTTTCTAACACGCGCGCCATCCGCTGTCACTCCGGCGGATTCCTGCGGGTGATCGAACCGAATCGATTGTTATCGGGCATCCACTGTCAGGACCGAGCCGACGCCTGCCTCACCGGCGCATCCACCTGCGAACCGCCGCCGGATAAGCGCCCGCGGAGGTGGCCCGGGCGACCGGAGGCGGCAAGGCGGCACCGGATGGGCACCGTGAAAATTTCAGCGCGCGTCAATCCCGGACGTAGGATGTTTTTCGATCAACGAACGCCGAAATGCCGGCGGGAGAGGCCGGACAGCCGCGGGATCGCTTTTTCACCGTTGAGCATGCGGCATCGGCGAACAGCGGGCCGGGATCGCTCACCGGTGAGACATCCCATGCCTGTGCGTGAGGGGTGCGGCGTCTTCCGCTTCCTTCGGAGGCAGTGATATCGCCATCCGGCGCCGGTCGATTTCCCGTCGCCGGGAACCGCCGCGGACCCTGCCTCCGGACCCTGCCTTCACCGTTCCAGGCGTACGGGATCGGCGGGGCCGCTGCGGCGGACCAGCCAGGCGTCGGTGATGTGGTTGAACATCGCCTTGGCCGCGCCGTCGGGGTCGTGGGCGGCGATGCGCTCGTAGATGCGGCGGTGGCCGAGGTTGGAGGCCACGCACAGAGCCCGCTCGGACCGGCCCATGTAGCGCGCGGTGTTGACGACCTGGCTCTCCAGCGAGCGGACCACTCCCCGGGCGATGCGGTTCCCGGAGGCTCGCATGACCACGTCGTGGAAGACGCGGTCGTGCTCCTCGTACGTCAGGTGGTCGTCCACGAGCTCGTCCATCCGGTCGACCAGCGCGCGGAGCCGGTCGACGGTGTCCTGGTCCGCGAGGCGGGCGGCGACGTTGGCCATGTCGGCCTCCAGCACCCGCCGGGTGACGACGACGTCGTCGAGGATCGCCAGGCTCTCGTCCTCGGCGATGGTCGCCGCGAGGACGAGCTCGTCGAGCATGTCCCACGACGTCGACGGGGTGACCATGGTGCCGGCGCCCTGGCGCACCTGCACCAGGCCCTTCTCCTGCAGGATCTTCACCGCTTCGCGGACCACGGTCCGGCTCACCGAGAAGGCCTCGCACAGCGCGGGCTCGGGGGGCAGCGGCGTCCCCGACGGATGCACGCCGCGCACGATGCGCACCACCAGCTCCGCCGTCACCGCCTTGGCGAGGCTCGCCGGCCGCCGTACCCAGGCAGGCGGCGACGGTACTTCGCGGGCCGTTTCCTGCGATGCCGTCATCTCATCCTCCGATGGCCTGCGGGGACAGCACGCCATCGGCGAGTATATGTCAGCAGTATTGACGTCAGACGTCATACGAGTTACGTTCTCGCCGCAGACGGCCGGGTCAACCGGCCACGCTCTGGAGAGTGACAGCCATGAAGCAGCGAACACTGTGGTCGGCCGTCCTGGTCGCGGGGCTGACCGTGTCGGGATGTGGCAGCGCCACCCGTACGGCTCCCTCACCTGCCGGTTCCGGAACCTCCTCGAAGCTGGTGGTGTGGGACTGGAAGTCGGGCGACGCGACCGCGGCCTCCTATATCGAGAAGGCGAAGGCCGACTTCGCCAAGAAGCACCCGGACGTGACGGTCGAGTTCGTGGCCCAGCCGTTCGATCAGTACTACACCCTGCTCGGCACGGCCATCCAGTCCAGCACGGGGCCGGACGTCATGCTGTTCAACGGAGGCGGGCAGCTGCGTGACCGCGTGGACGCGCTCCTCCCGATCGACGAGTACGTCGCCGAGGACCGCCAGCGCCTCGCGGGCTGGGACGCGTTCAGCAAGGACGGCAAGGTTTACGCCGCGCCGGTGACGCTGCAGGGACACCCGATCTACTACAACAAGGAGGTCTACGAGAAGGCGGGGCTCGACCCGGCCAAGCCGCCCGCGACGTGGGACGAGCTCATGACCGACTGCGCCGCCGTCAAGAAGGCCGGGAAGAGCTGCTTCGCGCTGGGCAACAAGGAAGGCTTCGGCATCCAGTTCTTCCTCTCGGGCCTGGGCTCGGGTGTGCTGACGCCCCAGGAGTACGACGACTGGATCGCCGGCAAGCGCGACTGGACCTCTCCCCACGTGAAGCAGATCTTCACGCTGTGGAAGGACGTCAACGACAAGGGCTACAACAACGCCGGGGCCAACTCGACCGCGATGTTCAACGACTCGTGGGCGATCTTCCAGTCCGGCAAGGCCGCCAACGTCATCGGACTGATGTCGGACATCGGGCACTGGAAGGACTTCGGCGAGTTCCTGCCGCCCGACAAGATCGGCGTGATGCCGGCCCCGGTCGTGACCGACGGAGCCACGCCGAGCCTCGCCTACGACGGCGGCATCGGTTACGGGGTCGCGAAGTGGACGAAGGACCCGAAGCTGGCGGCCGACCTGGTGCGGTCCCTGACCTCGACCGAGGCCCTGACCGCGTTCTACGCCAAGGCCGGCGCGATCGCCTCCGACACCACCATCGACGCGTCGCAGTCCGGCCCGGCCGCCGGCGCGATCGTGTCGGCGATCAAGGGGGGTAAGCCCGCCCTGCACGTCGCGCTGTCCTCGAAGACGCTGGACCTGATGGGACGGGTGTCGCAGAAGCTGCTGAGCGGGTCGCTGACCGTCGACAAGGCGATGGACCAGATGGCCGCGGCCGACAAGGCGAGCTGACCGTGCCAATGAAAGGCTCCTCCCCGCTGGTCCGCCCGGGCGTGCCCGGGCGGGCCGGCGGTCCGGACACCACCCGGCAGGCGGGCCACCGGGCCACCGGAACGGGCTCCCGGCGGGCGGCGCGCTCGGAGCGTCTCGCGCCGTACGTCCTGGTGGCCCCGGCCGTACTGATCATCCTGGGACTGCGGCTCTACCCGCTGATCCTCGGCGTCAACTTCTCCTTCACCGGCGACGGCGACCGGAACGGGATGGTCGTCGGGCTCGACAACTACCTGGAACTGGCCGACGACCCGCTGTTCCGCACCGCACTGGGCAACGTGGGGCTGCTCGTGCTGCTGCTGCCCGTGGCGGTGGCGATCCCGGGCCTGCTGGCGACGTTCATCTACCTGCGGGTCCCCGGGCACCGGGTGTTCCGCAGCGTCTACTTCTTCCCCGCCGTGCTCTCGCCGGTGATCGTGGGCTCGATCTTCAACCTGATGCTCGCCTTCGACGGCCCGCTGAACACCGTGCTCGGCACGATCGGCATCGGCCCGGTCGACTGGCTCGGCGACCCGGGGGTCACCATGTTCACCGTCGTCGGCGTGCATGTGTGGGCGACGTTCGGGATGGCGCTGGTGGTCTTCCTCGCCGGGTTCTCGACCCTCGACTCCTCACTGCTGGACGCCGCTCAGATGGACGGCGCGTCACTGGCCCGGACGATCTGGCACGTGGTCATCCCGAGCCTGTCCCGCACCATCGCGTTCGTCCTCGTGACCACGATGATCGGGATGCTGACGTCGATGTTCGGCCTGCTGTACGTCATGACCAGCGGCGGCCCGGAGGGCTCGACGTATCTGCCGGAGTACTACATCTGGATTCAGCAGGGACAGATGAACCGCCCGGCGCTCGCCTCCGCCGCGTCGACGGTTCTCTTCCTCATCATGCTCGTGGTGGGGCTGGCGCAGGTCGGCCTGCTCCGCCGCGCGGGAAGGCAGGACTGATGCGCGGCAGGCGCCTGAGCGGCTGGGTGGCCGCCGTTCCGATGGCGGCCCTCGCGCTGGCCACGGTCTACCCCCTGGTGTTCACCGCCAACGTGGCCATGAAGACCCGGCGCGAGTACGTCCTCGACCGGTTCGCCCCCCTGAACTCCCCGCACTGGGAGAACATCGGCACGGCCTGGTCCGACGCCGGGATGGCGCGGTACTTCGCCAACTCGCTCCTCGTGGTGACGGTCTCGGTGGCCCTGTTGCTGCTGCTCGGGTCGATGGCGGGCTTCGCACTGAGCCGGCTGCGGTTCCGCGGCTCCAGAATGATCTTCCTGGGCTGTCTCGCGGCGCTGTTCGTGCCGTTCCAGGTGATCATGGTGCCGCTCGCCCGCGTCATGGCGGACACCGGCCTCATCGACACCTATCCGGGACTGATCCTCGCCTACGTCGCGCAGTGGCTCCCGTTCACCGTCTTCCTGATGACCAGCCACTACACGACGATCCCGATGGAGATCGTGGACGCGGCGAGGATCGACGGCAACACCGTCTACGGCGTCTACCGGCGAGTCATGATCCCGCTGGGCAGGCCGGCGCTGTTGTCGGTCGGCATCCTCGACACCC
This sequence comes from Microbispora cellulosiformans, assembly GCF_008728085.1. Classification (NCBI taxonomy): domain Bacteria; kingdom Bacillati; phylum Actinomycetota; class Actinomycetes; order Streptosporangiales; family Streptosporangiaceae; genus Microbispora; species Microbispora cellulosiformans. Next base: position 217,120 of record NZ_VYTZ01000012.1, on the reverse strand, counting down.
TGTTCTGCTGGAACGACGTGCTGATCGCCCTGCTGACGATGAACTCGGCCGACCACCGCACCCTCATGGTCGGGGTCACCTCGCTGCGCGGGCAGTACTCCGACGACATCCCCACCTTCGCCTCCGGAGTCCTGATCGCCGCCGTCCCGGTCCTGATGATCTATCTGTTCCTCCAGCGCCAGATCGCCGACGGCGTGACCGCTGGTTCCACGAAGGGCTGACATGCGGATTTCGGGGTATCGCACGCTCAAGACGGTCCAGGACTGGGGTCGTCCGGTCGGTGACGCCAACGGCGTCTACGCCGACGGGGCCGTACCGGTCCAGATCGTCATGGTGGACACCGACGAAGGGATCACCGGGGTCGGCATCGGGCCCCACGTGCAGATCGACACGGTGTTCGCCGCCGTCGAGGGCGAGGATCCGCGCGCCGTGACGGCGCTCTACGACCGTATGCTGCGGCACACCTTCAAGGCGGGTCACGCGGGCGTCGTGTTCGGGACCATCGGCGCGATCGACACGGCGCTGTGGGACATCAAGGCACAACTGGCCGGCGAACCGCTCTGGCGTCTGCTGGGGGGACGCGACCGGCGGGTCCCCGCGTACGCCTCCGGCCTGGACATCGGCCTGACCGACGACGAACTCGTCGCGACCTACAAGGAGTACGCCGGGTACGGCCTGCGCGCCGCCAAGATCAAGGGCGGCCTCGACGTCGAACGGGACCTGTGCCGCCTGAGGCTGGTGCGCGACGTCCTGACCGAGGCGGGGCACGGAGCGCGGCCGGGCCTGATGCTCGACGTCAACGAGGCCTGGACGCGCAAGCAGGCCGTGCGGCACGTCGGCGAGATCGAACGCGTCCTCGACCTCACCTGGATCGAGGAGCCCGTACGGCGGTGGGACGCCGAGGGCATGGCCGCCGTCGGCCGCGGGATCCGGGCGTCGGTCGCGGCCGGGGAGAACCTCAGCGGGCTCGAACAGTTCCGTCCGCTGCTGGCGGCGGGGGCCGTCGACATCGTCCAGACTGCCGCCGTGTGGGGCGTCACCCACTTCCTCCGGGTGGCGGCCCTCGCGCACGCCCACGACCTGCCGGTCAGCCCGATCGGCAACACCCCGGTCGGGCTGCTGCACGCCGCGACGTCGGTGCCGAACCACCTGGTCAGCGAACTGCAGGACCTCCGGCCGCCGCTCGGCGTGTCCGCCGACCTGCACGTCGAGGACGGCGCCTTCGTGCTCGGAGACGCTCCGGGCCTCGGCCTCACGGTCGACGAGGCCGCGATCGGCGCGTTCATCCGCCGGCCCGGCGCCGTCCCGGCCGACAGCCCCAACGTACGGCCGGAGCACGCCGGGCGGCGCCTGCTCCCCGTGCCCGGCCACGGCCACCTCGCACGGCCGCACGAGCTCACCCCCGCGACCGACCGGGCGGCGAGGTGACCCGCCCCGCCCAGGCGGAAACCCGGGCCGCCGGCACGATCGTGGTGGCGCCCGCCGGAGCCGAGGACGCCGACGACACGGGCTCCGGCAGCGAGGGGCGGCCGCTGGCCACGCTGGGAGAGGCGCAGCGGCGGGCCCGTGCCGCCGCGGCCGAGGGGACGCACGACGTCACGGTCGAACTCCTGGACGGCACCTACCGGCTGACCTCGCCGCTGCGTTTCGACGCCGCCGACTCCGGCCGGAACGGGCACACCGTGACCTGGAGGGCCGCGCGCGGGGCCGCGCCGGTGCTGAGCGGCGCCACGTCCGTCACCGGCTGGGAGATCGACGACGACGCCACCGGCGTCTACCGGGCCCGGGTGAACGCCGGGTCCGACAGCAGGCAGCTCTACGTGGACGGGAAGCTCGCGCGGCACGCACGGATCAGCGTGGCGCCGTCCGACATCACCCTGACCCCCACCGGCTTCACTGTCGAGAACCCCGATCTCGCCTACCTCGCCGAGCTTCCCGACCAGAGGCGCATCGAGTTCCAGGCGATGCTGTCGTTCACCAACCGGTTCGCGCCGGTGGAGAGCATCTCCGGCTCGACTGTCGTGATGCGACAACCGGCCTGGGACAACAACACCTGGGGGTACGACGTCGTCCAGGCGCCGTTCCGGACGCCGAAGTTCTTCCTGCTCAATTCGAGGACGTTCCTCGACGAGCCCGGCGAGTGGTATCTGGACCCCACCACTGGAACGCTCTACTACAAACCCCTTCCCGGGCAGGACATCTCCAGTGCGCGGGTCGAGCTGCCCCGCCTGGAGTCGCTGGTCGAGGTCGGCGGCACCTACGACGAGCCGGCCCGCGGCCTCCGGTTCGAGGGCCTGACCTTCAGCGGCACCACATGGCTGCACCCGGGCACCTCCGACGGCTACGCGAACCAGCAGACAGGCGCCTTCATCAGCGGCGTCCAGCCCCACCGGCCGCCGGACGCGTTCACCTCGTGCGCCGCCGGCTGCAGAGAGTTCGAGGCGTCCCGCAACGGCTGGGCGCAGGCGCCCGCGGCGGTGCAGGTGTCGGCCGCGGCGGACATCGCCTTCGTGGGCTGCGCCTTCGTGAACCTCGGTTCCGTCGGGCTCGGCATCGGCAACGACGCCGGCGCCCACGCCACCGGCGTCGGGCTCGGCGCGCACCGGGTGTCGGTCGTCGGCAGCACGTTCACCGCGAGCGCCGGCGGCGGCATCATGGTCGGTGGCATCGGCCCGGACGCGCACCATCCGTCCGATCCCCGCATGGTCAACAGCGACATCGTGCTGCGTGACAACCGCGTCTACGCGACCGCCCTCGACTACCTGGACCAGGGCGCGATCGTCGCCAGCTACGTCACCCGGCTGGCCGTCGAGCACAACTACGTCTCCGACATGCCGTACATCGGCATCGGCGTCGGCTACGGCTGGGGCGCCAACGACCCGGGAGGCAGCCCGGAGTACGCCGGCCGCGGTCTCTACGACTTCCAGCCGATTTACGACACGCCGACGACCCTGAGCGACGTCCGCGTCGTGGGCAACCACGTGCGCAACGTCGTGCAGACCATGTACGACGCCGGCGGCATCTACACGCTCTCGGCGATCCCGGGCGGCGTCATCGACGAGAACCACTGCGAGAACAGCGGCCAGCTCGGGCTGTACTTCGACGAGGGGTCCCGCTACCTGAGCGCGAACCGCAACGTGTTCGCCGGCACCGCCGGACAGTGGGCCCATGCCAACAACCAGAGCGGCAACCACACCGGCGATCTCACCCTCACCGGCAACTTCTCCACCAACCCCGCGATCACCGGCATCGTCGACGGCCAACGCGGCAACGTCACCAGGGACAACGTGACGGTCACCGCCGACGCCGTCCCCGTCGAGGCCGCCCGGATCATCGACGCGGCCGGCCCCACCGGGAAGTACCGTGACGCGCCCGGCCCTTGACCACGGAGCATGCGAACGCTAACAATCGCCGGGCGACACACTCCTGCGATCAAGGAGAGGCCCGTGCTCCAGGCACAGCTGACCATCGATCCCGCCCACCGGGTGGCCCCGGTGCGGCGCCGTACGTTCGGCACGTTCGTCGAGCACCTCGGCCGCTGCGTCTACACCGGGATCTACGAGCCCGGCCACCCCACCGCCGACGCGGAGGGGTTCCGCGGCGACGTGCTCGCGCTCACCCGTGAGCTGGGCGTGACCACCGTCCGCTATCCCGGTGGCAACTTCGTCTCCGGCTACCGCTGGGAGGACGGCGTAGGCCCGCGTGAGCGGCGGCCCCGGCGGCTTGACCTGGCCTGGCACAGCACGGAGACCAACGAGATCGGGGTCGACGAGTTCGTCCGGTGGTCCCGCCTGGCCGGCCTGGAGCCGATGATGGCGGTGAACCTCGGCACGCGCGGCGTCGCGGAAGCCGTCGACCTGCTCGAATACTGCAACATCCCGTCCGGGACGACGCTGTCGGACCTGCGGGTGGCGGGCGGGGCCAAGGAGCCGCACGACATCCGCATGTGGTGCCTGGGAAACGAGATGGACGGCCCCTGGCAGATCGGGCACAAGACCGCCCACGAGTACGGCAGGCTCGCCGCCGAGACGGCCCGGGCGATGCGCATGGTCGACCCCGGCCTCGAACTGGTGGCGTGCGGCAGTTCGGGCTCCTCGATGCCGACGTTCGGCTCCTGGGAGACGACCGTCCTGGAGGAGACCTACGACCTGGTCGACCACATCTCCTGCCACGCCTACTACGAGGAGAAGGACGGCGACCTCGGCGGCTTCCTGGCCTGCGCGACCGACATGGAGCACTTCATCTCCACGGTCGTCTCCATCGCCGACCAGGTGGGCGCGCGGCTCGGCTCCGGCAAGAAGATCTCCGTGTCGTTCGACGAGTGGAACATCTGGTATCTCAGCCGGCACCAGTCGGCCCCTCCCCCGCCGGACTGGCCGGTCGCGCCGCCGCTGCTGGAGGACCACTACCACCTCGCCGACGCCGTGGCGTTCGGCGGCCTGCTCGTCACGCTGCTGCGGCACAGCGACCGGGTCGCGGCGGCCTGCCTCGCCCAGCTCGTGAACGTCATCGCGCCCATCATGACCGAGCCGGGCGGCCGGGCCTGGCGGCAGACCACCTTCCACCCGTTCGCGCAGGCCGCGCGGTACGCCTCGGGCGACGTCCTGCTCACCGAGCCGGTCGGGCCGTCGTACGAGACCGGCGAGTTCGGGCAGGTCCCGGTGCTCCACGCGGTCGCCACCCACGACGACCGGTTCACCACGGTGTTCGCGGTGAACCGGTCGGTGACCGAGCCGCTGGAGCTGGAGCTCGACACGCGGGCGCTCGGCGCCGTACGGATCGCCGAGGCGACGACGCTCACCCACGAGGACGTGTACGCCCGCAACACGGCCGACGACCCCGAGCGGGTGGCCCCCCGCCCCAACACCTCCCACCGGAGCGATCCCGCTCGGATCGTGCTGCCGCCGGTCTCCTGGAACGTGATCAGGCTGGCGAGGAGCTGACCGGCGGCGCGGTGCTGTCGCGGACCACCAGTTCGTTCGCGAGGTCGATGCGGCTCGTGGTCACCTCCGTGCCACGGGCCAGGTCGAGCAGCATCTGGGTCGCGACCACCGCCATGTCGGACAGCGGCTGGTGCACCGTGGTGAGGGCGGGCTCGACCCAGGCGGCGGCGGGCACGTCGTCGTACCCGACCACCGACAGCTCGCCGGGGACGTCGAGCCCGAGCCGCCGCGCGGCCCGCAGCACGCCGAGCGCCTGGAGGTCCGAACCGGCGAAGATCGCGGTCGGGCGGGCGGCGCCGGTCAGCAGGTCCATGCCGTGCTCGAAGCCGGCGTCGACGTAGAAGTTGCCGTACCGCACGAGGCCGGGATCGACGGCCACCCCGGCCTCGTCGTGGGCGACCCGGAAGCCGGCGACCCGCGCCCGGCTGCACAGCACGTCCTTCGGCCCCGAGACGACCGCGATGCGGCGGTGGCCCAGTTCGAGGAGGTGGCGGGTGGCGAGCAGGCCGCCGTTCCAGTTGTTGGAACCCACCATGGGCACGGACGCGGGCGTCACGGTGTCGGAGTCGACGACGACGAACGGGATCCGCTGACGCCGCAGCCTCCGCTGCTGCGACTGCGACGGGCCGCACAGGACGAACAGCACGCCCAGGGGACGGCGGTCGAGCAGGCCGTCCAGCCACTCCTCCGGCGGCCGGTGCGCGCCCTCCAGTTGCGAGAGCGCGACCTCGATCCCCGCGGGGGCGGCGACGGAGTCCACCCCTCGGATGATCTCCATCGACCACACGGAGTTCAGCTGGTGGAACACGAGGTCGATCTGCCCCTTGAGCGGCCGCCGCCGGACACGGGGGCGGTACTTGTGCCGCGCGAGGCAGGCCTCCACCCGTTCCCGGGTGGCGGGCGCGACGTCGGGGCGGCCGTTGAGGACCTTGGACACCGTGGTCACCGAGACGCCGGTCTCCTCGGCGATGGACGCGATCGTCGCACGGTGGGGGCCCTGGGCGGAGGAAGGGCTGGTCATCGGTCCACTCGTCGTTCCCGTGGGCTGGTAGTTTCCGAAAATTTCGAGAAACTCTACCAGCGCGAGGGTCTCCGATAAGCCGAGACCAGCGCGATCACGATCCGGCCGGACGGCACTTGACTTGCCTCTTGACGCCCCTTGCCGTGGGGCTTATATTTCCGCAATATTAATCCACATTATCGAAACTTTCGGTCATATCGCCCCGGCGTTATCCGTTCGCGGCGTGCTGACGCGGCGGCGTGGTCGTGACGCGGCGGCGCCGCCAACGGAGATGGCACCGGAGGCACGAGGATGAGCACCACCAAGGCGATCGACGCGTCACCGGACGCCGGTGATCCGCGGCGGGCGGGCCCCGGCCCCGCCCGTGCGCATCGCCCTCCGGGCCGCACCTGGCGTCAGGCGCTGCGCCGCGACTGGCAGCTGTACTCGCTGGCGATCCTCCCGCTGCTGTTCTTCGTGGTGTTCCGCTACCTGCCGATGCTCGGCAACGTGATCGCCTTCCGGAAGTTCCGGCCCGGCGGCGGCGTGCTGGGCGAGGAGTGGGTCGGCCTGCGCTACGTGCGGATGTTTCTGGACGACCCGTCGTTCTGGCACGTGTTCACCAACACGGTGGTCCTCGGCGCGCTGACCCTGCTCTTCTGCTTCCCGATGCCGATCGTGCTGGCCCTGCTGCTCAACGAACTGCGCGGCCGGCGGGTCAAGCGGTTCGTCCAGTCGGTGTCCTACCTGCCGCACTTCCTGTCGATGGTGGTCGTGGCCGGTCTCGTCATGGAGCTGCTGTCGGTGGACGGGCCGGTGAACCAGGTGCTGCGGGCGCTCGGCGACGACCCGATCGCGTTCCTGCAGGAGGCGGGCTGGTTCCGGACGATCTACGTCTCCTCCGAGATGTGGCAGACGGTCGGCTGGGGGACGATCATCTATCTCGCCGCGCTCACGACGGTCGACGACCAGTTGTACGAGGCCGCCCGGATCGACGGCGCGGGCCGGTGGCGGCAGATCTGGCACGTGGCCCTTCCCGGCATCCGGCCGACCGCGGTCACCCTGCTGATCCTCAACATCGGCACGTTCATGGCGGTCGGCTTCGAGAAGGTCCTGCTGCTCTACAACCCGCTGACCTATCCGACCGCCGACGTGATCTCCACGTACCTGTACCGCATGGGCATCATCTCCAACAGCTTCAGCTACGCCGCGGCGATCGGCCTCTTCGAGGCGCTGATCGGGCTGGGCCTGGTGCTGTCGGCCAACCTGATCTCCCGCCGGACCGTGGGGACGAGCCTGTGGTGACCGTGGACCGGACCCGCGGCCGGCAGGTGTTCCGCGTGGTCAACGCCGTCGTCCTGACCGGCGTCGTGCTGGTGACCCTCTATCCCTTCGTCAACATCGTCGCGCGGTCGCTGAGCGACGAGTTCGCGATCCGGGCCGGCAAGGTCAACCTCGTCCCCGTCGGGTTCACCTTCCGTACGTACGAGTTCGTGGCGTCCGACCCGACGTTCTGGACGAACTACCGCAACACGGTGGTCTACACGGTCGTCGCCACGGCCATCGCGATGCTCATGACGACCTGCTACGCGTACGTGCTGTCGAAGAGGCACCTGAAGGGCCGCACGTTCCTGATCGGGGTCGCGGTCTTCACCATGTTCTTCTCCGGCGGCCTCATCCCCAACTACGTCCTGATCTCCAGCCTCGGGATGAAGGACACCATCTGGGCCATCGTGCTGCCGAACGCGATCAGCGTCTTCAACCTCCTGGTGATGAAGGCGTTCTTCGAGGGCATCCCGGCGGAGCTGGAGGAGGCCGCCGCCATCGACGGCATGAGCACGTACGGCATCCTGCTGCGGATCGTGCTGCCGCTGTCGAAGGCGGTCATCGCCACGATGGTGCTCTTCTACGCCGTCTCGTTCTGGAACTCGTGGTTCCCCGCCTTCCTCTACATGACGCAGAGCGACCTGTTCCCGGTGACCGTCTACCTGCGCAACCTCATCGCGGGGGCCACCACGGGCACGTCCGTCGGCGCCGACGCCACCGACATGACCGTGGCCACCAACATCAAGGCGGTGACGATGGTGCTCACCGTCCTCCCGATCCTGACGATCTATCCCTTCGTGCAGCGGTATTTCGTCAAGGGAGTCATGCTCGGCGCGGTGAAGGGATAGCCGCGCCGGATCCTCGCGCTCAGCCAGCCCCGCTCCCCCAGGGAAAGGACCCCCCTCTCATGCAGAAGATCAACCGGCGTCAGGCGATGATCGCCATGGGTGCGTTCGCCGCGCTCGCCGGCTGCGGCAGCGGTGACGAGACCGGTGACGAGACCGGCGGTAAGAAGAGCGGCGAGGCCCTCTCGGCGAACCGGGACGGCGCGATGGCCGACTACGCGGTCGGCACGCCGTTCAAGGCCGCCGCGCCGCTGACGTTCACCATCCTCTACAACAACCACCCCTTCTATCCGATGAAGAAGGACTGGCTGTTCTGGTCGGAGCTCACCAAGCGGACGAACGTGACGCTCCAGCCCAACGTGGTGCCGCTCAGCGACTACGAGAACAAGCGCAGCCTGATCATCGGCGCGGGCGACGCCCCCATGATCATCCCCAAGACCTACCCGGGCCAGGAGGTCCCCTTCGTCGCCTCCGGGGCGGTCCTGCCGGTCAGCGACTACATCGACCTGATGCCGAACTTCAAGGACAAGATCGCCAAGTGGAACCTGCAGCCCGACCTTGACACCCTCCGGCAGTCGGACGGCCGCTTCTACCTGCTCCCCGGCCTCCACGAGGACTACTGGGTGGAGTACACGCTGGAGGTCCGCGCCGACGTCATGGAGAAGCTCGGGATCCAGACTCCACAGACCTGGGACGACGTGCACGCCATGCTCAAGGCGATGAAGGAGGAGCACCCCGACTCCTATCCCTACTCCGACCGGTGGACCGGCAACGCCATGCTGAACCAGGTCTTCGGCCTGGGCTCCGGAGCCCGCGGCGGCTGGGGCTTCACCACCGGCCTCACCTGGGACCCGGCCGCCGGGAAGTTCGCCTACACGGGCGCGATGCCGCAGTACAAGCAGATGCTGCAGTTCATCCACACGCTGGTGCAGGACAAGCTGCTCGACCCGGAGAGCTTCACGCAGACCGACGACCAGGCGATCCAGAAGCTGGCGTCCGGCAAGTCCTTCGTGATCAGCGGCAACGCCCAGACCCTCGTCAACGAGTATCGCCCGCCGCTGGCGAAGGCGAACCCGAAGGCGAAGCTGGTCAAGGTCCCGGTGCCGATCGGGCCGCTCGGGCCCATCAAGGCCGACTCCAACGACACCCGGCTGGAGAACGGCATCATGATCTCCGCGAAGGCCAAGGACAGCAAGAACTTCGTGGCGATGATGCAGTTCATCGACTGGCTCTGGTACTCCGACGAGGGCCAGGTGTTCGCCAAGTGGGGCGTCGACGGGGTCACCCACACCAGGGACGCCTCCGGCTTCCACCTGCCGAAGGACGTCGACTTCGTCGGCCTCAACCCCGGGGCGCCCAAGCACCTGCAGAAGGACTTCGGTTTCTCCAACGGCGTGTTCGCGTACGGCGGGAGCACCGAACTCCTCCAGTCGACCTTCTCGGAGGAGGAGATCGAGTGGCAGAAGGGCATGAACGCCCGGAAGGCGCTGCCGCCGAAGCCGCCGGCGCCCCTCAACGACGAGGAGCGTGAGCAGGCCGCACTGTGGCAGACCCCGCTGAAGGACCACGCCACCCAGAACTCGCTCCAGTTCATCCTCGGCAAGCGCGACTTCTCCGAGTGGGACGCGTACGTGCAGGAGCTGGAGGCCAAGAGCATGTCCGCCTACGTGAACCTGGCGAACAGCGCCTACGAGCGGTACAAGAAGGAGCACGGCTGACCGTTCCGCCGGTCAATCAGGCGCGTTCGATCCCAGGGCGGCCCCGCGGCGGCCCGATCCACCAGGAGACCTCCCCATGACCGACACGACGACGGCGACCTCAGCGGTGACGGCGGCGGCGGCACGGCGGTTCGGCACCGGCCCGCTCTCGCGGGCCGCCGCGCTGGTCTACACCCTGCTCGTGGTCGAACTGCTGCTGCTGGCCGCCTGCCTGCCCGGCCTGGCGGGGCTCGTCCTGCTCGGCCTGTTCGGGCGTGCCGCCGCCAACGTCCCGCTGGCGGCGGTCTGCCTGCTCCCGGCGGGCCCGGCCCTCTCGGCCGCGCTGTACGCGGTGCACCGCCGCCGCGCGGATCTGGCGGACCTGCGTCCGGCGGCGGCGTTCCTGCGCGGCTACGCGATGAACGTCCGCGGCGCGCTCAAGGTCTGGGTCCCGGCGCTGGCGTGGCTGACCGTCGTCGCGGTCGTCCTCGTGAACTTCCCCGCCGCGGGGGTGCCGGACTGGTGGACGGTGCCGCTCGTCGTCGTCGGAGTCGCGACGGTCCTGTGGACCGCGAACGCGCTGGTGATCACCTCCCTCTTCACGTTCCGCGGGCGGGACGTCGCCCGCCTGGCCGCCTACTTCCTCTTCCGCACGCCCCGGGTGGCGCTCGGCGACGCGGGACTCCTCGTCGCGGCGGCCGGTCTCACGCTGGTCGCCACCGAGGCGGCGACGGCGGCGCTGGCGTCGGTGTTCGCCGCGCTGCTGCTGCTGAACAGCCGGACGATGATCGCCGAGGTGCGCGACGGGTTCACCGCGTGACCCTCCCGCGACGACCGGCCCGCCTTTCCGGAGGACGCCCGTGACCCGTCCCGGCCCGCCCGGCTCTCCCGATCCGTACGGCGTTCATCCGGCGTGGCTGCCGGATGAGGCGTTCCGGCCGATCGGCTCGCGCCGTACGCTCCTGCGCGGCGGCGGACCGCTCGCCGGGACCGTGCACGAGGAGGTGGCGCGGGCCTGCGCCCGGTACGGCGGCAGCGTGCGGCGGCAGGCGGCCGGCCCGGACGACGGTGCGGCCAACGGCAGGGACGACGGCGGGGAGGCCGGCGGGGACGACGGCGGGCCGTACGACCTCGTGCTCGCGCTCACCGCGGCCGGGCCCCTGCCCGCGGTCGCCGAGGCGGTCCTGGCCGGGTTCCGGCGACGGTCCGCGGCGGACGACGGCCCGGCTGTCGAGGACGAGGGCATCGGGGAGGAGGGCTACGTCGTCGCCCGGCGCGACGGCGTCACGGTGGTGCTCGCCGATTCGGCGGCCGGCCTGCTCTACGGCCTGTTCCATGTGGTGCGGCTCGGCGAGGAGGCGTTCGGCGCCGAGCGGCCCGCCGAGCGCCACCGGCCGGCGGCGCGGCTGCGCATGCTCGACCACTGGGACAACGTGGCCGTGCACCCGGTGATGGGCCAGGTCGAGCGCGGCTACGCGGGCGGGTCGATCTTCTGGTGCGACGGCGCCCTGCGCGACGACCTGACGCGCGTCGCCGCCTACGGGCGGCTGCTGGCCGCCTGCGGGGTGAACGCGGTCGCGGTGAACAACGTGAACGTGCACGCCGCGGAGACCCGCCTGCTCACCGACCACCTCGGCGACGTCGCCGCGATCGCGGACCGGCTGCGCCCCTACGGCGTACGGGTGCACCTGTCGGTGAACTTCGCCGCGCCCCTCGCCCTCGGCGGGACGGCGACCGCCGACCCTCTCGACGAGGACGTGCGGGCGTGGTGGGCCGCCGTCACCACACGGGTGTACGAGGCGATCCCCGACTTCGGCGGCTACGTGGTCAAGGCCGACTCCGAGGGGCAGCCGGGGCCCCACGCGTACGGGCGCGACCACGCCGACGGCGCGAACCTGCTCGCCGGGGCGCTGGCGCCGTTCGGCGGGGTCGTCCACTGGCGCGCCTTCGTCTACAACCACCGGCAGGACTGGCGCGACAGGTCCACCGACCGAGCCCGCGCGGCGTACGACCACTTCGCCCCGCTCGACGGGCGCTTCCGCGACAACGTGATCCTCCAGGTGAAGCACGGCCCGATCGACTTCCAGGTGCGCGAGCCGGTGTCACCGGTGATCGCGGCGATGCCCCGCACCCGGGTCGCGCTGGAGCTTCAGGTGACGCAGGAGTACACCGGCCAGCAGCGGCACGTGTGCTACCTCGCGCCGATGTGGAGCGAGGTGCTCGGCTTCCGGCCCTGGGGACCCGCCGGGCCTGGCGTGGCGGACATCGTGGCCGGTGACGTCGCCGGCGGAGGGCTCGTGGGGGTCTCCAACGCCGGCGACGATCCTTACTGGACCGGTCACCCGCTCGCGCAGGCCAACCTGTACACCTTCGGCCGGCTCGCCTGGGCGCCGTCGTCGGACCCGGCGGCGATCCTCGACGAGTGGATCGGCCTCACCTTCCCTCTCGCGGCGGGCAGGGACGACGGGCGGCTGCGGGAGGCGCTGCACGAGATCATGGACGACTCGTGCGGCACGTACGAGCGCTACACCGCGCCGCTCGGCGTCGGGTTCATGGTCCGCCCCGGCCACCACTACGGCCCGGATGTGGACGGATACGAGTACACGCCGTGGGGCACCTATCACTTCGCCGACCGCGACGGCGTCGGCGTGGACCGCACCCGCGCCACCGGCACGGGCTTCACGGGCCAGTATCCGCCGCCGTGGTCGGAGGTGTACGAGTCGCTCACGCGGTGCCCCGACGAGCTGCTGCTGTTCTTCCACCACGTCCCGTACGGCCACGTGCTGCACGACGGGTCCACCGTGATCCAGCACATCTACGACACGCATTTCGCCGGCGTCGAGGAGGTGGAGCGGGCCCGGCTGCGCTGGGCGGAACTCGCCGGGCTGGTGCCCGCCGCTTTGCACGCCCGCGTACGGGAGCTTTTCGCGGAGCAACTCCGCTGCGCCGAGGAGTGGCGTGACCAGGTCAACGCCTATTTCCTCCGCAAGTCGGGCGTGCCCGATGCCCAAGGCCGACGCATTCCCTGACATGCCCTGACATTTCACGAACATCTCCCGAATGCCGCATCCCAGTAACACCGGGCCGCGTCATCGCGACGGGCGCCGGCGGCGTCGGATGTGCCGCCGCCGCGGCGATCCGCGGGTGCCGAGGTCCCCCTCCACTCCATCCACGAGATCGGCCCAAGTCAACGCGTTCCGGACAGGTTTTCGGCCAAAGGTCAGATGTTCTCAAGCCCCATGGGGGCAAGATGGCGCGTTTTAGGGCGTTTTGGTAACAGCCATTGACCCATACATCAAATCTTTGTAGCTTTGCGCTCACCCCCTGAACCGCCTCGTCATCGTGCCGGTCCCGCCGAACCCGTCTGCCCCCGCCACCGCCGGGATCAGGCGTATCGGCGTGCGCCGGACCGCCGGCAAGGCCGCAAGCGCGTTTGGAGAACCAATGTCAGACCTGACGCGAAGGCAGTTGATGAAGTACGGCACGGTCGGAGCCGGAGCTCTGATGCTGCCGATGCAGTGGACGGCCGTCGCCCGAGCCGGTTCGACGGCGCCCGCGGAGGTTCGCGCCGCGAACGACATGGCTCTGTGGTATGACAAGGGCGCCGGCACCGACTGGCTTCGCGCCCTCCCCATCGGCAACGGACGCCTCGGCGCCATGGTGTACGGCAACGTCGACGTCGAACGGCTCCAGCTCAACGAGGACACCATCTGGGGCGGCGGGCCGTACGACCAGAGCAACACCAAGGGCGCGGCGGCACTGGCGGAGATCCGGCGCCTGGTCTTCGAGGACCAGTGGAGCCAGGCCCAGACCCTCATCGACCAGAACATGCTGGGCAAGCCCGCGGGCCAGCTCGCCTACCAGACCGTCGGCAACATCAGGCTGACCTTCCCGAGCACCACCGGGTTCACCGAATACGACCGCCAGCTCGACCTCACCACAGCCACCACCTCCGTCAACTACTCGCTGAACGGCGTGCGGTTCAAGCGCGAGGTGTTCGCCAGTGCGCCCGACCAGGTCATCGTCATCCGCCTGACCGCCGACAAGCCCGGCTCGATCACGTTCAGCGCGACGTTCGACAGCTCCCAGCGCACGACGCGCACCAGCCCGGACAGCAGCACGGTGGCGCTCGACGGCGTCTCGGGCAACTTCGAGGGCATCACCGGCCAGGTCAAGTTCCTGGCGCTGGCCAAGGCCGTCGCCGAGGGCGGCACCGTCACCAGTTCGGGCGGAACGCTCCAAGTCGCCGCCGCCGACAGCGTGACGCTGCTGGTCTCCATCGGCTCCAGCTATGTGAACTACAAGGACGTCAGCGGCGACTACCAGGGCATCGCCCAGCGGCACCTCGACGCCGCCACGAGCAAGGACTACGCCTCGCTGCGCACCCGGCACGTCGCCGACTACGAAGCCCTGTTCAAGCGGACGACGCTCGAACTGGACCGCACCGACGCCGCCGACCAGCCGACCGACGTCCGGATCGCCCAGCACGGGGCCGTCGACGACCCGCAGTTCTCCGCGCTGCTGTTCCAGTTCGGCCGGTACCTGCTGATCAGCTGCTCGCGTCCCGGGACGCAACCGGCCAACCTGCAGGGCATCTGGAACGACTCCCTGAGCCCGCAGTGGGACTCGAAGTACACCATCAACGCCAACCTGCCGATGAACTACTGGCCCGCCGACACGACGAACCTGTCGGAGTGCTACGAGCCGGTGTTCTCCATGATCAAGGACCTCACCGAGACCGGCGCCCGCACGGCCGAGGTGCAGTACGGCGCCGGCGGATGGGTCACCCACCACAACACCGACGGGTGGCGCGCGACCTCGGTCGTCGACGGCGCGCTCTGGGGCATGTGGCAGACCGGCGGCGCGTGGCTGGCCACCATGATCTGGGACCACTACCTGTTCACCGGCGACGTCGAGTTCCTCCGGAAGAACTACCCGGCCATGAAGGGCGCGGCGCAGTTCTTCCTCGACACCCTCGTGGAGGAGCCGAAGCTCGGATATCTGGTCACGAACCCGTCGAACTCCCCCGAGCTGCCGCACCACGCGAACGTCAGCGTGTGCGCCGGCCCGACGATGGACAACCAGATCCTGCGCGACCTGTTCAACGGCTGCGCCGAGGCCAGCGAGGTCCTCGGTGTGGACGCGAGCTTCCGGGCGCAGGTCCTGGCCGCCAAGGACCGGCTCCCTCCGATGAAGATCGGCTCGCGCGGCAACATCCAGGAGTGGTTGTACGACTGGGTGGAGACCGAGCGGAACCACCGGCACGTCTCGCACCTGTACGGCCTGCACCCCAGCCACCAGATCACCAAGCGCGGCACTCCGGAGCTGTACACCGCGGCGCGGCGGACCCTCGAACTGCGCGGCGACGACGGCACCGGCTGGTCGCTGGCCTGGAAGATCAACTACTGGGCGCGGCTGGAGGAGGGCAAGCGGGCGCACGACCTGGTCCGCCTCCTCGTGACGCCGGCCCGGCTGGCGCCGAACATGTTCGACCTGCACCCGCCGTTCCAGATCGACGGCAACTTCGGCGCCACGTCGGGCATCACCGAGATGCTGCTGCAGAGCCACGCCGGTGAGCTGCACCTGCTGCCCGCGCTGCCGCCGGCCTGGCCGAATGGGCGGATCAAGGGCCTGCGGGGCCGCGGCGGCCACACGGTCAGCGTGGAGTGGAGCGAAGGCCAGGCGGACGACTACCGCGTCAGGCCGGACCGCGCGGGTGTGGTCAAGCTGCGCGGCGACATCTTCGAGGGCCGCTTCAAGCTCCTCGACACCACCGGCGGCGGCGCGGCCCAGTTCACGAGGGTCGAGCCCGACGCCATCGAGATCAACGCGACGGCCCGCCACACATACCAGGCGGTAGCCCTGCAGAAGGTCACGATGGCCGTGCCCGTCGAGGTCAGTCCGGGACAGGAGGCGAAGGTCAAGGTCACCGTCCGGGCGATCGAGGTGTCGCTTCCGAAGGCGACGGTGTCCCTCCAGGCGCCGCAGGGGTGGACCGTCACCCCCGCCCAGGCCGAAGTGGGGCCCCTGGCGGCGAACGGGAAGGCCACGGTGGAGTTCACCGTCACCCCCGCCGCCGGCGCGGCGACCGGCACCGCGGTCCTCACCGCCGTGGTGAGCGGCACCGAGGGGGGCGAGAGCTGGACCGCGTCCGCTCAGGCCACGGTGCGGGTGTGGGGCGGCGGGGAGAAGACGCTGGAGGAGCTCTTCAGCAACGTCGCCGTCACCGACGACAACAACACCGCTCCCGGCAACTTCGACGGCAACAACGCCAGCATCTCCGCCCAGGGCCTCGCGACGGTCGGCGTCACCCCGGGGGCCACCGTCGCCAAGAACGGGCTGAACTTCAAGTGGCCCAACGTCCCGGTGGGCACCCCGGACAACGCCATCGCCTCGGGACAGTCCCTCAAGATAACCGGCACCGGCAAGACGCTCGGCTTCCTGCTGACGGGGACCTACGGCGCGGTGTCCGGCCCCGCCACCATCGTCTACAAGGACGGCACGAGGCAGACCTTCACCCTCAGCTCGCCCGACTGGTACGGCACGCCGCGGCCGGAGGGCGACGCCGCCGTCGTGGCCCCCTACCAGAACCGGCCGAACAACCAGCGGCAGAACACCGCCGCGACCATCTACTACGTCGGCGTGCCGCTGCAGAACAAGGAGATCTCCCGCGTCGACCTGCCCAACATCAGCGCACGGGCGGCGAACAACGTCGCGACGATGCACATCTTCGCGGTCACGCTCGACGCCACCGTTCCGCCCCCGCCGGCGGTCAAGCTGACCGTCACCGCCAGCACCCGCTGCATCGGCTCCTCGGCCTACCTGGCGGTCACCGCCGTCAACGACTCCGACGTGACGGCCACGATCACGCTGACCACGCCGTACGGCACCAAGACCGTGGCCGACGTGGCCCCGGGCAAGCAGGCCTACCAGTCCTTCAACACCCGGGCCGCCCAGATCGGCGCCGGCAAGGTCACCGTGACGGCGACCGCGACGATCGCCGGCAAGGAGGTCACCACGTCCTACGACGCCGCCTACACCGCGGCC
Organism: Microbispora cellulosiformans; assembly: GCF_008728085.1. Classification (NCBI taxonomy): domain Bacteria; kingdom Bacillati; phylum Actinomycetota; class Actinomycetes; order Streptosporangiales; family Streptosporangiaceae; genus Microbispora; species Microbispora cellulosiformans. The sequence goes on along the minus strand of NZ_VYTZ01000012.1, from coordinate 200,262 downwards.
AGCTGCTGACGACACCTTGGGAGTCCCCGGCCGACCGCCGACCGCACCGGCGGTGACCACCCTCCACCCGCCGGGGACACCGCCATCGCACGCCGGGGCCGGCCGCCGATCCGACGGCCGGCCCCGCCCCCCATGGATGGAGCCATCTCATGAGAATCACCAGGACCACGCAGATACTCGCCGCGTCGGCGCTCGGCCTGACCCTCACCGGCCTCAGTGTTTCCCCCGCCCTGGCCGACGACCCCGGCGCCGGCATCGACGTCTCGGTCACCATCACCCCCACCACCACCCCCGGCCAGATCTCCATGACCGTCGCCGACAACAACGGCGTCTCTCTGCAGGAGAACGGCTCCGACGCCGCCGCCCGCCAGTTCGTCGGCACCCTGCCCACCGTCACCGTCACCGACACCCGCACGCCCGCCGAGATCCCCGACGGCGAATTCTGGGCCGTCGTCGGCCAGGCCAGCCAGTTCACCGCCACCGGCAGCGGCATCGCCCCCATCGGCCCCGAATACCTCGGCTGGAAGCCCCGCCTGCTGTCCGACACCACCACCGGCGCCGTCGCCGCCGGCGAACCCGTCTCCTCCGTCGTCTCCGACGGCTCCGGAGCCCCCACCGTCGGTCTGCAGGGCCAGGAACTCCTCGTCTCCACCGCCGACTCCGCCACCGAGATCGGCACCTCGAAGGTCAACGCCGACCTCGCCCTGCGCACCCCCGTCGACGTCGCCGCCGGCGAATACCACTCCACCCTCACCCTCTCCCTCTTCAACCAGACCTGACCCGCCCGGGAACCATCCCGACCGGAGGCAGGAACGGACCGCCCCAGTGCGAACGTCCGGAACGTGTGCGAGTCTGACTCAACGTTCCGGACGTCCGCATTGAGACAGGAGACACCTCTGTGACCAAGAGCCGTTCGCGGGGCGCCTTCGCCCTCCTCGCCGTGCTTCACGCTGTCGGCGCGACCGTCTTGGTCGCGCTGGTCGCGTTCGCCACCCCGGCGAGCGCCGACACCACCTGGTCGGTCGTACCGGCCAATGCCAAAGGCCCCGACGGCCGCAGCGTCATCGACATCGACCTCGCCGGCGGACAGCAGGTGACCGAGCACATCGCGGTCATCAACCGCTCCACCCAGCCCGTCGACTTCGCCATCGACGCCAACGACGGCTACCTCACCGCCAAGGGCTACTTCGACATGCGGCCCTCGGACGTCAAGCCGACCGACGGCGGCTCGTGGATCGAGATCCCCGACAAGGTGACCATCGCCGGCGGAGCCACCGCCGTCGTGCCCGTCAAGGTCTCGATTCCCCAGAACGCGACGCCGGGAGACCACCCCGCGGGGGTCACCGCGTCCATCGACACGATCTCCGGCCAGGTACGGGTCCAGAACCGGGTGGGCGTCCGCCTGAACATCCGGGTGACCGGCAACTACGTGGCCAAGGTCGCCGTGACCGGCCTGCGGGCCGACTACCACTGGTCGTGGAACCCCTTCTCCCCCGGAACGGTCGACGTGAGCTACACCCTCGCCAACGTCGGCAACGTCCGGCTGGCGCCCGACGCCCGGGTCCTGACCTCCTCCTTCGCCGGGGAGAACACCTGGGACGACAAGTCCGAGGCCAAGGCCAGAGAGATCATGCCGGGCGGCACCCGCACCTTCAGCGCACGGGTGACCGGCGCCTGGCCCATGGGAACGATCGACACGACCGTCATGGCGATCCCCGCTCCCGCGGGCAAGCCGCTCCCGGGCATCACCGCCGAGCGGGTGGCGAGCGGCACCTCCCTGTGGGCGCTGCCCTGGCCGCAGCTCGCCCTCCTCGCTCTCCTCCTCCTCGTCCTGCTCGCCTTCCGCATCTCGGCCGTCCTGCGCCGCAGGCGGAGGGAGAAGCTGCTCGTCATGGGCGGCCGGAGCACCCCGCCGCTCAGGGCGTGAGCGCCCGGCGCCACGACCCTCACGACGGCCACGAAACGACCCCCCAGCACCACCCCGAGAACCACCCCTGAGAACAACCTGAAGGGCAGCACCACTCGTGAACAAGACACTGCGCCACGCCGTGACCCTGCTGCTGGCCGGGCTCGTGCTGGTGCTCGGAGCATCGGCGGCGTCCGCCGACAACGGACCGATCAAGCTCGAGGTGATCGGAGACGGCGGCCACAACGTCAACGTGCTGGCCACGTGGAAGAAGAACGGCCAGCCCGTCGAGGAGGTCGTCGAGGCGACCCTGACCGCCAAGTCGGCCGACGGCCGTTCCTTCGGGCCGGTACAGCTCATGTCCGCCTCCGAGGGCCAGAACGTCTACCAGCCCGCGGAGCCGCTGCCGAACGGCGAATGGAGCGTCACCGTGACGGCGACCAAGCCGTCCAAGGCACGCGCGACGACGAAGGTGACGGCGCAGGACCTCCAGGCCTCGCCGATGGCCGCGGCCGAGGCCCTCACCCGCGACCGGGCGGCGGCCGCGGCAGCGGACAGCGAGGACTCGTCGGGCTCTCTGCTCAAGATCGGCATTATCGTCCTGGTGGCGGTCCTCGCCCTCGGCGCGTTCGCCGTGATCATGCGGCGCAGAGGGCTGTACGCCCGGCGCTGACCCCGGCGGAGACGGCCCTCGTCGTCGAGCCCTCCCCTGTGCCCGGATCCACGTTCGGAGGGCCGTGGATCCGGGCAGGAAGGGCATCGACGAGCGGCCGAAGGACTGAGGCATGGACGATTTCCGCATCGAGCACGACTCCATGGGCGAGGTGCGGGTGCCCGCCCGGGCCAGGTGGCGGGCGCAGACACAACGGGCGGTGGAGAACTTCCCGGTGTCGGGCCGGGGCCTGGAGCCCGCCCACATCGCGGCGCTCGCCCGGATCAAGGCGGCCTGCGCGAAGGTCAACGCCGAGTACGGCGTGATCGACGAGGACATGGCGCAGGCCGTCGGGGACGCGGCCACCGAGGTCGCCGAGGGCCGCTGGGACGACCAGTTCCCGGTGGACGTATTCCAGACCGGGTCGGGCACCTCCTCCAACATGAACATGAACGAGGTCGTCGCCACGCTCGCGCAGGAGCGGCTGGGCCGTCCCGTCCACCCGAACGACCACGTCAACGCCGCACAGTCGTCCAACGACGTCTTCCCGTCCTCCATCCACGTCGCGGCGGCGTATGCGGTGGTGCACGAGCTCACGCCCGCGCTGGAGCACCTGGCCACGGCGCTGGAGGAGAAGGCGACGGAGTTCGCCGGCGTGGTGAAGTCGGGCCGCACCCACCTCATGGACGCGACGCCGGTCACGCTCGGCCAGGAGTTCGGCGGCTACTCCACCCAGATCGAGCTGGCCCTCGAACGGCTGCAGGCCGCGCTGCCGCGCCTGGCCGAGCTGCCGCTGGGCGGCACGGCGGTGGGCACCGGGGTGAACGTGCCCGGCCCCGGATGGGCGGAGGCGGTGATCGCGGAGCTGAGCCGGACGACCGGCCTGCCGTTCACCGAGGCCAGGGACCACTTCGAGGCGCAGGGCGCGCGGGACGGCCTGGTCGAGCTGTCGGGCATGCTCAAGGTGATCGCCGTCTCGCTCAACAAGATCGCCAACGACCTGCGGTGGATGGGGTCGGGTCCCCGGGCCGGGCTCGCCGAGATCAATCTCCCCGACCTCCAGCCGGGGTCGTCGATCATGCCGGGGAAGGTCAACCCGGTGATCCCCGAGGCCGTCACGATGGTGGCCGCCCAGGTCGTGGGCAACGACGCGGCCGTCACCATGGCCGGGGCCTCGGGCGCGTTCGAGCTGAACGTCATGCTGCCCGTGATGGCGCGCAACGTGCTGGAGTCGATCCGGCTGCTGGCGAACGTCTCCCGGCTGCTCGCCGACCGCTGCGTCAGCGGGATCACCGCCAACGTGGACCGCCTCCGTGAGTACGCCGAGTCGTCGCCGTCCATCGTCACCCCGCTCAACCGGTACGTCGGGTACGAGGAGGCCGCGAAGATCGCCAAGCAGGCGCTCCGGGAACGCCGGACGATCCGGGAGGTCGTCATCGAGCGCGGCCACGTGGCGAGCGGCGCGCTGACCGAACAGCAACTCGACGAGGCCCTCGACGTCCTCTCGATGACCCGTCCCACATAGGGGGCCGGAGAGATATGTCGCCTGCCGCCATGTGCCCGGCCCGGTGTGGTTCCTATCGTGAGGCAGCATGAGCCTTGAAGGCCGTACGGCCCTGGTCACCGGCGCGGGGAGCGGCATCGGCCGGGCGTGTGCCCGCCGCCTGGCCGCCGAGGGCGCGCACGTCGTCGTCGCGGACGTCAACGCCGAGGCCGCGGGCAAGGTCGCCGCCGAGATCGGCGGGACGCCGGTGACCGTCGACCTGTCGGATCCGGAGTTCCTGGTGGCCTGGCGGGGCCGGCTGCCGCCGTCGCCGGACACCCGCCTGCGGGCCGACATCGTGGTGAACAACGCGGGGTTCCAGCACGTGGCCCCGATCGAGGACTTCCCGCCCGAGATCTTCAGCGCGATCATGCGGGTGATGGTCGAGGCGCCGTTCCTGCTCGCCCGCGCCGTGCTGCCGGGCATGTACGAGCGCGGCTGGGGCCGGATCGTCAACATCTCCTCCGTCCACGGCCTGCGGGCCTCGCCGTACAAGGCGGCGTACGTGACGGCCAAGCACGCGCTGGAGGGCCTGTCGAAGGTGATCGCCCTCGAAGGGGCGGCCCACGGGGTGACCTCCAACTGCGTCAACCCCGCCTACGTGCGCACGCCGCTGGTGGAGAACCAGATCGCCGACCAGGCGCGTACGCACGGGATCGGCCCGGACGAGGTCGTGGAGCAGATCATGCTCGCCCCGGCGGCGATCAAGCGGCTGATCGAGCCGGACGAGGTCGCCGAGATGGTCGCCTACCTGTGCGGGCCGGCGGGGTCGTTCGTCACCGGGGCGTCGATCCCCATCGACGGCGGATGGAGCGCCCGCTGACCACCATCCCGGCCCCGGCGTCCGCGGAGGGCGCCCGCGCGTACCTCGACCTGCTCGCGCGGGAGGCGTCGGCGCTCGAGTTCGAGGGCCCGGTCCTCCAGGCCCGGGCGGCCGGCGCCGACTCGGCCACGCTGGAGGAGCTGGAGCAGGCCAAGGTCGCCGCGTTGAAAGTTCGGGCGATGCTGCGCCGGCGGGCCCGGCGGGAGGCCGAGCTGTCGGCGCTGTTCGACACCGCGGGCGACCTCGCCGGGCTGCGCGACCTCGACGCGGTGCTGGAGGCGATCGTCCACCGGGCCAGGCAGCTGCTCGGCACCGACATCGCGTACATGACGCTGAACGACCCCGAACGCGGCGACACCTACATGCGGGTGACCGACGGGTCCATCTCGGCCGACTTCCGGCGGCTACGCCTCGCGATGGGCGCCGGGCTCGGCGGGCTGGTGGCCCAGACGGGCACGCCGTACAACACCGCCGACTACTTCGCCGACCCGCGTTTCCGGCACACCACGACCATCGACGGCGCGGTCCACGAGGAGGGCCTGGTCGCGATCCTCGGAGTGCCGCTGCGGCTCGGCACCCAGGTGATCGGGGTGCTGTTCGCGGCCAACCGCAGCGCCCGGCCGTTCGCGCAGGAGGAGGTCGCGCTGCTGTGCTCGCTGGCGGCGCACGCGGCCGTCGCCATCGACACCGCCCGGCTGCTGCAGGAGACCCGCGCCGCACTCGCCGAGCTGAGCGGGGCGAACGCGGTGATCAGCGCGCACAGCCAGGCGATCGAGCGGGCCGCCGACGCGCACGACCGGATGACCGGCCTGGTGCTGCGCGGCGGCGGCGTGGAGGACGTCGCCGCGGTGGTCACTGAGGTGCTGGGCGGCCGCCTGACCGTGCTGGACGACGAGGGCCGCCCGCTCGTGGGCGAGACCCGCGAGCTCGACGCGGGCGTCTTCGACGCCGCCCAGTCGTCGCGGGCGCTCGGCCGCACGGTCAAGCGCGGCGACGCGTACGTCGCCTCGGTGGACGTCGGGGCGGCGCCGCTGTGCACGCTGGTGCTGCGGACGGACCGGCCGGTGTCGGACACCGACCAGCGCATCCTGGAGCGCGCCGCGCTCGTCACCGCCCTGCTGCTGCTGTTCCGCCGCAGCGTGGCCGAGGCCGAGGGGCGGGTGCGCGGGGAGCTGCTCGACGACCTGGTCTCCCGGCCCGAGCTGCGCGGGCTGCGCGACCGGGCGCGGCGGCTCGGCGTCGACCTCGGCGCGCCGCACGTGCTGGTCGTGGCCCGGCACGACGGGCAGCGGGAGCGGGCCGCCTTCTGGGCGTCGTCGCAGGCGACGCTCGCCCACGGCCTGGCCGCGGCGCGGGGCGACGAGGTGGTGCTGCTGCTGCCCGGCGACCGGCCGGGCACGCTGGCCCGGCGCGTCGCGGCTGAGCTGACCGCCTCGCTCGGGCGTCCGGCGACGGCCGGGGCCGCCCTCGCGGCCGGCCCGGGTGGTCAGGCCGACGAGCAGGGCGGCGATCGGGCCGGTGAGCAGGCCGGTGAGCAGGGTGACGGGCCGGTGACGTCGGTCGCCGCGGCGTACGCCGAGGCGCGGCGGTGCGCCCACGCACTCGTGGCGCTGGGCCGTACGGGCGACGGCGCGAGCGCCGAGGAGCTGGGCTTCGTGGGCCTGCTGGTGGGCGAGCGGCGCGAGGTGGCGGGCTTCCTCTCCGGGGCGCTCGGGCCGGTGCTCGACTACGACGCGCGGCGGGGCACCGCCCTGGTCACGACGCTGAACGCTTACTTCGGCACCGGCGGCTCGCTGTCGCGCACGGCCGAGGCGCTGCACATCCACGTCAACACGGTCACCCAGCGGCTCGACCGGGTGGGCCAGCTGCTGGGCGTGGACTGGCAGGAGCCCGACCACGCGCTGGAGATCCAGCTCGCCCTGCGGCTGCATCGGCTCAGGACCCACATGCCCGACGCCTGAGGTGTGTGGAGCAGGCCCATAGGAGTGACCCCGGTCACTGCGTACCGTGGCGGAACCCCCCATCGGAGGAGTTCCCATGGCAAACACCCCACCTGCCCGGATCGGCAAGGTCGTCGGGGCCAGCCTGATCGGCACCACGATCGAGTGGTACGACTTCTTCCTGTACGGCTCGGCCGCCGCCCTGGTCTTCAACAAGCTCTTCTTCCCGAACGAGGACGAACTGACCGGCACGCTGCTGGCCTTCCTCACCTATGCCGTCGGCTTCGTCGCCAGACCCCTCGGCGGGCTGGTCTTCGGCCACTACGGCGACCGGCTCGGCCGCAAGCGGCTGCTGGTGATCAGCCTGCTCATGATGGGCGGCGCGACGTTCCTCATCGGCCTCCTGCCGACGTACGCCGCCCTCGGCGCCGGCGCTCCCCTGCTGCTGACCCTGCTGCGGCTGGTGCAGGGCTTCGCCCTCGGCGGCGAGTGGGGCGGCGCGGTGCTGCTGGTCTCCGAGCACGGCGACCCCCGCAACCGCGGCTTCTGGGCCTCGTGGCCGCAGGCCGGCGCTCCCGGCGGCAACCTGATCGCCACCGGCGTGCTGGCGCTGCTGGCCGCGGTGCAGCCGGACGACGCGTTCCTCGCCTGGGGCTGGCGGATCGCGTTCCTGCTGTCCGGCGTGCTCGTGCTGATCGGCCTGTGGATCAGGCTCACGGTCGCCGAGTCACCGGTGTTCCAGGAGGCGCTGGCCCGCCAGGAGCCCGCGCCCGCCGCGCCCATCGTCGGCGTGCTGCGCCACCACTGGCGCGACGTGCTGGTGGCGATGGGCGCCCGGATGGCCGAGAACGTCTCCTACTACATCATCACCGCGTTCGTGCTCGTCTACGGCACCACCACGGCGGGCCTGCCCAAGGGCACCGTGCTCAACGCCGTGCTGATCGGCTCGGCGGTCCACTTCGTCACGATCCCGCTGTGGGGCGCGCTGTCCGACCGGCTCGGCCGCCGGCCGGTCTACCTGCTCGGCGCCGTCGGCGTGGGCCTGTGGGCCTTCGCGTTCTTCCCCCTGATCGACACGCAGAACTTCGCGCTGGTCACTCTGGCCGTGACGGTCGGCCTGGTGCTGCACGGCGCGATGTACGGCCCGCAGGCGGCGTTCTTCTCCGAGCTGTTCGCCACCCGCATGCGTTACTCGGGCGTCTCGATCGGCTACCAGCTCGCCTCGATCGCGGCCGGCGGCGTCGCCCCGCTGATCGCGGTCGCGCTGCTCGACGCGTACGGATCGAGCGTGCCGGTCTCCGTCTACGTGGTCGTGGCGGCGGTGCTCACCGTGGTCGCGGTGGTCGCCTCCAGGGAGACCCGCGACCGCGACCTGTCGGCGATCGAACCCGCCTCCGGCGCCGCCCGGGCCGCCGTCGTCGCGAAGGAGGCCTGATGCGCGGGAGAGACCCGATGCGCGGGCGTCTCGCCGGCCTGGCCGCGCTGACGGCGGCGCTGCCCCTCGTGGCCGCCGCCCTGCCCGCCCGGGCCGCGCCGCCCGCGGCCTGCCCCGCGGTGACCGTGCCGGGCGCGGAGAAGCAGGTGACCGCCTGCCTCGCCGACCTCACCACGAAGGGCACCCCGGCCTCCGGCCACACCGACCAGTCGGACTGGTCGGGGCTCAACTCAGCGGGGGCCGTCAACCCCTCCGGCGTCCCCGGCACGCAGATCGACGGCTACTTCCCCGACACCTCGAAGGGGAACACCAACCACGGCTGGAACCACGACGCGCAGTTCGTCATCCGGCTGCCCGAGCGGTGGAACGGCGGCCTCGTGGTCGCCGGTTCGCCCGGCAACCGGGAGACCTACGCCAACGACTTCACGATCTCCGACTGGGCGCTGGCGAAGGGCTACGCGTACGCCGCGACCGACAAGGGCAACACCGGCGCCGACTTCTACCGCGACGGCGTCCGCCCGGGAGACGCGGTCGCCGAGTGGAACGAGCGGGTCAGCCAGCTGGCGTCCGCCGCCAAGACCGTCGTACGCAAGCGGTACGGCAGGCCCGCCCGCACGACGATCGCGGCCGGCCAGTCCAACGGCGGCTACCTGGTGCGCTGGCAGCTGGAGAACCGTCCCGACCTGTTCGACGGCGGCGTCGACTGGGAGGGCGTGCTCTGGCGGGCCGACGGCCACAACCTGCTGACGTTCCTGCCGTCCGCGCTGCGCGCGTACGCGAAGGGCGACACCGCCGGGATCGCGGCGGCGGGCTTCGCCCCCGAGTCCGACTTCCTCTGGCCGTTCCACTACCAGTACTACTGGGACTTCACCCAGCGCGTCTTCCGCGAGGAGTTCGACCCCGCCTACGACGGCGACACCGAGGCGGGCACGCCGTTCTGCGCCTCCGGCACGCCCGGCTGCGACACCGACTACGACTACGCCTCCCGGCCCGCGGCCGTGAAGCAGGCGATGGCGCGGGTGAGCCTCACCGGGAAGATCAAGAAGCCGCTGGTCATCGTGCACGGCACCCTGGACGCGCTGCTGCCGATCCGCGTGGATTCCGACGTCTACGCCAGGATGATCGCCGACCGGCACCGCGACCGGCTGCTCCGCTACTACCGGGTCGAGGACGGCACCCACGTCGACAGCCTCTACCCCGCCTTCCCCGACCGGCTGCGGCCTCTGCTGCCCTGCTTCCGCAGCGCGTTCACCGCGCTGGAGGCGTGGATCGGCAGGGGCACGACACCGCCTCCGAGCGCCACCCTGCCCCGCCCGGCCACGGGCGATCTCGACAACACCTGCACACTGGGAGCAACACCATGACCCTGCCCGTCACGGCCGAGCGGATCCGCACGGACCGTCTCACCCTGAACGTCCTGTCCGTACCCGGGACGTCGGGCGAGCCGGTGCTGTTCGTGCACGGCAACGTCTCCTGCAGCGCGTTCTGGCGGTCCACGATGGCCTCGCTCGGCGAGGGGTTCCGGCCGTACGCGGTGGACCTGCGGGGGTTCGGCGGCTCCGATCCCGAGCCGGTGGACGCGAGCCGGGGCGTGCGCGACTACTCCGACGACGTGCTCGCGCTGCTCGACCGGCTCGGGCCCGTGCACCTCGTCGGATGGAGCCTCGGCGGCGGGGTGGTCATGCAGGTCCTGCGCGACCGGCCGGCGGCGGTCCGCAGCCTGACGCTGGTCAACCCCGTCCCGCCGTACGGCTTCGGCGGCACGACGGGCGTGGACGGCACGCTCAACTCACCCGACGGCGTGGGCTCGGGCGGCGGCGGGGCCAACCCCGAGTTCGTGCGGCTGCTGCGGGAGGGCGACCGCTCGGACGGCTCCCCGCTCTCGCCCCGGTCGGTGCTGCGCGCCACGTACGTCGCGCCCGGCACCGACCTCGGCGAGGAGGAGGACGCGTTCGTCGAGTCGATGCTGTCCACCCGGGTGGGCGACGACCACTACCCCGGCGACTTCCTGCCCTCCGACGTCTGGCCGAACCTCGCGCCCGGCAAGCGCGGCGTGCTCAACTCGATCGCGCCGACGAACTTCCGGATCGACGACCTGCACGAGATCGACCCCAAGCCGCCGATCCTGTGGATCAGGGGCGACCAGGACGTGATCGTGTCGGACACCTCGCTGTTCGACCTCGCGCATCTCGGCGCGATCGGGGCCGTGCCCGGCTGGGACGGCACGCCCGCCCAGCCGATGGTCGCCCAGACGCGGGCCGTCCTGGAGCGCTACGGCGCCTACCGCGAGGTGGTCGTCGAGGGCGCGGGCCACGGCCCGCACCTCGACCGGCCCGCCGAATTCCGCGCGGCCCTGCTCGCCCACCTGCGGGGCTGATCCCCTTTTGATCCCCGGCCGGCCCGTTCAGCGGCGGTCGCGCAGCACCCGTACGGCGAGGCGGCGCAGCGGCGAGGGCGCCCGCGGCGGGGTTCCGGCGGGCAGGACGGACGCCTGCCCGCCGCGGCGGATCGTCAGCCCGAACAGCAGGTCGACGTCCTTCTGCCCGATCCGCAGGGCGGGCCGCCAGAGGCCGGGGCCGAGGCAGTCGTCGCCGCCGAGCCGGCTCACCGGCACCCGCGCGACGAGCTGCCCGGCCACCCGGCCGGGAATCCCCGGCTCGACCAGCGCGGGCACGACCATGCTGCGCCCCCGCCCGTCCTGCTCGCGCAGCACCAGCTCGGCCGGCGGGCCGCCGCTCGGCGGCACGTACGGCACGGGCACGACGACGAAGACGTGCCCCTCCTGCCGGGCCACGGTGGCCCGGGACGAGACCAGCGCGATCGACTCGGGGAACGACCTCGGCTCCACGCACACGCCCAGCTCGCCGCGTTCCGACCAGCACGGCACGACCAGCCTCCCGGGCTCCCCGGCGAGGGCGCCCGCGCAGCTCATCGGATGCGTGGGGCGGACGATCCGGGCCCGGCCCCCCGGCAGGCCCCGCAGCCGCACGTGGATCTCCCACAGCCCGGCGGGCAACGACCGGCCGAGGGCCGCCGAGCCGACGTCGAGGCGCGCCTGGCCGTTCACCCAGACCCGCGCCTGCCCCTCACCGACCGCCCGCCCCCGGCCGCCCGCCGCCTGACCCGCCGCGCCCTGACCTGCCGGGCCCTGACCCGCCGCCGGGCCCTCGCCCACCGTCGCCTGGCCCACCGTCGCCTGGCCGACCGAGCAGTCGACCGGCAGGGCGTACGTCACCCCGGTCTCCGCGTGCCGTACGCAGACCTCCACCCGCGCCCGGCGCACCGCCTCGGTCACGTCGGCCTCCTCGTCGCCGAGCAGCCCGTCGAGCAGTCCCTCCAGGGCCGCCGGCGGTGTCCACAGCAGCCGGTCGCCGCGCTGGCGCAGCCACAGCGGGTTCCCGCCCGGCCGCAGCACCTCGACGCTCAGGTCGAGCAGGAGCGCGCCCCGGTCCCAGCGGAGCCCGCGCAGTTCCGCGCTGATCCCGGTGCCCCGCGACGCCTCGGCGAGGGCGAGCAGCGCGTCGAGCCGGTCCTGCCGCAGCAGCGCCGTACGGGCGCGCAGGTGCGCGGGCAGGTGGACGTCGAGCTCCGGGGGAAACCGGTCGAGCGTGAACCGGCGCAGGAAGGAGAACAGGACCATCCGCTCGTCGGGCTCCGCGGCGAGGAAGCGCGGCCCCGCGAGACGGCGCAGCCCGAGCGCCCGGTACCAGTGGGCCTGGATCCGCCGGCGCTGGGATCCCGGCTCGGTGCAGGCGTCCACCACGTCGAAGACCGCGTTCAGCCCGTCGAAGAGCGCCTCGGCGTCGAGCCGCTCCTCCCCCGCCGTGCCCGGCGCGGCCGGGCCGAGATGGCAGCAGATCTCATCGGACAGCACCGCGACCACCTTCGCGGCGAGGTACGCCCGGGTCACGAAGGCCTGCTCCGACAGCGGCCGGTCGGCGAAGCGGAGCTGACAGGTCTCCAGGAACTCCCGGCTGAACAGCTTGTGCGCGGTGGGCAGCGCGAGGAGGTGGTCGCGCAGCACGTCCGCCCGGTCGCGGTCGCGGGTGAACGCGGCCGGGGGCGGTCCGCCGTCGGCCAGCCTGCCGATCAGGACGTCGGCGTCGGTCTCCACCGCCCGGTCGTACATCCGCTCCAGCGCGTGCGGCTCCAGCCTGTCGTACTGGCCGAGCAGGAAGACGTACTCGCCGCGGGCCACGGACAGGCCGACGTTGCGCCCGCGCGCGGGCGAGCCGGTGTGGTCGAGGTGCAGGACCCGCACGTTGCCGCGCTGCCCGGCGATGGCGTCGAGCCGCCTGCGGGTCCCGTCCGTCGACCCGTCGTCGGCGAAGACGACCTCGTACTCGTACGGCGGCAGCGACTGCTCCAGCACCGAACGCACGGCGGCACCGAAGTCGTCGTTCGAGAGCCCGGGGTTGGACACGGGCATAACCACGCTGACCTTCACACCCATGAGGCCAAGGGTGCAGCGCGGGCCCCGCCGGACGCGCGGGCTTGCCGAAGGATCGACCAACCCTGACCAGAGTTTCGGGGAGCCGTCCGGTGGCTCAGTACCAGCCGGTGGACTGGGAGTGGGCCCAGGCGCCGCAGGGCGTCTTGTAGCGGCCGGCGATGTAGCCGAGCCCCCACTTGATCTGGGTGGCGGGGTTGGTCTGCCAGTCGGCGCCCGCGCTCGCCATCTTGCTGCCGGGGAGCGACTGGGGGATGCCGTACGCGCCGCTGTAGCGGTTCATGGCCCGCTCGTTCCAGTGGCTCTCCCTGTCCCACAGCTTCTCCAGGCAGCCCCACTCGCCGCCCCAGCCGCGCGCCTCGGCCATCTGCTTGCCGAGGGCCTTGTTGCTGCCGGGGTCGGGGGTCGAACCGGGCGGGAAGTTCGCGGGCGGCAGGCCGGCCCCGCCGGGGGCCTTCTCCACGATGTCGACGGGGTCGAGGACCTTCGAGCGGTCGCGGGCCTTCTCCAGCCGGTCCTTGCGCAGGGCCTGGACCGCGTTCTCCTTCAGCGTGTCGGCCTCGGGGTCGGGCTTGGCGGGGTCGAGGGCCAGGAAGTCGCCCGGCTCCAGGGGCTTGGCGGGCGCGTTGGCGTGGTCGACGGCCGTACGGACCGTGTAGAACGTCCCCCCCGCGAGCACGGCCACCGAGACGCCGAGGATCGCGATCCGCTTGGGTGTCAGCCAGCCGGGGCCGGAACGGCCGTTTCCGCCCCGTCGGGACCGGGAGGCGCGGGGGCGATCCTTCAACTGCTGACCAGAGCTCACGGCCAATGAGCTTGCCCTGTCCCGGGGGGTGGTCCGCAACCGAATCGTGGTACCTGTTTGGTGACGTCTTGACCCCACCACCGATCACATGCGCTTTCCCCGCCGGTGTGATTTTGGTCACACCTCGTCTCGTGACAACCCGGCATCGATATTGGGACGAATAGGGGAATCATTGTGTACGTCGCATAATGACCAGGTGGCAGGCATTCTCCTGGTCGAAGACGACCCTTCGGTCCGCACCGGGCTCGAACTCGCGCTCACCCGGCAGGGCCACGCGGTGACCGCGTACGCCACGGGCGAGGAGGCGCTCGACCACATACGCACCCGGCGCCCCGAGATCGCGATCCTCGACGTCATGCTGCCGGGCATCGACGGCGTGGAGGTGTGCCGCCGCATCCGCAGGCTCGACCCCCTGCCGATCATCCTGCTCACCGCCCGGGGCGACGACCTCGACGTGGTGGTCGGGCTGGAGGCCGGCGCGGACGACTACGTGGTCAAGCCGGTCGAGCCCCGCGTGCTGGACGCCCGCATCCGGGCCATCCTGCGCCGGCTGGAGTCCGCCTCGCCCGACCGGCTCGTCTTCGGCGACCTGGTGATCGACCGCGGCGCGCTGAAGGTGAGCCTGGCCGGCCGGGAGATCCACCTCACCCCGACCGAGCTGCGCCTGCTGCTCGAACTGGTCCGCCGTCCCGGCCAGGTCCTCACCCGCCGCTATCTCCTGCGCGCCGTCTGGGACCACACGCACGTGGCCGACTCCCGGCTGGTCGACGCCTGCGTGCAGCGCATCCGCGCCAAGGTCGAACCGGTGCCCGCCGACCCCGTCTACATCCACACCGTGCGCGGCTTCGGATACCGCTTCAGTCCGCCATGACCTGGCTGCCCTCGGGGCTGCGGGGGCGGCTGGTGATCACCTTCCTGCTGGTGGCGGTCACCGCCTCCGCCGTCGTCACCGGCCTCGGATACCAGATCGTCCGCCGCGGCCTGCTGGACCGCGCGGAGCGGGGCGCGGTCGCCGACGTGCGCGAGACGCTGTCCAGGACCACCCTGCCGATCGGAGTGAGCGACGTGGTCTGGCCGAGCGACGCCACCGTCACCGAGGACGACCTCGGCCAGGTCGTGCACGCGCTGGAGGCGCCGGAGCGCACCGTGATCGTGACGTACGGCCGGCTCCTGCGGACCAGCTCCGGCTTCGAGTTCACCATCGCCGACGTGCCCCGCCGGCTGCGCGAGCAGGCGGCCGGGCGGCTGGTCCACCAGCGGGTGCTCCTCAGGCGCCGGCCGTGGCTGATCGTGGCCACGCAGATCCAGCGGGAGACCGGCCAGGGAGTGGTGCGGCCGACCGGCCTGACGGCGTACGTGTTCGTCCCCCTGTCGGAGGAGGACGCCGTCCTCTCCCGCCTGCGGACGGCCCTCGCGCAGGCCGGGGGGATCACCCTCGTCCTGGCGCTGACCCTGGCCCTGCTGTCGGCCCGGCGCGTGCTGCTGCCGGTGCGCCGGCTCGGCGCCGCCGCCCGCGCGCTCGGCTCGGGCGACCTGCGCGTCCGGCTGCCCGTACGCGGCAGGGACGAACTGGCGGAGCTGACCGCGACGTTCAACGAGACGGCGGCGGCGCTGGAGGAGACGGTCGGCGAGCTGCGGACACTGGAGTCGATGTCGCGCCGGTTCGTCGCCGACGTCTCCCACGAGCTGCGCACCCCGCTGACGGCGATGACGGCGGTCACCGACATGCTCTCGGAGGACGCCGAGAACCTGCCGGACGACGCCGGGGAGGCCGTCCGGATCGTCGTCCGCGAGATCGGCCGGCTCCGGGTGCTGGTCGAGCACCTCATCGAGATCAGCAGGCTGGACGCGGGCGCAGCCAGGCTCCACCGGGAGACCGTCGACGTGGGCGACGCCCTGGCGGACTGCCTGGAGGTGCGGGGCTGGGCCGACAAGGTGAAGCTCACCGTGCCCGTCGGCCTCACCTTCTCGCTGGACATCCGGAGGTTCGACGTGATCGTGGCCAACCTCGTCGGCAACGCGCTCAACCACGGCGCGCCGCCCGTCGTGGTCACCGCCCGGGTGCGCGTCCGCCCCGACGCGTCGCGGGGCCTGGAGGTGACCGTGCGCGACCACGGAAAGGGCATCCCCGAGCACGCCCTCCCGCACGTCTTCGAGCGCTTCTACAAGGCGGGCGCCGACCGGGCGCGGAGCGTGGGCAGCGGCCTCGGCCTGGCCATCGCCAGGGCCAACGCCGAGTTGCACGACGGCTCGGTCACGGCCGAGCGCCGCGAGCCCGGCATCCTCTTCCGGCTGTGGATCCCCACGCCATGACCGGTATCGGACACGGCCGGGGACGGCGGGCCGGGACGGCGGGCCTGCGCACGACCCTGATCACCACCCTGCTCACGGCCCTGCTGGCGGCCTCCGCGGCCTGCGGGGTCGGGCCGAGCGAGGTGGTCGACGCCGGCCCGGCGCCGGCCATCAGCGGCACCCCGACCCTCGTCACGATCTACCTGCTGCGGGACGGCAAGCTGCGGCCCGCCCGCGTCGCGGCGCGGTCCGCGCACGTCAACGACGTCCTCGACGCGTTGTTCAAGGCGAGCGGACGGCCCGCGAACCGCCTGTCCACCGCGCTGACCGGGCTCTCGCCGGCCCAGACGCAGCTCGTGAGGTACTCGCCGTACGAGGGCAGCCGCAACGACCCGGACAGCACGCTGAGCCTGCGCGTGCGCCTGTTCGTCAGCGGATGGAAGATCTCCAGGGCGGCCATGGCCCAGATCACCTGTACGGCCCGGCTGAGCCCGGAGGTCTGGGCCGTGGAGATCGCCCACGTGGCTCCCGGCAGGAACGGGCGGCTGAAGGCCCACACCTGCCGGGAGTACTGGGACCTGGCCCCCGAGGACGGCCAGCTCCCACCCTGACGGGATCAGAGCGTGATGTTCTCCAGCATCTCGGTCACCAGGGCCGCGATCGGCGACCGCTCGGACCGGGTCAGCGTGATGTGGGCGAACAGCGGGTGGCCCTTCAGCTTCTCCACCACCGCGAGCACGCCGTCGTGCCGACCCACCCGCAGGTTGTCGCGCTGGGCGATGTCGTGGGTGAGCACGACCCGCGAGTTGGCCCCGATGCGGGACAGCACGGTCAGCAGCACGCCGCGCTCCAGCGACTGCGCCTCGTCCACGATCACGAACGCGTCGTGGAGGGAACGGCCGCGGATGTGGGTCAGCGGCAGGACCTCCAGCATGCCCCGGTCGATGACCTCCTCGATGACCTCCGGAGTCGTCACCGCGCCCAGCGTGTCGTAGACCGCCTGGGCCCAGGGGCCCATCTTGTCGTTCTCCGTGCCGGGGAGGTAGCCGAGCTCCTGGCCGCCCACGGCGTACAGGGGACGGAAGACGATGATCTTGCGGTGCTGGCGGCGCTCCAGCACCGCCTCCAGGCCCGCGCACAGTGCGAGCGCCGACTTGCCGGTGCCCGCGCGGCCGCCCATCGAGACGATGCCGACGTCGGGGTCCATCAGCAGGTCGAGCGCGATCCGCTGCTCGGCGGACCGGCCGTGCAGCCCGAAGACCTCCCGGTCGCCCCGGACCAGCCGTACCGACTTGTCCGGCATGACGCGGCCGAGCGCCGAGCCGCGGCTCGACAGCAGCCGCAGACCGGTGTGGCACGGCAGGTCGCGCGCCTCGTCGATGTCGGCCGTGCCCGCGTCGAAGAGCGTGTCCATCTCCTCGGTGGTGACCTGGAGCTCCGCCATGCCGGTCCAGCCCGACTCGACCACCATGCCCGCGCGGTACTCCTCCGCGCAGAGGCCGATGGACGCGGCCTTGACCCGCATCGGCAGGTCCTTCGACACCAGCACCACGTCCGCGCCCTCCGCCGCGAGGTTCTGGGCGACGGTCAGGATGCGGGTGTCGTTGTCACCCAGGCGGAACCCCGCCGGGAGGCAGGACGGATCACTATGGTTCAACTCGACCCGGATGGTCCCCTCGCCGATCGGCATGGGCTCATCCAGCCGTCCGTGCCGCACTCTGAGGTCATCGAGGAAGCGGAGCGCCTCCCGGGCGAAGTAGCCGAGCTCCGGGTGGTGACGCTTGGCCTCCAGTTCCGTGATGACGACGATCGGGACGACGACCTCGTGCTCGGCGAAGCGGCTCAGCGCCGCCGGGTCGGCGAGCAGGACGGAGGTGTCCAGAACGTAGGTGCGGGATGTGGACGGGTTGCTCGAGGACACTGCCACGCGTTCTCCCCCGGGCGCCTGAGGCCGGCGCCCTGCCTTGACTGGTGGTGACCGGACCGGGCCCGTGACCTGCGAAGGCAGACCGGGCGTCCGGCCCTCCCCGCATGGTGGTCGCGCAAGGACGGGCCCTCTCCCGAGGTGGTGACCGCCGATCCTCTCGACGGCCGCTCAGCTACCACGGTACGTAACGAAAGTCCCCAGCCCAATAGGTTTAGCCTGGTTAAAAGGTGCTGGTCACGTACCGTCTCAGGAGCCGTACCGACGGTGTCGCGCGGCGTACGAGCGGAGCGCCCGCAGGAAGTCGACTCTGCGGAAGTCAGGCCAGTAGGCCTCGCAGAAGTAGAACTCGGAGTGGGCGCTCTGCCAGAGCAGGAATCCGGAGAGTCGCTGCTCTCCCGAGGTCCGGATGACGAGGTCGGGGTCGGGCAGGCCGCGCGTGTAGAGATGCTCCGCGATGTGCTCCACGTCGAGGACCTCGACGAGGTCCTCGATGCTCGCGCCCTTGCTGGCGTGCTCCTGGAGGAGGGAGCGCACCGCATCAGCGATCTCACGCCTTCCTCCATACCCAACGGCAACGTTCACAATCAGGCCGGGGCGATGCGATGTGGTTTCTTTCGCGTTTTTGAGGACACGAGCCGTGTGATCGGGCAGAAGGTCGAGCGATCCCATCGGGTTGACGTGCCAGCCCTGGTCCACGAGATCCTGCACCAGGTTCTCGATGACCTGGAGCAGCGGACCCAGCTCGGCCTGGTCCCTGGAGAGGTTGTCGGTGGACAGCAGCCACAGCGTGACGTAGCCGACCCCGGCCTCCCGGCACCACCCGAGCAGCTCGGAGATCTTGTCGGCGCCCTTCTGGTGGCCCCGGCTGACGTCCCGGAGGCCCATGGCCCGCGCCCACCTGCGGTTGCCGTCGACGATGACGCCGACGTGCCGGGGAATCTGGGTGGAGGACAGCTTCCCTTCGAGCCTGCGCTCGTACAGCTTGTACACGAGATCGCGCATGCTCATGCGACCCTCTTCCTCACGACCGGTGGGGGGTTCGGTCACCAATTATCGCGGGCGGCGCGGCGTGCCCCGCCCGCTCTCCTCCGGCTTCCCCGGCGCGCGGGCCGTACGCGTGACTCAGCCGAGCCGCTCGACCAGGGCGTGGTATTCGTCCCACAGCTCCTGCGGCATGTGGTCGCCGAAGGTGGCGAAGTGGGACGGGATCAGCGCCGCCTCCTCCCGCCACACCTCGGGGTCGACCCCGAGCAGGAGCTCCTTGTCCTCGGGCGCGATGCCGAGGCCCTCGGTGTCGAGCGCGTCCGGCAGGTTGCCGATCGGCGAGGGCACGGCGCCGGCCGTGCCGTTCAGCCGTTCGACGATCCACTTGAGCACCCGGCTGTTCTCGCCGAAGCCCGGCCACAGGAAGCGGCCGCCGGCGTCCTTGCGGAACCAGTTCACGTAGTAGATCTTCGGCAGCTTCTCCTGGACGGCCGACTCGCCGATCCTGATCCAGTGCGCGAAGTAGTCGCCCATGTTGTAGCCGCAGAACGGCAGCATCGCGAACGGGTCGCGGCGCAGCTCGCCGACCCTGCCCTCGGCCGCCGCGGTCTTCTCCGACGCCACGTTGGCGCCCAGGAAGACGCCGTGCCGCCAGCTCAGCGACTCGGTCACCAGCGGCACGGCGGTCGCCCTGCGCCCGCCGAACAGGATGGCCGAGATCGGCACGCCGGCCGGGTCCTGCCACTCGGGGGCGATCGTCGGGCACTGCTCGGCCGGGGTGGTGAACCGGGCGTTGGGGTGGGCGGCGGGCTCGCCCGACTCCGGCGTCCAGTCGCGGCCCTTCCAGTCGGTGAGGTGCGCGGGCGGCTCGTCGGTGAGGCCCTCCCACCAGACGTCGCCGTCGTCGGTCAGCGCGACGTTCGTGAAGACGCTGTTGCCCCACAGCGTCTCGATCGCGTTGGCGTTCGTGGTCTGGCCGGTCCCGGGCGCGACGCCGAAGAAGCCGGCCTCCGGATTGATCGCGTACAGCCGGCCGTCGGCGCCGAAGCGCATCCAGGCGATGTCGTCGCCGATCGTCTCGACCTTCCAGCCCGGGATCGTGGGCTGGAGCATGGCGAGGTTGGTCTTGCCGCAGGCCGACGGGAAGGCGGCCGCGATGTACCGCGCCTCGCCCTCCGGCGGCGTGAGCTTGAGGATCAGCATGTGCTCGGCCAGCCAGCCCTCGTCGCGTGCCATCACGCTGGCGATCCGCAGCGCGTAGCACTTCTTGCCCAGCAGCGCGTTGCCGCCGTAGCCCGAGCCGTACGACCAGATCTCGCGGGTCTCGGGGAAGTGGCTGATGTACTTGGTCCGGCTGCACGGCCACGGCACGTCGGCCTGGCCGGGCTCCAGCGGCGCCCCCACCGAGTGCACCGCCCGGACGAAGTCCTTGCGCTCCTCGATGAGGCGCAGCGCCTCGTCGCCCATCCTGGTCATGATCCGCATCGACACCACGACGTACGGCGAGTCGGTGATCTCCACGCCGAGCTGGGAGAGATCACCGCCCAGGGGGCCCATGCAGAACGGCACGACGTACATCGTCCGGCCCCGCATGCAGCCCCGGAACAGCGTGGCGAACGTCGCGCGCATCTCGTCCGGCGCGATCCAGTTGTTGGTCGGGCCCGCGTCCTCCTCGCGCTCGGAGCAGATGAACGTGCGGTCCTCCACCCGGGCGACGTCGCTCGGGTCCGAGGCCGCGTAGAAGCTGTTGGGACGCTTGACGAGCCGCCGGAAGGTGCCCTGCTCGACCAGAAGGTTGGTCAGGCGCGTCCACTCGGCCTCCGAGCCGTCGCACCATTCGACGCGGTCCGGCTGGGTCAGCTCCGCGATCCGGCTCACCCAGGCCGCCAGATCGCTGTGAGTGGTGGGCGTCGGTACATCTACTGAAATGGACACGGGGGCGGCTCCTTAATCTCTCAGGGCCTGAGCATCATCCGCGGCGAACGGCTCCCGAAGCCAATTGGAGTAGACCATCGACTTTCCACTCCCGCTTAATTCGGCACCATTCTCCATCACGATCCCCGACGGCATCCGCCCAGGCAGGGGCCGTGATGTTGTGCGACCTTACCCACTCGGGCCCTGTCGAAAAAACGTCTTTCCCCTCCTTACCCGCCTCACCGGCGTTACACATTGGTATAGACCGATCGCAATGGTGTAGACCTCTTCGCGAATTGGTTCAGTCCAATCCGCCGGGGCCCTCCGCCCTGACGCGGTCGACGTGCTGGAGGGCATCGCGCAGGTCAGCGAGCCAGTTGTCGGTGTGCTTCCCGACCAGCCGGACGCACCAGGCCAGCGCGTCGCTGCGGCTGCGCGCCACACCAGCGGCGACCAGGGTGTCCAGCACCTGGCGCTCCGGCTGGCGCAGGCGGGTCATGACGGGCACGGAAAGAGTGGTGAACATCACTGTCTCACCACCCGCGACGACCCCCCAGGAGACCTTGCGCCGGAAGCGGTGCTCGGCCTCGCGGGCGATCTCGATCCGGCGCTCGCGGGTCTCCTCCCGGAACCGCTCGACGTACCCCTCGACGGCCGCGGCCCGTTCGAGGTCCGGCAGCCCCTCGGCCACCGACAACGGCGGCAGCGTCCCGAGCACGGTGATCTCCTCGCGGTCCACGACCACCTCCGGCCGGTCGGCGAACCACGCCTCCGGCAGTCGGCCGATGAACCACGCCTTCAGCTGTTCTTCCGCATCCATGTAATCAAAATTACATTGCCGTCGAGCTCGACGGCCTTGATTGACAGTCACTAGTTTTTGATAGTTACTATCAATTCATGGCTTCTTCCACTTCTCGTTGGTGGGCGCTCGGCGCCCTCGTACTGAGTGCCCTGGTGATCGGCATGGACGCGACCGTGCTCAACGTCGCCCTGCCCACGCTGGCGGCCGATCTGCGCGCCACGAACGGCGACCTGCAGTGGATCGTGGACGCGTACATGGTTCCGTTCGCCGCGCTGATGCTTCCCGCGGGAGCGCTCGGTGACCGCCTCGGCCGCAGGCGGGTGCTGCTGGCCGGGCTCGTGGCCTTCGGGATCGCCTCGGTGTTCGCCACGTACGCGAACGGCACCGGCGCCCTGATCGCGGCCCGCGCGCTCATGGGCGCGGGCGGCGCCGTGATCATGCCACTGGCGACCTCGATCCTGCCGGTGGTCTTCGACGCGCGTGAGCGGGGCCGCGCGATCGCCGTCTTCACCGCCGCCATGGCCCTCGGCCTGCCCCTCGGCCCCATCGTGGGCGGCTACCTGCTCGACCACTTCTGGTGGGGCTCGATATTCCTCGTCAACATCCCGGTGGTCGTCGTGGCGGTGGTCGCGGCGGCCGTGTTCATCCCCGAGTCCCGCGACCCCGCCGCGCCCCGGACCGACCTGCCCGGCGCGCTGCTGTCGGTGACGGGCCTGGCGGCGCTGGTGTACGGCGTCATCGAAGCGCCGGCCCGCGGGTGGGGCGACGTCCGCGTCCTCGCCGGCCTGACGGCCGGGGTGGTGTTGCTGGCGGCGCTCGTCCGGGTCGAGGCCCGCGTCCGGCGGCCGATGCTGGATCTCGGCCTGTTCCGCGACCGGGTCTTCGTGTGGGGCGCGGCCGGCGCGACGTTCGTGAGCCTCGGCATGTCGGGCGTGCTGTTCGTCGTCCCCCAGCACCTGCAGGCCGTGCTCGGCCACGACGCCTTCGGCACCGGCGTCCGGGTGATCCCGATGGTGGCCGGGCTCATGCTCGGAGGTCTCGCCGGAGAGCGGCTCACCGCCCGCCTCGGGCTGCGCCTGGTGATGCCGGCGGGCCTGGTCGTGCTGGCCGCCGGCTTCTGCCTGGGCGCGACGACCTCGGCGTCCTCGGCGTACGGGTTCGTCGCGGCGTGGCTCGCCGTCCTCGGGGCGGGCGTGGGGCTGGCCATGGTGCCCGCGATGGACGGCGTGCTCGCCACACTGCCCGAGGAGCGGTCGGGCTCGGGCTCGGCGACCCTGCAGACCGTGCGCCAGGTCGGCGCCGCGCTGGGCGTGGCCGGCCTCGGCAGCCTGCTTTCGGGGGCGTACGCCTCCGGCCTGCCGGACGGCGCGCCGGAGGCGGCGGGCGACTCGATCACGGCCGCGGCAGCCCTGGGGGACGCCACGCTCCTGCACGCCGCCAGGGATGCGTTCGTCGCCGGCATGGACCTGGTCCTGCTGGTCTGCGGGGCCGCGTCGGCGCTGGCCGCCGTCCTGGTGGCCGTCTTCCTGCCGAGGAGCACGGGCAGGGACGGAAAGACGGCAGAATCGGGACATGAGCTCACCGCAGCGCGCTGACCGGACCCCGCACCCCTCCGATCGCGTTGTCACGAGCCTGCGTGAGCGCAAGAAGGCCAAGACCCGGCGGACGATCCAGGAGGAGGCCCTGCGGCTGTTCGCCGAGCAGGGATACGACGCGACGACGGTCGAGCAGATCGCGGAGGCCGCGGAGGTCTCCCCGAGCACGTTCTTCCGCTACTTCCCCACCAAGGAGGACGTGGTCACCCAGGACGACTACGACCCCATCCTCCTGGAGGCGATCAGGGCCCAGCCGCCGGACCTGCCCCCGCTGACCGCGCTGCGCGCGGCGTTCCGCACCGCCTTCGAGTCGATGGGGCCGGAGGAACTCGACCGGACGCTCGCCCGGACCAAGCTGTCCACCTCCGTGCCCGCCCTGCGGGCACGGATCACGGAGGGGCTGTTCGCCACGATCGACATGCTCGCGGGCGCGATGGCCGAGCGGGCGGGCCGCGACCGCCGCAGCCCCGCCGTACGGGCGCTCGTCGGCGCGGTCATGGGAGTCATGCTGGCGTCGCTGTTCACCTGGGTGGAGCAGGACGGCAGGACTCCGCTACCCGTGCTGCTCGACGAGGCACTCGGCTATCTTGAGGCCGGCCTGCCGATATAGGGCACGGCCGGTGGGTCAGCGGACCCGGGCGGAGACCTGGGGGCTGACCCGGACGACTCCGGCGAGGTTCTTCGTGTAGACGTTCGCGATCTTCACGACGTCGCCGGTGTGCGGGGCGTGCAGCATCTTCCCGTTGCCCCAGTAGATGGCGACGTGCGAGATGTAGCCGGGGTTGGTCGGGTCGTTGCGCCAGAACAGCAGGTCGCCCGGCTGCGCCTGCGACAGCGGCACCTGCGGCCCGGTGACCCACTGCTGGTACGTCACCCGCGGCATCTTCACGCCCGCCTGCGCGTACGCCCACTGCACGAGCCCGGAGCAGTCGAAGCTGTCCGGCCCCTCGGCGCCCCAGACGTACGGCCGGCCGAGCTTGCCGACGGCCGCCTCCAGCGCCACCTTGAGCTGGTCGGCGGACATGAACGCGGTCGACGGCCACACTGTGCGCCCCTTGGGCGTGACCACCACCGGGTTGATCGTGGCGACCTGGCTGCCCTTGGGCAGGATCTTCAGCAGGCTCCGGCGGAGCCTGGCCGAGTCGACCTTCGGCGCGCTCACGACGAGGGCGTTGCCGTCCGGGACGCCGAGCGCCGCCGCCGTGTCCTTCGAGACGATCGCGGCGATCGAGCCCATGCCGACCGTGGCGTACGCACCGATGCGCAGGCGCCTGCCCCCGCCCTCGACGACGGACCCGAGCTTGACCCCGCCGTCGTGGCCGAGCTCGAAGGAGACCGCCATGTCCCCGGCCGCGATGTTGCGCCACAGCCCGTCGGTGCCGGCCGTCACCTTCGGCGTGTACGCCCGGAACGTCGACGGGTCGACGCCCATCGTCTGCACGCGCTTGCCGTCCACGGTCACGTCGGCCGCGCCGGTCACCTCGGCGTCCGCCACGCCCTTCACCCGGCGCACCTTCTCGACCAGTTCGGCGGGCAGCGGCTGCTCGGCCACCACGAACAGGTGCGGGCGGATCAGGCGCTCCAGCGGCGCCACCTGCGCCGCCGGGCTCTGCGGCGATCCCGCGGCCGGGCCCGCCGTCGTGTCGGGGGCCGTTCCGGGCGCCGTCCCGGCGCGGTCCTGCCGCGCCGCCGCCACGTAACCGTGGCCCGCACGCCGCTGGGAGACCGCCGCGGTCACATCGGGGTTCGCGGCGTCCGACGTGAGCTCGCCGAGCGCGAGGACGTCGGCCGCCAGCACGCACACGAGCAGCACGGCGATGAAGGGGACCGTCCTGCGCGACCCGGCGGCCCGCCGGGTGAGACCGTGCCGTCCGCGATTGGGCCGTCCGAGGTTGTGCCCGGGGAGACGCGGCCGGTACGCGAGGTCCTGACGCGCCTCGAAGACCGCTCTGGCGAGTTTCCTGCGGACACGGGTGGATAAGCGCGCTCGGCGTTCGAGCACGATCTCACCCCTTCCGCAGCGAATGCTTCGTTCCACGACGAGACTGCCGTACGGCCGGGAATACCGCAATCGATTGCAGAATTCCCGGCCGGGGCGAAAAGGGACAAGACCTGTGGGCCACGGCCCCTAGTTGCCGACGTACGGCACGGCCTCGAGGATCTCGACGCTGTTCTGCCTGCCGTTCGGCATCGTGTAGGTCGCCTGCTCGCCGACCTTCTTGCCGTTGATCGCGGACCCGAGGGGAGAGTTCGGCGAGTAGACGTCGATCGGAGCGCCGCTCTCCTCGCGGGAGGCCAGCAGGAAGGTGACCTCCTCGTCGTCGCCGTCGAAGCGGACCGTCACGGTCATGCCGGGTCCGACGATGCCTTCGGCGCGGGGAGCCTCACCGACCCTGGCGCTGTCCAGGATCTGGCGGAGGTGGAAGATGCGGGCCTCCATCTTGCCCTGCTCGTCCTTGGCGGCGTGGTAGCCACCGTTCTCCCTGAGGTCACCCTCTTCCCGGGCGGCTTCGATCTTCTTGGCGATGTCCGTGCGACCCGGGCCCGAAAGGTACTCGTACTCCTCCTTGAGGCGGTCGTACGCCTCTTGCGTCAGCCAGGTGACGTTGTCGTTCTGGGAGACGGCCACGGGCTCTCCTTGTTTCCGTAAGTGACTCGAAAGGCTAACGAGTTAACGCCTTCGAACGCTTCCCCAAAGATTCCACTATACGAGATCGCAGTAGTCGACATGTACCGCCGTGGCCTGCGCGCTTGTTCTCACCCGCTCGGTGAACTCGAGGTCCGACCGGCCCTGTGGGACGTCCACCTCACGGCTGCCGACCTCCAGGTGCCTGGTGTCGAGCGCCTGGATGCGGCACGTCGCCGCCCGGCCCGCGGGCTTGCTCACGGTGAACGTTATTACGGCGGAGTCCGGAGCGCTCGCGTCGAAGGTGATCACCTGGGCGCTGACGACCGGATTCCCGTTCGCGCGGAGCATGACGTAGCCCCAGCCGCCCGCGATCAGCGCCACGACCAGCGCAATCACGACGTACGGCACCAGCCGGCCGGGCCGCGCCGGGCGCGGCGCGAAGTCGTCCGGCGTGCCGAGCACCGGGCGTGTCCCCCCGCCGCCGGCCTCATCGGTGGGCATCGCGGAATCTCCCTGAGGTTTGTCGGTGTTGTGCGAGACGATCGTCCGCACAGGGGACCGTGCCGGCGCGGGCCATGCCGGTCCGGTGCGCACGGTCACTAAGAAGCTAACCTCTTTGACAGCCAGAGGACACCATGAGGAGAGCCGTGAGCGCACCGTTGAGGCTGATGGCCGTGCACGCGCACCCCGACGACGAGTCGAGCAAGGGTGCCGCCACGATGGCCCGCTACGTCGCGGAGGGCGCGGAGGTCCTCGTCGTCACCTGTACGGGTGGTGAACGCGGCTCGATCCTCAATCCCAAGATGGACCGGCCCGACATCCTCGAGAACATGGGCGAGGTCCGCCGGCAGGAGATGGAGAAGGCCCGCGAGATCCTGGGTGTGCGGCAGCGCTTCCTCGGGTTCGTCGACTCCGGCCTGCCGGAGGACGAGAACGAGCCGCTGCCGGAGGGCTGCTTCGCGCTCCAGTCGCTGGAGGCGGCCTCGGCGCCGCTCGTCGCCGCCGTGCGGGAGTTCCGGCCGCACGTGATCCTCACGTACGACGACAACGGCGGCTACCCGCACCCGGACCACATCATGACCAACCGGGTGTCGGTCGAGGCGTTCGAGGCGGCGGGCGACCCGGACCGCTATCCGGGCACCGGCGAGCCGTGGCAGCCGCTGAAGCTCTACTACCACATGGGCTTCACCAGGGAGCGGTTCGAGGCGCTGCACAACGCGATGACCGAGCGCGGCATCGGCTCGCCGTACGCCGACTGGATCGCCCGC
This sequence comes from Microbispora cellulosiformans, assembly GCF_008728085.1. NCBI lineage: Bacteria > Bacillati > Actinomycetota > Actinomycetes > Streptosporangiales > Streptosporangiaceae > Microbispora > Microbispora cellulosiformans. The sequence continues at coordinate 173,297 of NZ_VYTZ01000012.1, read as the reverse complement.
TGGGAGGACCGCCCGGAGAAGTGGGAGGTCACGACCAGGGTGCCGTGCGCGGACTACTTCGAGCTTCGCGATCTCGCCCTGCTCGCGCACGCCACCCAGGTCGACCCCGACGGCTTCTGGTTCGTCTGCCCGAGGGATCTCCAGGAGGAGGTCTGGCCGACCGAGGACTACCACCTCGCGCGGTCGCTGGTGGACACCACGCTGCCGGAGGACGACCTGTTCACGGGGATCCACGCGGAGGCCACCCCTGCCCGCTCGTAAGCTGGTCGGGTGGACGCAAACAGCTACGGGCCGGGTCTCCTGGGCTTCCTCGTCGTCGCCGCGATCGGCGTCGCCCTGTTCCTCCTGCTGAAGAACATGAACAAGCAGATGAGGAAGATCCAGGTGCCGGACGACCGCCGCGAGGACGAACGGCACGGGAACGGACCGGACGCGTGAGCGCGGTCGAGGTCGTCGCCGACCCGGCCGCGTCGCGCTACGAGATCCTGGTCGACGGGGTGGTCGCCGGGTTCGCGCAGTACCGGATGCGGGACGGCGCGATGGTCTTCACGCACACCGAGGTGCGCGGCGAGTACGAGGGCCGGGGGCTGGGCGGCCATCTGGTGGGCGCCGCCCTCGACGGCGCGCGTACGGCGGGGCTGAGCGTGGTGCCCCTGTGCTCGTTCGTGGCCTGGTACATCCAGCGCAATCCGGAGTACCGCGACCTGGTGGACGACGACTACCGGAACTAGTGCCGCGACCGACAAGATTTGCCCGGGCGGAGCGGTGTCCAGAGTGGTGCATCGCAAGGCGGAGGAGGAGCTCGTAGCGGAGCCTACGAGCGACGACGACAACGCGGCGAGGTGCCGCTCTGGGCGACGCGACGGGGCAAAGATTGGCGGGAGGGGCACTAGGGTCGACACGGCCGGGTGAACCGTCAGTCGGGCAGGGCGGGACCGGAGGACCAGGCGCGCTCCAGCGCCTTGGGCAGGCCCCACCAGCCGAGCGGGGTCAGCACCTCCGCCCGGTCCACGATGCCGAGATGCGCCCACAGCGGGGTGACCGCCGTGAAGAGCATCTCCGTCGCCTCCAGGTCCTCCGGCTCGTCCGGGTCGACGTCGACGTCCTCGGAGTCGGCGATGAACCGGGCGATCCGCTCGGGTGAGGCGAGCACACCGGGGCCGTACCGGACGAGGGTGATCACCGAGGCGAGCCAGTCGGCGTGGTGGATGGCGCACAGCGAGGCCAGTATCGAGTCCTCGTGACTGAGGTCGCCCTCCATGTCGAAGAACCGGGCGGCGTCCTCCTCGTCCGGGAGGTCGGAGATCGGCGCGGCGATCCCGGCGGCGACCGTGAGCCACAGGTCCTCGTCCCGTTCCGGCAGGTCGCCCTCCTCCAGGCCGGCGCACGCGCGCAGCACGTTGCCGGGATAGCCGGGCCGGCCCAGCGTGACGCGCAGCCGCCGGGCGGCCATGCGGAGGTCGGCCTCGGGGAAGGGCGGCTCGGGCAGGTCGTCGAGCACCCGCCGCAACTCGCTCAGCGCGAAGGCCTCCTCCTCGTCCCAGGCGGCGTACAGCTCCTTGTCCTGCTCGTCGTTGACCACGACGTTGGGCACCCGGCCGTCGGGAAGCGGCGTGCCCAGCCAGTTTTCCTGGAGTTCCTCGTAGGCGTGACGAGCCCCGGAGTCCCCGGCGGCCAGCGCGTCCGCGTCGATCTCCCCGGCCGCCAGGCGCTCCTCCAGGAACTCGACCAGCCGCTCGTACATCTCGGTGGCCACCGGGCCGCGCTCGCTCTCCTCGGGCCACAGGAAGTAGCTGCGGGTGAGCATGATCGGCTCGGTGCCGCTGGACTCCAGCCAGCGTTGCACCTCGCCCACCGTGGCCACGCCCGACTCGATGCTGGTCAGCACCGCCTTGGCGGACTCCCAGAACGCGACCGACAGCGGATTGCCCGCGGCGAGCAACTGCCGCCGCAGGTCGGGAAGGGCGACCAGGGCCTGCCCGGACGGCACGGCCAGCAGCACCCGGGCGACGTCCCGCCGCGTCATGGCGGCCGCCGGGCGTCCCGAGTGCCTGACCGCGAAGTCCAGATCCAAGCCCACGTCCTGTGAGCCTACGCCCGGACGCGCCCGAACACATCCCCGCGTTCCCCCCGCGCGTTCCCTCCGGGCCGTTTCCCGGACGCGGCGCGCCAAGCATCCCAGTGAGCCGCACTCGCGTAGGGCCTTTCTGAGCGTGTGAGAGGCTGGCCGTATGAACCGGCTGGGCGGCGAGACCTCTCCTTACCTCCTGCAACACGTGGACAACCCGGTGGACTGGTTTCCGTGGGGCGAGGAGGCGTTCGCGGAGGCGCGCAGGCGTGACGTCCCCCTGCTGATCAGCGTCGGCTACTCGGCGTGTCACTGGTGTCATGTCATGGCGCATGAGTCGTTCGAGGACGAGCCCACCGCGCGGCAGATGAACGACCTGTTCGTCAACGTGAAGGTCGACCGCGAGGAACGCCCCGATGTGGACGCCGTCTACATGGGCGCCGTCCAGGCGATGACCGGGCAGGGCGGCTGGCCGATGACGGTGTTCGCCACGCCGGAGGGGCATCCGTTCTACGCCGGGACCTACTTTCCCCGGCCGCACTTCCACCGGCTGCTGCAGGCCGTCTCGGAGGCCTGGCGGCAGGACCGGGAGGGCATGCTGACCCAGGGTGCGAAGGTGGTGGAGGCACTCGGCGGGCAGACCGGGGTGCCGTCGGGCCCGCTGCCGGACGCCGGCACGCTCGCCCTCGCCGTACGGAACCTCGCGGAGGGCTTCGACGACCGGCGGGGCGGCTTCGGCGGGGCGCCGAAGTTCCCGCCGTCCATGGTCCTGGAGTTTCTGCTGCGGCACGGCACGCCCGAGGCGGTGTCCATGGCCGAGGCGACCATGGAGGCCATGGCCAGGGGCGGCCTGTACGACCAGCTCGGCGGCGGCTTCGCCCGCTACTCCGTCGACGCCGACTGGGTGGTGCCGCACTTCGAGAAGATGCTGTACGACAACGCGCTGCTGCTGCGGGTCTACGCCCACTGGTGGCGCGCGACGGGCTCGGTCCTCGCCCGGCGGGTGGCGCTGGAGACCGCCGAGTGGCTGCTGCGGGAGATGCGGACCCCGGAGGGCGGCTTCGCCTCGGCCCTCGACGCCGACAGCGAGGGGCCGGACGGCGCCCACGGCGAGGGCCTGTTCTACGTCTGGACGCCCGAGCAGCTTCGCGAGGTCCTCGGAGAGGACGACGGCGCCTGGGCGGCCTCGGTGTTCGAGGTCACGGGCACGTTCGAGCACGGCACGTCGGTGCTCCAGCTTCTGGCCGACCCCGACGATCCGGAGAGGTTCGACCGAATCCGTACGGCCCTGCGCGCCGCCCGGGAACGGCGCCCGCGGCCGGGCCGGGACGACAAGATCGTGGCCTCGTGGAACGGGCTGGTGATCGCCGCCCTGGCCGAGGTGGGCGCGCTGTTCGAGCGTCCCGTGCTGGTGGACGCCGCGCGGGAGGCGGCCGTGCTGCTCGACGACCTGCACACGGTGAGCCGCGGCCCGGCCCGGCTGCTGCGCACCTCACGCGACGGCCGGGCGGGGACCAACGCCGGCATGCTGGAGGACTACGCGAACACGGCGGAGGGGTTCATCGCCCTTTACGGCGTCACCGGCGAGAGCCGCTGGTTCCACCGGGCGGGCGACCTGCTGGAAACCATCCTGACCCGGTTCCCCGACGGCTCCGGGGGGTTCTACGACGCCCCGGACGACGGGGAACAACTGTTCCAGCGGCCCGCGGACCCCACCGACAACGCCACCCCGTCCGGGCGGTTCGCGGCGGCGGGCGCGCTGCTGTCGTACGCCGCGCTGACGGGTTCGGCCCGGCACCGGGAGGCGGCCGAGGCCGCGCTCGGCGCGGTCTCCACGCTGGCCGGGCGGTACGCCCGTTTCGCCGGATGGGGTCTCGCGGTGGCGGAGGCCGCCCTGCGGGGGCCGGTGGAGGTGGCGATCGTCGGCCCGCCCGGCGACGCCCGCACCCGGGCGCTGCACCGGGCGGCCCTGCTGTCCGAGGCGCCGGGCCTGGTGGTCGCCCTCGGCGACGGATCCGCCGGCAACGGATCGGTGGGCGACGGATCAGGAGACGCCGGATCGGTGGACGTGCCGCTGCTGGAGGGACGTGGCATGATCGGCGGTTCCCCCGCGGCCTACGTGTGCCGCCGCTTCACCTGCCGGGCGCCGGTGACCACCCCCGCCGAGCTACGGGCCGAACTGGCCAACTGACGCAGGGCCGACGCCCGCTGCCCATCCCCCTGCCGATCGCCCCTGCCGATCGCCCCTGCCGATCGCCTCGGTCGCGTCGACGGTGCCTCACGGCATCGCCCCACCCGGGGGCCGTCTTCACCGGCATCTCCGCCGTAGCTCCCCCCGCCTCGTGACGCACCACTCCAGACGCCGCTCCATCCGGGGGTTCCGGCGCGGTTCACGGCAGCAGGCCCGTGGGGGCTCCGCCGGCGCTCCTTCTGCCGCCCGTGCCGACGCCGCCGGTGCCCGCGCCCGTGCGGTCGGCGCCGGTGCGGTCGGCGCCGCCGGGCGCGGGGGCGTCCTGCACGGTGCCGGGCCCGCCCGGCGCGCTCCCCCCGTCATCGACCCGGCCCGGGTCGTTCGGGCGGAGATCGTCTGGGAGGAGACCGTTCGGGCGCAGGTTGTTGGCGCCGCCACCGCGCTCCGGACCGCCGCCGTCCTGGCCCGTGCCGTCAGGGCCGGTTCCGCCGGGCTGTTCCTCGTCTCCCGGCGCGCCGGGAGGCAGCCCCGGCGCCCCCGGCCCGTACGGCGGGAAGGTGGCCGAGGGGTCCATCGGGATGGCGTTGGGATCGCCGCTCGGCTGGGGCGTGGCCCTGCCGTAGTCCCAGGAGTAGTAGGGGTTCCAGGTGACCGGCTCGGGGAACTCCTTCACCGGCTTGCCCTCCATGGCGGCGCCCACGAAGGTCTTCCAGATCTCCGCGGGAAGCGTGCCGCCGTACAACTCGCCGTATCCGGGGACGGTCACCGGCTTGTTGTCGTCGCGGAACATGTCGACGGCGACCGCCAGTTGCGGGACGTACCCGGAGAACCAGACCGCGGCCGACTCGTCGGTGGTGCCGGTCTTGCCGGCCGCCGGCCGGTCCCACAGCCGCGCGGCCGTGCCGGTGCCGTTCAGCACGACCTGCTCCAGCGCGTACGTCGTGTCGGCGGCGGTGTTCTCGCTGAAGGCCCGGGTGCCGGGCGGCGAGAACGTGCGGACGAGCCCGCTGCCGTCGGTGACGGACCTGATCACGTGGGCCTCGCGGTGGATCCCGCCTGCGGCGAAGGTGGCGAACCCGGAGGCCTGCTGCACGGCGCTCACCGACGCCACCCCGAGCGGGAGCGTGGCGGCCTTCGCGTGGGGGGCGAGCTGCGCCTCGGGGATGCCGGCCGCCCGGGCCGCCGCGACGACCTTGTCGAGGCCGATCCGCTGCCCGAGGTCGACGAAGGCGGTGTTGACCGAGTATTGCGTTGCCTGGGCCAGCGGAATCGCCGGGCCGTAGGACCTGCCGCCGGAGTTGGGGATGCTCGCGGACCCGATGGTGATGGGCGAGTTGCCGTACACCAGCGTGTCGAGCCCGTATCCGGCTTCGAGCGCCGCGGCCAGCGTGTAGGGCTTGAAGGTCGATCCGGCCTGGACCTTGGCGGAGAAGGCGTTGTCGTACTGGTTGGTCTCGTATCGCCCGCCGTAGAAGGCGACGACCTCACCGCTGCCGGGGTCGACGGCCGCGAGGCCGGTGCGGACCTTCTTCGGGGTGCCGTCGGGCAGCACCGACCGCACCGCTTCGGCGGCGAGGGACATGAGCTTCTTGTCGAACGTCGTGGTGACCTTCAGGCCGCCGTGGTTGATGTCCTCGTCGGTGAAGCCCAGCCGGTTGAGCTCGGCCCGCACCTGCGCGAGCATGTAGCCGTTCTGGCCGCCCAGGGACAGCGGCGGCCGCTGCCTGGCGAGTGTGGGGAACGTCTGCGCCCCGGCCTCCTCGCGGCTGATCGCGCCGATCTCGCGCATGCCCTGGACCACCGACGCCCACCGCGCCCTGACCGCGTCGAGTGCGGCGCCGGTGGGATCGGCGAAACGGGTGGGCTGCTGGATCACGGCGGCGAGGTAGGCCCCCTCCGCCGGCGTGAGGTTCTGCACGTCCTTGTCGAAGTAGGCGCGGGAGGCGGCCTGGATGCCGTACGCCCCGCGGCCGAAGTAGATCGTGTTGAGGTAGCGCTCCAGCACCCAGTCCTTCGGCTTGGAGCGATCCACCTTGAGCGCGATCATGATCTCCTTGAGCTTGCGCCCGACGGAGCGTTCCTGGCCGAGGCCGCTGTAGTAGTTGCGGACCATCTGCTGGGTGATCGTGGAGCCGCCCTGAAGCTGCTTGCCGGTGACCGTCGACCAGAGGGCACGCGCCGTGCCCTGCACGGAGACGCCCTGGTCCCGGTAGAAGGTGCGGTTCTCGGCGGCGATCACGGCGTCCCTGACCACCTTGGGCACCCGTGAGAGCGGCACGTTCTTGCGGTTGACGCCCTCGGTGGCGAGGACCGTTTTGCCGTCCCGGTAGTAGATCACCGATCCCTGGGCGGTCGCCAGCTCCTGGGTGCCGCCCGGAATCGGGGTCAGCGCCCACACGACGGCGAGGAACACGACCAGCCCGGCGATCGAGGTGGCGAGGCAGACGAGCAGGACGCGCGGAAGCCGCCGGCGTCCACGGCGTCTCGGCCGTCCACCACCGTCCCCCGAGTCTCCGTGTGCGCCGCCCCCGCCTGCCCCGGCCGCGCCGCCGTGCGCCGCACCCGGCGCGACGGCGCTTCCCTCGCCCGGGCCCCCCTCGGCCGAGCCCTCCCCGACCGGGCCCTCCCCGGTGTTGCCCACCCTGTGACCCCCGATAAGTCCGATACCCCCGATACGCCCGCTTGTGGCCCCGTGAGCTGGGCGAATGCAACCACGGTAAACGATGGCCCACGATGGTTCCGCACTCCCCGTCACCTCTGTGGAAAAGATGCCCCGCGGACAAGCGCCTGTGGATAAACCGCGCCAACATGACCCCCCGCGCCCCGATCAGCCGCCCGCCGCCCGTACGAGGGGAAGGGTCCGGTACGGCACCGGCGTGTCGAGCGCGATCACCGACTCGGTCCGCACGACCCCCTGCACGTCCACGATCAGGTCGATGACGCGCTGGAGGTCGGCGTTGCTCCGGGCGACCACCCGGCAGAGCATGTCTCCCCCGCCGGTGATCGTGTGGACCTCCAGGACCTCGGGGATGCCCGCGAGCTGGTCGGCCACCGGCACGTGCCCCGCGACCTGCCTGATGTGCAGCGTCACGAAGGCGGTCACGTCGAAGCCGAGCGCGGCCGGATCGATGTCCGGGCCGTAGCCCGTGATGACCCCCTTCGCGGCCATTCGATCGAGCCGTGCCTGCACCGTCCCCCGGGCGACGTCGAGCCTGCGGGAGCACTCCAGCACGCCGATCCTGGGCTCGGCGGCCAGCAGCGCGACGAGCCGGGCGTCGAGGTGGTCAATCGTCATAACGATTTCCCCTTCACAAGCATAGAGACTGAGCAACTTGTCCACCGAATCAACTCACTGTTGCACAATTTGGCTACACCAACCGACAGTTGTCACATGAACGATGTCTTTCCGGTTCACGGCATGGACGCGGTGGTCTTCGCGGTCGGCAACGCGAAGCAGGCCGCCCACTACTACTCGACCGCCTTCGGGATGCGCCTGGTGGCCTACCGGGGGCCGGAGACCGGCAGTCGCGACGAGGTGGCGTACGTCCTCGTCTCGGGGTCGGCGCGCTTCGAGCTGCGCGGGGCCGTACGGGCGGGCACGCCGCTCGCGCGGCACGTGGCCGACCACGGCGACGGCGTGATCGACCTCGCGCTGGACGTGCCCGACGTGGAGGGGGCTTACCGGTACGCGCTGCAGCAGGGCGCCCGGGGGCTGGAGGAGCCCCACGTCGTGGAGGACGAGCACGGCAAGGTCGTCGTCGCGGCGATCGCGACGTACGGCGAGACCCGGCACACGCTGGTCGACCGGGCCAACTACACCGGCCCCTACCTGCCCGGATACGTCGCGGCCGAGCCCATCGTCGCGCCTCCCGCGGTGAAGAACGGCCGGTTCTTCCAGGCGGTCGACCACTGCGTCGGCAACGTCGAGCACATGGAGGAGTGGGTCGGGTTCTACGAGAAGGTCATGGGCTTCACCAAGATGGCGGAGTTCATCGGCGACGACATCGCGACCGAGTACTCCGCGCTGATGTCCAAGGTCGTCGCGGACGGCACCCGCAAGGTCAAGTTCCCCCTGAACGAGCCGGCCGAGGGCAAGAAGAAGTCGCAGATCGAGGAGTTCCTGGAGTTCTACGGCGGCCCGGGCGTGCAGCACGTCGCGCTGGCCACCAACGACATCGTCGCGACGGTGGACGCGATGCGGCAGGCCGGCGTCGAGTTCCTCGACACGCCCGACTCCTACTACGACGACCCGGAACTGCGCTCCCGCATCGGCGAGGTCCGCGTGCCGGTCGAGGAGCTGAAGAAGCGCCGCATCCTGGTGGACCGCGACGAGGACGGCTACCTGCTGCAGATCTTCACCAAGCCCGTACTGGACCGCCCGACCGTGTTCTACGAGCTCATCGAGCGCCACGGCTCCCTCGGCTTCGGCAAGGGCAACTTCAAGGCCCTCTTCGAGGCCATCGAGCGCGAGCAGGAGCGCCGGGGCACCCTCTAACGCACACTTTGCGCGTGCCGGGCTTTGCCCGAAGGGCGGCGGGGTGACCATTGAGCCATGGGAACGCCGCCGCCTCCGGGAAGCCCGTACGAGGAACCCCCATCCGGGGGATCCCCGTACGAGGGACCGCGGAGTCCCTGGACGCCCCCTCCCTTCGGGCAGACGGCGCCGCGGCTCGCCGGGCGGTGGCGGCGGCTGTTCGCCGGGATCGTGGACGCCGTGATCGTCTCGCTGATCACGGCGCCGGTCACCTGGGACGACTGGAGGGCCGCGTACGACGACGTGACGGGCGTGGTGACGAGGATCCCGGCCAGTGACGGCCTCGTCGTCGCGGTGATCGGGTTCCTCTACTACTGGCTGCTCCAGTCGTACTGGAACGGGCAGACGGTGGGAAAGCGGCTCTTCGGCATGCGCGTCGTCCGGGAGACCGGGGAACCCGCCGGTATCGGGCCGGTCGCGGTGCGGCAGGCGGTGATGACCGTGCTCGGCTCGCTCTGCTGCCTGGGGCTGGTCGACCTCGGGTGGATCCTGTTCGACCCCAGGAAGCAGGCCCTGCACGACAAGGCCGCCCGGACCCTCGTCGTGGACGCCTGAGCCCCCTGTGAGCAGGGGAGACACCCTGACGTGGCGACGCGGAGCACGCCTCCGCCTCGCGTAGAGTGGCGACTCTATGCCGCTGAACCGTTCTCCAGTCATCCCGGCCGTCCCGGCGATCGTCTGCGCCGTCGCCGTCGCGACCGCCACGGCCTGCGCGCCGTCCCAGAGCGCCGCCGCCTCGGCCTCGCAGGGCGCGACCACTGTCGCGGCCCCGCCCGTGGCCACCGCGCGTACGGCAGGCACGGGAAGCACGACGGGCGCTCCCGGGATCGGGGACCCCGACTTCCCCGGTGACGGCAACGGCGGCTACGACGTCGAGCACTACGACCTCACACTGTCCTACGACCCGGCGTCGCGGAACCTCGCGGGCAGCACGGCGATCCGGGCGAAGGCCACGCAGGACCTGACGTCGTTCGACCTCGACCTGCACGGGCTCACGGTGAGCCGGGTGACGGTGGACGGCGCGGCGGCCACGTTCGACCGGCGGGACGACGAGCTCGTGGTGACACCGGCCGGGCGGATCGCGGGCGGCGGGAAGTTCGCGGTGACGGTCGACTACTCCGGCGTGCCCCAGTCGCTGCGGTCGGCGAGCCTCGGCGAGTACGGCTTCATCGCCACGCCGGACGGCGCCTTCGTCACCTGCGAGCCGAACGGCGCCAAGACGTGGTTCCCCGCCAACGACCACCCCGCCGACAAGGCGACGTACGACTTCCAGATCACCGTGCCCGCGGGGCTGACCGCGATCGCCAACGGGGAGCTGTCCGGGACGCCGCGCACCACGGCGGGAAAGACCACGTTCGTCTGGCGCGAGAAGCACCCGATGGCGAGCTACCTCGCCACGATGACGACCGGGAAGTTCCAGGTGCGCACCGGCACGAGCGGCGGTGGGCTGCCGATCTACGCCGCCGTGGCCGACTCGTTCCGCGGCTCGCTCGACACCCTGATCACCCAGACGGGCAGGATCACCGACTACTGGTCGAGCGTCTTCGGGCCGTACCCCTTCTCCTCCACGGGCGGGGTGATCGACGACCACGCGGTGGGGTACGCGCTGGAGAACCAGACCAAGCCGATCTACGGCGGCTTCACGCCCGAGCCGGCCATCATCGCGCACGAACTGGCCCACCAGTGGTTCGGCGACAGCCTGAGCATCGGCCGCTGGCGTGACCTGTGGCTGAACGAGGGCTTCGCGACGTACGCCGAGTGGCTCTGGGCGGAGCACAACGGCCAGGGAACCGCCGACGCGACCTTCCGCCGCTACTACGCGAACGAGGCGGACGCGATGTGGAGCTATCCCCCGGGGGTGGCCCGCGCCGACGACCTGTTCAACGCCGCGGTCTACACGCGTGGCGCGATGACGCTGCACGCCCTGCGCCGGGAGATCGGCGACCAGAAGTTCTTCCCGCTGATCAGGCAGTGGACCGCCGCGCACCGGTACGGCAGCGTCACGACGCCCGAGTTCGTCGCGCTGGCCGAGCGCGTCTCCGGGAAGAACCTCAAGCCGCTGTTCGACGCCTGGCTGTTCCGGCCGGGACGCCCGGCGCCGGTCGCCTGACCCGCCCGGTCAGGGCCGCAGAGCCGCGACGACGCCCTCGCCGCCCAGCTGGAGGCCGTACTCCGCGTCGATGCGGTAGCCGTGCCGCCGCAGCGCGCCGAGCACCTCGTCGCCGTGCGCGGGCCCCCGGGTCTCCAGTTGCAGCAGGACCTCGGCCTCGTCGAGGTGCAGCCGGGAGCCGAACCGCTCGTGGACCACGTCGAGCACGTTGACCCCGAGATCCGCCAGCCTGGCCAGCAGCACGGCGAGCGCGCCGGGCCGGTCGGTCAGCCGGATGCGGAAGGCGAGGTAGCGGCCGGCCGCGGCAAGGCCGTGCCGCAGCACCCGGGCCAGCAGCAGCGGGTCGATGTTCCCGCCGGACAGCACGGCGACCACCGGAGGCTCGAACGCCTCGGGATGGTCGAGCAGCGCGGCCACCCCCGCCACGCCGCCCGGTTCCACCAGCAGCTTCGAGCGTTCGAGGCAGAGCAGCAGGGCCCGCGACAGCGACTCCTCCGAGACGGTGACGACGCTGTCGACGAGGTAGTGGATCAGTTCGAACGGCAGCTCGCCCGGCTGCCCGACCGCGATGCCGTCGGCCATCGTCGACGTCGGCACGACCATCACCGGGTGGCCCGCGGCCAGCGAGTCGGGATAGGCGGCGGCCCGCTCCGCCTGGACCCCCACCACCTTGATTCCCGGGCGCTGGGACTTCACCGCGAGCGCGACGCCCGCGGCCAGGCCGCCGCCGCCGATCGGCAGCACGATCGTGGCCGTGCCGGGAAGCTGCTCCAGGATCTCCAGGCCGACCGTGCCCTGCCCGGCGACGACGTCGGGGTGGTCGAACGGGTGGATGAACACCGCCCCGGTGCGCTCCGCGTGCTCCCTGGCCGCCCGGAGGGCCTCGTCCACGGTGTGCCCGGCGAACACCACGTCCGCGCCGTACGCCCGGGTGGCCTCCACCTTCGGCAGCGGCGCGCCCTCGGGCATGTAGACGGTCGCCTTGGCCCCGAGCAGGGACGAGCCGAGCGCCACCCCCTGGGCGTGATTGCCCGCGCTGGCCGCGACCACCCCCCGGGCCCGCTCCTCCGCGGTCAGCCGCGCGATGCGCACGTACGCGCCGCGGATCTTGAACGACCCGGCCCGCTGCAGGTTCTCGCACTTGAGGTGGACCGAGCCGCCGACGGTCTCGGACAGCACCCGCGAGTGCAGCACCGGCGTCAGCGCCGCCACCTCGGACAGCATCGCGCGCGCGGCGACGACGTCGTCGTACGTCACCTGTGGGACAGCCATGCGCCCATCATCACAGGTTCCGCGGGAACAGGGGGCGTGGGCCGAGCGCGTCGTCACGGCCCGGGCGACCAGTACCGGTCGCCAGCGATCACCAGGGCGGCGGCGCCGACGAGGCCGGCGTCCTGGCCGAGCGCGGCGGGCACGACCCGCACCCGCTGGGCGAACCCCATCCGGGTGTGCTCGCGCAGCGCCTCCTCCAGCGGCCCGAAGAGCAGGCCGCCGGCCTGGCTGAGCCCGCCGCCGATCGTCACGAGGTCGAGGTCGCAGAGGTTGACGGCCGAGGCGATCGCGATGCCGAGGGCCCGCCCGGCCCGCGTCATCGCGGCCAGCGCGATCGGGTCGCCCGCCGCCGCGTCGGCGGCCAGGCGCCGCGCGGTGGCCGTCCCCTCCTCCCGGTAAAGCTCCCCGTCCTGCCCGGACGGCTCCCCGCCCGGGTCCTCCGGAGATCGGGCGCGGCCGGGCGAACCGGTGCGGCCGGGCGAACCGGCGCCGCCGGGCGACCAGCCCTGGGCGAGCGCCCAGGCGGCGAGCCCGGGACCGCGGGCGACCGCCTCCAGGCAGCCGTTGCCGCCGCAGCCGCACGGCGGTCCCCCGGGATCGACCACGACGTGACCGACGTGACCGGCGTTGCCCGTCCCGCCGTCGACGATCCTGCCGCCGAGGATCAGGCCGCCGCCGACGCCGGTCGACACGACCATCCCGAGCATGGCCGCGCTCCCCCGCCCCGCGCCGCGCCAGTGCTCGGCCACGGCCAGGCAGATCGCGTCGTTGTGGATGCGGACCGGGATGCCGGGGAACCGCGCGGCGAGCCGCTCCCGCAGCGGAAAACCGCGCCAGCCGCCCATATTGAGCGGGGAGACCTCCCCGGCGGGCCAGGTCATCGGGCCGCCGCAGCCGATTCCCACGCCCGCGACGCCCGGGGGCGGTTCCAGCCGGTCGAGCAGGCCGGTCAGGGTCTCCCACAGGGTCTCCGCGTCGCCGCCCCGGGGTGTCGCGACCCGCTCTGCGGCCACGACCCGCCCGTCCGGCTCCACCAGCCCGGCCGCGAACTTCGTGCCGCCGATGTCGACGGCCAGGGTGAGATCGCTCACGCGCCCTTCCCCGCGCCGGAGGGGCCGGAGGAGAAGACGAGCAGCGAGGCGGTGAACCCGTGGACGTGGTTGTGCCCGGCGACCGGCCCGACCTCCCCCGCCGCGAAGAACCCCGCGACCCCGATCGGCCCCAGCGTCTCGCGTACGGCCAGCGCGTCGTGGTCGGCCGAGTCGAACATCCCGGAACCGCGGCCGTTGCAGGAGAACAGCAGCGCGCCGTCGGCCCTGCCGGTGTCGCGCAGATGGGCGTCGAGCAGTTCGTAGAGGTCCTCGTCGGCCGCTTCGGCGTCCCTGACCTGGAACCGCACGGTCCTGCCGATCTCGACCACGTCGCCGATGGCGACCGCCTCCCGCTCGGGGTCGATGCCGATGACCCCCCGGATCAGGAAGTCGCCCCGCTCGTGGCGCTCGGCGTACTCGTCCATGGCGATGCCGATCTGTAAGCCGGCGGCGACCAGTTCCCGGTCCTCCTCGTCGAGGTCGCTCACGATGTCCTCAAGGCGGGCGAGGGCGGGCTGTCCGGCGAGTTCGAGCAGCACGTTGTCCTCGGCACGGGTGACGACCATGGTCGGGCCTATCGGCCGGCAGCCCTGGCTCACCACCGTGCTCACGTTCACCTCACCGCCGATGACCACCCCGATGGCGCCCGACTCGTGCACCTCGCCGTTGGCGAACAGCCGGACGGACCCGCGGCCCTGCAGGCCGTTCGCCAGGCCGCCGACGACCGGCAGGCCTTCCAGCACCTCGTCGGAGTGCTCGACGAAGGCGTCGGTCGGGAAGCTGTAGGGATCGGCCAGGAGGATCGCCACCCGGTCGTCCGGAACCCGCTCGGGCAGCCCCACGACCACGAACTTGTCCTCGGTCCGCAGCGTCTCCAGCGCGAACGCGTCGATCCTGGCCCCGTCGAGGGACGCGGCCCACGCGCTGACCGCCGGGGCGAGCTCCACGCCCTGGCCGTGGCCGATCACGCCCGTCGCGCTGCATCCGATCACGTCGGCCCCGGAGGCGACGGACATCGCCCGCTGCCCCGCCCGGGCCACGTCATCGGGGTCGTCTCCGCAGACGAAGAAACAGACCAGGTCCGGCGGACCCGACAGGCCGGCCAGCGCCTGGCGTACGGCGGTCTCGGCCGCCTCCTCCAGGTTGGCGCCCACGGCGAGACCGTCGGCGAAGCGGCTCGTCATTACCGCCATCGTCTCGCCCTCTCTTTCGCGACCGCTTCTCATCGGCCGGTCGTTTCCACGATTCTCCCCACTGAACGGAGGTCAACGCACGGTACGCCCGGTGAATCGCGCTCGCACGGCCCGATCACGGCACGGATCACGGCACGGATCACGGGCCTGAATGACGGGCCCGGATGACGCGACCCCGCTGCCGGATCACCGGGCGGGGACGTAGGCTCGACTCCGTGCACAAATCGCCCACGCCTGCCCTCAGCACTCTGCGTGAACTGCGCGAGAGTGGACATCGACACCGGACGGTCAAGGCCGAGATCAGGGAGAACCTGCTGGCCAGGCTACGTTCCGGCGAGTCCCGGTTCCCCGGCATCGTCGGCTTCGACGAGACCGTCCTGCCGCACCTGGAGAGGGCGCTGATCGCCGGGCACGACCTCGTGCTCCTCGGTGAGCGCGGCCAGGGCAAGACCCGGCTGATCCGCACCATCACCGGCCTGCTCGACGAGTGGTCGCCCGTGGTCGAGGGTTGCGAGATCAACGACCATCCGTACGCCCCCGCCTGCGTGCGCTGCCGGCGGCTGGCCGCCGAGCACGGCGACGACCTGCCGGTCGCGTGGAAGCACCGCGGGGACCGGTACGGCGAGAAGCTGGCCACCCCGGACACCTCCGTCGGTGACCTGATCGGCGACGTGGACCCCA
The DNA here is from genome assembly GCF_008728085.1 of Microbispora cellulosiformans. Taxonomy (NCBI): domain Bacteria; kingdom Bacillati; phylum Actinomycetota; class Actinomycetes; order Streptosporangiales; family Streptosporangiaceae; genus Microbispora; species Microbispora cellulosiformans. The sequence continues at coordinate 158,157 of NZ_VYTZ01000012.1, read as the reverse complement.
TCAAGATCGCCGAAGGCCGCACGCTCGGCGACCCGGAGACGGTGCACTACGGCCTGGTCCCCCGCACCAACAGGGGCGTCTTCTCCGTCAACGAACTGCCCGACCTGGCCGAACGCATCCAGGTGGCGCTGCTGAACGTGCTGGAGGAGCGCGACATCCAGGTCCGCGGCTACAACCTCCGCCTGCCCTTGGACGTCCTGCTGGTCGCCAGCGCCAACCCCGAGGACTACACCAACCGCGGCCGGATCATCACGCCGCTCAAGGACCGCTTCGGCGCGGAGATCCGCACGCACTACCCCCAGACGATCGAGGACGAGCTGGTCCTGATCCGCCAGGAGGCCGAACTCGACGCCCTCGGCGCCGACCTGCCCGACCACCTCGTGGAGGTGATCGCCAGGTTCACCCGCCTCGTCCGCGAGTCGACCGCCGTCGACTCCCGCTCGGGCGTGTCGGCGCGCTTCTCGATCGCCGCGGCCGAGACCGCCGCCGCCTCCGCCGTACGGCGGGCCGCGCTGACCGGAGAGGAACGGCCGGTCACGCGGGTGTGCGACCTGCCCGGGGTGGTCCACACGCTGCGCGGCAAGGTCGAGTTCGAGGTCAGCGAGGAGGGGCGGGAGGTCGACGTGCTCTCCCACCTGCTGCGCCGCGCCACCGCGGAGACCTTCCGCGGCACGCTCGGCGGGGCCGACCTCACGCCGCTGCTGGACCGGTTCGGCGAGGGCGCTCAGGTCGAGTCGGGCGATCTGGTGCCCGCCACCGAGCTGCTGCGCCGCATCGGCCGCGTCGAAGGGCTGTCGAAGATGATGGCCAGGCTCGGCATGGGCGAGGGCGACGAGTCACCCGGCCACGCCGCCGCGGCGCTGGAGTTCGCCCTGGAAGGGCTCTACCTGATGCGCAGGCTGTCCAAGGACGAGACCGACGGCGGCATGGTGTACCGCACGTGAGCTACTTCTACCGGGAGTACCACGACGGACCCGATCCGCTGGCTCCGCCGTACGACGTGCGCGCGGCCCTCGACGAGATGGGCGACGCCGTCCTGTCCGGCTCGACGCCGCTCGACGCGCTGCGCGACCTGCTGCGCCGGGGACTCCCCGGCGCTCCCGACCGGCGCGGCCTGGAGGATCTGCTCCGCCAGGTGCGGCGCCGCCGCCGGGAGCTGCGGGAGGGCACCCGGCTCGACGGGACGCTGGAGCGGGCCCGCGCCCTGCTCGACAAGGCGATCGGCCAGGAGCGGGCGGAGCTCCGGCAGGAGTCCGAGGGCTCGGGAGAGGCCGGGGAGGCGCTGGACGACGCCCGGTTCCGCGAGGCGATGCTGGACGCGCTGCCCTCCGACACCGCCCGCGCGGTACGGGAGCTCGCCGGCTACGACTGGCGGTCGGCCGCCGCGCGGCAGACGTTCGAGGAACTGCGCGACCTGCTGCGCAGGGAGGTCCTCGACAGCCGGTTCCGCGGCATGCGGGACGCGCTGGCGAACCCCGATCCGGCGGCGATGGAACAGGTCCGGCAGATGATGTCGGATCTCAACGACATGCTCGACCGGGACGCCCGGGGCGAGCACAGCCAGGATGACTTCGATCAGTTCATGCGGAAATACGGGGACATGTTCCCCGAGAACCCGCGGAATCTGGACGAGCTGGTCGACCAGCTGGCCCGCCGCGCCGCCGCCGCCCAGCGGCTGCTGGCCTCGCTCACCCCCGAGCAGCGCGAGGAACTGGCCGGGCTGATCAACCACACGCTGGAGCAGGCGGGCCTGGCCGAGCAGATGAGCCGGCTCGGCGACGCCCTCTACGCCCGCCGCCCCGACCTCGCCTGGGGCGCTCCCGAACGCGTGTCGGGCGAGCAGCCGACGGAGCTGGGCGACGCCGTGACCGCCCTGCAGGAACTGGCCGACCTCGGCGACCTGGAGACCGCGCTCCGGCAGGACTACCCCGGCGCCCGGCTCGACGATGTCGACGAGGAGGCCGTCCGCCGGGCCCTCGGCCGTTCGGCGGTGGACGACCTGGAGTCCCTGCGCCAGGTCGAGCGCGAGCTGGAGGCCCAGGGCTACCTGCGGCGCAACCGCGGCAAGCTGGAGCTCACCCCCAAGGCCGTACGGCGGCTCGGCGAGACCGCCCTGCGCCGGGTGTTCTCCTCCCTGGAGTCCGGCCGCCGCGGCGACCACGACCAGCGCGACGCCGGGACGGCCGGTGAGCCGACCGGATCGACCCGGCAGTGGCGCTTCGGGGACGAACAGCCGATCGACGTCGTACGGACCGTCGTCAACGGCGTACGGCGCGGCGGGGGCGCCCCGGTGACCCTGTCCGTCGACGACTTCGAGGTGGTGGAGACCGAGCGGCGCTCGGCGGCGGCCGTGTGCCTGCTGGTCGACCTGTCGTACTCGATGGCCCTGCGCGGCACCTGGGCGGCGGCGAAGCAGACCGCGCTGGCGCTCCAGGCGCTGGTCGCCTCGAAGTTCCCCCAGGACGCCGTGCAGATCATCGGCTTCTCGAACTACGCGCGGGTGCTGCGGCCGGACGAGCTCGCCGGGCTCGAATGGGACATGGTGCAGGGCACCAACCTGCACCACGCGCTGCTGATCGCGGGCCGTCACCTCGACCGGCACCCCGACTTCGAGCCGGTGGTCCTCGTGGTGACCGACGGCGAGCCGACGGCGCACCTGATGCGGAACGGCTCGCCCCGGTTCGAGTGGCCGCCCTCGCAGGAGACGCTGACGCTCACGCTCGCCGAGGTCGACAAGATGACCCGGCGCCGCGCGACGATCAACGTCTTCATGCTGGCCGCCGACGACCGGCTGCGCGAGTTCGTCAACGAGGTGGCCCGGCGCAACGGCGGCCGGGTCTTCTCCGCCAGCGCCGACCGGCTCGGCGAGTACGTCGTCAGCGACTTCCTGCGCGCCCGCCGCACCCGCTGAGCAGGGCCGGACGGGGTACGCAGGGCCCGCACGGGGCACCCTGAGGGGATAAAGGCGTCACGGGGGACGGCCTTGCACCGGCACGCGGCACGCCCGCGGAAGGAGACATACGGACAGGCGGCACGGTCTGATCGGGGGCCCGGAATCCGGGGACCGCCGCCGACGCGATCGATAATCGATTGCCGACCCGGTTGCAATCGGCGGACGATAGACAGGCACTCCCCGTGTTCGCGCTGGTCGTTCCACACGCCGGTGGAAGGAGCGCTCCCATGTTCGCAGCGGTCGGCCTCGTCGTCCTCATGATCCTCACCGGAGTCCTCTACGAGATGTCGGTCCACAACCGCCCGCGCCGCCGGAAGTGAGGCCGGGCGCCGGCCCGCCCGGGCCGGCGCGGCATCGCCTGTGCCCCGATGCGTGCCGTGGCACGTGCGGCACGGAACCGACGCGATAACCTCTGGCCCATGTCGCCTCTCGACCATCTGCTGCTGTGGCTGCACATAGGATTCGCGATCTTCGCGCTCGGCCCGCTGACGGCGGTCACGAGCGTCACACCGCGTTACATCAGGGCCCGGGATCTCGGTGTGCTGCGTTATCTGCACCGCTCGACCCGGTTGTTCGGGCTGCTCACGATCGGGGTGTTCCTGTTCGGCCTGCTGCTGGGCCGCAGCGCCCTCGGGGCGCCCTACCTGTCGGTGTCGATGACGCTGTTCGTGGTGGCGGCCGTCCTGCTGGTGATCGTCGAGCGGGACCAGCGCACGGCGATCGAGGCGCTGTCCACCGAGTCGCCTGAGGACGACGCCAAGGTGCAGACCGGGCGGATCGCCGCGCTCGGCGGGATCAGCGCGCTGATCTGGCTCGTCATCCTCTTCCTGATGGTCTTCTTCAACCCCTGACGCTACCGGTCTAGCCGTTTTCACCGGTAGCTCGCCTGGCCCGGCGTCTCTCCGTGAGCCGCCGGGCCTTGGCCTGCGACCCGCAGTCCTCCATCGCGCACCAGCGGCGTGAGCCGTTGCGGCTGTGGTCGAGGAACAGCCACCCGCACCCGCCCTCCGCCAGGGGGCACACCCGCAGCCGCCGCAGGTCTGCCGTGGACAGGAACTCCACGGCCGCGTGGGCGAGCCGGTCCGGCACCAGGAGCGCGGGGCTGGTGCCCACCAGCAGCCGCACCGCGCGGCCCGGCGCAGCCCCAGGGACAGGCGGGGCGCTTTCAGGGACCAGCGGGGCGGCCTCGGGGACCAGCGGGGCGCTTTCCGGGACGGTCGGGGTGGCCTTGAGGATGGGCGGGGCGCTTTCCGGGACGGTCGGGGTGGCCTCGGGGACGAGCGCGGAGCGTGCCGCGGCGCCCGCCCACCGCAGCCCGAGTCGTTCGAGCGCCCCGACCACCTCGGATTCCGGACTCGGGCCGCTCCCCGCTCCCGCTGGAGACGCGGCCGACGCCCATGTCGCCGGAATGCCGACCGCCGGAACTTCAGCCGTCAACGCCCCAGCGCCCGGCGTTCCGGCCCCCAGCGTCTCGGCATTCGACGTCCCGGCCCCTGCGGCCGCGGCGATCGGCGGGCCGGCCGCCAGCACTGTGTAGACGGACTCCCTGATCTCCAGGGCGGCGTGCCACGCCTGGGCGGCGGACGAGGGAACGGCAGACCAGGCCTGCGCCACCGCCCGCGCCTCCTCCGCGCCGACGGCCCCCGCGCGCTCCGCCCACACCAGCAGCGCGGCGGGGCCGGGCAGGTACTCGTGATGCGCGGACCCGCCGGGCACCCGGGGCGCCACCGTGTTGACCAGGTCGAGCGCGAGATGCCCTCCGACGATGCGGGGATCACCGTTGTGTGCGTCACTCACGCGTGTCATGCTACCAGTGATTGATGTTTTACCGGTAGCAGATGGAGGACACATGCCGGCCTTACCGGGACGCCGGGAGAGGTGGGCGCTCGCCGCCCTCTCCGTGGCCAGCTTCGCCTACGTCACCACGGAGGTCCTGCCGATCGGCCTGCTCACCGTGATCGCGCACGATCTGGGCAGATCATCGTCCGAGACCGGGTTCCTCGTCACCGGATACGCCGCCGTCGTGGTGCTGGCGTCGCTGCCGCTCACCCGGCTCACGCGGCGGGTGCCCCGGCGCGCCCTGCTCACCGGCACCCTGGCGGTGCTCGTGCTGGGCTCCCTGCTGACCGCGGTCGCACCCGGCTATCCGGTCCTGCTCGGGGGCCGGCTGCTGATCGGGCTGACCCAGGCGCTCTTCTGGTCGGTCGTCGCCCCGACGGCCACCGCGATGTTCCCCCCGGCCGTACGCGGACGCGTGGTGGCCCGGATGGCGATCGGCACCGCGCTCGCGCCCGTCCTCGGGGTCCCGGCCGGGACGTGGCTCGGGCAGCAGGCGGGCTGGCGGGCGGCGCTCGCCGCGCTCGCGGTCCTCGGGCTCGTCACCTGCGTCGCGGTGGCCACGCTCCTGCCCCGGGCCGCCGCCCGGCCGACCGGCGCGGACGGCGGGCACGCGGGCCGCGCCCCCGCGCCCGACCTCGGGCGGTACATGACTCTCGTCGTCGCCACGGTCATCGGCGTCACCGGGTTCCTCACGGCGTACACGTACATCACGCCGTACCTGCTGGAAGTGGGGGGTTTCGCGCCGGGCGCGCTGAGCCCGCTGCTGCTCGCGGGCGGGGTGGCCGGGGTCACCGGCACCCTGCTGGTGGGCCGGGTGCTCGACCGGAGCCCCCGGGGCGCGCTGCTGACGCCGCTCGCCGTCATCGCCTGCGCGTTGCTCGGCCTCCACGCCTTCGGCGCGGTCAAGGCCGCGGCCGTCGTCTGCCTCTGCCTGGCGGGCATGGCCTTCAGCGCCCTCGCCGCCGCGATCCAGAACCGTACGCTCCAGATCGCCCCGGGCGGCGTCGACCTCGCCTCCGCCGGGACGAGTTCGGCGTTCAACATCGGGATCGCGGCGGGGTCGATGCTCGGCGGCGCGCTGATCGAGGGGCCCGGCGTCCACAGCGTGACCCTCGTCGGGGCGGTCCTGGCCGCCGTCGCGCTCGTCGCGCTGCTCGGCGAGCCCTGGGCCGCGACAGGCGCGGCGACAGGCGCGGCTACGGGAGCGGCGACGGGAGCGCGGCCGACGCGCGGGCGGGCGGCGGGCCGCCGGACCCGCCCGGCGGGACCGGCCGGGCGGACCCCGTCCCACACCTCCGCCTAAGAGGCGTCTGGGTGGGCGGCAACGCGGCGAGACGCCGCCCGGGCCGCGCGCGGCAGGACTCAGCCCAGGGCTTGGGAGAGGTCGGCCAGCAGGTCGTCGATGCTCTCGATGCCGACCGACAGGCGCACCAGGTCGGCGGGAACCTCCAGCGGCGAGCCCGCGGCGGAGGCGTGGGTCATCCGCCCGGGGTGCTCGATCAGCGACTCGACGCCGCCGAGAGACTCCCCGAGCGTGAAGAGGCGGGCCCGGTCGCAGACCGCGACGGCCGCCTCCTCGCCGCCCTCGACCCGGAAGGAGACCATCCCGCCGAAACGCCGCATCTGCTTGGCCGCGACCTCGTGGCCCGGGTGCTCGGGCAGGCCGGGGTAGAGGACCTGGACGACCTTCGGGTGCGACAGCAGGAGGTCGGCCACCCGCTCGGCGTTGTCGCAGTGCCGGTCCATGCGGATGCCCAGCGTCTTGAGCCCGCGCAGGGTGAGCCAGGCGTCGAACGGCCCGGCCACGGCGCCCATGGCGTTCTGGTGGTAGGCGAGCCGCTCGCCGAGGTCCGCCGACCGGGTCACCAGCGCCCCGCCGACCACGTCGGAGTGGCCGCCGACATACTTGGTCGTCGAGTGGACCACCACGTCCGCGCCGAGGCCGAGCGGCTGCTGGAGGTACGGCGAGGCGAAGGTGTTGTCCACGACGAGCAGCGCGCCCGCGTCGTGCGCGACGTCCGCCAGCGCGGCGACGTCCGCGACGTTCAGCAGGGGGTTCGTGGGGGTCTCCACCCAGATCGCCTTCGTCTGCGGCCGCATGGCGGCGCGCACCGCGTCCACGTCTCCGAGCGGCACCGGGTCGAAGGTGACCCCCCACTCCTCCAGCACCCGGGCGAACAGCCGGTAGGTCCCGCCGTACGCGTCGTTGGGGATCACCACGTGGTCGCCCGGCTTGCAGACGGCGCGCAGCAGCGTGTCCTCGGCGGCCAGGCCCGACGCGAAGGCCAGCCCGCGCACGCCACCCTCGACGGCGGCCAGCGCCTCCTCCAGGGCGGTCCTGGTGGGGTTGGCCGACCGGCTGTACTCGTATCCCGCCCGCAGGCCGCCCACGCCGTCCTGCTTGTAGGTGGAAACGGCATATATGGGAGGCACGACGGCACCCGTGTGGGGGTCGGGCTCCTGGCCTGCGTGAATGGCGAGCGTCTCGAAACCATGGTTCATGCGTCGAGCGTAGCCGCCCGTCCCGCCTGGTCCCGGCGGGCGCGTCAGCGACCCCACCCAGAGACGGTTCAGAGACGGCCGAGCGGCCGGCTCAGCGGTGGGCTCAGTGGTTGGCGAGGAAGGCCAGCAGGTCCTGGCGGGTGACCATGCCCACCGGCTTGCCGTCGTCGAGGACCACCGCGGCGTCGGCCTTCTCCAGCGCCTCGACCGCCCGGGCCACCGGCTCGCCGTAGCCGATCATCGGCAGCGGCGCGGACATGTGGCCGCCGATCTCGTCCTCCGACCGGACCCGGCCGCGGTACAGGCCGTCCAGCAGGTCGCGCTCGACGATCGAGCCGACGACCTCCGCCGCCATGACCGGCGGCTCCTCCTTCATGACGGGAAGCTGGGAGACGTTGTACTCCCGCATGATCGAGATCGCGGTGCCGACCGACTCGTGCGGGTGGACGTGCACGAACTCGGGCAGCCCGGACGACTTGCGGCCCAGCACGTCGCCGACCAGGCCCTCCTCGCTCGTCTCGGTGAGGAAGCCGTAGTCGGCCATCCACTCGTCATTGAAGATCTTCGACAGGTAGCCGCGGCCGCCGTCCGGCAGCAGCACGACCACGACGTCGTCCGGCCCGGCCGCCTGGGCCACGCGCACCGCCGCGACCACCGCCATGCCGCACGAGCCGCCGACGAGCAGCGCCTCCTCGCGGGCGAGCCTGCGGGTCATGCCGAACGAGTCCTTGTCGGAGACCGCGATGATCTCGTCGCAGATCGTGGTGTCGTACGTCGCGGGCCAGATGTCCTCGCCGACGCCCTCGACCAGGTACGGCCGGCCGGTGCCGCCCGAGTAGACCGACCCCACCGGATCGGCACCGATGATCTTCACCCGGCCGCCGGAGATCTCCTTGAGGTACTTACCCGTGCCGCTGATCGTCCCGCCGGTGCCGATGCCCGCGACGAAGTGGGTGATCCTGCCCTCGGTCTGCTCCCAGATCTCCGGACCGGTGGAGTGGTAGTGGCTCTCCGGGTTCCCGGGGTTGGAGTACTGGTCGGGCTTCCAGGCGTTCGGGACCTCGCGGGCCAGCCGGTCCGACACCGAGTAGTAGGAGTCGGGATGGTCCGGCGAGACGGCGGTCGGGCAGACGACCACCTCCGCGCCGTACGCCCGGAGCACGTTGACCTTGTCCTGGGCGACCTTGTCCGGGCAGACGAACAGGCAGCGGTAGCCCTTCTCCTGCGCCACGATGGCGAGGCCCACGCCGGTGTTGCCGGAGGTCGGCTCGACGATCGTGCCGCCGGGCTTGAGCGCGCCGCTCCGCTCGGCCGCCTCGATCATCCGCACCGCGATGCGGTCCTTCACCGAGCCGCCGGGGTTGAAGTACTCCACCTTGGCCAGCACCTGGGCGGGAGCGCCCGCCGTGACCTTGCGCAACCGGACGAGCGGGGTGTTCCCCATCAGCTCGATCAGCGAGTCGTGTACGCGCACCGCGAGGACCACCTTGTCCGCCCGAGGCCTGTCGGCCGTCTTCACGCCGGGGTCCGTAGGGGTGGCCGGACCTCGGCTTGTCTCCTACTTTCAAACCGTACCGTCAGGTTCCACACCGTACCGTGAGGGTGAGGAGGGCCGGTGCTAGCGACACCTGGCACGACGGGCGCCGCACGGCGCGTGGCGGCCGCCGCCGCCCTGGGCGGGGGCGGCATCACCGCCCTGGGAGCGATCACGTACGGCCTGCTCCGCTTCGAGGCCGCCGTCGCCCGCCGCATCGTGGGGCAGCCGCACGGCCTCGACGGCCCCGCCTCCGACGGCCTGTACGGCGCCTGCCCCGGGGAGCCGATCCGGATGGCCGTGCTCGGCGACTCGACCTCCGTCGGCCTCGGCATGACCCGCCCCGAGGACACCCCCGGCGTGCTGATCGCGTACGGCCTCGCCGAGGTGGCCGAGCGCCCGGTGCGCCTCACCGTCGCCGGGCGGTCGGGGGCCTCCTCCGCCGGCCTCGCCGCCCAGGTGGACCGCGTGCTGGAGACCCGCCCGGAGATCGCGATCGTCTTCGTGGGGGCCAACGACGTGACCACGTCGACCCCGACGGCCCGGGCCGTACGGCACCTGCGGGAGGCTGTGGCGAGGCTGCGCGAGGCCGGAGCCGAGGTGGTCGTGGGCACCTGCCCCGACCTCGGCACCGTGCGCCCGATCGCCCAGCCCCTGCGCTGGGTCACCCGGCGCTGGTCGCGCCGGCTCGCCGCGGCCCAGACGGTCGCCGTCCTCGAAGAGGGCGGCCGGACCGTCGCGTTCGCCGACCTGCTCGGACCCGAGTTCGAGGCCTACCCGGCCGAGATGTTCGGACCTGATCGTTTTCATCCATCTGCCCGAGGTTACCTACAGGCCGCGTACGCAGTGCTACCGTCTGTATGCACCGCGTTGGGGTTGTGGCCCGAGCCGGAACCCGTACGCGTCGAAGGATCGCAACACCTCTTGGCCGCAATGGCCGTGGAGGAGCCCGGCACCGAGGTCGTCGCGACCCGGGTCGCCGGCCGGGCGGTCGGCCCCCGTGGACGGTGGGCGGCGCTGCTCCGCCGGAGACCCGGGCCGCTTCCGAACGCCTAGAGCCGGTCACCTCCTGCGGCCGGGCCGTCACCCCCTGTAGGAGCGAAATGATCCGGCCCCAGTCCACCCACCTGAGACCCGCTCTGGCGCTCGCGGCGAGCGCTCTGCTGACCGGGACGGCCCTCACCGGCTGCTCCGGCGGCGACGACGCCGCGAAGGACGATCCGGCCTGGCACAACACGCAGGTGAACGCGGTCAGCCGGGCCACCACGGGAGGCGGCGTCGCCGCCACCACCTCCATGCGGCCCGACGGCACGCTGGAGACCGTCGCCCTCGACCTCACCACCGGCCGCCGCCTGTGGTCGCATCCGGCGACGATGGCCGGGCGGCTGCCGGGGATGGGGGTGCAGGCCCCCGCCACCGTCGAGACCGGCGTCGGCCAGTCCGTGGTGGTCGCGCTCGACCCCGCCGGCGGGAAGAACGTCACCCTCGTCGCCAGGGACGGGCGCACCGGGCAGCAGAGGTGGACCCGGCCGATGCGGTCCACCTTCGGCCCGCAGCGCTGCGGGCCGTACGTCTGCGTCTCGGAGGACACCGAGCTCGCCACCGCCCGCGTCGTGGTGCTGAACCCCCGCGACGGCGCGGTGATGTGGCGCCTGCCCGGCATCGCCGAGGTCGAGTGGTCCGACCCGGCCAGGGTCGTGCTGCTCAGGCTGGCCTCGCATCCGGTGCTGGAGGCGCGCACGCTGAAGGACGGCAAGGCCGTCTGGCAGTTGCCGATCGAGGAGGCCCTCGGCCCCGGCGTCGACCTGAGCGGAGGCTGGGCCTTCGGCGCGACCGGCGACAAGATCGTCGGGTACGTCGCGCCGTACACCAACCCCCAGACCAAGCGGACCTCGGCGTTCGGCCTGTTCTCGGCGCGCCTCACGGACGGGGCCGTCGACTGGATGCGGCCGTCCGTCGTCCGCGTCTACCCCAGCGGCAATCCCGCGTACGCGCCGATCGTCCGGCCCGTGGACGAGCAGGGCCAGTACGGCGGGTTCGCCCGGCTCGACGCCGAGAGCGGGCGGGTCCTGGGGCAGATCACCCCCGCCCAGGTGCCGGGGTCGGGCTGGTGGCTGGCCTTCCCGCGCGACATGGACCGGCTCGGCTTCCTCAAGCGCGACGCTCCCGGCTCGGTCTTCGACCTCAGCACCGGGGAGCCGACCCCGGTGAGCGGCGCGAGCGGGTGGTCGTTCTGCGTCACCGACCCCAAGCCGCTGCCGCTGCGCGGCGTGATCCCGGGGTTCTACTCGATCGCGGCCCTGTGCGAGTTCGACCTCGCCACGGGCAAGCGCAAGAGCTCCTCCGCCGCGCCGCCCTCCTGGTTCACCGGCAGCCAGAACGGCTGGCGCCTCTGGCGCGACGAGAAGGGCGGCCTGCACGCCGTCAACGACCACACCACCACCGCCCCCGGCATGTACGGGTAAGGCAGGGCGTGGCGGCCGGCGTACCGGGGGGTAACCTCCGGGAAGGAGGCCCCGCGAGGTGGAGGGGCGCGAGTTCAGGCAGGAGAGTCACATGCCCGAGGCAGTCATCGTGGCGACCGCGCGGTCGCCGATCGGCCGCGCCTTCAAGGGGTCACTCAAGGACATCCGTCCCGACGACCTGACCGTGCAGATGGTCCGCGCCGCGCTGGCGAAGGTGCCGCAGCTCGACCCGGCCGACATCGACGACCTCATGCTGGGCTGCGGCCTCCCGGGCGGCGAGCAGGGGCACAACCTGGGCCGGGTCGTGTCGGTGCTGCTCGGCCTGGACAACGTGCCCGGCACCACCGTGACCCGCTACTGCTCCTCCTCGCTCCAGACGACCCGGATGGCCTTCCACGCCATCCGGGCGGGCGAGGGCGATGTGTTCGTCTCGGCGGGCGTCGAGACCGTCTCCCGCTTCGGGAACGGCAGCTCCGACCTGCCCGACGCGCAGAACCCGCTGTTCGAGGGTGCCAAGGCCCGGACGGAGGAGACCGCGAAGGGCGGGGGCCCGGTGTGGCACGACCCGCGCGAGGACGGCGCGCTGCCTGATGTCTACATCGCCATGGGGCAGACCGCCGAGAACGTGGCCGCCCTGAAGGGCGTCTCGCGGCGCGAGCAGGACGAGTTCGGCGTGCGCTCGCAGAACCTCGCGGAGAAGGCCATCGCCGACGGCTTCTGGGACACCGACATCACCCCGGTCACGCTGCCCGACGGCACCGTGGTGAGCAGGGACGACGGCCCCAGGGCCGGCACGACGTACGAGGCGGTCGCGCAGCTCAAGCCGGTCTTCCGGCCGGACGGCACGGTGACGGCCGGCAACTGCTGCCCGCTGAACGACGGCGCCGCCGCGGTGATCGTGATGAGCGACGTCAAGGCGGCCCAGCTGGGCATCACGCCGCTCGCCCGGATCGTGTCGACCGGCGTCACGGGCCTGTCCCCCGAGATCATGGGCCTCGGCCCGATCGAGGCGTCGCGCCAGGCGCTCGCCCGGGCCGGCATGTCGATCGACGACGTCGACCTGGTCGAGATCAACGAGGCGTTCGCCGCCCAGGTGATCCCCTCCTACCGCGAGCTCGGCATCGACGTCGACCGGCTCAACGTGAACGGCGGGGCCATCGCGGTGGGCCACCCGTTCGGCATGACCGGTGCCCGCATCACCTCCACGCTGGTCAACAGCCTGCGCTTCCACGACAGGTCGATCGGCCTGGAGACCATGTGCGTCGGCGGCGGCCAGGGCATGGCGATGGTGCTGGAGCGGCTGTCCTGAGCGTGCCTCCCGCGCCGGGACCGGCTCCCGGCGCGGGTGGTTGTTTCGGACGGTCAGCCGTGGTGGTCGGGGCCGGCGCGGGTGGGCTCGATGCGGATGATCACGCGCTTGTCCCGGACCATCGCCGCGCGGTAGTCGTCCCAGTCCGGGTGCTCGCCGCTGATGTCGCGGTAGTACTGGACCAGCGGCTCCATCGCCTCGGGCAGCGGGACGACCTCCGCCTTGCCCTCGATCTGGACCCACGCGCCGAAGAACGCGTCGGTCGTCACGGTCAGCACGACCTGCGGGTTGTTGCGGAGATTGCGAGTCTTCACGGCGGTTTCACGGCTGCTGACCACGATGTGGCCGTCCTCGTCGCAGCCGACGGTGACCGGGGAGGTCTGGGGGCGTCCGTCCGGATGCCAGGTCAGCATGACCGCTCGGTGGTTGTTCCTGACGAACTCACGCGCCTTGTCGAGATCCATAACACAATGATGCGCCCGCACCTGATCGGTGCGGGCGCGTTCCTGCTCGTGCCTGCCGCTAGAAGCGACGGCGCCGCTCGTGCTCGCGGACGATCGCGGCCGCGTAGCCGTGGCTCAGCCCGTGCTCGTCGGCGAGCCAGTTGGCCCGCTCCTCACAGCGCAGGAACGACGGACCGTTGTCGATGGCTTCGAACCACTCGGGGAGTTCACGCCCGGTTATGGACGGGACGCGGGCGATCAGCTTGGTCTGGGTCTCCGGTGAGTGGTTCAACGACATGGGCACCTCCACGGAAAAGGCTGCTTTGTGTCACAGTGCATCACCGGTCCGCGCTTGACAAGCCCCCAACGGCATCGTTTTGTTACAGGATGTTGATCCAAACTTACAGAACCGATCACCGAATCCTGCTATAGAACCAAAAAAGAGCGCCGCTCCGGGAGGAACGGCGCCCTGCTCACACGGTGAGTGGGAGGTGCCCGGTGGACCTTCGGCAGGCCCGGCGGGCACCCGCTAGTCGTTGTTCGTGAAGTAGCTGATGAACCGGAGGATCTCCAGGTAGAGCCAGACGAGGCTCAGCGTCAGGCCGAACGCCATCAGCCAGGAGTAGCGCTCCGGCACGCCGGCCCGCACCCCCTGCTCGATCTCGCTGAAGTCGAGCAGCAGGAAGAAGCAGCCCAGCAGGATCATGCCGATGCTGAAGATCCAGCCGATCGGGCTGTCGGTGCGCAGGCCCAGGCCGCCGCTGACGAAGATGCTCGCGATCCAGTTGATCAGCATGAGGCCGATCGCCCCGAACGCGGCGGCGACCACGAACTTGGCGAACTTCGGCGTCGGCCGGAAGATCTTCAGTGCGTACACCGCGAGCGTGCCGCCGAAGGCGACCATCGTGCCGAGCACGGCCTGCAGGACGATGCCGTTGTACACCGTCTCGTACGTGTGGCTCAGCACGCCGATGGCGATGCCGTAGCAGAGGGAGTAGCCGAGGATCAGCGCCGGGTTCGTGCTCTGCTTGAACGACACGATGAGCCCGAGGATCAGGCCCACGATCATCGCGGGGGCCGCGAGCCCCCAGCCGACGTTGAAGTACCACGCCAGGGCGGCCGAGACGACGAGCGTGCCGAGCGTCATGAAGCCGCGCATGACGACGTCGTCCATCGTCATGGCGCGCTCGGACGGCGGAGCGTAGGAGGGGGCGGCGTACATGTCGTTCAGTTCACGCGCGCTGGGCGTCGGGCCGGTCCACGTCTGCTGACCAGCCGCTCCACGCCGACTGAATATGGGGTTCTTGCTCTCCATCCGCTTCCTCCAGGACGCGACTTGCCGATCAGCCGCTGGGGCGGCCAGTGGGGACATGCCCGGGGGGCGGTGTTCCTCGGGCTCAGCACACATGGAACGCCACCCCGCCACAATGGCAACGTTCGGCCCTCCGGCCGGGTTCCCGCCACCGGGTAAGGAAAAAAGCCGGGACTCCCGGTGGAGTCAGAACCGGGCGAACCAGTCCCGTACGGCCTGCCGCCCGCCTCCGCCGAGCGCCGCCATCAGGGCGTACCGCGCCTTGACCGGAGCGAGCCCGCGGGCGCCGATCGCGCCGACCTTCGCCGCGAGCCCGTAGCCGGGCGGCAGTGCCTCCAGGGGAACCGCCCGGGCGCGGCACCGCGAGGCGACCACCACCGGGATGTCCCACTCGGCCAGTTCGCTGATCGTCGCGAACAGCCCGACGGGGACGTTCCCGGCGCCGGTGCCCTCCAGCACGACTCCCCTGGCCCCGGCGTCCACGACGGCCGTGAGGAGCACGGGGTCCATCTCGGGATAGGTCTTGATCAATGCCACGTTCGTCTCCGGCTCCCCCTCCGGCTCAGGGGGCCGGGGCGGCGGCGCCGCGCACATCTCGCCCCCGCCGTCCACGACCCGGCCGAGCACCGGCGCGGGAGCGGAGGAAAGAGCCGTCACGGCCGTCGCGTCCACCATGGTCACCCATCGGGCCGCGTGCAGTTCGTCGCCCGCGCACACCACCGCGCCCACTCCTCGCAGAGCGGGGTCGGCCGCCGCGACCAGCGACGACGCGAGGTTGCGCGGCCCGTCACTCGACAACGCGTCGAGTGGCCGTACGGCCCCGGTGAAGACGATGCCGCCCCGGTGCGCGGCCGGTCCCGCGAGGAGGTCGGTGAGGAAGGCCGTCTCCTCGACGGTGTCCAGGCCGTGGGTGACGACCACGCCGTCGAACCCCTCGTCGAGCAGGGCCGCGCGCACCCGCCGGGCCAGCGCCAGCATCGTGGCGGGCGAGGTGTCCCAGCTCGGCTCGGCCCGCACGTCCTCGGTCACCACCTCCAGGCCGAGATCCGCGCCGGGGTCGCGGGACACGGCGGCCAGGAGGTCGTCCGCCGTCGCCAGGCCCGGTCGCGAGGTCCGCCGGGCGTACGCCATGACGTCGCCCGTGGCGACGAGCAGCACCCGTGCGGTCACGGCGCCTCGTCCTCGGCCGGTGCGGCGACGCCGGTGTGCCGCTCCAGACGCTCGACGCGTTCGAGGAGCGGCGCGATCTCCCGGCGGACCATGGCCGCCACCATCTGGACGGCTTCCCGGATCTGCGCCGCGCCGCCCGTCGCCGCGCCGCCCGTCGCCGCACCGCCCTGTCCGGTCCCGCCCTGTGGTGCCGCACCGCCGTGTCCCGCGCCGCCCTGCACGGAAACCGCGGCCTCCTGGGCCTGTGCCCGCAGGTGGACGTAGCCGGCGAGCGCCGCGACGACCGTACGGCGGGTGAGGCGGGGCTCGGCCCCCCGCGCCCGCAGCACCTCTCCGGCGATCCCCTCGGGCTCGGCGGCCAGGCCGAGCAGCAGGTGCTCACACCCGATGTAGTTGTGCCCGAGCGCCTGGGCCTCGGCGACCGCCAGCTCCAGGGCGTTCGCCGCCAGGGCGTCGAACCGCCCGGGCCCGGCGGCCGGCTCGCCGCCAGCCTCCCGCTCGGGCTCCTCGCCCGTCTCGGGCGCGCTCTCCCCTGAGCGCTCGGCCTGGCCGGTCCCCCGCCGTACGGCGGGGTGCCGGGCCGCCAGGTCGCGCTCGACCAGCGCGGGTTCGATCTCCATGGCCCGCAGGACGTGCAGCGCCAGGTTGGTGCCCTCGGCCAGTATCGCCGCCAGCAGGTGCTCGGTGCCGACGCCGGAGGCGCCCTCGTCCCGGGCCCGTTCCAGCGCGAGCCGGAAGACCGCGCGGGTCCGCGGCGTGAAGTGCGACAGCCGGGGATCGTCGATCTCCAGGTCGCCGAGGATGCTCTCGCGGATGGCGGTCACCCGCCGTACGGCCTGCTCCAGCGCCCGCTGGCAGATCGCGGAGACCGGGAGTGAGGCCTCCTTGACCGCCTCCGCCAGATCGTCGGGCAGATACACGTTGATTTTCGGCATAACCCCGTTGTACCCCTATAGGGGTTACATGTCCACAGCCCAAGAGGCCCACCCCGCCTTGATCGCCTGCGGTCAGGCGGGGTCGAGCGCGGAGAGCCGTGGCGGCGGGGTGATGGAGAGCGCCTGGTAGATGGCCCTCTGGGCGGGGCGGAGCGGGGCCATCTGAACGATCGTGCCGATCTCGCCGGCCAGGGTCACCTGCTTGAGACGGCTCGTTTCACGGTTGATCTGCCGCCGGCTTTGTCCTGCCGAGCGACCTTGCCGGCTGACTCGCTACACGCGGGCGATGGTTCGTGATCAGGGCAGTTGCATCCGGGATCATGCCGTACGCAGCCGTATCTCACCCCCGCCATCGGCTGCGGATGGAGTTTTTTGATGCCGCTGCAGCCGAGATCGTGGCCCGAACCCGTGCCCGAGGTCGCGCGGGCGATCCGGGCTATGTACCGGGGCAAGCGGCAACCGCCGTTGCCGGTCCGGGTCCGCGACGAACTCGGTGAACTGTTCGCCGACGCCCAATTTGCGGGCGCGTTCGGGGCTGAGGGCGAACCCGGCTGGTCACCCGGCCGGCTGGCGTGATCACTGTGTTCCAGCGGGTGGAGAATCTGACCGACCGGCAGGCCGCCGAGGCCGTCCGTGCGGACCTGAGCTGGAAATACGCGCTCGGCCTGGAGTTGGACGACCCCGGGTTCGACGCATCGGTGCTCAGTGAGTTCCGCTTGCCGGCCTCGGAGACCAAACGCGAGGAACTGGCCCGCGCCTACGGCAGCGACGGGTACGCGCTGGTCGCGGCGGTTTATGCGCCGTTCTCCCGGGCCTGGCTGCGGCAGGTGCCCGCAGTCGACGCGCTGCGGGTGATGCTGATCCACAACTGTGTGCCGACCATCGGCAACAGCGGGCGGGAGGTGGTCGAGCGGCGGCGGCCCCTCGATGACGGCGGAGAGGGACTGCCGCCCGGCAGATGGCGTCTGACCTCCCCCTATGACACCGATAGCCGGTGGGCGGCCAAGGGCGATGATCTGTTCTGTGACGGTTACAAGGTTCACATCAGCGAGACCTGCCACGCCGACGCCGTCGGGGGGCAACGACGGCACGGACGGCCAGGCGATCGCGCCGCCTAACCTGATCACGAACGTGGCAACCACGGACGCCACCGTGCCCGATGTGGCGATGACCGAGAAGGTCCATCAGGGGTTGCAACGACGCGGCTGCTGCCACACGAGCACTGGGACAACCAGCAGGTGACCTGCCCCCAAGGACAGGCCAGCGCCTCGTGGAGCCCGTGCCTCCGGGCGGCAGCGATGCAATCGTGGTCATGTTCCCCGCCACGTCCTGCCGCCCATGTCCGGTGCGCGCGCAATGCACCACCTCCAAACGCGGCAGCTGCCAACTCACCCTCCGCCCGCAGGCCTTCCAGCAGGCCCTCGATTCCGCGCGCGCCGAGCAGACCAGCAAGCAATGGCAGGACAAGTACAAGATCCGCGCTGGTGTCGAGGGCACCATACGACAGGCCATCGCGGTCACGCTCATCGGCTCAGTGGCAGTGGCAAGCGCCGCCGTTCCGGACGGGGTCGCTGACGCGACCACCGCGGAGCAGTTGGTGAAGCAGAGCGGCAAGTCGATTCTCATCGGGTTGGAGACGACCGAGGAGTCGCACTGTTCAAAGGTGAAGTCAACGTTGAAATAACCGGATGGCCGCGAGGATGACGAGATCGGCCGAACAAATGAGAAGACAAGTCAAGACTTCATCTCTGCCAAGCCCTTCTCCAGGGTCACGTCAGGCGAGTAACCCAGTTCGGTCCTCGCGGCGGTGATGTCGTAGGAGCGGTCGCGGCCGGTCCAGCCGACAAGCCAGTTCGTCAGCGGGGGTGCCGTCTTTCGGCGAAGCAGGCGTGCGGTGCGATCCATCATCGCCGCCATGGGTGCCGCGATCGCCATGGGCACGCTGCGGCTCTTGGACAAGTCCACGCCACGCGTTGCCAGCAAGGGAGTGAGGAAGTCCCGGATGGGCATCGGGGTGCCGTCGGTGACGTAGTAGACGCCCCCGTCCCGACCGTGCGTGAGCGCAAGGACGATTGAGCTGACCAGGTTTCCGACGTGTACGAAATCGACGGTGTGCCTGCCGTTGTCGATCCAGGAGAACCGTCCGGCCTCGGCGACCTTGGTCAGGTCGTCGAGGGTCGCCATCCCGCGGCCCCAGATGAACGGCGGCCGGAGCACCACCAGTTCGGTCTTCCCGCTACGGGCGTTCAGCAGTGCGCGCTCGGTGGCCAGCTTGACCCGGCTGTAGGCGATGTTCGGCTTGCCTTCCGGAGTGAGTTCGTCGACGACGGGACGACGTTGGCTACCAGTGGAGACGGATGCGGCACTTACCAGCACGAACCGTCGCACCCCGGCGGCAACGCTCGCCGCGTGCAGGGCCACTGTCGGCACGAGGTTGGCATGTTCGAAGAGAGAGTCGGGTCCCCAGAACTCCATGTGAGCCGCGAGGTGCACGACCGTGTCGACTTCCTGCAGCCTGGCGAGCCACGGCCGCGCATGGGGATCGGTCTTGCGGAGGTCGGCGAGATCGCCGGGGACCGGATCGGCTCCAGCCGCACGCACGCGATGGATGCTTGCGCCCGACCTGGCGAGTGCCAAGACCTCGTGCCCCTCGGCGACGAGGCGATGGACGAGGGCACTGCCGACGAAACCGCTTCCGCCGGTGACGAAAATCTTCATGCTTTCACTCCTTTGTGCACACTTTCTCGTGCGCAGCTGGTTCGCGTCCCGCAGGGCGGGCGAGCGGTGCGACCACTCGCCCAGCACATTGCCGTCAAATAGTTTGGCGTCAATGCATCGATGTCTATGTAACCTGCCGTAGGATGGTGCGTCAAGTAGGAGGTGGCGATGTCCAGCGCGAGGGAACGCGTGACCGCGGCGCGGGTGGCCGACGAGTTCAGTCGTGCGGCGAAGATCCTCGTGCGTCACTTCAACGAACGTCTGGGTGAGCACGGCGTGTCAACACCGAGGTCCCGCCTGGTGGTCGAGGTGGCGCGGTCACAGCCGGTTCGTGTCACCGAGCTCGCTCTCGCAGTCGGCATCACTCAAGGGACCGCTTCGTCCCTCGTCGAGGCGCTCGTCCGCGACGGACTGCTCGAACGCCAGGCCAGCGCGGACGACCGCCGGTCCGTATTCCTCCGGGTGACCCCGCAAGGAGCCGCGCTGGCTCAGGACTGGACGACCAGCTACGAACTGGCGGCGGAAGAGCTGTTCAGTCCACTCACCGCGGAACAGCTGTCCACACTGGTCGAGATTCTGAAGGTTCTCAGTGCCGACGAGACGTCAGCCGTCGGCGAGTGACGTGCTGAGCGCGCCTCGCCGAGCCTGGCAAGTCGGGCGCGGTGTTCCCGCTCACCGGCGCCGACGAGGAGTGAGCGCCGTGGTCCCATGTCTCACAACAGAGCACGTGTCACCGGGTGTGGCGTAAGGCCCGGAAGGCGGCGCTGACCGAAGAGGAGTTCGCCTTCCCACTGGCGAAGCGGCCTTACGACCTTCGTCATGCGACGGTCTCGACGTGGCTCAACGCCGGAGTGCCCGCTCCACAGGTCTCGGAGTGGGCGGGACACAGCGTCGCCGTCCTGCTTCATGTCTACGCGAAGTGCATTGCAGGCCGGGAAGAACAGGCTCGTCGGCGCATTGCCGATGCGCTGGGCGAGAAATAAATCGCGGGCACGCCACGGGCACACTACGGGCACGGCTTCTCGTGGACGCTCGTATTCGGCCGTACTCAGCCGGATGCTCACGATCGGCCCTGTGGGCACGCTCCCGCAGGTCACGGGCTGATTGGGCGAGGCGGCACTCGGTGCCCCCGGTGGGACTCGAACCCACACCACAGCCCTTTTAAGGGGCTTGCCTCTGCCATTGGGCTACGGGGGCGCCGCGATCATATGTCACGGATCACTCCTCTGTAAGCAAGTTACGTCTTACGCGGCTTGTCCCCCTTTCCACGGCCCGTGAACGGCGCCTGTGGGCGCCGGCCGGTCAAGGAACGGGAGACCCTCCGGGAGCGCCCGGACCGCGATCCGGCGGCGATCCGACATCGGGTCACGCTTCTATGACATCACCGGTCAGGGCCGTGGAGAGCGCGAAACGGCCCGGCGGCGAGCGCCGGGCCGTCCAGGCCGGGGTCCGTTCAGGCCGGGGGTCGGGCTCCGCCGTGGCGGCGCCCGGCCGGAGGCTCAGCGCTTGAGCCCGCTCTTGGCGGCGGCCCGGAACTCGTCGCGCGGGTGCTCGATCTCGCCCAGGGAGATCGTCTCCCGCTTGAAGAACAGCGACAGCGTCCAGTCCATGACCACCCGCACCTTGCGGTTGACGGTGGGCACCCGCGACAGGTGGTAGGTGCGGTGCATGAACCAGGCGGGGAGGCCGCGCAGCTTGATGCCGTAGACGTTGGCGACGCCCCGGTGGAGGCCCAGGCCCGCGACCGACCCGACGTACTTGTGCCGGTAGTCCTTCAGCTCCTCCCCGCGCAGGTACGCGGTGATGTTGTCGCCCAGGACCCGGGCCTGCCGTACGGCGTGCTGGGCGTTGGGGGCGCAGAACTGGCCGGGGTTGGTCACGTCGGGCACGCCCGCGATGTCGCCGGCGGCGAAGGCGCCCTTGACGCCCGCGACGGTCAGGCGGGTGGTGGTCTTGATCCGGCCGCGCTCGTCGAGCGGCAGGTCGGTGGAGTTGACGATCGGGCTGGGCTTGACGCCGGCGGTCCAGACGATCGTGGCCGACTCGAACTCGTCGCCGTCGGAGGTCTTGACCAGGCCGCCCTCGCAGGACTGCAGGAACGTCTCCATCTTGAGCTCGATGCCGCGCTCGCGGAGCTGCTCGGCGGTCCACTCGCCCATCTCGGGGCCGACCTCGGGGAGGATGCGGTTGGACGCCTCGATGAGGACCCAGCGCAGGTCCTTCTTGTCGATGCCCGGGTAGTACTTGATCGCGTCCTCGGTCATGTCCTCCAGCTCGGCGAGCGCCTCGATGCCCGCGAAGCCGCCGCCGACCACGACGAAGGTGAGCGCACGGCGGCGCACGTCCTCGTCCTCGGCCGACTCGGCGCGGTCGAGGAGGGCGAGGACCCGGTTGCGCAGCGCGATGGCCTCGCCGACGCTCTTGAAGCCGATGGCCGCGTCCTCCAGGCCGGGGATCGGCAGCGTCCGCGAGATCGACCCGGCGGCCATGACGATGACGTCGTACTCGATCTCCCTCGACTGTCCGGCCGGGGGCTCGAAGGTGACCGTACGGGCCTCGTGGTGCACCTTGGAGACCCTGCCGTTGAGGATGCGGACCTTCGGCAGCACCCGGCGCAGCGGCGCCACGACGTGGCGCGGCGAGATGTTGCCGGCCGCCGCCTCGGGCAGGAACGGCTGGTAGGTCATGTACGACTGCGGGTCGATGAGCGTGATCCGCACGCTGCCGTCACGGAGCTCACGACGGAGCGTGCGCTGGAGACGAAGAGCCGAGTAGAGGCCCACGTATCCACCGCCGACGATGACGATGTGCTGCGGCTTGCGGTCTGCCACGATGCCCTCCAAGGCTTGTGAAACCATTCACAAGCTTACGTCACGAGTTGGCCACGAGGCCATCGAGCAAGGGCCGAAGGTCGAGTGATTTTCCCCACTTGGTCATCCGTCGGCGATGTTCCGGCAAAAAATTCCGGCGATATTCCGGGAGTGATCGGGTTCACATTCGTGAATCCGTTCACAAGCATGGTCAGGCGGTGGCCCCGAGGGCGGCGGCGCGGGCGAAGACGGCGTCGAGCATCTCCGCCGTCACCCGTCCGGTGAAGGTGTTCTGCTGGCTGGGGTGGTAGCAGCCGATGAGGGTGACGGGCGTCGCGCCGTGGACGAGCGGCACCTCGACGGCGTGCCCGAACGCGGGCCTGCGGGACGGCAGGGTGAAGCCCGCCGCGCGCAGCGCGGGCCAGACCGCCTGCCAGGCGAAGCCGCCGAGGGCCACGATCACCCGGGTCGTTCCGGCGACCAGCGCCAGTTCCGCGGCGAGCCAGGGGAAGCAGGCGTCGCGCTCCTCTGGGGTCGGCTTGTTGGCGGGCGGCGCGCAGCGCACGGCCGCCATCATCCGGGCTCCGATCAGCCGCTGGCCGTCGCCCGCGTGGACGCTGGTCTCCTTCGCGGCGAGCCCGGTGCGGTACAGCGAGGCGAACAGCCAGTCGCCGCTGCGGTCGCCGGTGAAGATCCGCCCGGTACGGTTGCCGCCGTGGGCGGCGGGGGCCAGGCCCACGATCAGCGTGTGCGGCGCGTCGTCGCCCCAGCCCGCGATCGGCCGGCCCCAGTAGGTCTCGTCCGCGAACGCCCGCCGCTTCATGTCGGCGACCTCCTCCCGCCATTCGACGAGACGGGGACAGGCCCGGCACACCGACTGCCTGGCCGTCAGGTCCGCGAGCGTACGGCTCTCGGCCGCGAGCTTGGCGACCTCGTGGGCGTCACGGGCGACGGGGGTGCCGGGGCCGGCGGGGTCACCCGGCCAGCCGGAACCGGGAGGAACGAAGCTCATGTCACCGATCGTGCCAGGTTGACGGGGGATGCGTCGGCCGGAAGACGGCTCTCACGATGCCCGCGAACGCCGGTCACGGCGCCCGGGGACCGGCCCGCCCGGCCCGCGTGAGCGCGAGGGAGCGCGGGGTGGACGCGGGTGGGCGAGTGAACGAGCGGGCGCGTGCCGTGAGTGCCGTGAGGGCAAACACCGGAAAAGATTCGATCTTTTCCGTCGCG
Organism: Microbispora cellulosiformans; assembly: GCF_008728085.1. NCBI lineage: Bacteria > Bacillati > Actinomycetota > Actinomycetes > Streptosporangiales > Streptosporangiaceae > Microbispora > Microbispora cellulosiformans. Next base: position 134,937 of record NZ_VYTZ01000012.1, on the reverse strand, counting down.
CCGGAGGTGGGTACGTACCGGCCCGTGTCCACCGACCCATGCCCCCCGCTGTTCGGCCCCGCCTTCGACGCCGATCCCTATCCCGCCTTCGACTGGCTGCGGCGCAACGCGCCGGTCAGCCGCGTGCCGCTGCCCGGCTGCGACGCGTGGCTGGTCACGCGGTACGAGGACGCCGTCGCCACGCTGACCCACCCGTCGCTCGCCAAGGACCCGGCCGCGGGTTCGCCGGAGTGGCGGGCCGCCGGTCTCGGCCTGCCCCTCGATCACCGGCCGTCGCTCGCGCGCCACATGATCAACGCGGACGGGGCAGACCACGCGCGGCTGCGCCGTGTCGTGAGCGCCGCCTTCACGCCCCGGCGGATCGCGGGGCTGCGGGCCCGGGCACTGGAGATCACCGACGACCTCCTCGACCGTCTCGACGGCCCGGAGGCGGACCTGGTCGCCGGTCTCGCCTATCCCCTGCCGATCGCGATCATCTGCGACCTGCTCGGCGTGCCCGAGGAGGACCGGGCCGTCTTCCACCGGCACGCCTCGGTGATCGACTCCGCCGCGGCGTCCGAGGTGGAGGAGATCGCCCGGGCCACCGACGCCCTGGAGGCGTTCCTCGACGACCTGGTCGAGCTCAAGCGGTCGAGGCCGGGGAGCGACCTGCTCACCGACCTCGTACGGCGGTCCAACCAGGGCGAGATCGACAAGGACGAGCTGACCTCGACGGCGTTCCTGCTGCTCGTCGCGGGTCACGAGACGACGGTGGCGCTGATCGGCAACGGCCTCCTCGCGCTGCTGCGGCATCCCGCCCAGGCGCGGGCCCTGCGTGACGATCCCGCCCTGCTGCCCGACTACATCGACGAGATCCTGCGCTACGACGGTCCCGTACGGAACGCCACCTGGCGCTTCCCGACCGAGCCGGTCGTGATCGGCGGCCAGGAGATGCTGCCCGGAGAGCCGATCCTCGTCTCGCTGCCGGCGGCCAACCGGGACCCCGCCGCCTTCGCCGACCCGGACACGTTCGCGCCGGGCCGGATCGGCGAGCCGCACCTCGCCTTCGGCCGGGGGGCCCACTACTGCATCGGCGCCGCCCTGGCCAAGGTCGAGGGAGAGGCCGCGATCGGCAGGGTGCTGGAGCGCTTCCCCGATCTGGCCCTCGCCGTCGACCCGGCCGAGCTGCGCTGGTGGCCGAGCATGATCATGCGCGGCCTGTTCTCCCTGCCGGTCCGGCTGCGCGCCTGACCGGTCAGTCGCCCTGGCGGTCCGGCGCCGGCTTCGTCCGGGACGGGGCCGGCGACGGGGTGGACGCGGCGGGTGCGGCAGGCGCGGGTGTCGGGGCCGCCTCCCCGCCGTCTTCCGGGGTCGCCGTGACCGTGGGGCCCGGCGCGGCGGTGGCGGAGCCGGAGTCGGAGTCGGGGCCAGAGGCGCAGTCGCGCTCCCGGGCGGCCCTGTCGCCGAACGGCGTCGACGGCTTCAGCGACAGGGGGTAGGCGTTGCGGAGCGGCGGCTCCCCCTCACAGGGGATGACGAGCGTTTGCCCGTAGTCCTCCGGCCGCAGGGTGAGCGGACTGCCGTCCTGGTCGTAGAGGCGCACGTCGTGCAGCGGGGTGCCGTCCGCGGCGTACGGGAGAATGTTGTAGACCGGACCGCCGCCCAGGGTGGCGACCCGCTCGACCATCACCCTTCCCCCCGGCCCCATGGCGGCCGGGGCTGGGCCGTAGTCGAAGGACACCTCCTGGGGCGACGTGCTCGGCACCATGGCCATGGCGGAGATCACGAGGACCACCGCCAGCGCGTTGACCCCGGCGAGCAGCGTCCGTCCCCAGCCCCGCGACCCCCTGCGGGCGTGCCGGCCCAGCCAGACGGACAACCAGACGACGGTGAGGGTGAACACCCAGGCCACCAGGTCGCCGGGGACCAGCCCGGGCGTGGTCATGGGCGCGAGCACGGCCAGCGCGATCGCATAGCCGCGCAGCACCCACCAGGCCGGGCGCAGTTCGGGGAGGAAGGCGGCAGCCTGGCGGTAGGGCGGCAGTCCCTGCATACGGGTGTGGACGCGCCGGGCGGCCCCGGCCGTCCGGGAGCGCAGCCGGCCCCGCCGGGAGGTCGCGGCGCCCGCCGGCCGGCCGCCGTAGGCGGCGCGCAACTCCGCGGCGTACGCCTCCGGGGCGCCGAGGCGGTCCTCCAGGGACAGTCCCGGCTCGGCCGCGACCTCCGAGATGTGGTCGTGGAGGTCCTCCAGCAGGGTCTCCCGGTCCTCCGGGGGAAGATCGGCCAGTGCCTCGCGCACGGCGTCGGCGTACGCCTTGGGCGTCAGGGGGGAGTTCATGCCGGGGCGACCTCCTTCAGCAGGTCGTTCATGGTGGCGGCGAACGACGTCCAGGTCGTCGCCGAGTTTCGGAGGAGCGAGCGGCCGACGTCGTTCAGGCCGTAGTACTTGCGGTGCGGCCCCTCGTCGGAGGCGACCACGTAGGAGTTGAGCGCTCCGGCCTTGAAGAGCCGTCGCAGGGTCCCGTACACAGAGGCGTCGCCGACGTCCTCCAGCCCCGCCTCACGCAGGCGGCGTACGACGTCGTAGCCGTAGCTGTCACGTTCGGCGAGCACCGCGAGGACGGCCAGGTCGAGGACCCCCTTGAGAAGCTGGCTACTGTCCACGCACCGCAGAGTACTACGCAATGCACAGTAGCTACAAGATCTTCGGGTTCTTCACGCGGCGCTCGCGCTATCCGGTACTTTCCACTGCCGCAGCCGTCGGCGCGTAGTTGACGGGCCGTTCAGGTGTGCATGACCGCGCTGTTGCAGCCGGCCACAGGTGCAGGCGATCCACAAGGGCAGGTGAAAGACAACACGACCGGCTTCGGCTCATGCTGTGGCGGTCGGGACGGCTGTCCGTCCGTGATCCGAACTCGGCTTGGTGCCGTCCGAGGTTGTTTTGGTTGTGGTGTAGAGGACCTCGCGGACCTGCTCCGCGGCGCGGAGCAGGCTTACGGTGATGAAGTCGTGGAAGCGGGCGACGTTTTCGAGGCGGGTGGCGGCCGGGGTGCCGGGGCCGAGGACGGCGACGCCCTGCCGTGCGGCCTCGACCAGCTGGTCGTTGGACCGAGCGCTGCGGACAACCGACTGGTACCAGAGGTCGTCGTCGACGACGTAGCGCTCGCGGCGGCGTTCGTCGCGTTCCCGGCGAATGAGGTCCAGATCCCCGAGGAACGTGATCGCTTTGGAGATGGACGCCGGGCTGACCTGGAGGCGCTGGGCGAGTTCGGAGGCGGTGAGGCTGCCGGTGTCGGTGGTGTAGAGGCAGCCCAGCACCCGGGCCATCATCTTGGGCAGGCCCGAGGCCATGAAAACGCCGGTGAGGGTCTCCTGGTAGTCGCGCACAGCCTCGGCGTCGCGTCCGTAGGGCTGCGGGGAAGCCTGCACCCCCCGGGGCGCGGCCTGCCTGCGTCGCTGGGTGCGCTGCTGGGTGGCGCGATGGGCCAACTCGGCGCGGTAGCCGGTGGGGCCGCCGTTCCGCGACACCTCACGGGTAATCGTGGAGGTCGGACGGCCGAGACGGCGGGCGATCTCGGCGTAGGCCAGGCCGTCGGCCAGCCCCACCGCGATCTGCTGGCGCTCCTGCTGGGTGAGCCTGCCTCCCGGCATCCCAACCCCCTTCGTGCCCCACGGGCGCCCATGGCGCCGCCCGGTGTTCCCCTGACGCCTCCACCATAGCGTTCAGCTTCATTGAATTGCAATGGTCGAGCGACGAGTGTTGCGTTAATCCCGAAGACCGTTGCAACAGTTTTCTGCCATTCACCTGGACAAACAGGAGTTCTGTGCAACGCTGATGTTGCACACATTTAGAAAGCAACGTAGCGTTTCCGGTGTCGGAAACAACGCGGCACAAGGAGCACACGATGCAGAAGTTCGAGACCCCCACCCCGATCTCCACCCTCCTTCACATCTCCGCCGGACGCGTCCAGGTCATCGCCGCAGACCGGGCGGACACCACCGTCGAGGTCCTGCCCGCCAACCCCTCCAAGGGCCGCGACGTGAAGGCGGCCGAGCAGACCACGGTCGAATACGCCGACGGCGTCCTGCGGATCGCGACCCCGGTGAAGAACCAGCACCTCGGCCCGACTGGAGCCATCGAGGTGACGGTCAAACTGCCCGCAGGCTCCCGCGTCGAGGCCAAGGCGGCCAGCGCCGAACTCCGGACCGTCGGCCGCCTCGGCGACATCGCCTTCGAAGGCGCGTACCGCCAGATCAAGCTCGACGAGACCGCAGGCCTCCGCCTCACCGCGACCGACGGCGACGTCGAGGTCGGCCGCCTGAGCGGCCCCGCGGAGATCAGCACCGCAACAGGCGACATCACCATCGCCGAGGCCACGGGCGGCAAGGTCGTGCTCCGCACGCAGTCCGGCGACATCTCGGTCAACGCCGCCGCCGACGTCTCGGCCTCCCTGGACGCGGGCACCACCCACGGCCGTGTCATCAACACCCTCAAGAACGACGGCACCGTGGAACTCGACATCCACGCCACCACCTCCAACGGCGACATCACCGCCCGCAGCCTCTGACCCACAGCCGACCCGCAGTGCCCGGGGCCGAACGCCACTTTCATCGACTGTCCGGGCTACGCGGCCACCCCACGGGCGTCATGCCCGGCCGGCTACCTCCCAGCCGAGCTCACCCCCCGACCCTCGTGCGTCGTTCCTGGAAGCCCATGAACGACGCGCCGGTGTGGGCCTCACAAATTCGAGCACCGTATGCAAGGAGATCATCATGGGAACCGGCGACAGCGGCTTCTCCGCGACCGGGCTGCGCAGACTGCGCGAGGTGCTGGCCCGGCATGTCGAGTCTGGGAAGATCCCCGGGCTCGTCGCCCTGGTCAGCCGGGGTGATGAGACACACGTCGAGGCGATCGGGACGATGCGTCATGACGGTGGCGCGCCGATGCGCCGGGACACGATCTTCCGGATGGCCTCGACGTCCAAGCCGGTCACGATCACGGCGGCGATGGTCCTGCTCGACGAGTGCCGGTTGCGGCTGGACGACCCCGTGGACCCATGGCTGCCGGAACTGGCCGACCGGCGGGTGCTGAGGCGGTTCGACGGTCCGCTGGACGACACCGTACCGGCGCGGCGGCCGATCACCGTCCGGGACGTGCTGACCTCCACGTTCGGACTCGGCATGGACATGACGTCGCTGGGCACTCCGATCATGAACGCGGTCTTCGAGCGGGGACTCACGCCCAACCTGCCCGTGCCGATGCCCGAGCCGGACGAGTGGATGCGCCGCCTGGGCGAGCTTCCGCTGATGCACCAGCCCGGAGAGCGCTGGCAGTACCAGATCAGCAGCGACCTGGTCGGTGTGCTCGTCTCCCGGGTCACCGGCCGGTCGTTCGAGGAGTTCCTGCGCGAGCGCGTCTTCGAGCCGCTGGGCATGACCGACACCGGCTTCCACGTGCCCGCCGACCAGATCCACCGGCTGCCGCCCCTGTACGCCCCCGACCCGCAGACCGGCGAGTTCCTCGTCTGGGACGAGGCCGAAGGCGGACGCCACGGCAAACCTCCGGCGTTCCAGGGCGGCGGCGGCGGATTGGTCTCCACCGCCGACGACTACCACGCCTACTTCCGGATGCTGCTGAAGGGCGGGATGCACGGGAACGAGCGGATCCTGTCGCGGCCTGCGGTCGAGCTGATGACCACCAACCGCCTCACGCCCGAGCAGCAGGCCGCCCGGGACGCCATGGCCAGGAACAACGTCCACGTGTCGCACGGCCAGGGGCAGCACGGTGGCTGGGGCTTCGGGATGGCGGTGCGCACCTACCGCGGCGACTACGCGCCCATCGGCCAGTTCGGCTGGGACGGCGGAAGCGGCACCGCGACCTACGCCGACCCGGCCAACCAGCTCACCGGCATCCTGCTCACCCAGGTCGGGGCGTCCACCCCGGATTCGACCCGGCTCATCCACGACTTCTGGACCACGCTCTACCAGGCGATCGACGACTGACGCAGAGCCGATGCCCCCTGCACCCGCTCCCGCCGAACGTCGTCCTGGAGCGGGACGCGGCGCCGGGCGTGCGGAAGGCCGAGCCCGCGGCGGACGGGCGGTCAGGCGGTGAGGGACCAGGCGATCCCGTCGAGGATGTCGTGCTCGCTGACGACGACCTCGGCGAAGTCGTAGCGGCGGACGATCCGATCGAGGATCAGCGCGCCCGCGCCGATCACGTCCACCCGGCCCGGGTGCATGACCGGTATGGCCGCCCGCTCGTCGTGGGTCATGCGCAGCAGTCGCGCGGACACCTCGTGGACCCGCTCGGCGGGGATCCGCGAGTGGTGGATGCGCGTGGGGTCGTAGGCGGGCAGGTCCAGCGCGATCCCGGCGACCGTGGTGACCGAACCGGCGAGGCCGACCAGCGTCCGAGCCGTACGGACGGGAACGTGCTCCTCCACCCGGTCCATGGCCGCCTCGATGTCGGCGACGGCGGCCGTCACGTCACCGTCCGCCGGAGGATCGGCCCGCAGGTGCCGCTCGGTGAGTCGCACGCACCCGATGTCCACCGACAGCGCGCCCTCGACGCTCCGGGAGCCGACGACGAACTCGGTGCTGCCCCCGCCGATGTCGACCACCAGATACGGCGTCTCGGCCGCGGCCCCGGCGCGGGCGAGGCCCCGGGTCGCGCCGGTGAAGGACAGCCTGGCCTCCTCGTCGCCGGAGACCACCTCGGGCTCGACGCCGAAGATCTCCCGCACGCCGGTCACGAAGTCGGCCCGGTTGGCGGCGTCCCGGGTCGCCGAGGTGGCGACCACCCGGACCGGCACCTCCTCGCCCGCGGCGTGCTCCCTGATCAGCTTGGCGTACCCGCGCATGGCGGTGAACGTGCGCTCCAGTGCCTCGGGCGCGAGCCGTCCCGTCCTGTCGACGTCCTGGCCGAGCCTGACGATCTCCATCCGGCGCTCGACGTCCGTGAGGTCGTCGCCGGAGACGTCCGCGATGAGGAGCCGGACCGAATTGGTCCCGCAGTCGATCGCCGCCACCCGCCTCATGCCCTGGCCCTCCCGTCGGTTCGCGTTACCTTGCCCGTCCGCGCCCATGCCGCGAGAGGCACGTCCCCGCGGGTGGTCACTCGGGATCCGTTTCCACGCAGGGCCCGTCGGTCCACCACCGCGGCAGCGCGTCCAGGGCCTCCCGGCCGAACGGGTTGACGCCCGGCGCGGCCAGTTCGTGCGCGACCAGCGCGTGGAGGCACTTGACCCGGCCGGGCATCCCGCCCGCGCTCTGCATGTCGCGGGGCAGCGGCTCCATGCCCTCCTCGCCGGCCGCCCGGTCCCGGCGGTCGAGGTAGTCCTCGTGGGCCGCGCGGTAGGCCTCGGCCAGCTCGGGGTCCTCGGCGAGCCGGGCCTGCATCCGCTTCATCAGCCCGGACGACTCCAGCGTGCCGATGGCCGAGGCCGCCTTGGGGCAGGTCAGGTAGAACAAGGTCGGGAACGGCGTGCCGTCGGGCAGTCGCGGCGCGGTCTCCAGCACGTCGGGCAGCCCGCAGGGGCACCGGTGGGCGACGGCCCGCACCCCGCGCGGGGGACGCCCCAGTTGCGCCCGCGCCGCCGCCAGGTCCGCTTCGTCCACCCGGTCCGCCACGTCGATTCTCCTCGCCGATCTACTTCTGGGCCGCCGGTGCGGCGGGCCGTCCCTTGTCCGCCGCCTCGAAGGACCGCCAGAGCGTGACGTACCACGCGGGCCGCTCCGGGGGCTTGCTCCCGGCCTTGGCGGCGGTGGAGCCGGCCGCCTCGTCGAGCACCTGGTAGCAGTCGGCCCCTGGCTCGCAGTAGAAGAGCCGCTCCTTGGCCAGGCGCTTGATGTACTCCGGGTCCTCCAGGCGGCGGCGCCGCTCCTCCAGCCTCTGGAGCTTGCTCAGCGCGTTCGCCTGTTGTGCCTCCAGCTGGGCGATCTGCCGTCGCTGGGCGACGTACTCCCGGGCAGGGTAGGCCAGGCTCATCGCGATGGCGCACACGACGACCGCGAGGATCGCCGCGCGCCCGGTGAGCTGCGGCCGCGTCGCCACCACCGAAACCACCCCTCCCGGTCAGCGCTCGCACAGGGCTCACACAGGGCTCACACAGGGCCCGGTCAGGCCGGGGGCGGCGCGGCGGGGTGCCGCGCCGCCTGCCCGTACGGTGCCCGGCCGGGCCGCCCGCGTTCGCCGCAGGCTACCCTGTCGCGCCGCCGTTATCCCTTGAAGCGCGGGAAGGCGGAGCGACCGGCGTACCGCGCCGCGTCGTCGAGCAGCTCCTCGATGCGCAGGAGCTGGTTGTACTTGGCCACGCGGTCGGAGCGGGCCGGGGCGCCGGTCTTGATCTGGCCGCAGTTGGTGGCCACGGCGAGGTCGGCGATCGTGGTGTCCTCGGTCTCGCCGGAGCGGTGGCTCATCATGCAGCGGTAGCCGCTGCGGTGGGCGAGGTCGACCGCGTCGAGGGTCTCCGACAGCGTGCCGATCTGGTTCACCTTCACCAGCAGGGCGTTGGCCGCGCCCTCGCCGATGCCGCGGCCGAGCCGCTCGGGGTTGGTCACGAACAGGTCGTCGCCCACGAGCTGGACCTTCGCGCCGAGGGACGTGGTGATGGCCTTCCAGCCCTCCCAGTCCTCCTCGTTCAGCGGGTCCTCGATGGAGACCAGCGGGTAGGAGCGGACCAGGTCCTCGTAGAAGGAGATCAGCTCGGCGGACGACACGCCCTTGCCGTCGATCGTGTAGACGCCGTCCTTGTGGAACTCGCTCGCCGCGACGTCGAGCGCGAGCGCGATGTCCTGGCCCGGGGTGTAGCCGGCCTTCTCGATCGCCACCAGGATCAGGTCGAGCGCGTCGCGGTTCGACGGCAGGTTCGGCGCGAAGCCGCCCTCGTCGCCGAGGCCGGTGGCGTAGCCCTTCTCCTTCAGCACGCCCTTGAGCGTGTGGTAGGTCTCGGCGCCCATGCGCAGGGCGTCGGAGAACGTCTCGGCCCCGATCGGGGCGATCATGAACTCCTGGATGTCCACGTTGGTGTCGGCGTGCGCGCCGCCGTTCAGGATGTTCATCATCGGCACGGGCAGGATGTGCGCGTTCGGGCCGCCGACGTAGCGGAACAGGGGCAGGTCGGCGCTGTCGGCGGCGGCCTTCGCGACGGCCAGCGAGATGCCGAGGAGCGCGTTGGCCCCGAGGCGGGCCTTGTTGGGCGTGCCGTCGAGGTCGATCATCGTCTGGTCGATCAGACGCTGCTCCTCGGCGTCGAAGCCGATGATCTCGTCGGCGATCTCGTCGGTGATGCCGAGGACGGCCTTCTCGACACCCTTGCCGAGGTAGCGGCTCTTGTCCCCGTCACGCAGCTCGACGGCCTCGAACTGGCCGGTGGAGGCGCCGCTCGGAACGGCGGCGCGGCCGGTGCTGTAGTCGTCCAGCAGTACCTCGACCTCGACCGTGGGGTTCCCACGGGAATCGAGGATCTCGCGGGCGGTAACGGCCTCGATGGCAGCCACGAACGCTCCTAGCAAAAAGGCGGGCGGTTTGCGACCAGAGCCTATCGGTCCCTACTGCACGGTACGGCGGAGGGGCTGGGCTTCACGGCGTGTCCCGCGGCTCCCCGGCCTGCTCTGTGCCGATCTGCTCTGTGCCGATCTGCTCTGTGCCGGCCTCCCACCGCTCGACGCGCCGCCGATACTCCCTGGCCGCCGCCCTGAGCTCGGCCTCGGGGTCGAGTCCGTCCTCCTGGATCGTCCGTACGAGTGCGAACAGGCGGGCCCCGGCGCCGGAGGGGAGGCCGTCGGCGAGCGAGGCGGGCGCACCGGCCCGGCCGGCCCGGCGGAGCAGCTGGGCGGCCAGGGAGATCGCGGGCTGCCCCATCGGCACGCCGCTGAGCGCCGACGAGGTCTCGCCCTTGGCGGCGCGCTCGGCGGCCTTGATCGTCTCCCAGTTGTCGCTGACCTCTCCGGCCCCGGTCACCCGGACGTCGCCGAAGACGTGGGGGTGCCGGCGCACCAGCTTCTCCACGATGCCGGCGGCCACGTCGTCGACGTCGAAGCCGCCACCCTCGGCCGTCCGCTCCTGGGCCACCCGGGAGTGGAACATCACCTGGAGCAGCAGGTCGCCCAGCTCCTCCCGGAGGGCCGGGTAGTCGCCCTGGTCGATGGTCTCGAGCACCTCGTAGGCCTCCTCGACCAGGTAGGGCGCGAGCGACTCGTGGGTCTGCTTGCGGTCCCACGGGCACTCGCGGCGCAGCCGGTCCATGACCTGGACGAGATCGAGCACCCGGGCCCCGGGAAGGTCGTAGGAGCCGGGGACGACCTCGATCTCCGGCGGGTCGTCCAGGGAGAGCGCGGCGTGGCCGACCGCGCGCATGAGGTCCTCGTCGCCGTCCTGGGCGGCCAGCCACACCACCGTCGCCGTACGGCTCTCGCGGGCGAGCGCGCCCGGGTCGGGCGTCACCACCTCGACCACGACCCCGGCCTCGCCGAGATAGGGCAGGTACGGATGGTCGGGGGCGCCGGTGAGCACCCGGCCCCGGGTGAGGGCCCGCCACGCCGCGGGAGCGAGCAGGCCCGGGGCGACCCGGGGCGAGGTGGTCACCACGATCAACGACATGCCCTCACCCTAACGACCGGTGAGCGGCCGCCGCTCAGCCGGCGGCCGGCGGAGCCTCCTCGGCGGCCCCTCCAGCGGGAGCGGCGGGCGCGGCGGGCTGGTACGCGCCGAAGCGGTCGTCGGCCACGAAGCCCTGCGCGGGGTCGTACTTGCCGTACCGCGGGCTGTACTTCACCGGGACCGTCGTCTCGGCCTCCTGGAGCACCTTCTGCCCCGCGGCCTGCTGGCTCGCCTCGTCCTGGCCCGCCCCGGCCTGCTGGGCCAGCTTCGACCGGATGATGTAGGCGCGGAGGAAGGCCCGGCTCTGGTCCTTCGGGATGCCGTTGGCCAGCAGCACCTTGTCGAACTGCGCCCAGCCGCCCTGCGCCACGGCGAGGTCGTCGATGTCCCGGTCGCTGGCGGTGACGCCCTTGCGCCGGCCGAGCTCCTCGAACTGCCTGCTGAAGGTCATGTTGAGCAGCACCATCTGCGGCAGCGAGGCGGGCAGCTGGAGCTGGTCCTCGGGGATCTTGTTCGCGGCGAGGTCGGCGCGCAGCGCGCGCACCTCGTCGTTCACCTGGCTGGAGGTGATGCGCTCGTTGCCGATGATGGCCGCGGAACCCGCCTGCACCGGGCCGCCGCAGGCGGTCATGGCGATACCGGCCGCCGCCAGCGTCACGGCGACGCGCACTCGATACGACTTCACGGACAATCCTCCCGAACGACACCGGCCAGGCGTAGTGTTGACGATTTCGCGGGTCACTGTACCCGCATCGGCTCCAGGAACAGGGCCTCGACCAGGTCCCCGCACCATTTCAGCAGGTCGAGGTCGCGCAACGGCTGCCCGCCGATCGGCTTGGTCTTGGGCACCGGCACGAGCAGGGTCCCGGTCGCCTGCTTCCACAGCGATCGGGGATAGAGCCGCTGCAGCCGCACCTGCTGGGAGTCCCTCAGCTCCACCGGGGCGAACCTGATCTGCTGGCCCTGCAGCGTCACGTCCGTCAGCCCGGCCCGCCGCGCGTTGATCCGGAAGCGGGCCACCTCCAGCAGGTTGTCCACCTCCTGCGGCGGCCTGCCGTACCGGTCGGTGAGCTCGTCGCGGACCGCCGCGATGTCGTCCTCCGAGCCGATGGCCGCGATCCGCTTGTACGCCTCCAGCCGCAGCCGTTCGGAGGTGACGTAGTCGTGCGGCACGTGGGCGTTGATCGGCAGCTCGGCCTTGACGTCCGGCCGCTCCTCCGTCTGCGTGCCCCCGGTGAGCTTCGCCTTCTGCTCCTGGACGGCCTCGGCCATCATCCGGACGTACAGGTCGAAGCCGACACCCGCGATGTGCCCGGACTGCTCGGCGCCGAGGATGTTGCCGGCGCCACGGATCTCCAGGTCCTTCATCGCGACGTACATGCCCGCGCCCATCTCGGTGTGCTGGGCGATCGTGGCGAGCCGCTCGTGCGCGGTCTCGGTCAGCGGCGACTCGGGCGGGTAGAGGAAGTAGGCGTATCCCCGCTCGCGGCCCCGGCCCACCCGGCCGCGCAGCTGGTGGAGCTGCGACAGGCCGTAGTTGTCGGCCCGGTCCACGATGAGCGTGTTGGCGTTGGGCACGTCGAGGCCCGACTCCACGATCGTGGTGCACACGAGCACGTCGAAGTTGCGCTCCCAGAAGTCCACCATGATCTTTTCGAGCTGGGTCTCGTTCATCTGCCCGTGCGCGACCGCGATCCGCGCCTCCGGCACCAGCTCGTGCAGCCGCGCGGCCACCTTGTCGATCGTGCGGACCCGGTTGTGGACGAAGAACACCTGGCCGTCGCGCATCAGCTCGCGCCGGATCGCCGCGCCGATCTGCTTCTCGTCGTACGGCCCGACGAAGGTGAGGATCGGGTGCCGCTCCTCCGGCGGGGTGAGGATCGTCGACATCTCACGGATGCCGGTGAGGCCCATCTCCAGCGTCCGCGGGATCGGCGTGGCCGACATGGCGAGCACGTCGACCTGCGTGCGCATGTGCTTCATGGCCTCTTTGTGCTCGACGCCGAACCGCTGCTCCTCGTCCACGATGATCAGCCCGAGGTCCTTGAACCTGACCTCCGGCGACAGCAGCCGGTGGGTGCCGATCACGACGTCCACCCCGCCCGCGCGGAGGCCCTCGAGCGTCTCCCGCACGTCGGCGTCGGTCTGGAACCGGGAGATCGGCTTCACCGTGACGGGGAAGCTGGCGAACCGCTCGCCGAACGTCGACAGGTGCTGCTGCACCAGCAGCGTCGTCGGCACGAGCACGGCGACCTGCTTGCCGTCCTGCACCGCCTTGAAGGCCGCCCGCACCGCGATCTCGGTCTTGCCGTAGCCCACGTCGCCGCAGATCAGGCGGTCCATCGGGACCGCCCGTTCCATGTCGCGCTTGACCTCGTCGATCGCTTCGAGCTGGTCGTTCGTCTCGGCGTACGGGAAGGCGTCCTCCATCTCCCGCTGCCAGGGGCTGTCGGGGCCGAAGGGGTGGCCCGGGGAGGCCATCCGGGCCGAGTAGAGCCGGATCAGCTCGCCCGCGATCTCCCTGACCGCCTTCTTGGCCCGGGTCTTGGCCTTGGCCCAGTCGGCGCCGCCCATCCGGTTGAGCGTGGGAGCCTCGCCGCCGACGTAACGGGTGACCTCGTCGAGCTGGTCGGTCGGCACGTAGAGCCGGTCGCCCCTGGCGTACTCGATCACGAGGTACTCCCGGGTCGCGCCCTGGATCGTGCGCTGCACCATCTCGATGTAGCGGCCCACACCGTGCTGCTCGTGCACCACGTGGTCGCCGACCTTGAGCTGGAGCGGGTCGACCATGTTGCGGCGGCGCGACGGCAGCCGCCGCATGTCCTTGGTCGAGGCCTTCTGCCCGACCAGGTCGAGGTGGGTCAGCACGGCGACGCCGGGCGCGATGAACCCGTGGTCGATCCGCCCGGTGGTGACCTGCACGACGTCGGCGGGCAGCGGGCCGTCGAGGGACGGCACCAGCCGCGCCGCCACGTCCACGCCCCGCAGCAGCTCGACCATCCGCTCGGCCGGGCCGTGTCCCTCGCTCAGCAGCACGACCGCCCGGCCCGCGCCGAGCCAGCCCTTGATGTCGGCGAGCGCGCGCTGGGTGTCACCCCGGTACGCCTCGACGTCCTGGGCCTCCAGCTCGACGCCCTCCCCGAAGGGGGCGATGCTCCACCACGGCTGGCCCAGCTCACGGGCGTGGTCGCGCACCTCCTCCAGGGTCCGGAACGAGGCCGCCTCCAGGTCGATCGGGGCCTCGCCGCCGGCCGCCGCGGCGATCCACGACGCCTCCATGAACTCCTGGCTCGTCCGCACCAGATCGACGGCCCGGCCGCGGATGCGCTCGGGGTCGCAGACGAACACGGCGCACCGCACCGGCAGGTGGTCGAGCAGCAGGTCCATCGACCCGGCGAGCACGGGCGCGAACGCCTCCATGCCCTCGACCGGCACACCCTCGGCGAGCTGGTCGAGCACGTCCTTGAGCGCCGGGTGCTCCTCCCCCAGCTCGCGGGCCCGCCGCCGTACGTCGTCGGTCAGCAGCAGCTCACGGCAGGGCGCGGCGAACAGTCCGTCGCGCGCGACCTCCAGGGAACGCTGGTCGGCCACCTTGAACCAGCGGATCTCCTCGATCGTGTCGCCCCAGAACTCCAGCCGGAGCGGGTGCTCCTCGGTCGGCGGGAACACGTCGAGCAGGCCGCCGCGCACGGCCACCTCGCCGCGCTTCTCGACCATGTCGACCCGGTGGTAGCCGTTCTGCACCAGCCGGGCCACCACGTCGTCCAGGTCGGCGTCGTCGCCCGCGTGCAGCCGTACGGGCGCGAGGTCGCCGAGGCCGGACACGATCGGCTGCAGCAGCGAGCGGACCGGGGCCACCACGACGCGCAGCGGCCCGGCGGCCGGGTCGCCCTCGATCGGGTGCGCCAGCCGCCGCAGGACGGCCAGGCGCTGGCCGACCGTGTCGCTGCGGGGCGACAGGCGCTCGTGCGGAAGCGTCTCCCAGGCGGGGAAGACGGCCACCGTACTCTCGTCGATCAGGCTCGTGAGCGCCGCCGCGAGGTCCTCCGCCTCGCGCTCGGTCGCCGTGATGGCGAGCACGGGCCGTACGCGGGACAGCGCGGCCACGGCGAACGGCCGCAGCGCGGGCGGCGCCACCAGGTCGGCGCCCAGCTGGGCACGCGGATCGGCGGGCTGTCCGGCGGCGTCGAGCGCGGCGGCCAGCCCTGGTTCGGCGGAAACGAGGTCGAGCAGTCCGGAAAGAGACATTGATGCCTTCAAAAGCCCCGTGACTAAGACAGCAGGCGTGCGGACACGGGCCCGATCCGCGAGACGATCCCGACCGGGCCGCGGCTACCAAGGCTACCCCGGTTTATCCGGCCCACTCCGTCCGGCCGCTCGAGGCCTGCGGTTCGTCGGCCGTGCCGGAGGCGCGCGACAGGAGCTTCCCTCGGTATTCGCTCGTTCCCTCGCTCCTCGGTCCGGACATGATGGGTGACGGCAAATGCGCAACGATGAGTCGTCAGGTGATTACTCTCGGTGTCATGACAGAGGTTCGGGTGTCGTCCGCCGACCAGGACGACGTGTTCAGTCAGCGGATCCGCGAGCAGTGGACCGACCAGCTCGGGCGGCGGCTCGACATCCTCATCGCCGGGTGCGGCCGGGGCGGCGAGCTCGACGTCGGGCGGTACGAGCCCAGGATGACGGGGGTGGACGAGGATCTCCCGGCGCTGCGGGCCCGCACCGCCGCCCGGGGCGACCTGGAGGCGTCCCATCTGGGCGATCTGCGCCTGGTGCCGATGCCGCCGCGCTCCTTCGACGTCGTCTACGTGTCGTTCCTGCTCGAACGCATCCGCCACGCCGAGCTCGTGCTCGACCGGCTCGTCGCGGGGCTGCGCCCCGGCGGGCTGCTGCTGCTCAAGATGCGCGACCGCAGGTCGGCGTACGGCTTCTGCGACCGGACGATCCCCGGCTGGTTCAGGCGGACGGTGTGGCGGGCGCTCGCCCCGGCCGGGACCGTGGGACCGCTGCCGGCGGTCTACGAGCCGCTGGCGTCGCGCGAGGGCATCCAGGCGTACTGCCTGATGCGCGGGCTCATGATCGCCGAGGACTACTCGGCGGTGAGCGGTTCGGCCCGGCGGGGCCCGCACCCCACTCTGGTCGCCCTGGTCTGCCGGGCCGTGGCCGCGCTCTCGCGGGGCGGGCTCAACGGCACCGAGGACGAGATCACCATGGTGATCCGGCGGCCCCAGAACCACTTCGCCCGCCTCATCTGACCGGGCTTCCGCCGTCAGGCCGGGGTTCCGCGGCACGTTCTGCGACACGAGGGCCGGGCATCGCCGCGATGTCCGGACCTCGCGGGGTTCATGGGCGGGTGCGAAGGGCTCGGGTGCGGCCGTACTCCGAGGTAAGGTTTCCTGACCATCCGACGACCCACCGACCGACGAAGCGGAACCCATGACCGAGTGGACGCCCGACGCGCGTGAGCTGGCCGACCTTGAGCTGCTGCTGTCCGGGGCGTACGCGCCGCTGACCGGCTTCCTCACCGCCGCGGAGGCGGAGAGCGTGGCCGGGCGCGGGCGGCTGCCCGGCGGCGCCCCCTGGCCCGACCCGGTCACGATCGCGCTGCCCGACGAGATCGGGCCCGGCGACCGGGTGACGCTGAAGGACCCCGAGGGCGCGGCGGTCGCGGTGCTGACCGTCACCGAGCGCGACGGGCACCACGCGGCCGGGCCGGTCGAGGCGCTCGACGCCCCTGTGTACGGCCCGTTCGCGCGGCTGCGCCGTACGCCGGAGGAGGTGCGCAAGGACCTGCCGGACGGCGGCGAGGTCCTCGCGGTGACCATGCGCGGGCCGCTCGACTCGGCCGCGCTCGACGACGTCGCGGCGACCGCGGAGGAACTGGACGCGGCCGTGCTCCTGATGCCCCTGGTCTTCGGCGAGGCGGGTCCGGCGGTGGTGCGGGCCGCGCTCAAGGCGGCCGAGCGGCTGCCGGGGGCGATGGTGGTCGCGGTGCCGCTCGCGCCGCGCGAGGACGCCGAGATCGACCTCGAACTCCGCGAGCACGTGGCCCGCAACTACGGCGCCACCGAGCACTACGCCGGCCCCGCGCCGGTCACGATCCCCGGGCCGCCGCACCGGCGGGGGCTCGTCGTGTTCTTCACCGGGCTGTCCGGCTCGGGCAAGTCGACGATCGCGCGGGGGCTGCGCGACGCGCTGCTGGAGCGGGGCGGCCGCACCGTCACCTACCTCGACGGCGACGTCGTGCGGCTCATGCTGTCGGCCGGGCTGACGTTCTCGCGGGAGGACCGCGACCGCAACATCCGCCGGATCGGGTTCGTCGCCGCCGAGGTCGCCCGGCACGGCGGCCTGGCGATCTGCGCGCCCATCGCGCCGTACGCCGCGACCCGCGACGAGGTGCGGGCGATGGTCGCGGAGGTCGGCGGCGACTTCCTGCTGGTCCACGTGGCCACGCCGCTGGAGGAGTGCGAGCGGCGCGACCGCAAGGGCCTGTACGCCAAGGCGCGGGCCGGGCTGATCCCGGAGTTCACCGGCGTCTCCGACCCGTACGAGGAGCCGGAGGACGCCGACCTCGTCCTCGACACCACCGGCATGACGATCGAACGCGCGGTCGGGTCCGTGCTGAATCTCGTCACCTCGGGCGGCTGGATCCGCTAGCCGCGACGGCAGTCACTCACTCCACGACGACGGGGGCGAGCGCGGCGGTGAGCAGGCGGCGCGGGGCGCCCGAGCCGTCCGCCGGCGCGGCCCAGATGTCGGCGCCGAAGTCCCCCGGCAGGGCGTAGCCGAGCGTGCGGGCGTCGAGCCACACCGCCTGGTCGTCGACGCTGCGCCGCTCGGTGACCGGGGTCTCCCGCATCGTCCGGAGGTCGAGGACGTACAACCGCCACGGCGCGTCCTCGGGCAGGCCGGGCACCCGTCTCTTGAACGCGACGCGGGTGCCGTCCGGGGAGAGGGACGGGCACTCCACGTTCTCCCGGACCGTGGTCAGACTGCGGGCCGCGACGTCGCCGCGGGCCAGCCACGTGCGGCCCCCGGTCGCGAGGGTGACCCAGAAATGGCCGTCATCGGCGAAGGTCACCCCCCACAGGTTGACGTCGGCCGCGTGATAGGGACGGCCGTCCTTGACGACGCGGTAGGTCTCCAGGTTGTCCCGCAGGGACCAGGTGCGCGTGTCCAGGATCGAGGTGCGGGTGGAGAAGTTCGTCCCCGCGTACGAGTCGCCGTTCACGAAGACGGTCCAGGCCGCCATGCGGCCGGACGGCGAGACCCTCGTGCGGGTCGGGATCCCGGCGAGGGGGAACGCGCGCCGCTCCCGCAGGCGCGCGTCGAGCACCACGGCCCGGTAGGTGTCGCCCAGTGAGCCGTGTACGGCCTGCAGGCACGAGCCGGTGCCGGACGAGGCGTGGAAGCGCAGGCACCGCACTCCCGCCGAGACGCGAGCGGCTCCCGGGTCGTCCGCGGGCACGGCGACCACCTCGTCGCGGTGCGGACCCCACTCCATCGTCCGGAAGAGCATCCTGCGCTCGTGTCCCGCCGCGAGTGTGACCGCTCCCGGACCGGCGGCGGGCTCCCCCGCCAGCGGCAGGCCCCGGCTCTCCGCCCGGGCGGCGGCGTGCACCACCGCCCAGACGGACAGGCCCCCGAGGAGCAGGACCGCGGCCAGCAGGACCGTCAGGCGGGGTGGGACGGTCCGGCGGGGTGGGACGGTCACGGGACTCCCTTCTCGTCGCACGCTCAGGTCGCCCGCTGCCGGGAGGGGCCGGCGGAGGAGCCGGGGGAAGGGCCCCCAGGCGGGCCCGAGGATGGGCTTGCTGACGGGCGCAGTGCGGCGATCGCGACGGGGGTGGAGATCGCCAGCCCTGCCGTCGCGACGGCGAGGGCGGGGCCGTCGCCCCAGGCCGTCCAGACGGCGCCGAACGCGATCGAGCAGGCGAACCGGGCGAGGGCCTGGCCGGTGCCCACCAGGGCCAGCCCTCTCGCCCGCATCGCGTCCGGCACGAGGCCGGCGACCGCGGCCGCCAGCACGCCGTCGGTCGCCGCGTAGAAGGCCCCGTGCAGGACGAGCACCGCCGCCACCGGCACCATCACCGGCACCCCCGGCAACGGCCCGCCGGGGACGGCCAGCACGAGCCCGTACGCGGCGAGCAGCGCCAGGTGCCCGAGCAGGAACAACCTCCGCCGTCCGATCCGGTCGGCGACGACGCCGAGTGGGACGGCCAGCAGCAGGAAGGCGGCCGCGGTCCCGAGCGGCAGCAGGGGGAACCACTGTGCGGGCACCTCGAACCTGCGCTGCAGCAGCAGGTAGACGAAGGAGTCGCTCACCGTCGTCAGCCCCAGCAGCACCGCGCACGCCGCGAGCCGCCGTACGCCGGGCATCCGCAGAAGCGCGGTCACCCGGAGCGTCCCGGAGTGCGCCGCACTCCCATCCGCGTCGGTCAGGTTGGCGGCGGTGTCGGCGTGGGCGGGGCGGGCGGGGACGAAGAGCACGAGCACCATCACGCCCAGCGCGGCGACGCAGGAACTTACCGTGAAGACGGCGTCGTAGCCCTCCGCCGCCACGCCGAGCACCAGGAACGCCAGGACCGGCCCGCAGAGGGCTCCGGTGGTGTCCATCGCCCGGTGCACGCCGAACGCCCGCCCCCGGCGCTCGGGCGGGGTGGCCAGCGAGATGAGGGCGTCCCGGGGCGCGGTGCGCAGGCCCTTGCCCGTACGGTCGAGGGCCAGCACCGCGCCGATCGCCGGCAGGGTGTGGGCGAGGAGCAGCAGCGGCTTGCACAGCGCCGACAGGCCGTAGCCGGCCACGGCGACCGCCTTGTGCCGCCCGCCCCCGCCGTCTGCGAGGTGACCTCCGGCCAGCCGCACCAGGGCGCCGACCCCGTTGTAGACGCCGTCCAGCACCCCGAAGCCGAGCGGGGACAGCCCCAGCGCGGAGACGAGATAGAGCGGCAGCACGGCGGTGACCATCTCCGCCGACACGTCCGTGATCAGGCTCACCGCGCCCAGGGCCAGCACGGTTCCCGGAACGGCCGCCCACCGCCGTCCCCGGTGCGGGGCGACGGCGGGCGTGCCGCGGCTGTCCGCGAGGTACACGCGGTCAGTTCCAGACGCCGGAGATCGCCGACGCCGAGGCGGCGTTGCCCGCGTGGGCGGTGCCGTACATGTCCTCGATGGTGCGCAGCAGGTTGTAGTGGTTGTAGGTGGTCGCGGAGGACGATCCCGCCCGCACCGGCTGCCCGTACAGCACGGTGGCGATCCGGTTGCCGCTCAGCCGGTTGTCCTCGTCGAAGGTGACCACGAGCAGGCTGTTGTGGGTCTTGGCCCAGGTCGCGTACGCGCCGAGGTTGTTCTTCAGCCAGGTGTCCCCGGTGGACACCGAGCAGTCGTGCATGTCGCTGCACAGGTTCGGGACGACGAACGACACCGCCGGCAGTTTGGTGAAGTCGGTGGGGAACTGGGCGAAGGTGTACGCGGTGGACGTCGGCACGTTGGAGAACCCGAACCAGGGGTTGTGCTTGCGGGCGTACTTCCCGCTGCTGCACGTGGTCGAGCCCTGGCTGGGCAGCGTCTCGTTGTAACTGGCCCAGGTCCTGCCCGCGGCGATCAGCTCCGACGCCAGGTTGGGCTTGGAGCTGAAGCCGGGCGTGTAGCAGGAGTCGTCGGTGATGCCCTGCGTCGACCCGGAGAACATGGCGAAGTAGTTGGGCTGGCTGGGGTGGGTCTCGGCGTAGAACGCGGTCAGGTTGGCCCCGCCGCTCTTCAGCGAGTTGATGTACGGCGCGCTGGAGCTGCCGACGACCTGGGAGTAGGCGTGGTTCTCGAAGACCACGACCACCGTGTGGTCGGGTGTCGGCAACGTGGCCGCCTGGGCGCTGAGGCCTCCGGTGGCCCACAGGCCCAGGGAGGCGGCGGACAGCGTGAGGGCGGCGGCGAGAGCGGTGATCCGGCGGGACGGCATGGCTGTCCTCCACAGGGGGGTGTCTGCGACCGGCTCAGGTTAGGAACGCGTCGTGACGCGGACCGCACGCCCGACGTGAAGATGGGCCGAACGGTGAGTGAAGACCGTTGTCACCCGATTTCCGGGGCGCCTCGCTGCGGCTGACGAAGCGGGCGGGTCAGGAGGCCGGCACCGGCGTGGAGGTGAAGCGGCGGTCCCGGCCGAGCTGGGCGAACGCCCGGGTGGCGCCGGGCGTGGTGTCGAACCGGGTGTCCCCCCGGGGCGCGAGCGGCGAGTCGAAGTAGACCAGCGCCTTGATCTGGGGATAGTTCCCGATCTGGCGGGCGACGGAGTCGAAGAAGTCGCGCTTGAAGTGCGGCGCGTCCGGCCGCTCGAACGCGCCCCACTCGGCGACCATGATCGGCTTGGCCGGGAACCTGGCCTGCATCCACCGGTAGAACCCCGGCCAGCCCGGCACATCGGGGCGGGTCTTGTCCACCAGCCCGGCGAAGTCGCCCACCCGGCCGTCGGCGTAGGGGTCGAACGCCACCCAGTCGACCACGTCGTCACCCGGGTAGAGCCGGCCGAACCACGGCCTGGCCGTCCAGTTGGGTGCGCCCATGTAGGTCATCACGGTCACCGCGTTGCGTACGCCCTGCTCCCGCAGACGGGTCACGACGTGGCGGAACATGGCGGTGTAGTCGGCCGCCGAGTATCCCCCGCCCTCGCGCACGTCGTTTTCCGGTTCGTGGTGGATCGTGAGGAAGAACCGGCCGGGGAAGGTGCGTCTGACGTGCTCGGCGAGCCGGTCGATCCGCCCGTCCACGTCGCCGCGGGCGACCTCCGCCCAGGTGTGGTCGAGCGCGGGCTTCCAGTTGACCAGCAGCAGGCGGGGCCCCTTCGCGACCTCCCGCTCCTCCGCGGTCGGGAAGAGCTCGCCGCCCCGGTGGTAGACGTGCACGATGTCGGCCCTGCGGCCCATCCGCCGCTCGGCGAGCTCGATCGCCCGGACCGGGCCGCGCCCGGAGAAGACGTCGGGCGCGATCCCCCACCACGCCCCGCACGTCGGGATCAGCTTGTCCGTGACCGTGCAGGCGCCCGGCGCCCGCGCGGCGCCGTTCCCCGGCTTTCCCGGCCCCGCGCCGGTTCCGAGCCCGCCTGTCGTGGTGCCGCCCGTCGCGGTGCCCCCGCAGGCCGTCAGGCACGCCCCCGCCACCAGTACGGCCACGCCGGTGGTCCGTCTCATCGCGCCCCCCTGTCCCCGCAATGGATGGGTGAACACCATCCCACCGATTCCCCGGATTCCGAGGCCGTTTTCCCGATCTCACGCGTACGGAAATAGCGCGTTTTAAGTAGCTAATTGACGGCCATTGTCCCGAGGAAAATCAGCAATAGCCGGGGACGAAAGTCCGCCGCCGCCTATAGTTCGAAATCGGGTCACGCCGGAGGGCCGCCCGGACCGCGGACACGCCCGTCTCCGACGGCGTGCCGCCGCTGTGCCGCGACCGCGGCGGGGTGACGAACGAGCGCACGGAGAGATCCATGAGCCTGCCGCCGCACAGCCGGGACATCGGGGAGTACGGTTCGGTGCTCTGGCGCAGGCGGCTGGTCGTGACCGTCTGCCTGCTGGCCGGGGTGGGCGGCGGGGCGGCGGCGCTGGCGGCGACCCCCGCGCGGTACACGGCGGTCGCCCAGGTGCAGGTGCTGCCGACCGGCATACAGGAACAACTCAACACACCGAGCACCCGGCAACGCGAACCACTCAATCTCGACACCGAATCACAGATTGCCCGCTCGGCGGTCGTTTCCGCCCTTGCCGCCAGAACTCTAAAATATCAGGATTCGGAGGAATTACGGGAGCACGTCATGGTGGACGTGCCACCCAATTCCGCGATCCTCTCCATTTCCTACACGGCGTACGATCCCGGGGCCGCGGCGGCGGGCGCCCAGGCGTACGCGGAGGCGTATCTGCACAATCGCGCCCGCGCCGCCGAGGACGCGCTCGCCGCCCAGCTCAAGCTCATCTCCGCGCGGCTGCGCCAGGTCGAGGACGACCTGGACGAGGCCGCCGGGACCACTCCGGCGGCCGCGCGGACCGGGCAGACCCCAGGGCAGGCCACAGGGCAGGCCGCTCGCACGGCCGGGCAGGCTGATCCGGTGGCCCGGCTGGGAGCGGCCCGGCGGCAGGCCGTGCTCGCCCGGCAGGTGTCGGATCTCACCCTGCGCCACGACGCGCTCAGGACGGTCGCGGTCACGCCGGGCACGGTGATCAGCCCGGCCCGGCCGCCGATCCGGCCCAGCAGCCCCAGCCCTCCGCTATTCCTGGGCAGTGGCCTGTTCCTCGGGATACTCGCGGGGGCGGGCGCCGCCTTCGCCCGCGACCGTACGGACACGCGGTTGCGCACCTGCGCGGACGTCGAGCGGATGTGCGGCCTGCCCCTGCTCGCCGAGCTTCCGGTCAGACCGGGTCCGGAGTTCCTCGGCGAGATGGCCGCCGCCGTCGCCACGTCGCTGGGCGGTGGCCCGCACCGGCTGCTCGTCGAAGGCGTCGGCGACGGCACCGGACCTCGGCGGGGCGGGGACGGCGCCAGGACAAGGCGGGTGGGGGCCGGCAGCGGAGCCCGGCGAGCCGGTGCGGACGACGCGGCCAGGCAGGTCGCCAGGGGACTCGGCGGCACGCTCGCCCGTCTCGTGCCGGCGACGGTCGTGACCGCCCGGGCCGCCCACCCGGACGCCGCCCTGCTGCTCGTCGGCCTCAGGCGGACGACCTCCACCGAGGTCGCCCGGGCCGTACGGCAACTCGGGCGGCAGGGAGCGCGGGTGGTCGGTGTAGTCACCGTGCCCCGGGGGTTCACCGGATCCCAGGGAATCACCGCGCCCGTCACCCCACCCGTCTCCGAGCCCGTCACCGAGCCCACGAGGTGGAGCGCTTGACGTCGCCCCCGCCACACGCCGCCTTCGCCGGCCGCGTCGATCCCCCGCCGTACGCCGGCTTTCGCGGCCCGGCCGCTCCCTCGCCGCACGCCTCGGGCGAGAGCGGGCGGCTGCCCGCGGCCGGGCCCGCGCACGCGAAGCGCCGGGAGCCCGTGGAGACCTCGACACGCCCGGCGTACGCTTCGCCGCCCGCCGGCGTACGTGAACCGGCGCGTGGCAGGCACCGCGTGCCGGCGAATGGAGCGGCGAGCGGAACGGCGCGCGGAACGGCGCGGGCGTCCGCGGCGGCGTGGCCGATCGGGGCGCTCCTGCTGGGCTATCCGCTGTGGTGGGCGCTCGGCCTGGGATCCCTGTCGGCGGTGGTGCTGGCCGTGCCGATGGCGGTGGTGCTGTGGCGCAGGCGGCCGATCAGGGCGCCGAAGGGCTTCGGCCTGTGGGCGCTGCTGCTGACGGGCTACCTCGTCAGCGCGCTCACGCTCGCCGAGACCCCGGACGGCACCTACGGCGAGCTGAACACCGGCCGGGTCGTCGGCTACCTGATGCGGCTCGCGGTCTACGTCTCGCTTCTGATCATGGTGCTCTACCTGGGCAACCTGACCCTGGAGGAGCTGCCGCAGCGGACGCTGGTGAGGTGGCTCGGCGCGCTGTTCCTGACGGCCGTCGCGGGCGGGCTGCTCGGCGTCCTCGCCCCGCGCTTCGAGTTCACCTCGCCGCTGGAGATGGCGCTGCCGTCGTGGCTGGGTGGCAACCCGTTCGTCGCCAACCTGATCCATCCGACGGCGGCCCAGGTGCAGCACGTGCTCGGGCACGCCTCGCCGCGCCCGGAGGCGCCGTTCGAGTGGGCCAACGCCTGGGGCAGCGACGTCTCGGTGCTGGTGATCTGGTTCGTGGTGGGCTGGTGGACCTACGGCGGGCCGTACCGGCGGGTGGCGGCCGTGCTGCTGCTCGCCGTCGCGGCGGTACCGGTCGTCTACTCGCTCAACCGGGGCCTGTGGATCGGGCTCGGGGTCTCGGCGGCGTACCTGGCCGTCCGGGGCGGGCGGCCCCTCCTCGCGGGCCTCGTCACGGCCGTCGCGGGGGTCGCCTTCCTGCTGTCGCCGCTGAGCGGGATCGTCGCGCAGCGCCTGGACAATCCACAGAGCAACGGCATCCGGGCCTTCACGATCGCGACCACGGTGCGGGTCGCGGCCTCCTCCCCGGTCATCGGCTTCGGCAACACCCGCACCGCGTACGGCAGCCACCGCACGGCCACGACGGGCCGCAGCGCGTGGTGCCCCGACTGCGGCCATCCGCCGCTCGGCAGCGACGGGCACCTGTGGCTGCTGCTGATCAGCCAGGGCTTCACGGGGGCGCTGCTGTACATCGCCTTCTTCGCCGGCGCGGTGCGGCGTTACTGGGCCGACCGGTCGCCGATCGGCAAGGCGGGGACGCTCGTGATGATCCTCGTGCTGCTCTACATGGTCGTGTACGACGGGCTGGTGAGCGCCCTGACCCTCTACCTGATCTCCTTCGCCCTCCTGTGGCGCAACGGAGCCGCGACGGCCACCGGTGCGTTCCCCGGCGATCGGCGGCGCCCATGAGAGACGCGGCGGTCCGTCTCCGCTACCTCGACGAGGTGCTCGAAGCGCTTTTCCCGACCGGTGGGGACCGGAACGGTGACCGGGCCGCCGGGGGGACGGCGCGCACCGTGCTGCCGCACCGCCTCGTGCCCCGGCGAGTGGTCCCCCGCGCGTGGTGGCACGCGGCGCTGGGCCGCCGCCTGCCGGCCTGCGGGGCGTCCGGCACGATCGAGACGCACCTGAGCGAGGTCTTCGACCGCCGCGTGCGCGTCGTCGTCCACGTCAGGCCCGCCCGCCGGGCCAACCGCAAACCGATCCTGGAGGCGTACGACTCCTCCGGACTCGTGGCGTTCGTGAAGATCGGCGATTCCGAGCGAGCCCGCGCGCTGGTGCGGCACGAGGGCGAGGTGCTGCGCGGGCTCGCCGACCGGGCGCTCAAGGTCGTCGTGCCGCCCACGGTGCTGCATCACGGTGTGTGGCGTGGCCTGGAGGTGCTGGCGCTGTCATCTCTGCCTGTCCCCTCCCGCCCGTTCACCTCCCGTAGAGTGCCCGCCGGCCTGCTCGCCTCGGCCGTACGGGAGATCGCCGCCCTCGGCCCCCGAACCGGCCAGGCCACAGACGACTCCCCGCACGGCGACCCGTACGCGGGCCTCGGCCGGACGGCGGCGTGGCACGGGGACTTCACTCCGTGGAACACGGCGGCGGGCGCGGACGGACGGCTGCTCGTGTGGGACTGGGAGCGGTTCGCCGTCGGCGCGCCCGTGGGCTTCGACGCGCTGCACCACTTCTTCCACCAGGCCCTGCGCCGGATGCCTCCCCCGGTCGCCGCCCGCGCCTGCCTGGCCCAGGCGGGCCGGATTCTGGAGCCGTTCGGCGCCGACGCCGCCGGAGCGCGTCGTACGGCGGCCCACTATCTGATCACCCTCGCCGAGCGGCACCGCCGCGACGGCCATGAGCCGCTCGGGTCCCCCGCCACCTGGCTCAACCCCGCCATCGACCACTTGGAGTGCCTCCTGTGAAACCTGTCGGACGCGCCCGATCGCGCGGGCGAGCTTCTTCCGTCCCGGGACTGTGGAAGGGGCGACCGTGACGTCCGTACTGAAGCGCTCGGCCCACGCCGTCTCGTTCGCCGCCGGACGGCTCACCACGGAGGCGCGGGTGCTCCCGTCGTTCCTCATCGCCGGAGCGCAGCGGTGCGGCACGACCTCGCTCTACCGCGCGCTGTCACGCCACCCGCTCGTGATGAAGCCGGTGCTGCGCAAGGGCGTCCACTACTTCGACATGGCCTACGACCGGGGCCTTCCCTGGTATCGCGCCCATTTCCCGCTGGTGACCACGGCCCGGGCACTGGGCCGCAGGCACGGCGGCCGCGTCCAGGCCTTCGAATCCACCCCCTACTACCTCTTCCATCCCCTCGCGGGGGCCCGGATCGCCGCCGACCTGCCCGGCGTCAAGCTGATCGTCCTGGTCCGGGACCCGGTCGAGCGGGCCTGCTCCGCCCACGCCCATGAGCTGGCGCGGGGCTACGAGACCGAGCCGAGCTTCGAGCGCGCCGTCGAACTCGAACCACTCCGCCTCGCCGGAGAGATCGAACGGCTGCGGGACGTACCCGGCTACGTGAGCGCGGCCCACCGGCACCACGCCTATCTCGCCCGGGGCCGGTACGCCGAGCAACTGGCCCGGCTGGAGCCCCTCCTCGGCCGCGACCGGATCCTCGTCCTCGACAGCGGGCGGATGTTCGACGACCCGGGCTCCGCGTACGACCGGGTGCTGGAGTTCCTGGACCTGCCCCGGATCGGCGGCGTGGAGTTCGCGCGGCACAACGCCCGGCCGCGTACGGGCGTCGTGCCCGAGTCGGTGCGCCGCCGCCTGATCGAGCACTTCGAGCCGTGGGACGCCCTGCTCGTCCGATGGCTGGGAGCCGACCCGTCATGGCGCCGCTGACCGGGGCGG
The DNA here is from genome assembly GCF_008728085.1 of Microbispora cellulosiformans. Taxonomy (NCBI): domain Bacteria; kingdom Bacillati; phylum Actinomycetota; class Actinomycetes; order Streptosporangiales; family Streptosporangiaceae; genus Microbispora; species Microbispora cellulosiformans. Next base: position 107,972 of record NZ_VYTZ01000012.1, on the reverse strand, counting down.
TGCGCCGGGGGCCGTTCCGGCGCGGCCTGGTGCGGCACGGCGCCGCCGGTCTGGCCGCCGCCGCGACCGCCGCGACCGGGCAGTTCGCGATCGTGCTGGTGGTCACGCGGACACTGGAACCACGCGCCGCCGGCGCGTTCTTCACGGCCACCACGGCGTGCCTGATGCTCGCGGGCGTCGTCCGCCTCGACACCGGCAACGGCCTCGTCCACGCCCTCGCCGGGAGCCGTACGGGACCGGCACGCAACGCCAGGGCGGCGGCATCGGAGCGGGGAGTCCCGGCAGACGCCCCGCACCAAAAGGTGCCTCCTGGATTGCTGCGGGGGGTTCTGGCAGGTGTCCCTCAACCGCGGCGATGTGTCCGTGGTCAGTCGGCGGGGATGGTGCGGGGGGTCCTGGCCCCGGTGGGGGCGCTGGCGTGTGTGGCCGCAACCGGGGTCTGGCTGGCGGCAGGTCCGCTGGCCGGGCTGACCGGCGTGTCCCCCGGCGTCTGGGCGGTGCTGGCCGCCGCCCTGCCGTTCGTGGTCCTGTCGGACGTGCTGGTCTGCGCCACCCGCGGCCTCGGCACGATGCGGCCGACCCTGCTGATCTCCGGGGCCGTCCAGCCGCTCGGCCAGCTCGCCCTCGTCACCGCGGCCGTACTCGCAGGGGCTCCGGCACCGGTGCTGGCGGCGGCCTGGGCACTGCCCTCCGTGGCCTGCGCGGTGCTCGCCGCCGTCCGGTTGCGCGGCCTCGGGCCGTACGACGTGGGAGACGTGCGCGCCTTCTGGCGGCACACCGCGCCCCGGTCGGTGGCGGCGGCGGTGCAGTCGGTGTTCCAGCGGCTCGACGTGGTGGTCGTCGCGCTGCTCGCCGGGCCGGCCGCGGCGGCCGTCTACACCGCCGCGACCCGCTTCAAGGTGGTGGGACAGCTCGCCGGTCAGGGGCTCGCCCAGGCCGCGCAGGCCCGCCTGGTCAGGGCCCTGGCGGAGGGCGACCTGACCACGGCCGAAAGGGTGTACCGGACCACGACGAGGTGGCTGGTCGGGCTGACGTGGCCGCTCTGGCTGGGGTACGCGGCGCTCGCGCCGTTGGCGCTGTCGCTGTTCGGGCCCGCGTACGCGGGGGGTGTCGCGATCGCGCTCGTCCTGTCGGCCACGATGATGGTCGCCACGGCCTGCGGGATGGTCGACGTCGTGCTCGTCGCGGCCGGGCGTACGACGGCCAGCCTGGCGAACGTGTCCGCGGCCGTCGCCGTGACAATCGCCCTCGACGTGCTGCTCGTCCCCGCGTACGGCGCGCTGGGAGCCGCGCTCGGCTGGTCGGGCGGGGTGCTGGTGAAGAACCTGCTGCCCGCCGTGCAGGTCTCCCGCCGCTACGGCCTGCGTCCGTTCGGCCTCGGTCCTGTCGCACGGACGACGTGAGGCCTCCGTACGGGTGCGCCGCTGGGCCGCCTGTGCTGGTCACGGGCCTGCCGCGCAGCGGCACGAGCTGGGTGGGCCGGATGCTCACGGCGAGCGGCCGTCTGGTCTACGTCAACGAGCCGCTCAACCCGCAGCGCCCGCCCGGCCGCTCCCCCGGCGTGCTCGACGCGTCCGTCACGCACCGGTTCCAGTACATCTGCCCGGACGACGAGGCGCCCTGGCTGGCGGCGTTCTCCCGTACGGTCGCACTGCGCTACGGCTGGTCGGCGGAACTGCACCGCAACCACCGGCCCGGCGACCTCGCCAGAATGGCCAAATACGGCACCGCCTTCACCCTCGGCCGGCTGCTCGCCCGGAGGGCGCTGCTGGACGACCCGTTCGCGCTGCTGTCCGCCGAGTGGTTCGCTGATCGCCTCGGCTGCCGGGTGATTGTCGTGGTCCGCGACCCCGTGTCGTTCGCCGGAAGCTGGCGGCGGCTCGGCTGGTCGGTGGACGTCCGCGAACTGCTGAGCCAGCCGCTGCTGGTCCGCGACCATCCGTACGTCGCCGAACTGGAGTCCGTCGCCGACGGTCAGGACCTGATCGCGGGGGCGGCCATGCTGTGGCGGGTCGCCCACCAGGTCGTTCGCACGGTGACCGGCCGCACCGCCGGCATCAGGATCGTGCGGTACGAGGACCTGTGCGCGGCGCCGCTCGACGGCTTCCGCGACCTGTACGCCTGGTGTGGCCTGCCCTGGACCGATCGCGCCGCCCGCCGCATCGCGGCCGCCTGCACGTCCCGCCGCGCTCCGGCCCGGTCCGCGTTCACCTGGACCGGCCTGTCCCGTACGGCCTTCCGCCCCATGGACTCCCGCCAGGCTCTCGCCTCGCCTTCCCTCCCCGCCGAAGACGCCGCCCAAGTACGGACCCTGACCACCGATCCGCCCATATTCGACTGAACAGTGGTCGAGTGGCTCTCCGGCACCGCCACCGCCTGGACGGAAGTGCTGGACGGCCTCACGCCCGCCGAACGTGCGACGATCGTGACCACGACGCGCGCCTTCGAAGCCGCCCTGGACAGGCACACGAGCACCTGATCCGGGGACGCCAGGCTCTGGCGCGGGGAACCCCATCGCCACCGCCCGCGCAGGGCCGTCGTCCGGGCCCGTGCGATCGAGGCCTCCAGAGCGGTCATCGATCTCCAGCGGCCGCCCGAACCCTGATCATGGCCCTGGTCCCTCTCGCCGCTCTTCTCCTCGTCCACCGGCTGGGCCTCACGCTCCCGTCCCCTTTCGACGACGGCGCCTTGATCGCGGCCCTCGCCTGGGCCGTCGTCCTCCTCCTGGGTCTCCTCGATCCGAACTTCCCCGTCCACCTGGCCGCCGTCCGCGCCCTGACCTCGCTCAACCCGTTCACCCGAGCCGCGGAGAAGAACCCGGGCAGACGGTTCAGCCCGTGACCGGTGCTGGTGCTTGCTGCGAGCCGGTGCGTCTGTCGAGGTCCTGAACCCACTTGACCGCGACCGCGGCGACCTGGATCAGCTCACCGCGCGAGCTGGTGGGGACCGCTTCAGCCGGACGAAGAGCCGAACGTGCCGCGCATGGCGTGCAGAGCGTCGTGCAGACCTTCCCAGGGGAAGGAACCCGCTCCGGGTGCACCTGAATCGGGGGCGGGGAGCCGGTCCCAGTCGAGAACCATCCGCACGCCCCATTCCTTGAGCCGGGCCACGCTGCCGGGGAAGGCGGGATGCCTCGCGAGCGCGTGGTTGGGCCACGGCGCGGCGACGATCGGCAGACCAAGGCCGATCGCTTCGTTCAGCAGGCCCAGCGCCAGCGTGTCGCTGATGCCCAGGGCCCACTTGTTGGTCGTGTTGAAGGTCGCCGGGACGACCGCCATGGCGTCGGCCGGGGGCAGCACGTCCGGTTCCTCGGGCCGCTTGTAGTCGTGCCGTACGGGATAGCCCGTGAGCGTGCTGAGCCGCTCGGCGTCGACGAACTTCATACCTGACGGCGTCGCGATCACACAGACCGTCCAGCCGTCCGCCTGAAGACGCTCCACGAAGGCGGGAAGCTCACCCGCCGGCCGTCCCCCACACGCGATCACGTACAGAACCGGCTTGCCTTCTGTCATATCCCGCTGTTCTCCCTCTCGTTTCGTCGGTCGGTCTCGTCAGCCAAGGGTCGTGTCGCCGAGGGATGCGAGGAGGGTGCGCAGGGCGTCGGCGAGGTGGTCTCGGTCGCGGGGGTCGAGGGCGGCGAGCAGGCGCTCCTCGTTCGCGACGTGCGGCGCCAGCATCTCGTCCACGAGCGCGAGCCCGCGGTCGGTGAGCCGCACCCGGACCGATCTGCGGTCCCCCTCGTCCGGCAGCCGATCGACCAGCCCCTTGGCCACCATCCGGTCGATCCGGTTGGTGATCGCGCCGGAGGTCACCATCGCCGCCTTGACCAGGGCGCCCGCCGCCAGCTCGTACGGCGGGCCCGAGCGCCGCAGCGTCGCGAGGACGTCGAACTCCCAGTGCTCCAGCCCGTACGACGCGAAGAACTCCTTCAGCTCCCGGTTGAGCAGCTTGGCCAGCCGCGAGACCCGGCCGACGACGCCCATCGGCCAGGGGTCCACATCCGGCCGCTCCCGCCGCCACTGATCCAGCAACAGGTCCACGGCGTCGCCCATCGCGGCCTCTCCAGATATCTCAACGTTCGCTTATTTGACGTTGAAGCTTCGTAGGTGTTTTTATCTCAACGTTGAGATTATCAACGGAGGAGTAAGGCATGGGAGCCTCGAACCGTACATCCCTCGCGATTGCGGGCACTGTGGCCGTCACCGGGTTGACTCCACTGGTGTGGGGCTCGACGTATGCCGTGACGACCGAGTTCCTGCCGCAGGACCGGCCGCTGTTCACCGCGCTGACCAGGGCGTTACCGGCTGGGCTCGGGCTGCTCGCCGTCACCCGTGTGCTGCCGCGCGGACAGTGGGTCTGGCGGGCCGCGGTGCTCGGCGTGCTGAACATCGGAGCGTTCTTCCCGTTCCTGTTCCTCGCGGCATACCGGTTGCCCGGCGGCGTCGCCGCCGTGCTGGGTGCGGCGGGCCCCTTGTTCGCGCTCGCCTTCGCCCGCGCCCTGCTCGCCGAACGGCCGACCGGCCGGAAACTGCTCGCCGGCCTCACCGGGCTGGCCGGCGTCGGCCTGGTCGTCCTGCGCGCCGACGCGGCGCTCGATATGGTCGGCGTGCTGGCCGGGCTCGCCGGGGCCGCCTCCATGTCCGCCGGAACAGTACTGACCAAGCGCTGGGGTCGTCCCGAGGGCGTCGGAGCCCTCGCGCTCACCGGGTGGCAACTGACCGCGGGCGGGCTGCTGCTCCTCCCGGTCGCCCTGCTCATCGAGGGGGCGCCGCCCGCGCTGAGCACAGAGAACGTCCTCGGCTACGCCTATCTCGGGATCGTCGGCACCGCCTGCGCGTACTGGATCTGGTTCCGCGGCATCTCCCGGCTCCCCGCGACCTCGGTCGCCTTCCTGGCCCTGCTCAGCCCGGTGTCGGCCACCGTGATCGGCTGGGCGGCACTCGGTCAGGCCCTCACCCCGATCCAGTTGCTCGGCATGGCCCTCGCCCTCGCCGGCACCCTGCTCGGCCAGTCCCCCGGGTCCTCTCCCCACCGGCCTCCCGTACGGCCCTCCACCCCGGAAGGTGGTTCCGTCCCACTGAGCGATCTCAAGGCCGTAAGCTCCTGACTCTCCGCAGGCGACACGCGTGCGCCGAGGCCGGACGTCCGGACGGGCGTGGGACGATTCTCACGTTGTGTTGCGACGAGCAGGGAGACAAGCGGAGGGCGGCGCGATGCGCGAGGAGACGATCGGCGACTTCCTGTTCCACCTCGCCGACCGGGTGCCGGCGCCCGGCGGAGGGGCCGCCGCGGCCCTGCAGGCCGCCCAGGCCGTGGCGCTGCTGGGGATGGTCGCGCGCTACAGCACCGGCGAGAAGTACGCCGAGCACACGTCCCTGGTCGAACGGATCATCGGCGAGACCGACGTGCTCCGGTCGGAGGCCCTGCGCCTGGCCGAGGACGACGCGACGGCCTTCGGAGCGGTCGCCGAGGCCTACAAGCTGCCCAAGGACACCGACGAGGCGAAGGACGCCCGGTCCGCCGCCATCGCGCGGGCCCTGGTGGGGGCGGGCACCGTGCCGGCGAAGGTGGTCGCCGTCGCCCGGCGGGCCGTCGAGATCGCCGAGGAACTGCTGCCCGTCGCCAACCGCAACGTCGTCTCCGACATCGCCGCCGCCACCGAGGCCGCGCGGGCCGCCGCGACCACCGCCCGGGTGAACATCGAGATCAACCTGGGCGGGATCAAGGACGAGAAGGTCCGCGCCGGGCTGGCCGCCGAGGCCGCGGAGGTGGACGACGTCGCCGCACGTGCCGAGCGGGTCACCGCCGCCGTACGCGAGGAGATCGCCGGATGAGCGCCCGCGTGCTGTCCGGCAAGGAACTCGCCGCCTCCATCCGGTCCGAGGCCACCGCGCGGGCCGCCGAACTCGCGGCGGCCGGGACCCCCGCGAAGCTCGCGGTCGTCGTCGCCACCGCGGACGAGTCCAGCGCCTGGTACGTCCGCTCGATCGCCCGGGCCGCCGAGAAGTCCGGGATCATGTGCGAGATCGTCGACCTCGGCGCGGAGGCCGAACCCGCCCTGATCCGCGACAGGCTGGCGTCGCTGAGCGCCGACGACACCGTGCACGGGATCATCCTCCAGACCCCGCTGCCGCAGGGGGCCAGGCTTGAGGACCTGGCCGGAGCCATCGCGTTCGAAAAGGACGTCGACGGCGCGAACCCGCTGTCGCTCGGCCGCCTGGCCGCGGGGCTGCCCGCGTTCGCCCCGGCGACCGCCGAGGCGGTCGTCGCGATCCTCGACCACCACGGCATCGACCTGGCCGGTAGGCACGTCGCCGTGGTCGGCCGCTCCACCGTCGTCGGCAAGCCCGCCGCCCATCTCCTGCTGGACCGGAACGCCACCGTGACGATCTGTCACTCCCGTACGAGGGACCTGGCCGCCATCACCTCCACGGCCGACGTGGTCGTCGCCGCGGTCGGCCGCGCCGGCCTGATCACCGCCGAGCACGTACGGCCGGGAGCGGTCGTGGTGGACGTCGGCACCAATCCCACCGAGGACGGCGGCCTGGTCGGCGACGTGGACGCCGTCGCGGTCGCCGACAGTGCCGGAGCGCTCACACCCGTGCCCGGCGGCGTCGGCCCGGTGACCACCGCCCTCCTGCTCCGCCACACCGTCCACGCCCTTCGCTCGTCCGCAGGTGGCGGCCTTGGCGCTGTGAGGGAGGCGGAATCCTAGGTCAGCCGACCCAGAGGATGTCGATGATGCGCAAGGTCCGGGTGTCCTCGTCGAGGATGAATGTGATCATCCCCTGGCTGTCGTTTCCGAAGAATGCCTGTCTCACCATGGACTGGCCAGGACGCTCCGTGACCGCGTCCCACGGGTCGCGAAGGAGCTCGATGAGGCGTTCCAGCAGTGCGCCATCCCGCACATCCTGGGGAAGACCGTTCAGCTCATACAGGGCGCGTCCGTGGAAGCCGTCGAACTTGTAGCTCACACCCGGCCTTCCCACTCCGGCGGGGTGTAGCGGGCGAACATCTCCGTTCGCTGCTGTAGCGCGTCCTGGATGGCTTCCTCGTAACCCGGGCGAGCGTAAGCGATCGCCCGCAGTCGCCACTGACGCAGCAGCGTCTGCACTTGCTTGAAGCGAGCCAAGTCATGGGCGGCGTCCAACGCGTCCTCGTACTCGGCCCGGAACCGAGCGCGGTGCACCGGCGGAAGCGCCTCGAAGATCGCGGCCGGGTCCTCGCCGGGGTCATGGAGTCCAGAAGATTCCAGAGGCTGAGCGGTCATACCGACCAATCTATCTGTCGTATGAGGAAAGTCCTGTCGATGTGGCCGAGAGCGCCTGCGGCCGGTCGGCGGGCTATCAGTTCCGGAAGAGTGCCGGCTGGTCGGACCGATCAACGATTCGCTCGCCTGACGCGTCCTGGTGGGCGGCCGGGGAGTGCGCGTTGGAGGAGGGCGTGGATGAGGAGGCGGAGGGCGAAGGGGAGGTCGTCGACGAGGTAGCGGCGGGCGAGGCGGTGGGGCTCGCTGATCAGGCGGAACAGCCATTCCAGCCCGTGGTCGCCCATCCAGCCGGGGGCGCGGCGCACCGACCCGGCGGCGAAGGCGATGGCCGCGCCGCAGCCGACGAACCACGTGCCCGGCAGATCGGCCCGGAGAGCGGCGATGAGCCGGTCCTGCCGGGGGAACCCGAGGCCCACGAAGACCAGGGACGGCCGCGCGGCGACGAGTCGCCCCCGCATCTCCGCCAGCGCCGCCGGGCTGGTCTCGAACCCGTAAGGCGGAGCGTGGACGCCCGCGACCAGCAGGCCCGGATGCCGCCCGCACAGCGCGTCACGCGCCGCCTCGGCGACGCCCGGCGGCCCCCCGATCAGGTAGACGGGCAGGCCGCGCGACGCGGCGGCCCCGGTCAGCGACCAGATCAGGTCGGCTCCCGTCACCCGCTCCGGCAGCGGGCACCCGAGCAGCCGCGAGGCCCAGACCAGGGGCATGCCGTCGGCCACCGCGAGCTCTGCCGCGCCGATCAGCGTACGCAGGGAGGGGTCCCGGGCGGCGGCCCGGCAGATGTCGACGTTCGGGGTGACCAGGTGGCCGCCCTCGCCACGCTCCAGCGCGGCCATGATGTGGGCCACCACCTGCGCCTCGGTGAACGGGTCGAGCAGCACCCCGGCCACCGGGACCCTGTCCGTCCCGGCCTCGGCCATCCCAGCGTCGGCGCCTCCGGTTCCGGTGACCACAGGCCCGGCCGCCCCGATCCCGGCCGAGGCCGCCTGTCCTGCTGGGGCCCGGCAGGGCCGGGCCGGGAACGCCGGGTCCAGAGCGGCCGTGGGGATCGGGTCGGTCATCAGATGCCGTGGCCGCACAGGTGGAGGGCGTGCAGTACGGCGCGCGGGGTGAGCAGGCCGCCGGCGACCGCCAGCGCCACCGCCGCGCGCGGCTCGCCCGGCCGGGCGGAGAAGGCCCGCAGTGACCACCGGGCGGCCTCGCGACGCCGTCCGAGGGCAGCGTGGCAGAAGGCGAGCTGCCCGTAGACGCGGGCCGCGCCGCGGGGTTCGACGGCCAGGCCCGGATGCCGGGCGAGCATCCACTCCAGCCCCGCGATCCGGTCGGCCCACCGTGCCGCGTAGTGCGACGCTCCCCAGCGCACCCGTACGAGCGGGTGGTCGACGTGGACGATCGGGTGCCGCCGGGCGGCCCGAAGCGCGAGGTCCCAGTCCTCGTTCTGGCCGCCGGGGGCGCTCTCGTCCACCCACACCGAGCCACGCCGGAACAGGAACGTCGAGGAGTGGACCATCATCATCCGCGAGCGGGTGAGGTGGTGGTGGGCGACCCGGTCGGTGCCGGCCAGCCGCGGCACTCGGCGCGTCCCGTACTCGACCTCGACCGCGCAGCTCGCGAAGGCCGCTGCGGGCGCCTCCGCGAGCGCGGCCACCTGGGCGGCCAGCTTGCCCGGCAGCCAGAGGTCGTCGTCGTCGCAGAAGGCGACGAGATCGGTGTCCAGCACGGCGATTCCGGTGTTCCTGGCGCCCGGCAGCCCGGGGGTGCGCCGGTTACCCAGCATCCGGACGCCGCGCGGGCCTCCGCTCCCCGGCAGGGGCACGCCGGCGACCTGTCCGGCCACCTGGGGAGCCGGAACGCCGTCGGCCACGACCAGCACGCGCACCTCGCCGCCGTACTCCTGGCCGAGCACCCCGGTCAGCGCGGCCCGGAGCGGGCCGGGCCGGTCGCCCCTGGTGGGGATGACGACCCCGACCGACGGCGTCACCGCCGGGCTCCCGCGAGGCGATAGCCGTACCAGAGGAGCAGCGGAAGGGTGAGCGCGGTGACCAGCCACCGCTGCGTACGCGGCAGGGGCGCGGTACGGTCGCGCAGTTCGATCGGGCCGACGGAGAAGCGCATCGGATTGCCGGAGACGGTGTGGGCGACGCCCAGACGCGCGTGGCGGCCGTCGAGGAAGTCGAGGCCGCCGACCGGCAGCCCGAGCCGTACGGCGAGGCGGGTGACGGTGGCGCGCGGGTCGCGCAGCAGGTCCTCGTGCCGGACCCGGACGACCCGCACGCCCCGGCGGCGCAGGATCTCGAAGGCGAGGTTCTGGGCCAGCCAGTGGACAGCGGTCCTGGCGGGCGTCCAGCGGGTCATCGGCCGTCCGTTCTCGGGCCTGCGCACCCGGCGGCGCCAGGACGCGGCCACCGCCCTCGGGTCGCGCACCACGTGGACGACGCGCGGTTTCATGATCGCGGCCAGGCAGTACGCCAGGGAGGCGTGCTTGCTGGAGTCGACGACGACACGGGCGTCGGCCACCTCGGCCGCCGCCGCGTAGATGCGGGAGTACGACCGGACATATTCGGCCAGTTCGGCCTCACGGCTCGGGAGCCCGAGGGCGAGGACGGGCAGCCTGCGGGTGCGGTCGACCCGCATGCGCAGGCTCGGGAGCCACCCCGCCTGGCTCTCCCGCCACTGCCCGAACGCGTGCTCGCCCACCTTCGTCCAGAACGGACACCGGGAGAACGGCTGCCCGCAGCCGCAGGGCTCGTCGGCCCGCACCCCGCGGTCCCACAGATGGACCACCTCGCCGAGCGGCGCCACCCCCGGCAGTTCGCCGAGCAGGCGCTCGATCAGGGTGCTTCCGCTGCGTCCCAGGCCGCCCACGAAGATCACCGGCTGAGCGTCGGCCACGTGTCCTCCACGAAAAGGATGCGAAACGTGACGACCCTAGCGCGCAGTGTAATCGACTGACCGGCGATCCCCAAAGGATCTACCGGAGTGCGGGATGGCTCCTTGCCTACGAGAACGGCCCCCGGCGCGGTCGCGCTCGGGGGCCGTTCAGGATGGAATCAGTGCGCGTCGACGATCATGCCCGCGCCGACGGTGCCGTTGGTGGCCTCGTCGATCAGGATGAAGCCGCCGGTGAGGCGGTTGCGGGCGTAGTCGTCCACGAACAGCGGCTGGGTCGTCCGCAGCGACACCCGGCCGATCTCGTTCAGGCCGAGGGCGGTGGCCGACTCGTCCCGGTGCAGGGTGTTGACGTCGAGCCGGTAGTGCAGGTCGCGCACCAGCGCCCGGGCCGTACGGGTGGTGTGCTTGATGATCAGCTTCGACCTGGGCTGGAGCTTCACGCCGTCGGCCATCCAGCTGACCATCGCGTCGATCTCCTGGGCGGCGTGCGGCTGGTTGTTCGGCCGGCAGATCATGTCGCCGCGCGAGATGTCGATGTCGTCGGCCAGCCGCAGCGTGACCGACATGGGTGCGAACGCCTCCTCCACCGGCCCGTCGAAGGTGTCGATCGCGGCGATCGTGGTGGTCAGGCCCGAGGGCAGGTGCAGCACCTCGTCCCCCGGCTTGAGCACGCCGCCCGCGACCTGCCCGGCGTACCCCCGGTAGTCGTGCAGCTCCTGGCTGGTCGCGCTGTGCGGGCGGATGACGTACTGCACCGGGAAGCGCACGTCGACCAGGTTGCGGTCGGAGGCGATGTGCACGTGCTCCAGGTGGTGCAGCAGCGAGGAGCCCTCGTACCACGGCATGTTCTCGGAGCGGGAGACGACGTTGTCGCCGTGCAGCGCCGAGATCGGGATGAAGGTGAGGTCGCTCGCGTTCAGCTTGCTCGCGAACGCGGTGAACTCCTCGCGGATCTCGTCGAAGCGGGTCTCGGAGTAGTCGACGAGGTCCATCTTGTTGACCGCGAGGACCAGGTGCGGCACCCGCAGCAGCGTCGTCAGGAAGGCGTGCCGCCGCGACTGCTCCAGCACGCCCTTGCGCGCGTCGATGAGGATGATCGCCAGGTCGGCGGTGGAGGCGCCGGTGACCATGTTCCGGGTGTACTGGATGTGCCCCGGGGTGTCGGCGATGATGAACTTCCGCTTGGGCGTGGCGAAGTAGCGGTAGGCCACGTCGATCGTGATGCCCTGCTCGCGCTCGGCCCGCAGGCCGTCGGTCAGCAGCGACAGGTCGGTGTATTCCGTGCCCCGGTCGCGGGAGGTTCGCTCGACCGCCTCCAGCTGGTCCTCGAAGATCGCCTTGGAGTCGAACAGCAGCCGCCCGATCAGCGTGGACTTGCCGTCGTCGACGCTGCCCGCCGTCGCGAAACGAAGGATGTCCATCAGAAGTAGCCTTCCTTCTTGCGATCTTCCATGGCGGCCTCGGACGCCCGGTCGTCGGCGCGGGTCGCGCCGCGCTCGGTGATCCGGGTGGCGGCGATCTCGTCGATGATCTGGTCGATCGTGGTGGCGGTCGAGGCGACCGCGCCGGTGCAGGTCATGTCGCCGACGGTGCGGTAGCGGACGACGGCCTCGAACGTGGGCTCGTCGTCGCCCCGCTGGACCACCTCGGAGTCGGCCAGCAGCATGGCGTCGCGCTCGAAGACCGTGCGGGTGTGGGAGAAGTAGATCGACGGGATCTCGATGCCCTCACGCCGGATGTAGTGCCACACATCCAGCTCGGTCCAGTTCGACAACGGGAACACGCGGATGTGCTCACCCCTGCTGATCTTGGTGTTGTAGAGGTTCCAGAGCTCGGGGCGCTGGTTCTTCGGGTCCCACTGGCCGAACTCGTCGCGGAAGGAGAACACCCGCTCCTTGGCCCGGGCCTTCTCCTCGTCGCGCCGGGCCCCGCCGAACACCGCGTCGAACCCGTGCTCCTCGATGGCGTCCAGCAGCGTCGTGGTCTGCAGCCGGTTGCGGGAGGCCCGCCGCCCGGTCTGCTCGACCACCCGCCCGGCGTCGATCGACGCCTGGACCGACGCGACCACCAGCCGCGCGCCCAGCTCGGCGACCCGCCGGTCGCGGAACTCGATCACCTCGGGGAAGTTGTGCCCGGTGTCGACGTGCATCAGGGGGAAGGGGATCGGCGCCGGCCAGAAGGCCTTCTCGGCGACCCGCAGCATGACGATGGAGTCCTTGCCGCCGGAGAAGAGCAGACAGGGGCGCTCGAACTCGGCCGCGACCTCACGCATGATGTGGATCGCCTCGGCCTCGAGCACGTCGAGCTGCGACGTGGTGTAGTCACGCTGAAGCATTCGGCTTCCTTCAGGGAGTCTGGCGATGCAGGTCACGGATTCCGGCGAGCAACGTTGGCGCCAGATCCGGTAGGGAGACCAGGATATCGGGGAGTGACGGGTCCCCCTGGTTGTAGGTCAGGGATGAGCCGTCGATCCTGCTGGCGTGGGCCCCCGCCGCGAGCGCCACCGCGACCGGCGCGGCCGAGTCCCACTCGTACTGGCCTCCCGCGTGGACGTACGCCTCGACCTCACCCGTGAGCACGGCGGCGATCTTGGCGCCGGCCGAGCCGATCGGGACGAGTTCCGCGCCGAGGCGGGCGGCGAGGTCGCGGACGAACTCCGGCGGCCGGGTGCGGCTGACCGCGACGCGGAACGGTTCGCGCACCTTCTCCGGCAGCTCCGGCGGAGCCGCCGTGGTGAGCGTGCGCCCCTGGGCCGGCAGCGCGACGGCGCCCGCCGTCAGGGAGCCCCGCTCCCACAACGCGACGTGTACGGCCCAGTCGGCGCGGCCCTCCTCGGAGAACTCGCGGGTGCCGTCGAGGGGGTCGACGATCCAGACGCGTTCGGCCGACAGCCGCCGGGGGTCCATCCGCTCCTCGCGGGTCGCCTCCTCCGACAGCACGGCGTCGTCCGGGCGGAGCCGCCGCAGGGCGTCCATCAGGAACCGGTGCGAGGCCTGGTCACCGGCGTCCTTCAACGCCGGGCCGTCCGCGAAACCGAGGCGTGCGCGCAGCTCCAGGAGCCGCTCCCCCGCCTCCGACGCCAGCTCCCCCGCGAGGGAATGGTCGTCCCGCATCGTCATCTTCAGTACGCTCCCGCCCCGCGTGCGACCGCGGCCCATGTCCTCCATAGGATCCGCAGATCCAGCGTGAGAGACCAGTTCTCGACATAACGCAGGTCCAACCGTACCGATTCCTCCCATGACAGGTCAGGTCGGCCGCTGACCTGCCACAGTCCGGTCATCCCCGGCCGCAGCGCCGGCCTCCCGCGGACGCCGTCGCCGTGCCGCGCGACCTCCTCCGGCAGGGGCGGGCGCGGCCCGACGAGCGACATGTCGCCGCGCAGCACGTTGACGAGCTGCGGCAGCTCGTCGATCGAGTAACGCCGCAGGAGAGCGCCGAGCGGGGTGACGCGGGGGTCCCTGCGGACCCGGAACAGCTCGCCGCGGGCGTCGCCGGTCAGCTCGACCCTGCGGGCCTCGGCGCGGCGGTGCGTCGTGCGGAACCTCAGGATCGTGAACTCGGCGCCGTCCCGGCCCACCCGCCGCTGCCGGGACAGGGCCGGGCCCGGCCCACTGGCCCGTACGGCCACGGCGACCGCGGCCAGCAGCGGGGCCAGCACCACCAGCGCCGCGGCGGCCACCAGCCGGTCGAAGACGGCCTTGACCAGTCGCCGCCGGCCGGAGAGCCCCGGACGCCCGCCGTGCGGTGGCGGCGGTGGCTCCGCACCGCCCACGCCCGCCGCCCGGCGCCGGCGCAGCCCGCGCCGCACCGCCAGGACGATCACCCATACGACCGGCAGCGCGCCACTCGCCATCACGTACGGACTCACGTACCCAGTACCCTCACCGGACCGGATCACGACGGTGGTGATCCCCGGAAGAGAGGTGCCCGAGATGTCGCAGACGGCGGCGGCGAACCGGTGTGGCGCGGTCCACTCCGGTGGTGGCGCGGCCGGACGGCGGGGTGCGCCCCGCGACGTGCCGACTGTGACCAGGCAGGTGACGCCGCCCAGCACTCTCACCCCTCGCGATCGTCGCACTACCGAACGTGATGGAATGCTAGCGGCCGCACCCTGGCCCCTCAGGGAGAACTGGTGAAAGCCGAGACGTACATATCCGTCGACATCGAGGCGGACGGCCCCATCCCCGGCCCGTACTCCATGGTCAGCTTCGGCATGACCGTGGCGGGCCGCATGACGGGACGGCGCTTCGAGCGGACCGATCCGGAGGCCCGGACCTTCTACGCCGAACTCCGGCCGATCAGCGACGAGTTCGTGCCGGAGGCGCTGGCGGTGAGCGGCCTCGACCGCGACACGCTGCTGCGCGAGGGCCGCGATCCGGCGGAGGCGATGGCGGCCGCGGCCGCCTGGGTCGCGGAGGTCTGCGGCGCGGACCTGCCGGTGCTCGCGGCCTTCCCCCTGTCGTACGACTGGATGTGGATGTACTGGTACTTCCTGCGCTTCACCGGCGAGTCGCCGTTCGGCCACTCCCGGTGCGTCGACATCAAGACGCTGTACGCGGCGAAGGCCATGGTGCCGATCGCCTGGGCCACCAAGCGGCAGATGCCGCGCGAGGTGCGGTCGAGCCGGCGGCACACCCACAACGCGCTCGACGACGCCGTCGAGCAGGCCGAGCTGCTGCAGAACCTCATGGAGTGGCGGTCTTCCGGCAAGAGGCCGACGGAAAGCTGACTCTCTGACAAATTCGTCAAGCTTCGAGTCATCTCACCATCCGACCCACCCTTTGTCCGCTTTGGGGGTTTCGGGTATCCTTAAAGGCACGAGAAATGATGCTTTTAGCCATTTCTAGTTTTCCTTGCGGACACAGACGCTTACCCATCGGTTTACTCCAGGTCACCTCATAAACCCCATCTGCCCCAGATGAAACACATTTCACTCTGATAACAGATGGATCGTTCCAGGCAAGCTAGGCAAATCGCCACGTATCTTCTCTACCTGTCGCTATGCGAGCGCGTCCCCCAGCACACGTGGGCAGGCGGGGAAAAGGTCGGGGAGGATCCGTGGGGTCAGATTCGAATTGGCTCGATGCCGCCTATGAATGGCTGGTGCGCACCGGAACGGATGGTTCCTGGCGCAATCTGATCCCGCTGGGCCTGGCCGGACTGCTCGTCTGGGGGCTCTGGATCTATCGGGTGGTGCTCTCCCGGCTGGCCAGGCCGATCGTGAACGGCTACCGGACGACGGTCTCCGTGGTGGTCCCGTCCTACCGCGAGGACCCCGAGATCCTGGTGCGCTGCCTGGAGAGCTGGCTGGCCCAGGACCCGCTCGAAGTGATCATCGTCGTCGACGTCGCCGACACCGAGTGCCACGCCAGGCTCGCGCAGGTGGAGGACCCCCGGTTGCACGTCCTCATCTACGAGCACGCGGGCAAGCGCTCGGCGCTGGGGGTCGGCATCCGGGCGGCACAGGGCGAGATCGTGGTCTTCGCCGACTCCGACACGTGGTGGCAGCCCGGCCTGCTCGACGCGGTGCAGATGCCCTTCGAGGACCCGGCCGTCGGCGGCGTGGGGACCCAGCAGAACGTCTACCAGCGGACCACCAGCGTCTGGCGGCGCGTCGCGGACTGGCTGGTCAACCTCCGCTACTACGACTACGTCCCGGCGATGGGCAGCAGAGGCGGCGTCGCCTGCCTGTCCGGCCGTACGGCGGCCTACCGCCGCGCGGCCATCCTCCCGGTGGTCCAGCACCTGGAGAACGAGTTCTTCCTCGGCCGCCGCTGCATCGCCGGGGACGACGGCCGGCTCACCTGGCTCGTCCTCGCCTCGGGCTACAAGACGGTGCACCAGTCGACCGCGCGGGCCGTCTCGATGTTCCCCTCCTCCTTCCGCGCCTTCGTCAAGCAGCGCGTCCGGTGGAGCCGCAACTCCTACCGCTGCTACCTCACCGCCCTGTGGAAGGGGTGGCTCTGGAAGACGCCGCTGGTGACCAAGGTGACCGTGCTGCAGATCCTGCTCACCCCGGTGACCATGGGAATCACGCTGGCCTACCTGTTCTTCAGCAGGCTCCAGCCCACCCTGCCGAGCATCGCGCTCGCCGTCGGCTGGGTGCTCCTCAGCCGGGGCGTCCGCGGCTGGTCGCATCTGCGCCGCCACCCCGGGGAGATCTGGCTCCTGCCGCTGGTCTGCCTGGTGGTCATCATGATCGCGCTGCCGATCAAGCTGTACGCGTTCGTCACCATGAACAAGCAGGGATGGCTGACCCGCTCGGCCAACCAGATGGGCGGGGCGGGCCAGACCGCGGCCACCCTCAAGGGGGTGGCCTGAGTGAGACGGTCGCTGCCCGCGCTCCTGACGGCGGCGGCCCTGACGCTCGGCGTGGCCGGCCCGGCTGTGGCCGCCCCCGTACGCGGAGGGCGCGCGGCGGCCGCGGAGCCGACACCGGTGGATCTCGTGGACCCGGCGGCGCCCCCGTCCGATCGGGACCACAGCCCGACTCCCTCGCCCGATCCGACGCCGACCGAGACCTCCCGGCCGTCCCCGACCCCCAAGCGGAGCCCGTCGGCCCGCCCCACCCGCTCGTCCGCCCGGCCGCCGAAGGCCACCCGTACGCCGGGGACCGGCACGGCCGGGACGGCGCGGCAGACTCCGGCGGGCGGGCAGAGCCTGCCGACTCCCACGCGGGAGGAGCCGAAGGAGGACGAGGAGCCGCGGGAGACGCCGGCGCCGCTGGAGGAAGCGGTGATGGCCGACGACGAGACGCTGAAGGCCGGCCTGATCTCCGCGGACGCCGAGGCGCAGGCCCGGCTGGTGGACGTCGAGGACCAGCGCATCATCCAGACCCGGGCCGCGCTGACGGCCCTGCTGCAGGCCGGCGGCATCGCCGCGGCCCAGCGCAAGCGGCCCCAGGTCTTCGTCTCGGCGTACGGCAGGACCCTGGTGCTGCCCGCGCGCAACGACACCACGGCGCCGTACACGCTGCGTGACATCGCGGCGGTGGAGAAGGGCCGTTATCTGCGGCGGATGAAGGACGGCTCCTACCTGCTCGGCGTGCAGGTCTTCGTGGCCGACGGCGCGCGCCTGCAGTTGCGCGGGCCGCTGACGCTGCGGATGGGCAGCCTGCCGGGGTCGTTCAGCTCGATCATCTCGTTCGGCGGCGACATCGACATCAAGGGCACCGCCGCCAAGCCGGTCCGGATCACCAGCTGGGACGTGCGCACGCGCAGGCCCGACATGACCACGACCGACGGCCGCGCCTACATAAGGGCGGTCGGCGGCAAGTTCGAGATGGCGTACGCCGAGGTCTCAGACCTGGGGTTCTGGAGCGGCCGAACCGGGGGCATCGCGCTCACCGGCACCGAGCGACCGGCGAGCGTCTACCGGCACCGCACCAAGACGCAGCGGCACCAGGACAAGGCCGAGCGCCTGTCCAGGGCCGGCAGCCAGCGGGGCGGGAGCAGCTTCGGCGACGTGGAGACCATCCCGATCGGCCCCGGCACCGCGACGCACGTGCTCGCCGACGACCTGGTGTCCGGGTCGATCAGGCACAGCGTCATCACCGGCAACGCGTACGGGCTGTTCGTCTCGGGGTCGAACCAGACGCAGATCGTCGACGACGAGATCAGGGACAGCCTGGCGCACGGCGTCTTCCTGCACCGGTTCGTGAACAGCGCGACGGTCCAGTCCACCAAGGTGATCGGCAGCGGCGGCGACGGCTTCGTGCTGTCGCGGGCGACGGAGAAGGTGCAGATCACCGACTGCGTCGCGGAGCGCAACGGCCGCAACGGCTTCACGCTCAACGGGCAGGCCCTCGCGCAGGGCCCGTCCGCGAGCGGCGAGTCGCTGACCGTCTACGGCGACAACTCGGTCAACGACAGCGTCGCCCGCGACAACGGGAGGTACGGCGTCGAGGTGCTCGGCGGCAGCCGCCTGTCCGTCTACACCAGTGAGATCACCGGTGGCGACATGGGGATCGTGGTCCGCGAGGGCGCCAGCGAGGTGCAGATCTCCGGCAACAGGCTGTCGGGCCAGGCAAGGCAGGGCATCGCCCTGCGGGACGGCGCGACCGCCGGCCACGTGGCCGGGAACACGATCACGGACACCGTGACCGGGATCTACCTGCGCGACTCCAACGCCAGGGTGGTGGGCAACAAGATCACGACGCTGGTGAGGCCCAGGGCCCACGGGATCACCATGGTCGGCGACGTCGGCGCCACCGAGATCACCCGCAACACCGTCGCCGGCTCGGGCACCAGCGCGATCAGCGTCTCACGGTCCGCCCACCGGGTGAACGAACACGACAACGTCGAGGACGCCTGGCACGACACCTCGACGTTCTGGGTCAAGGCCAAGCGTTACGTCAAGCCGATGAACCTGATCTGGGCGGCGGTCATCCTCCTGGTCATCGTGTCGGCGCTGCGGTCGCGGCAGGTGGGAGCCGATCGCCGTCGGCGCCGTGCCGCCATCGGCGACCCCTACGCGCGTCAGCGGGTGCTGGAGGAACGGCCCGCTCTGGCGCTGCGGCCCGCCGTCAGGACCCCGCCGGCCCGCTCCGCCCACGGCGGAGACCGTCCACGGCACCGCGAGCCGTCGCTGCCGATCCATCACCCGGCCCCGGCCCCGGCCGCGCCCGCGACGGGAGGCATCACCCCATGAGCGACACGCCACCGCGCCGGAGCCGCGCCCTGCTCGTGATCCTCGTGCTGAGCCTGGTCGCGGCCTGCACCTGGGCGTACCTCGCCTACACCGACGGAGCCGAGCCGCCGCCCGCGATCAACGACGTGCCCCAGGCGGAGGCCCAGCAGCAGTCGACGCTGGTCGACCAGGAGTCGCTGCGCGTCATGCAGACCCGGGCGACGCTGTCCTCGGCGCTGGCCCGGGGCGGGCCGGCCGCCGCGCAGGCCCGGGTGCCGCACATCTCCAGCTCGGCCAACGGCCAGACACTGGTGCTGCCCCAGCGGCGTGACCCGTACCGCATCGCCGACCTGGAGCGCCTCGGCCTGGAGGAGTTCCAGAAGCAGTCGGACGGCTCCTTCGTGCTCGGCATCAACGTGTTCCTCGGCCCCGGGGCCAAGCTGGTGCTGCAGAACGCGCAGGGCCCGCTCGTGATCCGGATGCGCAGCGAACCCGGCGCCTTCGTCTCGATCGTGGGCTTCGACGCGAGCATCCGGATGAACGGGTCGGCCCAGAACCCGGTGCGGATCACGAGCTGGAACCCCCACACCAGGACGGCGGACACGCAGGTCTCCGACGGCCGCGCGTACCTGCGGGCCATCGGCGGAGAGCTCCGGATGAGCCACACCCGGGTCGAGTACCTCGGCTTCTGGAGCGGCCCGACCGGCGGGCTCGCGCTGACGGGCACCGACCGGCCCGCCGACACCGCCGAGCGGGTCCCCGTACGCGCGGGCGTGGCGGCCACCCCCGCCCCCCGGACACCGGGCAGGGCCGGATCCGGCGAGAAGGCGGGTGACAGGGAGGACCCCGAGCAGAAGACGCTCCTGCCCAACGGCCTGCTCGTGCCGAGCCGGGGCGGCGACGACGAGGTCGAGATCACCGACAGCTCGGGCGGCAGCAAGATCGCCTACCAGATGCCCCAGGCCAACCTGGTCACCGGTGAGATCAGCGACACCGCGATCGTCGGCAACGCGTACGGCGTCTTCATCAGCGCCTCGGACCAGACCCGGATCGACAACGTCACGATCAGCGACAGCCTCATCCACGGCGTGCTGCTGCACCGGTTCGCGCGCAACGCCTCAATCGAGAACACCACCGTGACCGGCAGCAGGGGTGACGGGTTCGTGCTGTCGCGGGGCACGCAGAACGTCACGATCACGGGCTCGACGGCCGAGCGCAACGCGGGCAACGGCTTCACGATGAGCGGCCTCCCGCTGGCCCAGGGCCCCTCCGCCTCCGGAGAGTCGCTGCGCAGCTTCGGCGGCGACTCGCTGCTGAGCAGCGCCGCCCGCGACAACGGCCGGTACGGCGTGGAGGTGCAGGGCGGCATCCGGCCGGTCGTGCAGACCACGGAGGTCGTCGGCGGGGAGATGGGCATCGTCGTGAGCAAGGACGCCACCGGCGCGCAGGTCTCCGGCAACCGGGTCAGGGGCCAGAGCAGCCAGGGCATCGTGCTGCGCGACGGGGTCGTGTCGGCCCGCGTCAGCGGCAACATCGTCAGGGAGGTCCCGACCGCGATCTACGTCAGGAACTCCCGGGTCACGGTCACGGCCAACACCGTGCAGTCGGCCTCGCTGCACGCGATCTCCGTGCTCGGCGCGGCCGGGGGCAGCGAGATCACCGGCAACACCCTGGGCGGCGCCGGCCGCAGCGCGCTGGACACCGCCCGGGCCACCGGGTCGCTGACCGTCGCGCGGAACAACACCGGCGGCTGGCAGGACACGGCCGGTTTCTGGACCATGGTCAGGCGGATCGCCAAGCCGATGAACCTGATCTGGTTCGGCGTGATCCTCCTCATCGCGATCGCCGCGATCCGGGCGCTGAACGGTGACGGCCCCCGGGCCGGCCGCCGCATCGTCGACCCGTACGAGAAGCAGGCGGTGCTGGAGGAGCGGCCGGCCAGGGAACTGCGGACCGCCGCCGTCGCGGCCGCCGGAAAGGGGGACTGAGCGGTGGACCGCTACATCGACCGCAGGACCCTGGTGGGGATGCTCGTCGGGGCGGCCCTCACGATCGTCGTCGTGGTGCTGCTGCGCGGGCTGTTCGGCGGGGGCTCGGAGCCCCCTGTCGAGGACATCCGCCCGGTGGGCGGGAACACCCGGCCTCCGGCGGCGATGGACGACGGTTCCCAGGACTCCCAGAACGCGCAGCCGGACGACGGCGAGAAGTACGAGGACCAGGACGCGGCGCTGGACGGGGACGACGCGGTGCCGTTCGTCCCGACGCAGGACCCGCCCGCCGTCCCGGTCCCCGAGGGGCCGGGGAAGATCGACTGCCCGGAGGCCACGGTGACGGTCGGCGACGCGGCCGGGCTGACCGAGGCGCTGAAGACCGCCGAGCCGGGCGCGGTGATCGCGCTGGATCCCGGAGTGTACGTCGGCAGGTTCGTGGCGACGGTCTCCGGGACCGCGTCCGAGCCGATCTTCGTCTGCGGCCCGCCCGACGCGGTTCTCGACGGCGGCGGCGTGAAGAAGGGCTACGCCTTCCACCTCAACCAGGTGAGCCACTGGCGGTTGATCGGCTTCGACGTCCGCAACGGCCAGAAGGGCGTGATGGCCGACCAGACCTCCCACACGATCGTCCAGGGCCTGACCGTCCACGACATCGGGGACGAGGCCATCCACCTGCGCAACTTCAGCAGCGACAACACCGTGCAGTACAACACGGTCTACGCGACCGGCCTGCGCCGCGAGAAGTTCGGCGAGGGTGTCTACCTCGGCACCGCCGAGAGCAACTGGGCGTCCTTCTCCGGTGGGAAGATGGACCGCAGCGACCGCAACGTCGTGCGCGGCAACGTCATCCGCGCCACCGCGGAGGCCGTGGACGTCAAGGAGGGCACCTCCGGCGGCCGGATCGTCGGCAACGTCTTCGACGGCTCCGCCCTCGGCGGGTCGAAGCACAACGACTCCTGGGTGGACGTCAAGGGCAACGGCTACGTCATCGAGCGCAACACCGGCAGCGGCACCAGCGAGGACGGCTTCCAGACCCACAGGATCGTGGACGGCTGGGGCACCGGCAACGTGTTCCGGGCCAACGTCATCGACCTCGGCGGCTCGGGCGGCTACGGCGTCAACGACACCGCCGGCGGCAACACGATCTCCTGCGACAACAAGGTCACCGGTGGAGCGCTGACCAAGAAGGGCGGCTGCTCCTGACCACGGCTCCGGCGGGGACCTCCCGCCGGAGCCCGACTCCCCCGGCCGCCCGGCACACCCCGCCGGCGGTCACCAGGCACCGAGTCCGCCGGACGGCGACTCGCCGACACTCATTGGGAAACTGACATGAGCGACGCCGAACTCCCCCGGCTGACGGTGATCGGGACCGGTTACCTCGGGGCGACACACGCCATCTGCATGGCCTCGCTGGGCTACGACGTGGTCGGGCTCGACGTGGACCCCGGGAAGATCCGCAAACTGCAGTCCGGGGAGGTGCCGTTCTTCGAGCCGGGCCTGCCCGAGCTGCTGGCCAAGACCCTGGAGTCGGGACGGCTCCGCTTCACCACCTCCTACGCCGAGGCCGCCGAGCACGGCGACGTCCACTTCATCTGCGTGGGCACCCCCCAGCAGCCCGGCCTGGACGCCTGCGACCTCAGCTACGTCGACGCCGCCGTCCGGGGCCTGGCCCCGCACCTGACCCGCCGCTGCCTGGTCGTCGGCAAGTCGACCGTGCCGGTCGGCACCGCGGCCCGGCTGAGCGGCCTGCTGACCGAGCTGGCCCCGGCCGGTGCGGAGGTGGAGCTGGCCTGGAACCCGGAGTTCCTGCGGGAGGGCTTCGCCGTCGACGACACGCTCCGGCCCGACCGGCTCGTCTTCGGCGTCACCACGGAGTGGGCGCGTGAGCGGCTGGCCGCGGCGTTCGCGCCGATCCTCGACCTCGGCACCCCGACCGTGGTCACCGACCTCCCCACCGCCGAACTGGTCAAGGTCGCCGCCAACTCCTTCCTGGCCACCAAGATCTCCTACATCAACGCGATGGCCGAGATCTGCGAGGCCACCGGAGCCGACGTACGCGACCTGGCGCAGGCCCTCGCCTACGACGACCGGATCGGCGGCCGTTTCCTCCAGCCCGGTCTCGGGTTCGGCGGCGGCTGCCTGCCCAAGGACATCCGGGCCTTCGCCTACCGGGCCGAGGAGATCGGCGTCGGCCAGGCCGTGTCCTTCCTGCGGGAGGTCGACGCCATCAACCGGCGCCGGCGCTCCCGTACGATCGACCTGGTCAGGGAGCTGCTCGGCGGCCAGCTCAACGGCCAGCGGGTGGCCTGCCTCGGCGCCGCCTTCAAGCCCAACTCCGACGACATCAGGGACGCCCCCGCGCTCGACGTGGCCCGGACGATGCACGGGCTGGGCGCCAACGTGCGGGTCTACGACCCGGCGGCGCTGGACAACGCCCGCCGCACCTATCCCGAGCTCAGGTACGGCACCAGCGCCATGGACGTGGCCAGGGACGCGGACGTGGTGGTCCTGCTCACCGAGTGGGCGGAGTTCCGCGAGATCCAGCCCGAGGCGCTGTCGGAGGTCGTCGCGCACCGGCGGATCGTGGACGGCCGGCACGCCCTCGACCGCGACGCCTGGCGCGCGGCGGGCTGGGAGTACCGCGCCCTCGGCCGTCCCTGAGGCCCCCGCGGGTCACCCCTCGCCGGGAGCCGCGCGCTCCCGGCGGAGGGACCCTCAGCGGGGCGGCTTGGCCGGGTTGAGGTCGCCGGCGTGGAACCGGTTCTGCGTCGCCTCCAGGCCCGCCGTCATCAGCGACTCCACCATGTCGGCGGCTCGGTCCACCAGGAACGGCAGGTCCTTGCGCTCGGCCGTGGCGAAGTCGCGCAGCACGAACGTCGCCGGGTCCATCCGGCCCGGCGGGCGGCCGATGCCGAACCGGATGCGCGGATAGTCGCGCGTGCCGAGCGACTTCGTGATCGACTTCAGGCCGTTGTGCCCGTTGTCGCCGCCGCCGAGCTTCGCGCGCAGCGCACCGTACGGAATGTCCAGCTCGTCGTGGACCACGGCGACCCGGTCGGGTGTGATCTTGTAGAAGTCGGCCAGCGCCTTGACCGGGCCGCCGGACAGGTTCATGAAGGACAGCGGCTTGGCCAGCACCACGGGCAGCGCGGCCAGACGGCCCTCGACCACCTCGGCCCGCGACCGGTGCGCCTTGAACCGCCCGCCCACCCGGGCCGCCAGCTCGTCGAGCACCATGAAGCCCGCGTTGTGGCGGTTCCCGGCGTACTCCGGCCCGGGATTGCCCAGGCCCACGACCAGCCACCGCTGCGCGGCCGTGTCGGACATCGCTGTCTCCTCCATAGTCACCTCACATGGAAGAGTCCTCCGCGGGACACCCCGCGGAGGACTCTCTCACGAATCGGTCCTACTCGGCGGCCTCGGCGGTCTCGCCCTCGGCGGCGGCCTCGCCCTCCTCGGGCAGCCCGGCCGACGGAGCGCCGATCACCTGCAGCACCAGGGCCTCGGGGTCGCCGGCCAGCGTGGTGCCCTCCGGCAGCTTCAGGTCGGCCGCGTGCACGATGTAGCCCTCTTCCTTGCCGTCCACGTCGACCTCGACGCCGGTCGGGATGTGGGTCGCCTCGGTCTCGACCGAGAGCGTGTTCAGCGGCTGGTCGACGATGGCGCTGCCGTTCGTCTCGCCGACGACGGTGACCGGGATCTCGACGACGACCTTCTCGCCCCGCTTGACCAGGAGCAGGTCGACGTGCTCCAGGAAGCCCTTGATCGGGTCGCGCTGGACGCCCTTGGGCAGCGCGATCTCGTCCACGCCCTCACCGTGCAGGCGGATGAGCACGTTGGGCGTGCGCAGCGCGAGCAGCAGCTCGTGGCCGGGGAGGGTCAGGTGCTTGGTGTCGGTGCCGTGGCCGTAGAGAACGGCGGGAACCTTGTTCGCCCGGCGGATCTTGCGGGCGGCGCCCTTGCCGAACTCGTCACGGAGCTCGGCGGCGATGCGTACTTCGGACACGGCACATCTCCTAGGGATGTTCGACGGATGACGCGCTCCCCCTCACCCGCCCTAGCGGAAGGCGTTACGAGCGCAACCCTCACAGCCTACCGTGTTTCCCGCTTCGCTCAGTCTCTCCCGCGGTGGCCGGGTGGTCGTTACACTGGCGGCATGCAACGTACGTCGTGTCAGGGCTGGTGGCGCTCCGGATAGGAGCGGCCATCACACGCGTACGACCGGGCCGTTCGGATGGACGGCCCTTTTTCGTGCTCCCTGGACGAGGGGTCGCCGTCGGCGGCGGACCACCTGCCAAGGGAGAGAGCACATGACGACCACTCTGGAGATCGGCCCGTCCGACGACCTCGGCGTGGCGGGCGCGCGACGGCGCAGCGCCGAGCTGGAGAGATCGATACGGGAGCGGCCCGGCACGTTCCGGGCGCTGACCGGGGACCGGCCGACCGGCCGGCTGCATCTGGGGCACTACTTCGGCACCCTGCAGAACCGCGTCCGCCTGCAGAACCTGGGCGTGGAGATGATGGTGCTCGTCGCGGACTACCAGGTCCTGACCGACCGGGACGTCGCCGACCGGCTCACCGAGCGCGTGGAGGACCTGGTGCTCGACTACCTGGCCGCGGGCCTCGACCCCGGCCGGGCCACGATCTTCACGCACAGCGCCGTGCCCGCGCTCAACCAGCTGCTCCTGCCGTTCCTCAGCCTGGTCTCGGTCGCGGAGCTGGGCCGCAACCCCACGGTCAAGGACGAGATCGCCCACTCGCGGCAGTCGGCGGTGAGCGGGCTGATGTTCACCTATCCCGTGCACCAGGCCGCCGACATCCTGTTCTGCAAGGCCGGGATCGTCCCGGTCGGGCAGGACCAGCTCCCCCACCTGGAGGTGGCACGCATCATCGCGCGCCGCTTCAACCACCGCTACGGCTCCCCGGCGAACCCGGTCTTCCCCGAGCCCGAGGCCCTGCTGTCCGCGGCGCCGCTGCTGCTCGGCACCGACGGCGCCAAGATGAGCAAGAGCCGGGGCAACGCCGTCGCCCTGGCCGCCACCGCCGACGAGACCGCCCGGCTGATCCGCGGCGCGAAGACCGACGCGGACCGCCACATCACCTATGACCCGGCCGCCCGGCCCGAGGTGTCCAGCCTGGTCCTCCTGGCCGCGCTGTGCCTCGGCCGGGACCCGCAGGAGGTGGCCGGCGAGATCGGCGGGCGGGGGGCCGCCGCGCTGAAGGCGCTGGTCACGGACGCGATCAACGACCACTTCGCGCCGCTGCGGGCGCGGCGGGCCGAGCTCGCCGGGGACCGCGGCCACGTCCGCCGGGTGCTCCGCGACGGCAACGCGCGCGCCGCCGCCGTCGCCGACGCGACCCTCGCGGAGGTCCGTACGGCGATGGGCGCCCTCTATTAGAACCGGTCCGGGCCCCCGGGTGCGTCCGGGGGCCCGGAACAGGTCAGGCGCCGGAACGGGTCAGGCGTCGCCCTCGAAGAGGCTGGTGACGGAGCCGTCGGTGAAGACCTCGGTGATGGCCCGGGCGATCAGCGGGGCGATCGACATCACCGTGAGGCTGTCGAACCTCTTCTCCTCCTCGATGGGCAGCGTGTTGGTCACGACCACCTCGGAGATCCGGGAGTTCTTCAGGCGGTCCACGGCGGGCCCGGAGAACACCGCGTGGGTGGCGGCCACGATGACATCGGTCGCTCCGTGCTCGTACAGGGCGTCGGCCGCCTTGCAGATGGAGCCACCGGTGTCGATCATGTCGTCGATCAGCACGCAGGTCCGGCCGTGGACCTTGCCGACCACCTCGTGCACCTTCACCTGGTTCGCCACGTCGAGGTCGCGCCGCTTGTGGATGAAGGCCACCGGGGTGCCCAGGGTGTCGGACCAGCGCTCGGCGAGCCGTACGCGGCCGGTGTCGGGCGAGACGATCGTGGTCGTCGCCGGGTCGAGCTTGCCGCGCAGGTAGTTGATCAGCACGGGCATCGCGAACAGGTGGTCGACCGGGCCGTCGAAGAAGCCCTGGATCTGCGAGGTGTGCAGATCGATGGACATCATCCGGTCGGCGCCCGCCTGCTTGAACATGTCGGCCACCAACCGGGCGGTGATCGGCTCGCGGCCGCGGCCCTTCTTGTCCTGGCGGGCGTAGCCGTAGAACGGCATGATGACGGTGACCCGCTTGGCCGAGGCCCGCTTGAGCGCGTCCACCATGATCAGCTGTTCCATGATCCACTGGTTGATCGGCGCGGTGTGGCTCTGTATCACGAAGGCGTCGCAGCCGCGCACCGACTCCAGGTAGCGCACGTAGATCTCACCGTTGGCGAAGTCGCGCAGCGCGGTCGGCGTGATCTCGACACCGAGGGCGTTCGCGACCTCCTCGGCGAGCTCGGGGTGGGCCCGGCCGGAGAAGAACATGAGGTTCCGCTCGCCGGTCGTCTTCTTGCCGCTCATGCCGCGCTCCTCGCGTGTCGAGCCTGTCGGCCGTGCCACGCCTGCTGTGGCCGGGCCTGCCGGTCCGCGGTGGCCTCGCGTCGCCCGGGGCCCGCGAACCCCTTCGCCCCGTCGATGTGGTCGGTCACGGTGTCCTCCTGGCCTGGCCCTTCGGCGCTACGCGGTCGGGACCGCGCCTCGTACTCTTCCTGTCCCCGCACGGCGCGCTGGGGCGCGCGCCGTGGGTGGTCCTCACCGCGCGGCGGGGTCCGCGCCGTTCACCCCGGGCGCGCCCTCCGCAGCGGTCTCGGGGGCGGTCTCGGGAGCGGCCAGCGCCCGCCGGGCCGCCTCGTCGGACGGGGTGCCGGCCCTGCGGCGGGCCACCCAGCCCTCGATGTTGCGCTGCCTGCCACGGGCGACCGCCATCGCCCCGGGCGGGACGTCGGACGTGATCACCGAGCCGGCGGCCGTGTAGGCGCCGTCGCCGATCGTGACCGGGGCGACGAGCATGTTGTCGCTGCCCACGCGGACGTGGTCGCCCACGACGGTGTGGTGCTTGCCGACGCCGTCGTAGTTGACGAAGACGCAGGCGGCGCCGATGTTCGAGCCGGCGCCGATCGTCGCGTCGCCGACGTAGGTGAGGTGGGGGACCTTCGAGCCCTCGCCGATGCGCGCGTTCTTGGTCTCGACATACGCGCCGATCTTGCCGCCGCGGCCGAGCACGGTGCCGGGGCGCAGGTACGCGAACGGGCCCACGGTGGCGCCGGCGCCGATCTCCGCGCCGTCGGCCACGGTGTTGCGCACGACGGCGTCCTCGCCGACGACGGTGTCGGTCAGCGTGCTGCCCGGCCCCACCTCGGCTCCCGCCCGGACCCTCGTGGCGCCCCTGAGCTGGGTGCCGGGATGGATCACGACGTCGGGTTCCATGACGACTCCGGCGTCGACCCACGTACCAGCGGGGTCGACGACGGTGACCCCGGCGCGCATGTGCGCCTCCAGGATGCGGTCGTTGAGCACCCGCCGCACGAAGGCGAGCTGGACGCGGTCGTTGACGCCCTCGACCTCCGCGTGGTCGGCGGCGACGCAGGCGCCCACCCGGTGGCCGTCCTCCCGGAGGATGGCCAGCACGTCGGTCAGATACTCCTCGCCCTGGGCGTTGGCGGCGCCGATCCGCCGCAGGCCGTCGGCCAGCAGCGCGCCGTCGAAGGCGTACACGCCCGAGTTCATCTCGGTGATCGCGCGCTGCTCGGGGGACGCGTCCTTCTCCTCGACGATCTCCAGCACCGCGCCGTCCCCGTCGCGCACGATGCGTCCGTACCCGGTCGGGTCGGGGACCACGGCGGTCAGCACGGTGACGGCGTTCGCGTCGGCGGCGTGCCGCTCCAGCAGGACCGCCAGAGTCTCGGCGCGCAGCAGCGGCGTGTCGCCGTACGTCACCAGGATGGTGCCCTCGATGGGGCCCTCGGCCTCCAGGGCGGTGCGCACGGCGTGGCCGGTGCCGTTCCGCTTCTCCTGCACGACCAGGCGGGCGTCCGGCGCGGTCTCCGCCAGGTGCGCGCCGACCTGTTCCCGGGCGTGGCCGATGACGACGACCAGGCGTTCGGGGGTGAGGCCGCGCGCGGCGGCGAGCATGTGGTCCACCAGCGTCCGGCCACAGACCTCGTGGAGGACCTTGGGGGTTTTCGACTTCATCCGGGTGCCCTCGCCGGCGGCGAGGACGATCACGGCTGCCGGGCGCGGCACACTCACGGACTGAGGCTCCCTCGGCGTCGCGGCTTACTACACGAAACGGTGCGGGATCGGCTGCGGCTTCCACGCGTCCACTACCCAGGAACCGCACGGTCACCCGCTCGACAAGGTGAGCTTACCTGCCGTCCCCCGGGCGGGAACCAGGCCCCCCGGGGCGCACGACGGACGGACGGACAGGCTCCCGGGGGAGGATTCGAACCTCCGTTGACAGAACCAAAATCTGTAGTCTTGCCCCTAGACGACCCGGGAATGGGCCAAAGTCCCATTTGTCGGATTCCGGCAGGAGCCGGAATCCGACCTCAGGATACAGAGCCGACCCCTCACGCGCGCCCCCAAAACGAGCCGGACGCCCACGACAACGGGCCGGGATGTTAGTTAAGCCACATTTCGGGCAGGTCGCCGTGGACCTCGCGCGGCCGGCGACGAGCCTCTGATGTGCGGCGGCAGGCATTACCAGATTGCCGAGAGTTGGTGCAAGACGTGGATTCGCCACCAGATGTGGCCCCGCGCGTCACCTTCCACACATTCGCTCTTAGGGGTTCCTAACTTACGATGGCGTAAGTTACGGTCGCGTAGCTAGACAATCTTCCCAACACCCGTGAGGTAGCCCATGACCGTCGTCACCGACCGCGCCGCACCACAGCCGAAGCCGGACTTCGAACCGCAGGACAAGAGCAAGGCCGACTTGGTTGTCTTCGCGATCGTCGTCGGCGCGCCGATCCTGGCGGTCTTCGCCGCGGTGCCCTTCGCCTGGGGCTGGGGCCTCGGCTGGACCGACCTCGCGATCGCCGCGGTGTTCTACGTCGTGTCCGGCCTCGGCGTCACCGTCGGATACCACCGCTACTTCACGCACGGATCGTTCAAGGCGAACCGGCCGCTGAAGATCGCCCTCGGCATCGCCGGCAGCCTCTCGCTGGAGATGTCCGTGCTCGACTGGGTGGCCGCCCACCGCAAGCACCACAAGTTCTCCGACAAGGAGGGCGACCCGCACTCGCCGTGGCGCTTCGGCCCCGGCTTCAAGTCCATGTGCAAGGGCCTGCTCTACGCCCACATCGGCTGGCTGTTCGAGTCCGAGCGGGTCAACCGCGCCAAGTACGCCCCGGACCTGATGAAGGACCCGGACGTGATGAAGCTGCACCGGGCCTTCCCGGCCCTGGCGATCACCTCCCTGCTGCTCCCGGCGATCCTGGGCGGCCTGATCACGTGGTCCTGGCAGGGCGCGGTGACCGCGTTCTTCTGGGGCACGGTGATCCGGATCGGCCTGCTGCACCACGTCACCTGGTCGATCAACTCCATCTGTCACGTGTTCGGCGAGGAGGTCTTCGAGTCGCGTGACAAGTCCCGCAACGTGTGGTGGCTGGCGATCCCCTCGTTCGGCGAGTCGTGGCACAACCTGCACCACTCGGACCCCACCTGCGCCCGGCACGGCGCGCTGAAGGGCCAGATCGACCTGAGCGCCGGCCTCATCCGCTGGTTCGAGAAGGCCGGCTGGGCCCGTGACGTGCGCTGGCCGACACCGGAGCGGCTGGCGGCGAAGCGCATTGCCTGACGCCCCCGTCGGCGCGGATGGCGGGGCCGCTTTCGCACACGCGGCGGCCCTGTCCCCCACCCTCTCTCCGCTGACGTCCGCACCGGCGCCCTCGACGGCGCCGCTCCCCTTACCCGTCCCGGGCCGGGCTCCGGCCGGGGCGACCGCCATCATGGAACCTGTGAGCGAGTCCTCCCGAACTCGAAGACGCATGACCGGCGCGGAGCGGCGCGAGCAGCTGATCCAGGTCGGCCGGGCCCTGTTCGCGGACAAGGGCTTCGACGGCACGTCGGTCGAGGAGATCGCGGCCAGCGCCAAGGTCTCCAAGCCCGTGGTCTACGAGCACTTCGGCGGCAAGGAGGGCATCTACGCCGTCGTGATCGACCGGGAGATGCAGCGCCTGCTGAGCCTGGTCACCCAGGCGCTGTCGGCCTCGCACGCCCGCGTCAAGCTGGAGCGCGCCGCGCTCGCCCTCCTGCAGTACATCGAGGAGAGCAGCGAGGGCTTCCGCATCCTGGTCCGCGACTCCCACGCCGCGTCGGGGACGGGCACCTTCGCCAGCCTGATCAGCGAGATCGCGAGCCAGGTCGAGGACGTGCTCGCGGACGAGTTCAGGGAACGCGGCTACGACCCCAAGTTCGCGCCGATGTACGCGCAGATGCTCGTGGGGATGACCGCCCTCACCGGCCAGTGGTGGCTCGACGTGCGCACGCCGCGCCGCGAGGAGGTCGCCGCCCACCTGGTGAACCTGTCGTGGAACGGCCTGAAGGGCCTCGACTCCGACCCCGGGCTCACCGGCGCGACCCGCGGGCTGGTCCTGACCCCTTCTGCCGAGACCCGTACGCCGCGGCCCACCGAGCGCGAGGCGAAGGAGCAGGAGAAGCTCCGGCGCGAGCAGGAGAAGGCCCGCGAACGCGAGCAACGCGAACGCGCCAGGCAGCTCGAACGCCGCCAGCGCGAGCTGGAGAAGCTCAAGGAACGCGAGCAGCGCGAGCGCGCCAAGGAGCTCGAGCGGCAGCTCAAGGAGCAGGAGAAGCTCCGGCGGGAGCAGGAGAAGGCCCGCGAACGCGAGCTACGCGAACGGGCCAAGGAGCTCGAACGCCGCCAGCGCGAGCTGGAGAAGACCAGGGAACGCGAGCAGCGCTAGGTCGTGGCCGGGCCGGTCACTGCGCCGGAAGGAACCTCCGGTCCTCGCGAAGCCCGCTCCGCTGGGCGCAACGCTCGCGGTCCTCGCTCCCTTCCGCTCCGCTCCCTCCACCCCGGTGACCACTGGCGGGACGGCCCGCGATACCGCGGGCAAGGTGACCGGCGGGGGTGGACCGGCCTGACGGTTTCGTTGCTGCGAAGTTAACGTTCCGTTCAACGTTGTGGGGCATATTTCGTTATATGTCCGCCCAAAGCTCCCCCTCACCTGCGCCGGAGGAGGCCGACCTCCCCGTGCCCGCCCCCTTGCCGAACGACCGGTTCCTCAACCGTGAGGAGAGCTGGCTCCTCTTCAACGAACGGGTCCTGGAGCTCGCCGAGGACTCGTCGGTGCCGCTGCTCGAACGCGTGCGGTTCCTCGCCATCTTCGCGAGCAACCTCGACGAGTTCTTCCGCGTACGGGTGGCCGGGCTGAAACGGCGGATGGCGACCGGGCTGCTGCTGCGGACGCCGGGCGGGCTGAAGCCGAGCGAGGCGCTGACCCGGATAGCGTCGGTCGCCGACGACCTCGCCCGCAGGCACGCGGCGGTCTTCCACGACCGGATCTGCCCGGAGCTGGCCGAGGAGGGCATCGCGATCGTCCGCTGGGAGGACCTCGCCCGGGAGGAGCGGACGGCGCTGCGCAAGCTCTTCCGCCAGCGGATCAGGCCCGTCCTGACGCCGCTGGCCGTCGATCCCTCCCACCCGTTCCCGTACATCTCGGGGCTTTCGCTGAACCTGGCGGTCACCGTGCGCAACCCGGTGACGGGCCACACGGTGTTCGCGCGGGTGAAGGTGCCCTCGCAGCTTCCCCGCTTCGTGAACGCGTCGAAGGACCGGTTCGTCCCGCTGGAGGACGTGATCGCGGCGCACCTCGGCGAGCTGTTCAAGGGCATGCAGGTGGTGCAGCACCACGTCTTCCGGGTGACCAGGAACGAGGACCTGGAGGTCGACGAGGACGTCACGGAGAACCTGATGAAGGCGCTGGAGCGCGAGCTGCTGCGGCGCAGGTTCGGGCCGCCGGTGCGGCTGGAGGTCGAGGACACCATCACTCCCGAGGTGCTCGATCTGCTGGTCGACGAGCTGGGGGTGGGCGACCACGAGATCTACCGGCTGCCCGGCCCGCTGGACCTCACCGGGCTGCACGCCATCGCCGACCTCGACCGCCCGGAGCTCCACTTCCGGCCGTTCGTCCCGGCGGAGGCGGTGAGCGCCGAGGACGACCTGTTCGCCACCCTGCGCGAGCGCGACATCCTGGTGCACCACCCGTACGACTCGTTCGCGACGAGCGTGCAGCGGTTCGTGGAGGACGCGGCGGCCGACCCGGACGTGCTGGCCATCAAGCAGACGCTCTACCGCACGAGCGGCGACTCGCCCATCGTGGACGCGCTGATCGACGCGGCCGAGGCCGGCAAGCAGGTCGTGGTCGTGGTGGAGATCAAGGCGAGGTTCGACGAGCACGCGAACATCTCCTGGGCCCGCAAGCTGGAGACGGCCGGGTGCCACGTGGTCTACGGCGTGCTCGGCCTCAAGACGCACTGCAAGCTCGCCATGGTGGTCCGCCAGGAGGCGGGCGGCGAACTGCGGCGCTACTGCCACATCGGCACCGGGAACTACAACCCGAAGACGGCCCGGCAGTACGAGGACTTCGGCCTGCTCACCGCCGACCCGCAGGTCGGCGAGGACGTGACCGACCTGTTCATCCACCTGACCGGCTACTCCCACCAGTCCGACTACCGCAGGCTGCTGGTCGCGCCCGACTCGCTGCGCCAGGGCCTGCTCGACCGGATCGAGCAGGAGATCGCCCATCGCGAGGCCGGCCGCACGGCCCGCATCCGGATCAAGACGAACTCGATGGTGGACGAGCCGGTCATCGACGCGTTGTACCGCGCGTCGCAGGCGGGCGTGCCGGTGGACCTGTGGGTCCGCGGCATCTGCACGCTCCGCCCGGGCCTGCCGGGCCTGTCGGAGACCATCCGCGTACGCAGCGTGCTCGGCCGCTTCCTCGAACACTCCCGCGTGTTCGAGTTCGGCGGGGGACGCCGGCCGGAGATCTGGATCGGCAGCGCCGACCTGATGCGCCGCAACCTGGACCGGCGGGTCGAGGCGCTGGTCAAGGTCACCAGCCCGGAGCACCGCAGATATCTCGCCCACCTGCTCGACCTGGCCTTCGAGGACACCACCACCGCCTGGACGCTGCACTCCGACGGCAAGTGGCTGCGCCACCGGGGCGAGACCGACCTCCAGCACCATCTGATCGCGAGCCGTCGCTGGCGGACCGTGGACGACGGGGCCGAGTGATGTTCGGCGCAGTGGTCAGAGCGGCCCGTGTGATCAGAGCAGCGGGGGCGGTCGTCTGGCGGGGCGAGGAGGCCGATCCGGAGATCGCGCTCGTCCACCGGCCGGCGTACGACGACTGGAGCCTGCCCAAGGGCAAGCTCAAGCACGGCGAGCACGTGATCGCCGCGGCGCTGCGCGAGGTGCGGGAGGAGACCGGCCTGCGGGTCGTGCTCGGCCGCGCGCTCCCGCCGGTGCACTACCTGAAGGACGGCCGGCTCAAGCGGGTGGACTACTGGCTCGCCCGCGACCCCGGCGACGGGCGGGCGGCGGGCGGCGACGGCCACGTGATCGACAAGGAGGTCGACGAGGTCGTCTGGCTGCCGATCGAGGAGGCGGTGCGGCGCCTCACCTATCGATGGGACAGGCGCCTGCTGCGGGCCGTCCGCGCCGCGCCCCTCACGACCACTCCGCTGATCTTCCTGCGGCACGCGCTGGCGGGCTCCCGGCAGGAGTGGAAGGGCGACGACGACCACCGCCCGCTGGACGAGCGGGGTCGCGCCCAGGCCGAGATCCTGGCCGCGGTGCTCGGGGCGTACCGGCCGGAGCGGCTCGTGAGCTCGCACGCCAGGCGCTGCACGCAGACGATCGGGCCGTACGCGGAACGGCGCGGCCTGGAGGTGCGTAAGGAGAAGGCGCTGTCGGAGAGCGGCTACGACCCCCGCGAGGCGGAACGCCTGGTGCGCGAGTCGCTCGCCGCGGCGGAGGCGGCGGTGCTGTGCAGCCACGGCAAGGTGCTGCCCGCGCTGCTGGGCACGGCGGGCGAGACGCTGCACCGGGCGCGGTCCGCCGACCTCGCCATCGCCAAGGGCGGCTTCGCCGTCCTCCACCACGCGGCCGGTCAGGTGGTCACGCTGGAGCGCTACGTGACCTGACCGGCCGGCGAGGCGGGCGCCTGGCGCGTCAACCGTGAACCGGCCGCGGTGGCCGTGGAGACGCGGCGCGTGGGCCGGCGGGTCATCCGGTGACGGACGCCCACACGGCGGGGAACTCCTCGTGGGCGCGGGCCGCCTCGACGCTCTCGACGCCCGCGAGCACGCCGTAGGTGAAGGTGTCCTCCCCGGCCTCCCGCGCCCGGGCGGCCTCCTCCAGGAGGGTGTCCTGGGCGACCACGCCGTCCTGGTGCCGGCCGAGCACCGTCTGCACCTGCTTCGCCCGTTTGGCCGGCCCGGACATGCCGGCCGCCTCCGCGGTGTACCGGGCGCGCTTGGCGGCCTTGCGCACCTCGTGCATGGCCGTCTCGCGCTCCTCGCCCTCCTCCGCGCGCCCGGCCGCGTCGTAGGCGTCCACCACCCGCCGCCAGTTGCTGTCCACGATCTTCGGCAGGGCCTTGGCCGCGTCCCTGCCCGCCGCCGCCGTCAGCGGCGGGTCGGCCGCCAGCGCGTCGAGGGCGTCGAGCAGCGCGAAGTACCGCTCGCCGCTGAGCGCGGCCCGGATGCGGTCGTACGCGTCGTGTTCCCTGGCCAGCAGGTCGTCGCCCAGCCTGCGGCGCGCCTCGTCGGTGACGAGCCGCGGGTCGAGCGCGTCGAGACGGCCGGCGAAGCGCGCCCGCATGACCTCCAGGTCACGTGCCTCGCCCAGCACCTCGCCGAGCCACTTCAGCTCCTCCTGCACGGATTCGGTCTCCACGACGATCCGCTTGAACGCCTTGAGCGCGCTGCGCAGCCGGCGGCAGGCCACCCTCGCCTGGTGCACGGCGTCCTCCCCGGCGAGCCGTACGCGGGGGTCCTGGGCGGCGAGCGCGGCGACCTGGGCGCGGAGGTAGCCGACGACGACCTCGCCGACGGAGCCCGGCTCGGGCCGGGTCGCGGGGCGCGGAGCGGGGAGCCGGTCGCCGAGGACCCGGGCGAGCTTGCTCCCGCTGGCCGAGGGGGCGGCGCCGGCCTTACGCAGCCGCTTGCCCACCTTCTTGAGGATCTCGGCGTCGCCCTCCTTGATCTCGGCCTCGACCTCCCGCCAGCGCCGCACCACCGGCTCGTCGCCGAGGACGGTGCCCTTGACCCGGTCGTCGGCGACCTCCACGAGCGGAGTGTCCTCGGGTCCGAGCAGCAGCGCGATGGAACGGCGGGTCTCCAGCTGGGCCACCGGCGCCAGCGGGGCGCCCCGCGTGTACGCCAGGACGAGACTCGCCAGCTCGGCGGGGACGGTCTTCGCGCTGCGGGTGAGCGGCCGGGTGATCTCCTCGCGGGCGCCCGCGGCCTTGGGCAGCTTGAGGTGCCAGCCCTCGTCGTCCCCGCCGCGCCGGCGCCGCAGCGTGACGCCCCGGGCGGCCAGGCGCAGATCGGGAGTGTCGAAGTAGACCGCGGTCAGGCGGTGTGACAGCGGTTCGGCCACCCGCGCGCATCCCGGCACGCCGCCCAGGTCGGGCAGGGCGAAGTCTTCCTGTACGTCGAACTTGTCCTCGATCTCAAGCGCCACCGTTCCCCCAAGTGCCTCCCGGTCGGGCCGTCATAGTGCCACGCGAAAGTGAACAGTGTTTCCCGCTCACCATCGGGGCGCTCACACCCGCCTGGTCGTGCCGGAGGCGCGCGAGGAACACAGCCCTCGTCGCTCGTTCCTCGCTCCTCAGTGCAGATCGGCGGCGCGCCCCTCCGGATCGCTCGGTTGTGGCCTCATGAGTGGGCGACGGCGAAGATGCGGCGGAAGGGGAAGGGGGTGCCGTACGGCCGGGGCGGGTAGGCCTCGCGCAGGGCCCGCGCGCAGTCGGCGAGGAAGGCGGCGTGCCGCTCGGGCGGCAGCCGGTCGAGCATCGGCCGCAGCGCCGTGCCCTTGACCCAGTTCAGCACCGGGTCCTCCCCCTGCAGGACGTGGACATAGGTGGTCTCCCAGGCGTCCACCGTGAGGCCGAGACCGGCGAGCAGGTCCACGTACTCCTCGGGCTCCCCCACCGTCGTCCCGCGCGGCACGTCGCCCAGCTCCGCCCGCCAGGTCGTACGGCACAGCTCGCGCACGACGGCGTGGCTCGGCGCGTCGAAGTTGCCGGGCATCTGGAAGGCGAGCCACCCGTCGTCGGCGAGCCAGCCCCGCCACCGGCTCAGCAGGTCGCGGCGCTCGGGGAGCCACTGCAGGAGCGCGTTCGAGACGATCACGTCGACCGGCCGCGACGGACGCCAGTCGCGTACGTCGGCCACCTCGAAGCCGAGGCCCGCCGGCGCCTTGCCGATCATCGCGGGTGAGGCGTCCACTCCGTGGACCTGCGCGCCGGGCCACCGGGCGAGGAGCGTCGCCGTGAGCTCCCCGGTGCCGCAGCCGAGATCGACGACGTACTCGGGCGACCGCGCGCCGATCCGGCTCACGAGTTCGTGGAAGGGCCTCCCGCGTTCGGCCGCGTAGCGCTCGTAGACCTCCGGGTCCCAGATGTCCCCAGGCATGCCCGCCTCCTAATTATCTTGATGTCGAGATACTCGATATCGCGCGAGATATCTCGATGTCAAGAAAAGCTAGACTCGGCGCATGACCTTCTCTAGGCCCGCCGAGGACGAGGTGGACCGGCTGGTCGCGGCCTGGAAGCAGGAGCGCCCGGACCTGGACGTGACACCGCTTGAGGTGCTCAGCCGGGTCTCCCGCCTGAGCCGGCACCTGGAGCGTGAGCGCCGGGCCGCCTTCGCCTCCCACGACATCGAGTCGTGGGAGTTCGACGTGCTGACGGCGCTCCGCCGCTCCGGCGAGCCGTACGAGCTGAGCCCCGGCGCGCTGCTGCGCGCCACCCTGGTGACGTCGGGCACGATGACGAACCGCATCGACCGGCTCGCCGCCGCGGGGCTGGTCACCCGGCGCCCCGATCCCGAGGACCGGCGCGGCGTGCTGGTGCGCCTCACCCGCGCCGGCATGGACCGGGTCGACGCCGCGTTCGCCGACCTGCTGCGGCGCGAGCGCGAACTGCTGGCCGGGCTCGACCCGCACGAGCAGCAGGCCCTCGCCCGGCTGCTGCGCACGCTTCTCGTGCCCTTCGACGCCCCTTCGGACGCACTCGACAACGGGCTCCGGTAGGCGGCTCCCCCGGACGCCGATGCGAGGCGCCGGCACGGCAATCTCGGACGGGTCCACGGCGACAACCGGTTTCATCACCAGGTGTGATGTTCGTCACACCCGTAGCTGGAGCGATCCATCACCCAGTGTGATCAGCAGGGGGATCCACCCGTCATGATCAGCGGAAACGACCACGCCAGAGCCCTCCGGCCGCCGACGCGGCACCGTGACACCCGCAATGTGGTCAGCTGAAATACCCCCTTTCCCAGCATTCTCTCAGATACCTTTCCATTTTGTTCCTTTACTGACGCTTGGGGCGCAGGTGACGCCTCACGACAGACCAGGGAGTTTCCCCTTGAAGCGCACGCTCGCTCTCGGTGGCGTCGCGGCCGGCCTGCTGGCCTCCGCCGTCGTCGCCTCCCCCGCCGCTCATGCCGGCTCCGACCACCGCGCCGCCACTCTGGCCGGGACCAACCTGGCCGCCAAGGAAGTCGCGGCGTTCTGGTACGGCGAGAACAAGGCGAACCTGATCAACGCCACGCCGTACGGCGTGGAGACCAAGGTCGTCGCCAAGCACGTGTCCAAGGGCGGGCCGTCCGCGGACAGCAAGCCCGGCGTCGTGCCGGCGATCGGCGACGAGAAGAAGTCGACCGCCAAGTCGAAGAACGTGAACCTGCCCAAGACCACGGGCAAGGTGTTCTTCATCGGCGCCGACCACCGCCCCCACTGGTGCACCGCGACCTCGGTGCAGTCGTCGTACCACAACCTGGTCGCCACGGCCGGTCACTGCGTGTACGACACCGAGTCGAACCGCGCGACGCTGGACCGCTGGGTGTTCGTCCCGGGTTAC
This sequence comes from Microbispora cellulosiformans, assembly GCF_008728085.1. Lineage (NCBI taxonomy): Bacteria > Bacillati > Actinomycetota > Actinomycetes > Streptosporangiales > Streptosporangiaceae > Microbispora > Microbispora cellulosiformans. The sequence goes on along the minus strand of NZ_VYTZ01000012.1, from coordinate 69,160 downwards.
TACCAGGGCAAGACCCCGTGGGGCATCTACGTCGGCAAGACCGCCTACACCCACTACGACTACGACGTGTACGAGGACGGCGACCGCGACTACGCGTTCGTCACCGTGTACAACGGCGTGCTGCCCACCGTGGTCGACGACGGCTACGGCCGTGACGACCACCACGGGCGCGACGACCACCACGGGCGCGACGACCACCACGGGCGCGACGACCACCACGGCCGTGACGACCGCTACGGTCGCGACGACCACCGTGGGCGCGGGCACGACGACCGCACGCTGGTCCGCCAGATCAGCGTCCGCGAGTTCCAGGCCAAGAACAGGGGCAAGGACCTCACGGGCAACGGCCCCTGGGCCTCGGGCACGAGCGTCGTGACCAAGGAGATCACCGGCCGCGAGTACGACAGCCGGCGGGACTGGTACGTCAGCCGGGACGGCGAGACCCTGTACTTCCGTAAGGAAGTGCGTGGTCGCGACGACCACCACGGTGGCGACCACGGGCATGGCGACCACCGCGGCCCCCGCGACGCGGCTCCCTCCATCGTGGTGACCCCCACCTCCACGCCGAGCGCGACCCCGAGCGCGTCGCCGAGCGCGACGCCCACGGTGACGCCTTCGGCCACCCCGTCCGCGACGCCCTCCCCCACCTGGCCCGGGCGCCGGGAGTACCGCTACTTCAAGCGGACCTTCTACGTGAAGAGCCTGCGTGGCGGGCACGGGCACGGCCCGATCATCGCCCTCAAGGACGTCGGCCGCCTCGGCGACAACGTCGGCGGTCAGGGCCTGGCCTACAACCAGAAGATCGGCAGCTCGGTCTTCGTCTTCGGCTACCCGAGCGGATACCACCCCGACGGCAACAACGCCTTCTCGGGTGCGACCCTCAAGTGGAGCTACGGCAAGACCTTCGCCGCCTCGGCCGCCGCGGTCAAGGGCGAGGAGCTGGTCGGCGTCAAGTCCTCCTTCACGGGTGAGGGCGCCATCGGTTCGTCCTGGCTGCTGCAGTACAAGAGCGCCCGTCGCCTCGGTTACCTGAACGGTGTGACCATCGGCCTCGCCGACACCGACAAGAACGACCGGATCGACACCAGCGTCTCCCCGTACTTCGACGGTGAGACCTACGGCGTCTACAAGGCCGCGGCCGGCAACTGGTCCGGCAAGATCGTCTGATCTGTCCCAGACTGATCCCGAAGGGGCCCGGCATCCAGCCGGGCCCTTTTCGCGTTTCCGGCGGCATCTCCACCGTCCTTCGCGGCGCCTCCGCCGTCGCTTCCAGGCGTCTCCACCGCGCCTCGCGGCATCCACGCCGTCACTTCCGGGCATCTACGCCGTCATCTCCGGGCGTCTGCTCCACCGCCTCGGCGTCTCCTTCGGCGGCCGTCCTCCCCGTTCCGCGGGCCCGCTCCTCGCACGTCGCGCTGAGCGCGCGCCTGACGGCCGTACGCGCTCTTCCTGCCGTGCGGAGACCCTCTCAAGGCTCGTCGCGACTCAGCGGCGCCGCACACCGATTCCAGGACGGCCCGAGCCGCGCCGGGACCCCGCCGCCACGGCTGCAGGCAACTCAGACGTGATCACCATGCTTTCTGGTTTCGTCTCTTTGGTGTGATTTAGGTCACATTGAGCGGCCCTAAGGGATCTTGCGAGCAGCCCCGGATTCGGCCGAAGATTCACACTCCTAACAGGCGAAACACAGCAAAATCTCAGAATCGGTCAGAGGACTCCAAGACGCTGATGATCACGGAGTGCGATGGTTCGTTCACCCGAACACCGTTGATCCTCCCGATTTCTCTTATAACTTTGCTTATCAGTCCTTTACTGACGCATGGGGCGCAGGTGGCGCCCCACGACAGACCAAGGGAGAACCCTCTTGAAGCGCACCCTCACCCTCGGTGGCATGGCGGCCGGCCTCCTGGCCTCCGCCGTCGTCGCCTCCCCGGCCGCCCACGCCGGGAACGACATCTCCCACGACACGCTGGCCAGCAGCAACATGGCCGCCCAGCAGGTCGCGGCGTTCTGGTACGGCGAGAACAAGGCCAACCTCGTCAACGCCAAGCCGTACGGCGTGGAGACCAAGGTCGCCGCCAAGCACATCTCCAAGGGCGGGCCGTCCGCGGACAGCAAGCCCGGCACCGTCCCGGCGATCGGCGACGAGAAGAAGTCGTCGTCCAAGTCGAAGAACGTGAACCTGCCCAAGACCACGGGCAAGGTGTTCTTCATCGGCGCGGACCACCGCCCCCACTGGTGCTCGGCCACCTCGGTGCAGTCGAAGTACCACAACCTGGTCGCGACCGCGGGTCACTGCGTGTACGACACCGAGTCGAACAAGGCCACCCTCGACAAGTGGGTGTTCGTCCCGGGTTACTACCAGGGCAAGACCCCGTGGGGCATCTACGTCGGTAAGACCGCCTACACGCACTACGACTACGACGTGTACGAGGACGGCGACCGCGACTACGCGTTCGTCACCGTGTACAACGGCGTTCTGCCGACGTCCGTCTCCGGCGGCAAGAAGTACGAGTCGGCCTCGTACGAGAGCTACGGCCAGGCTCTCGAGGCTCTCAAGAAGCTGCAGGCGCAGAAGGACACGGGCTACTCCAGCCTGAGGGTCGAGTCCGTCGTGGACTGGGCCCACAAGGTCGCCCTCGGCACCCCGGGCTCGAAGAAGGTCGCGGCCAGCGTCGCTCAGATCGCGGTGGACCCGAAGACCGTCAACTCGGCTCGTGAGACCCTGGAGAACTGGGCCAAGGGCCACCTCGGCGAGTCCACCTACGACGACAAGACGTGGGGCGCCGTGGTCAAGGAGGCCCGCCCGAGCCGGAGGCACCACTCCTCCCGTCTCGGCTGGAACTCCAGCGACGCCCGTCGGCAGACGGTCTACACCTTCGAGAAGGACGGCAAGCGGTACGAGGCCACCTTCTGGGGCAACTTCGACACCGACTACAAGGTCACCGGCAAGGTGCTGTCGATCGGCCTGAAGGACGTCGGCCGCCTCGGCGACAACGTCGGTGGTCAGGGTCTGGCCTACAACCAGAAGATCGGCCAGCCGGTCTTCGTGTTCGGCTACCCGAGCGGGTCGCACCCGGACGGCAACCACGCCTTCTCCGGCAAGACCCTCAAGTGGAGCTACGGCAAGACCTTCGCCGCCAAGGCCCCGGCCATCAAGGCCGAGGAGCTGCAGGGCGTCAAGTCCTCCTTCACCGGTGAGGGCTCGCTCGGCTCGTCCTGGCTGCTCAAGTACAACAACAGCCGTCGCCTCGGCTACCTGAACGGCGTGACCATCGGCGTCTCCGACACCGACGGCAACGACCGCTACGACACCTCCGTCTCCCCGTACTTCGACGGCGAGACCTACGGCGTCTACAAGGCGGCCGCCAACGTGTGGTCCGGCAAGATCGTCTGATCTCCGTACGCCTGACGAGAAGGGCCCGGCTTCATGCCGGGCCCTTTTCCGTTGTCCCGGCCAGGGCATCCGACGAGCGGCGCCGCGAAGGCGTCGGGTGGGAGGCGAGGTGGAGCGCATCCACCGACCGGCGTGCCGGCACTCGTCAGCGGCGGACACGGGAAGCAGCACGACCGGCGGGCACGAGCAGCGGGCACGAGCGGTGGGCATGGCCAGGGGCGCCCGAGGAGCGTGGCGGGAGCCCGGCAGGACCGCAGGGCGTAGCGGCTGGACTGGCACCCGCGGCAGCCCCGGCACCACGGCGGTCCCTGGTGGTTGTCCTCGAACTTCGGCCGGTTCGGTCACTACACCGGGGAATTCCCGGTCCTCCCTTGGCCGAGTCGGTCACTGCGCCGGAAGGAACCTCCAGTCCTCGCGAAGCCCGCTTCGCTGGGCGCAACGCTCGCGGTCCTCGCTCCCTTCCGCTCCGCTCCCTCCACCCCGGTGAACGTTGGCGGACCGCGCGCCGGCCGAACACGGCCCCGCGACCACGGCAGCCCAAGAGCACGTGCCCGTGACCGGCGCGGACGTAGGCCACGTGCTGGCGTGGCCACGGCGGTCGGGATCGTGGAGCACCCGACCAGGGAACCTGCCGCACGAAAGCCGCGCACGAAAAAGGGCCCGGCTGGATGCCGGGCCCCTTCGCGATCAGTTACGGGAAGATCAGACGATCTTGCCGGACCACTTGGTGGCAGCGGCCTTGTAGACGCCGTAGGTCTCGCCGTCGAAGTACGGGGAGACGGAGGTGTCGTAGCGGTCGTTGCCGTCGGTGTCGGAGACGCCGATGGTCACACCGTTCAGGTAGCCGAGACGGCGACCGTTGTTGTACTTCAGCAGCCAGGACGAGCCGAGCGCGCCCTCACCGGTGAAGGACGACTTGACGCCCTGCAGCTCCTCGGCCTTGATGGCCGGGGCCTGCGCCGCGAAGGTCTTGCCGTACGTCCACTTGAGCGTGTGGCCGGTGAAGGCGTTGTTCCCGTCCGGGTGCACACCGCTCGGGTAGCCGAACACGAAGACCGGCTGGCCGATCTTCTGGTTGTAGGCCAGACCCTGACCACCGACGTTGTCGCCCAGGCGACCCGCGTCCGACAGGCCGATCCACAGCACCTTGCCGGTGACCTTGTAGTCGGTGTCGAAGTTGCCCCAGAAGGTGGCCCGGTACTTCTTGCCACTCTGCGCGACCCAGGAGAAGACCGTCTGCGTCTTGGCGTCGTTCGTGTTCCAGCCCGCAGCGAACGCCCCAGACGTGACTTCCTTGACCTCGGAGCCCCACGTGTTGTCACTGAACGTGGACGCACCGTTGGTGTGGCTCTTGGCGTGGTTCTCCAGGGTGGTCCGGGCCGTGTTGATCGTGGCCGGGTCCACCGCGAGCTGGGCGACGCTGGCCGCGACCTTCTGCGAGCCCGGAGTGCCCACGACCACCTTGTGCGCCCAGTCGACCACAGGGGTGATCTTCAGGTCGGACGCGCCGGACGCCTTGGCGTCCTGCAGCTGCTTGACCTTCTTCTGCGCGTCCCAGGGGGTCTCGAAAGTGCCCCAGTCCTTGCCGGCGTCGCTGTGGGCGCCGGACAGGTGGGCGCGGTCGATCTTGACGCCGTTGTACACGGTGACGAACGCGTAGTCGCGGTCGCCGTCCTCGTACACGTCGTAGTCGTAGTGCGTGTAGGCGGTCTTACCGACGTAGATGCCCCACGGGGTCTTGCCCTGGTAGTAACCCGGGATGAACACCCACTTGTCGAGGGTGGCCTTGTTCGACTCCGTGTCGTACACGCAGTGACCCGCGGTCGCGACGACGTTGTGGTAGGCCGACTGCACCGAGGAGCCGGTGCACCAGTGCGGCTTGCCATCGGCGCCGAGGAAGAACACCTTGCCCGAGGTCTTGGGCAGGTTCACGTTCTTCGACTTGGCGGCCGACTTCTTCTCGTCGCCGATCGCCGGCACCACACCGGGCTTGCTGTCCGCGGACGGCCCGCCCTTGGAGATGTGCTTGGCGACGACCTTGGTCTCCACACCGTACGGCGTGGCGTTGATCAGGTTGGCGGCGTTCTCGCCGTACCAGAATGCCGCGACCTGCTGAGCGGCCAGGTTGGTCTTGGCCAGCGAGTCGGCAGCAACGTCGTTCCCGGCGTTCGCGGCCGGGGAGGCGACAACGGCGGTGGCCAGCAGACCGGCCGCCATGCCGCCCAGAGCAAGCGTGCGCTTCATGGAAATTCTCCCTGGTCTGTCGTGAGGCGTCACTTGCGCCCCATGCGTCAGTGAAGGAACGAGGAGAAAGTTATACGAAGAAAGGACGGGAAAAGTGGTAATCGTGCGGTGCAAATGGGCACCAGCCCGACATACGCATCAGCACGTCAAGGCGATTCCTGAAAGTCAGCTGTGTTTGCGCTGATCATGAGGGATCTCGCGGGATGGTTGTCAGCCGGTGGGTCAGAAGTGCTGTGATGAAGGTCACACCCACGGGACGGAACCCATACCCGTCATGCATACGTCCGGCGGCCTCCCGGACCGTCACAACGCGACGGCGCGCGGCCCTTCCGGGCCACGCGCCGCCTTCCTGTGTCCTGTTTTCGAGTCCTACGCGCGCTTCGCGGGGACCGGGGTTCGCGTCACTGGCCTTCGAGCCGTTCGGCGAGCTCCATCCATTCGAGCTCGACCGTCTCCTTCTGCGCGCCGACCTCGCGAAGCTCCGCGTCGAGAGCGGCCAGGCGGGTGAAGTCGCCGGCGGCCCCGGCCATGTCGGCGTGCAGCCTCGCCTCCCGCTCGCCGAGCTTGTCGAGCTGCCGCTCCAGCCGGTTGAGCTCCTTGCGCAGATCCCGTAGCTCCTTGGCCGACAGGCCGCCCGTGACCGCCTGGTCCCCGGCCTGTCCGTCCGCTCCCTGCCGCTGCTCCGCCGGTACAGCGGCCGGCGCGGCCGCGGCGCGGGCCGACAGCGCGGTTCCCGAAGCCCGGCGCTCCAGGTATTCGTCCACGCCGCCCGGCAGCATGGAGCACCCGACCAGGGGACCTGCCGCACGACGCCGCCCACACCAAAGCCACGCGCACGAAAGCCGCGCACGAAAAAGGGCCCGGCTGGATGCCGGGCCCCTTCGCGATCAGTTACGGGAAGATCAGACGATCTTGCCGGACCACACGGTGGCGGCCGCCTTGTAGACGCCGTAGGTCTCGCCGTCGAAGTACGGGGAGACGGAGGTGTCGTAGCGGTCGTTGCCGTCGGTGTCGGAGACGCCGATGGTCACACCGTTCAGGTAGCCGAGACGGCGACCGTTGTTGTACTTCAGCAGCCAGGACGAGCCGAGCGCGCCCTCACCGGTGAAGGACGACTTGACGCCCTGCAGCTCCTCGGCCTTGATGGCCGGGGCCTGCGCCGCGAAGGTCTTGCCGTACGTCCACTTGAGCGTGTGGCCGGTGAAGGCGTTGTTCCCGTCCGGGTGCACACCGCTCGGGTAGCCGAACACGAAGACCGGCTGGCCGATCTTCTGGTTGTAGGCCAGACCCTGACCACCGACGTTGTCGCCGAGGCGACCGGCGTCCGACAGACCGATCCAGAGCACCTTGCCGGTGACCTTGTAGTCGACGTCGTAGTTGATCCAGAAGGTACGGGTCGTGTAGACCATGCCACGCTTGACGTACAGCGTCTTCAGGTCGGGGCTCCACGCCCAGCCGTTGACGTTGTTCTGCCCCTCGTAGCCCTTCTTGCCGTTCGCAGCAGCCGCGTACGCCTTGTCGAAGGCCGCCTTGTCGCTGGGCATGACCTTGACGCCGGTGCCGGCCGGGAAGGCCGTGGGAGCCTTGTCACCGAGGTCGCCGTCCGCCACCTTGGTGTTGATCGCGGCCTGGTTGACCTGCACCCACTCGGAGCCGAAGTTCCTCGGGTCGCCCAGCTTGCCCTTGCCGGTGGCCTGGCTGGTCACGACGGGGGTGATCTTCAGGTCGGACGCGCCGGACGCCTTGGCGTCCTGCAGCTGCTTGACCTTCTTCTTCGCGTCCCAGTAGGTCTCGAAGGTGCCCCAGTCCTTGCCCGCGTCGCTGTGGGCGCCGGACAGGTGGGCTCGGTCGATCTTGACGCCGTTGTACACGGTGACGAACGCGTAGTCGCGGTCGCCGTCCTCGTACACGTCGTAGTCGTAGTGCGTGTAGGCGGTCTTACCGACGTAGATGCCCCACGGGGTCTTGCCCTGGTAGTAACCCGGGACGAACACCCACTTGTCGAGGGTGGCCTTGTTCGACTCCGTGTCGTACACGCAGTGACCCGCGGTCGCGACGACGTTGTGGTAGGCCGACTGCACCGAGGTGCCGGTGCACCAGTGCGGCTTACCGTCTGCGCCGAGGAAGAACACCTTGCCCGAGGTCTTGGGCAGGTTCACGTTCTTCGACTTCGAGGACGACTTCTTCTCGTCGCCGATCGCCGGCACGACACCCGGCTTGGTGTCGGCCGTCGGCCCGCCCTTGGACACGTGCTTGGCGACGACCTTGGTCTCCACACCGTACGGCGTGGCGTTGATCAGGTTGGCGGCGTTCTCGCCGAACCAGAATGCCGCGACCTGCTGAGCGGCCAGGTTGGTCTTGGCCAGCGAGTCAGCGGCAACGTCGTTCCCGGCGTGAGCGGCGGGGGAGGCGACAACGGCGGTGGCCAGCAGACCGGCCGCCATGCCACCGAGGGCAAGCGTGCGCTTCATGGAAATTCTCCCTGGTCTGTCGTGAGGCGTCACTTGCGCCCCATGCGTCAGTGAAGGAACGAGGAGAAAGTTATACGAAGAAAGCGCGTGAAAAGTGACAATCGTGCGGTGCGAATAGCCACCAAGCGTCACATAAGCGTCGCCCTGTTGGCACGGTCCCTGAATGTCAGCTGTGTTTGCGCTGATCATGAGGGATCTTGCGGGATCGCTGTCAGCCGGTGGGTCAGGAGGCACTGTGACGAAGGTCACATCCAGCGCATGGAACCCATACCCGTCGTGCGTACGTCCGGGGGCCTCGCCCGCCGCCACAACGCCCACCCACAACGGAGCGGCGCGTGGCCCTCCCGGGCCACGCGCCGCCTTGTTCCATGTCCTGTTTTCGAGTCCTACGCGCGCCGCGCGGAGGCCAGGGTTCGCGTCACTGGCCTTCCAGGCGTTCGGCGAGCTCCATCCATTCGAGCTCGACCGTCTCCTTCTGCGCGCCGACCTCGCGAAGCTCCGCGTCGAGAGCGGCCAGGCGGGTGAAGTCGCCGGCGGCCCCGGCCATGTCGGCGTGCAGCCTCGCCTCCCGCTCGCCGAGCTTGTCGAGCTGCCGCTCCAGCCGGTTGAGCTCCTTGCGCAGCTCCCGTAGCTCCTTGGCCGACAGGCCGCCCGTGGCCACCTGGTCCGCGCCCTGCCCGTCCGCTCCCTGCCGCTGCTCCGCCGGTACGGCGGCCGGCGCGGCCGACGAGGCCGCGGCGCGGGCCGACAGCGCGGTTCCCGAAGCCCGGCGCTCCAGGTATTCGTCCACGCCGCCCGGCAGCATGGAGAGCCTGCCGTCCCCGAGCAGGGCCACGCAGCGGTCGGCCACCCGCTCCAGGAAGTAGCGGTCGTGGCTCACCACGACCAGCGTGCCGGCCCAGCCGTCGAGCAGGTCCTCCAGCTCGGTGAGGGTCTCGATGTCGAGGTCGTTGGTCGGCTCGTCGAGCAGGAGCACGTTCGGCTCGTCCATGATCAGCCGAAGGAGCTGGAGCCGCCGCCGCTCACCGCCGGACAGGTCGCCGACGACCTTCCACTGCGCCTCGCCCCGGAAGCCGAGACGTTCGAGCAGCTGGGAGGCCGACCATTCCTTCTTGCCGACCTGGACGTACTTGCGCACCTCCTCGACCGTCTCCAGCACCCGCCGCGACGGATCGAGATCGTGCAGCTCCTGCGACAGGTGAGCGAGCCGTACGGTCCGGCCCCGCACGACCCGGCCGGCGTCCTGCGTGACCGTGCCCGACAGCAGGCGCAGCACCGACGACTTGCCCGAGCCGTTGACCCCGATCAGCCCGATCCGGTCACCCGGGCCGAACTGGTACGTGCTGTGGTCGAGCACGAGCGGCCCGGCGCCGGGACCTCCCGCGTGGAGCGTCACGTCCTCCAGGTCGAAGACCGTCTTGCCCAGCCGCGCCGAGGCGAAGCCGAGCAGCTCGACCGTCTCCCGCGGCGGCGGCTCGTTCGCGATGAGCGCCTCGGCGGCGTTGATCCGGAACTTCGGCTTCGACGTACGCGCCGGCGGGCCGCGCCGCAGCCAGGCGATCTCTTTGCGCATGAGGTTCTGCCTGCGCTCCTCGGCCGCCTGGGCGAGGCGGGCGCGCTCGGCCTTGGCCAGGACGTAGGCGGCGTAGCCGCCCTCGTACCGCTCGACCGTGCCGTCCACGACCTCCCAGGTCCGGGTGGCCACCGCGTCGAGGAACCACCGGTCGTGCGTGACCACCAGCAGCGCCGACCTGCGCCGGGACAGGTGCCCGGCCAGCCAGGCGATGGCCTCGATGTCGAGGTGGTTCGTCGGCTCGTCGAGGACGATCAGGTCGTGCTCGCCGATCAGCAGCCTGGCCAGCGCCGTACGGCGGCGCTCGCCGCCGGACAGGGCCCCGGCCGGGGACGCCAGGTCGACGTCACCAAGCAGCCGGGCGAGGATCTCCCTGATCGCCGCGTCGCCGGCCCACTCGTGCTCGGCCCGCCCGGCCAGGACGATGTCCTTCACCGGCATGTCCGGGTCGAACTCGTCGCGCTGGGAGAGCATGCCCACCCGCAGGTTGCGCGTGTGCGTCACGCGCCCGCTGTCGGGCCGCAGCGTGCCGGAGATGATCGAGATGAGCGTGGTCTTGCCGCCGCCGTTGCGGCCCACGACGCCGATCCGGTCGCCCTGCTCGATGCCGAGAGAGACATCGGCCAGCAGGGGCTTGAGGCCGAAGGCGTGGGAGACCGACTCCAGATTGACCAGGTTCATCGTCCGACAAGCCTATCCGCCCTCGGTCCCCTGAGCGTATTCGGCGAGCACGCGGGCCTCAGCCGACCACTTCGGCTCCGGGGACCGGGCCGGTGGCCGTGACGGCGGCCCGGCAGCCCTCGGCGTTCTTGAGCCCGGCGGCGATCTCCGCGGCGTGCGTCTCGGACGCGGCGAGGAACGCGCAGGTCGGGCCCGATCCGGAGACGAGCGAGCCCAGGGCGCCCAGCTCGTCGCCGGCGTGCAGCGTGTGGGCGAGCGACGGCCGCAGGGACAGCGCCGCGGGCTGCAGGTCGTTGGTCAGCGCCCGCCCGAGGGCGACGGCGTCCCCTTCGCGCAGCGCGGCCAGCAGGGGTTCGCTCGCCACCGGACGGCCGGGGTCCGTCCCGGCCTCCTCGCGCAGGCGGTCGCACTCGCCGTACACGCGGGGAGTGGACAGGCCGCCGTCGGCGAGCGCGAAGACCCAGTGGAAGGAGCCCGCCGTCTCCAGGCGCGACAGCCGCTCACCCCGGCCGGTGCCCACGGCCGTGCCGCCGAACAGGGCGAACGGCACGTCGCTGCCGACGTCGGCGGCGATCTCCATGAGGTCCTCCGGCGGCAGGCCGAGGCCCCACAGCTCGTTGCAGGCCACCAGGGCGGCGGCCGCGTCGGCGCTGCCCCCCGCCATGCCGCCCGCGACCGGGATCGACTTGCGGATCAGCAGGTCGGCCCGGTAGGAGCGACCGGCCCGACCGGCCAGCGCGCGGGCCGCCCGTACGGCCAGGTTGTCGTCGTTCGCGGGCACCTCGCCCGCCCACTCCCCCTCGATCCGCACGGTCAGCGGCGGCGCGGCCGCCGACACGTCGCCGGGCTCGGCGGCCGTGACCTCGTCGAAGATCGACACGGCGTGGAAGACGTTCACGAGGTCGTGGTAACCGTCCTCGCGCAACGGCCCGACCGCGAGTTGCAGGTTGACCTTCGCGGGCACGCGTACGGTGATCGCGCTCATCGGGCCGCCGCCCGCGGGACGTCCTGGCGGCCGGCCCTGCGGGCGGCCTGCGGGTTCGCTCCAGACATGGGACCCGAGCCTAACGTGGTCCCGTCCCGCGCCCGGCCAAGAGAAGCCCATAAACAAGGGCGAAAGCCGTACACGTCCCGGTACGGTGACCTCAGATCCGCCCCCGTGCCGGCTTCCGTGACGTCTCCCGTCATGACCGCCTCCGGCACCGCCCCCTGGGAGCCCTGATCGATCCCGACGCCACCACCCCCCTTGCCCCGAGCGACCCGGAGACGATCGGCGACTACCGGCTGGTGGGCCGGATCGGCTCGGGCGGGATGGGCACGGTCTACATGGGCGTCTCCCCGGAGGGGCGGCACGTCGCGGTCAAGGTCATCCGGGCCGGGCGCTCGGGCGACTCCGGCTTCACGGCGCGGTTCACCTCGGAGGTCGAGCACGCCCGCGCCGTCGCGTCGTTCTGCACCGCCCAGGTGCTCGGTCACGGCGAGACGCCGGACGGACGGCCGTACATGGTCACCGAGTACATTCCCGGCACACCGCTCGACCGGCACATCGCGACGGACGGGCCGCTGGAGCCGGGCACCCTGCACGGCGTCGCGTTCGGCGTGGCGGCGGCGCTGACCGCGATCCACGCCGCCGGGCTGGTCCACCGTGACCTCAAGCCGTCGAACGTGATCCTGTCGATGTCCGGCCCCCGGGTGATCGACTTCGGGATCTCGCGGGCCGTGGACGCCACCCACGGCCACACGGGGACCGACGAACTGGTCGGCACCCCCGGCTGGTGGGCGCCCGAGCAGCTCCGGGGCCTCCCGGTCACCCCCGCCGCCGACGTCTTCACCTGGGGCTGCCTGGTGGCGTACGCCGCCACCGGGCACCACCCCTTCGGGGAGGGCGACCCGATGGTCCTCGCCCACCGTCTGCTGGAGAGCGCACCCGATCTCGGAACGCTGCCCGCGCCGCTGGACCGCCTGGTCCGCCGGGCGCTCGACCGGGAGCCGCGCAACCGGCCCACGTCGCAGGAACTGCTGCTCGACCTCGTCGGCAGCCGGCCCGACCCGACCACCCAGGTGATCGAGGGCCCGTGGGACCCGCCGGGGCTTCCGTCCGGGCCGCGTCCGTCCGGGCCGCGCCCCCGGCGGCGGACCGGGAGGCTCCTCGCGCTGGTCGCCTCCGCCGTGGCTCTCGCCATCGTCGCGGGGCTCGCGGTCGGGCTGCTCACCTCCCGCTCCGGCGGCCCTCCGCCCGCCAGCCGGGCGAGCGACGTGGGCCGCCGCATCGAGATCGGTGACGTCCAGGTCGTCGTCCCGCCCCCCGCCTGCCACCCTCCGACCGGCGCCGCCCCGGCCGGCTCCGGCGCGGCAGACGGTGGCACGGCAGACGGTGGCGCGGCGCGAGCCGCGGTGCTCAGCGCGAGCGCGGCAGACGGCGCCGAGGTCGAGGGTCGCGTGGTCGGCGCCGGCGAGGGTGACGGTCGCGTGGTCGGGCTGGGTGCCGCCGAGGATGGCGAAGCCGACGACGGCCTGGTGTGCCGAATCGACTGGATCATGCTCAACATGGGCGGCGCCGACGCCGAGCCGGCCGGCCCGCCCGACCTTCTCGACGACCGGAGCGTGCCGCACCACCCCCGTGCCTCCCGCTCCGTGCCCGCCACGCTCGCGCCGGGGGCGATGGTCACGCTCAGCGCCGAGTACGCGCTGCCCTCCGGCCGTACGGCCGCCCGCCTCGACGGCTCCTTCGTCGCCCACACGCCGGTCGTCCACGTACGTCTTCCCCCGCCCGGGGACGCGTACGGGAAGCCGCCCGGGGAGGGGCCCCGGCGGGCCGCGCCGGAACCGGCCCCCGTGAACCCTGCCGCTGGGACTGCTGCCTCTGTGAGTCCGGCCCAGGCAAGCCCGGACCCCCGAAGCCCAGGCCGTGAAAGTCCCGGCCCCGTGAACACCGCCTCCGTGAGTCCTGACCCCGTGAACCCTGCCTCCGGAGGAACGCCGGACGCCGCCCGGGAGGCGACCGGCGCGACGGCGGCGACGCCCCTGGACGAAGCCGGAGCCGACGCCGGAGGCGGCGACTGCGCGCGGGCCGGCCCGGCCGACTTCGACGGAGACGGCTTCGACGACGCGGTGGTCACCGACCCGCTGGCCCCGAGCCCGGACAGCACGGCGGTGGGGTCGGGCCGTCTGTACCTCCTGCGCGGCGGGCCTCCGTCGACGTCTGCGCCCGTGGTCACCGCGTTCGACGCGGCGGCGCCCGGTTGGACGGCCCGCGCCGCGCACATCGACGGCGACCGGTGCCTGGATCTCGTGGTCTCGACCCCTTACGCGTACGGGGGTGCGGGTCAGGTGCAGGCGCACGGCGCGGGGGTGGCGTACGTCTACTGGGGCGGGCCCGACTTCGGCACGCCCGGCGCGCCCCGGACCGAGCTACGCGCCCCCGAGGCCAGGACCGACGCCCACTTCGGCTGGTCCCTCGCCGTGAGCGACCCGTCGCCCGGCATCGGGCTCGCCGCCCCCACCCCCGTGAACGGCGCCACCGAGAGTGGCGCGGGCGCGCAGGGGGTGGTCGTGGTCGGCGCGCCGCACGAGGACGCCGACGGCAAGGTCGACTCCGGAGCCGTGTACGTCTATCGGTTCACCGGCCGTAGCCCCGGCACGCCGCAGCGCATCACCCAGGACTCGCCCGGCGTCCCGGGAGGGTCCCAGCCGGGCGACATGTTCGGCTGGTCGCTCGCCCTCGGGCGGCTCGGCGGCGCGGCCGGACCGCTCGACCTCGCCGTGGGCGCGCCGTTCGAGGACCAGGAGGAGAACGGCCAGGCGGACACCGGGGCCGTCACGGTGATCTACGACGTGGTGACCCGGCCGTGGGCCTACCAGGGCGCCGGGTGGAGCATCTCGGGCCTCACCGGTGACCTGCCGTCCCACCCCGGCGACCGCCTCGGTTACTCCCTCGCGTACGGCGCGGGTCACCTGGCGGCAGGCGCCCCCGGGGCCGATCCTTACGACACCCGTGACGCGGGCGCCGTCCTGCTCTTCCAGGCGGCCGGTCCCGGGCCGCGGTTCGTCCGGCTGCTGGGCGCGCAGGCCGAGGCGGGCGAACGCGGCCGGTTCGGCTTCTCCCTCGCGCTGGCCGGGTCGTCCTTACTTGCCGGGGCCCCCGGTCAGGCGCTGCCGGGCGTGCCCGAGGCGGGGGCGGTCCACGTGATCCCGCTCACCGGTCCGCCCGGCCGCGTCGTGCTCCGGGAGGACAGACCCGCGCCGTACGACCATCTGGGATGGAGCGTCGGCGGCACGACGGACGGACGGGTGCTGGCCGGGGCTCCGGACGCCGGGGTGACGGGCGCGGCGATCTATACGACTATCCCCAGCGCCGAGGCGTCTTCCGGCTCCGGACCATCTCCCGGGCCCGGCGAGCGGATGGTGCTTCCCGGGCCGGACGGCGCGGACACCCTCGACTTCGGCGCCGCCGTCGCGGGCTGACCGCCGCCTCCGCGTCCTCAGAGGATGCCGCGGTCGCCGAAGGCCTTGGTCACCGCGTTCGCCGCGCTCGGGCCGTACAGACGGCGCGCCGCGGCGACGGTCGCCTCCGCGGCGGCCCTGAACGTGGTGTCGGGGGCGAAGGCGAACTGCGCCTCGATGATCAGCGTGCTCGCCTTGCGGTCGCCGAGCGCGCGGCGGACGTCCCACAGCGCGCGGGACCAGATCTCGCCGTCGGCGTGCACCTCGCCCCTGACGTCCTCGGGATAGTGCTTGGTCCCGTCGAGGCGGCGCAGGCAGTGCGGCGCCGAGGTGTAGCTCACCGAGTCCCAGTCGGCCACGCACGCCTCGTCCGTCCTGGCCGGCGTGCCGGTCGCCCAGCTGCTCACGGCCACGGCCAGGTAGTCGCCGAACGCCTCGCCGATCGCGCCGGACTCGAGGGTGGTGCCGAACCCGGGCACCTGCCCGTCCTGGACGCTGTGGCCGTACTCGTGGACGATCACCTCGGCGTCCTCGCCGTCGTCGACGCCGCCCTTGCCGAGCGTGATGTTGGCCTTGTCGTCACGGAAGAAGGAGTTGTCGCCGCCGTACTGGTCGATGCGCAGCTCGATCTGCCGCTGGTTCACCGGCCGCAGCGTGCCCCCGAAGCCGAGCGACTGGATGTAGTGCTGGGCGGTGGTCACCCAGTGGTAGCCCATGATCTGCTCGAACTGGTCCGCGTCGCGGTGGTAGGCCGGGAAGGCGCCGCCGGACACCTTCGCGGCGGGGCCGGTCGTGCTCTTCACCCGCACGTAGCGGCCGGTGAGGGTGCCGGAGCCGTCGAGGTCGGTGAGCGTGACCTGCGTGTACGCCGGTCCGAACTCGGGCAGGTCCGCGTCCTTGGCGTCGGTCAGATTCTGCAGGCCGAGCTGCTGCACGGGGTTGGGCGCGAAGACGGTCGCCGTGGCGGTACCGGCACCGGCGTGCGCGGCGGCGGGCGTGACGGCCGCACCGGCCACGGCGGCGACGAGAGCACCGGCGAGGCCGGCGGCCAGGGCGGGGAGGCGCTTGGGGGGCATGGAGATCCTCCGTGATGAGGCGCACGATTACGAGAAATCGTCGCCACATCCCCCTCGTCACCACAAGAGCCGAGGCCCGTCCGTAATGATCGATTCGGCCAGGTTCATCCGACTCGGCCCGCCGTTCGGGAGTCCGGCCGGGCGGCGGAAGCGAGACCAGGACCAGCCGGGGCGTACGCCTCCGTCGCTGAGCCGAGAGGCCGCCCGGCCGGTCAGGGGGTGGTCGCGGGCTGAACGCCGCGGGCGGCGGTCAGGGAGTGGTCGCGGGGCGGGGGGTTCTGGCGGGGCGCTGCTCGGCGATGCGGGCGAAGTCCTCGACCCGCAGTTGCTCACCACGGGCCGAGGGGTCGACTCCGGCCCCGACCAGCGCCTCCTCGGCCGCGGCGGGCGTACCGGCCCAGGAGGCGAGCGCGGCGCGCAGCGTCTTGCGGCGCTGGGCGAAGGCCGCGTCGACGGCGGCGAAGACCTCCTCGCGGGTCGCCGTCGTCGACGGCGGCTCGCGCCGTACGAGGGAGACCAGGCCCGAGTCGACGTTCGGCGCGGGCCAGAAGACGTTGCGCCCGACCGGCCCGGCCCGGCGCACGTCGGCGTACCAGGCGGCCTTGACCGAGGGCACGCCGTAGACCCGCGAGCCCGGCGCGGCGGCCAGGCGGTCGGCGACCTCCGCCTGCACCATCACCAGCCCGCGCCGCAGCGACGGCAGCACCCGCAGCAGGTGCAGCACGACCGGCACCGACACGTTGTACGGCAGATTGGCCACGAGCACGGTCGGCTCGGCCGGGAGGTCGCCGGGGCCGACCTTGAGCGCGTCGGCGTGCACCACGGTCAGCCGGCCCGCCACCTCGGGAGCCCGCTGTTCGACCGTCAGCGGCAACTGACCGGCCAGCACCGGGTCGATCTCCACGGCGACGACCTCGGCGACCTCCGGCAGCAGCGCGAGGGTGAGCGAGCCGAGCCCGGGGCCGATCTCGATCGCCACGTCCTGAGGGGTGACCTCGGCGACCCGGACGATCCGGCGGACCGTGCCGCCGTCGATCACGAAGTTCTGCCCCAGCTTCTTCGTCGGGCGGAGGTTCAGCTTCTCCGCCAGCACACGCACTTCGACCGGCCCGAGCAGACTCATGCCTCCAGTGTCGGGCATCCCCGCGCCGGTCCGGACCACGAGCGGGCGCCTCACCAGGCGCCGAAGGCGGCCTCGCCGTTGGCGGAGATCCGGGCCGCGAGATCGGCGACGTCCATGCCCTTGACCTCGGCGAGGCAGCGGAGCGTGAGCGGGACCAGGTAGGGCGCGTTCGGCTTGCCCCGGTGCGGCGTCGGCGGCAGGTAGGGCGCGTCGGTCTCGACCAGCACGAGCTCGGGCGGGGCCACCGCCGCCGCCTCACGGAGATATCCGGCGTTCTTGTACGTCACCGGGCCGGAGAACGACATGTAGTAGCCGGCATCCACGCACCGCTTGGCCATCTCGGCGTCGCCGGAGAAGCTGTGGAAGACGACCACGTCCGGGGCGCCCTGGTCGGCGAGCACGGCGAGCACGTCGTCGTGCGCGTCCCGGTCGTGGATCACCAGGGCCTTCCCGGTCCGCTTCGCGATCTCGATGTGCGCGCGGAAGCTCGCGTGCTGGTCCTCCTTGGAGGCCCAGTCGCGGTAGTAGTCGAGCCCGGTCTCCCCCACCGCCCGCACGTCCGGCTGCCGCGCGAGGTCCTCGATCTCGGCGAGGACCTCGGGCGTGGACGCGTGGGCCTCGTTGGGGTGGATGGCCACCGCGGCGTACACGTCGCGGTGCCCGGCGGCCACGGCGGCGTTCCAGCGGGAGGACGGCAGGTCGTACCCGACGGTCACCAGGCGGGTCACGCCGACCGCCCTGGCCTCGGCCACGATCGACTCGACGCTCGCCCCGGCCGCCTGGGCGGCCAGCGCGACCGGGTCGCCGGACGACGCCTGCCGGTTGCCGACCATGATGTCGAGGTGGCAGTGGCTGTCGAACACCTCCGCGGGCAGCGCCTCGGGCGGCGCCGGACGCTCTCGCGACATGGTCAGGCGTTCTCCAGCCTCGGGAAGAGGATCTCTCCCTTGACGACCTGCGCCCCGGCGGGAAGCCGGCCCCAGGTGGCGACGTCGGCGATCCGCTGGTCCGTGAGCGCGCCGAGGTGCGGTTCCGCCCCGAGGGACGCCCAGAGCTTCTCAGCGGTGCCCGGCATCACCGGGTGCAGCAGCACCGCGATCGCGCGCAGCGACTCGGCCGCCGTGTAGAGGATCGTCGCGAGCCGCGCCTGCCCCTCGGGCGAGTCGTCCTTGGCGACCTTCCAGGGCGCCTGGTCGCTGAGGTAACCGTTGACCTGCTTCACGAAATCGAAGATCGCGCCGATGCCGGCGGAGAAGTCCAGGTTGTCGCCGATCAGGGTGTCCGCCTGGGCCGCCGCGGCGGCCAGGCCGTCCGCGATCGCCTGCTCGGCGGGACCGGCGTCCGTCGCCTCCCCAGTGCCGCTTTTACCCGCCTCCGGCAGGATGCCGTCGAAGTACTTGCCGACCATCGCGGCCACCCGGGACGCCAGGTTGCCGAAGTCGTTGGCGAGTTCGGAGGTGTAGCGGGCGGAGAAGTCCTCCCAGGAGAACGAGCCGTCCTGGCCGAACGGGATCGCCCGCAGGAAGTAGTAGCGGTAGGCGTCCACGCCGAAGTGCTCGGTCAGCTCGCGCGGCGAGATGCCGGTCAGGTTCGACTTGCTCATCTTCTCGCCGCCGACCATCAGCCAGCCGTTGGCGAAGACCCCGCGCGGCAGCGGCAGGCCGTTCGCCATCAGCATGGCGGGCCAGATCACCGCGTGGAAGCGGAGGATGTCCTTGCCGACCAGGTGGATGTTCGCCGGCCAGGTGGCGTCGAACTTCTCCTGGTCCGAGCCGTACCCGACGGCCGTGGCGTAGTTGAGCAGGGCGTCGATCCACACGTAGATGACGTGCTTGGTGTCCCAGGGAATCGGGACGCCCCAGTCGAAGGTCGACCGCGAGATCGACAGGTCCTGCAGGCCCTGCTTCACGAACGACAGGACCTCGTTGCGCGCCGAGGCGGGCCGGATGAAGTCGGGGTTGCTCTCGTAGAACTCCAGCAGCCGCTCACCGTACGCGGAGAGCCGGAAGAAGTAGTTCTCCTCCTTCAGCCACTCCACCGGGCGCTTGTGGATCGGGCACAGGTCGCCCTCCAGCAGGTCGCCGGGCGACTTGTACTCCTCGCACGCGACGCAGTAGGGCCCTTCGTAGCCGCCCTTGTAGATCTCGCCCTTCTCGTACAGGTCCTGCACGAACTCCTGCACGCGGTCGGTGTGGCGCGGCTCGGTCGTACGGATGAAGTCGTCGTTGGCGATCTGGAGGTGCTCCCAGAGCGGCTTCCAGGCGTCCTCGACGAGCTTGTCGCACCACTCCTGGGGCGTGACGCCGTTCGCCTCGGCCGTGCGCATGACCTTCTGACCGTGCTCGTCCGTGCCGGTGAGGTACCACACCTTCTCGCCGCGCTGGCGGTGCCAGCGGGTGAGCACGTCGCCGGCGACGGTCGTGTAGGCGTGGCCCAGGTGCGGGGCGTCGTTGACGTAGTAGATCGGCGTCGTCACGTAGTACGCCGACTCCCCGGATGCTGTCGTTCCTGTAGCCGCCATGCGCAAATCCTATCGGTCCGCGACCGGTGCCTCCCCTTGATAAAGGGGCGGCACACGGGTCCGCGCGAGCCGCCGGATCAGGCCACGGACTCGCGGTTGACGTCCTGGTTGACGGCCTCGGCGGCCTCCTCGGCGGCGGACGCGGCGATGTCGGCCGGGGTCTCCCGCGAGCGGCGGATGCCGAGGATGCTGATGAACAGCGACGCGAAGATCGTCTGGAAGCTCATGACGAACGCGGTCGCCGACGGCACGACGAGACGCAGCGACTCGGCCGGGATCAGCTCGCCGAAGCCGCGGCCGCCCCAGTGGGACAGCGAGGCCACCAGGCCGGCGAGACCGGCCACCGCGAGCGCGCCGCCGGCCAGCAGGCCCCGCTCCAGCGTGACGATGTCGACCAGCTTCCTGACCCGCCGGTCCTCGGGAAGGAAGCCCTCCTCGGCCGCGTACACCTTGGTGAACAGCGCGAACAGCACGGCCTGGAAGCCGATCACCACCATCGCGGACGCGCCGACCAGCGTGTCGACGTCGAAGGCGAGCTTGCCGATGCGCACCTGGCCGAACGTGAGCGCGGCGCCGGCGACGAGACCGAGGGTCATCAGCACCAGGCCGGGGATGAAGAACAGCCAGCGCGGGCTGTAGAGCATCAGGAAGCGCAGGTGGCGCCAGCCGTCCCGCCAGGAGCGCAGGTGCGGCGGGCGGGAGCGGCCGTCGGGCGACAGGGTGGTCGGCACCTCGCGGACGTCGAGCCCCTGCAGGGTCGCCTTGACGACCATCTCGGAGGCGAACTCCATGCCGCCGGTCTGCAGCCCGAGCCGCAGGATCGAGTCGCGGCGGAAGCCCCGCAGGCCGCAGTGGAAGTCGCCGATCTCGCTGGGGAAGAACAGCCGGCCGATGAAGGACAGGACCGGGTTGCCCAGGTAGCGGTGGAGCGGGGGCATGGCGCCCGGCGCGATCCCGCCGCGGAACCGGTTGCCCATGACCAGCTCGGCGCCGTCCCGGAGCTGCTCGACGAAGGGCATCAGGTTGGTGAAGTCGTAGGAGTCGTCGGCGTCGCCCATGATCACGTATCTGCCGCGGGCGGCGCGGATGCCGCCGATCAGGGCGTTGCCGTAGCCCTTCGCGTCGACGTGGACAACCCGGGCGCCCGCGTCACGGGCCAGCTGTTGCGAGCCGTCCGTGCTGCCGTTGTCGGCGATGACCACCTCACCGTCGACTCCGTTCTCCCGCATGCAGTCAAGGGCCTTGCGGACACAGATCTCAACGGTCTCGGCCTCATTGAGGCATGGCATGACAACGGTAAGTTCCACGTCGCAACTCCTTGCATATGACGGCAGGACACCAATGATGCCTGCTTCCCGGTAGCGTCCGAGTCAAGTCGGCGAAACGGCTGGCATTCTGTAACCGTGACTCCACCCACCGCCGGAGCGGCGGGCGGCCCGCGTCACCGCCCGGACGGCGACGCAGAGGACGGGCCCGGCCCCGGGAATCGGAAGACATCACCGACGAGATCCGAGGGGAGGAAGCGCGGACCCGCCCGCCTGCCGAGGCAGCCGGTCGCCTCCGCGCGACGCTGATGGTCGCGATCGCGGATCCACCCTCGGTGGACGCGGTGCCGCTCGGCCGATGGGGCCGCGCGGTCGCCCTGGTGCGCCGGCACCGGATCTTCTCGGCCACCCTGGGCGTGGCCTTCGTGCTGCGGATCGTCACGATGCTCGGCTTCGGCCCGGCGATGTGGTTCAACGACTCCTACGACTACGTCTCCGTGGCGCTGCGCCCCCGGCCGCACCCGATCCGCCCCGACGGATACAGCTTCTGGCTGCTCCTGCTCAGGCCGTTCCACAGCTTCTCGCTCGTCATCCTGACCCAGCACCTGATGGGGCTGGCGGTGGCGGTCCTGATCTACGCGCTGCTGACCAGGAGGTTCGGGCTGCCGGGCTGGGGGGCGACGCTCGCGGCGGCCCCCGTGCTGTTCGACGCCTACCAGATCCAGCTCGAACAGCTGGTCATGTCGGACGCAATGTTCATCCTGCTCGTGGTGGGCGTGGTGACGCTCGTGCTGTGGCGGGAGAAGATGACCTGGCTCGGCGGGACCGCCGTCGGGCTGCTGCTCGCGGTGACGGCGCTGACCCGGAGCATCGGCCTGCCGATCCTCGCGCTCGTCGTCGCGTACCTGGTGATCAAGCGGGCCGGATGGCGGCCGATCGCCGCGATGGTCGTCGCCTGCGCGCTGCCCGTCCTGGCGTACATGGGCTGGTTCAAGGCGGTGAACGGGCAGTTCGCGATGACGAACAGCGACGGGGTCATCCTCTACATGCGGACGTCGCTGTTCGCCGACTGCCACAAGATGGACATCGACGAGCGGCGCGAGCTGGAGCTCGCCCTGCTGTGCATCAACACGCCGCCGGACGAGCGCGGCCTCTACTCCCAGGCATACCTGTGGTGGGACGACCAGAACCAGCTCCACGTGTTCGGGTCGGGCATGAAGTTCACCCCGGAGATCAACGCGAACGCGAGCGCGTTCGCGAAGAAGGCGATCCTGTCGCAGCCCGGCGACTACCTCGCGGCGGTGGCCAAGGACTTCCTCCGCGCCTTCCACTGGGGCCGCCCGCGCTTCCCGGACGCCAAGACCTACATGCAGTACGAGTTCTCCAACGACTACACCCGCAAGCTGCCCAAGTGGAGCTCCTACCACAGCACCACCGACAAGGATGCCGAGGCGTACGAGAACGGACCGGCCGCGACGCGGGTCGTCTCGCCCTGGTCGGACTTCATGATCGGCTACCAGAAGGTCGTCCGGCTGCCGGGCCTCGTGCTGGGCCTGCTGCTGCTGTTCGGCCTGTACGGCGTGGCGCGGCGCTGGCGCGAGCTCGGCGGGCCCGCGCTGCTGCCCTGGCTGGGGTCGGCCGGCCTGATCCTGGCGCCGGCGGCGACCGCCGAGTTCGACTACCGCTACCTGCTGCCCGCCGTCCCGCTCGCCTGCCTCGCCGCAGCGATCACCGCGCGCGACCTCGTACGGCGCCGGGCCGGAGCGCGGACGGAGCAGCCAAGTGACCAGGCGGACCAGGGAAAGAGCGGTCAGGGGGAGCCGGAGGTGTGGACGGCGTTGTAGAGGTCGCGCCTGGAGACGCCCGCGGCCTTGGCCACCTCCACGATGGCCTGCTTGCGGGGGACTCCCGCGGTCTCGCGCCGGGCCACCTCCTCGACCAGCTCGTCGATGCCGGGCGCGCCCTCCTCGGCCGTACGGCCCGCCACGACGAGCGTGATCTCTCCCCTGACCTCGCCGGCCGCCCAGTCGGCCAGCTCGCCGAGGCCGCCGCGCCGCACCTCCTCGTACGTCTTGGTCAGCTCGCGGCAGACGGCTGCGGGCCGTCCGGGGCCGAAGGCCTCCGCCATCGCCTCCAGGGTCGCCCGCAGCCGGTGCGGCGCCTCGAAGAAGACCATCGTGCGCTCCTCGGCCGCCAGCGAGGCGAGCCGCCGGGCCCGCTCCCCCGGCTTGCGCGGCGGGAAGCCCTCGAAGCAGAACCGGTCGCTCGGCAGCCCCGACACGGCGAGGGCCGTGGTCACCGCCGACGGGCCGGGCAGCGCCGTCACCGGCAGGCCGGCCTCGACCGCGAGGCGGGTGAGCCGGTAGCCGGGGTCGGACACCCCGGGCATGCCGGCGTCGGTGATCACCACGACGGTGCGCCCCTCGCGCAGCGCCTCCAGCAGTTCGGCGGCCCGCGCACTCTCGTTCGCGTCGTAGTAGGACACCACCCTGCCCGTCGGGGTCACCTCCAGGTCGGCGGTGAGCCGCCGCAGCCGGCGGGTGTCCTCCGCCGCGATCACGTCGGCCGTCGCGAGCACCTCGCGGAGCCGGGGGGAGGCGTCTTTGGGCTGGCCGATGGGCGCCGCGGCGAGAACGAGCACCCGTCCACCCTATGACCGGCGCGCGGCCGCCCCGCGACGTTCCCTGTTCGCCCAAGGTGTGAAACATTCACGGTGAGAGGCGCGCAGAGCGCGATCACCGCGCGAATCGTGTCCTCCGAGGGGACTCACCAGTAATCTGTCCGGGTGGCCGTGACCGACTATTCCCACAAGGCGTTCGAGCAGCCGGAAGAGGAACCGGAGGGGGAAGCCCCCGCGGTGTCCCTTCGCGACCGGCTGGTGCCGCCCATGCCCGGCAGCGTCATGTGGGGCTGGGTCGGCCCCATCGTGATCGCGTTGTTCGGCGCGTTCCTGCGCTTCTTCCGGCTGGGCACGCCCCACGCGGTCGTCTTCGACGAGACGTACTACGCGAAGGACTCGTGGGCGACGGTCAGGTACGGCGCCGAGCGGCAGTTCGTGGACGGCGCGGACAAGCTCCTGCTCGCCGGGAACGATCACATCTTCAAGCAGTGCCCGAGCGTCAGCGAGTGCGCCTCGTACGTGGTGCACCCGCCCCTCGGCAAGTGGATGATCGGCCTCGGCGAGGTGATCTTCGGCCCGAACCCGTACGGCTGGCGGTTCGCCGCCGCGCTGCTCGGCTCGCTGTCGATCCTGATCCTCGCCCGCACGGCCCGCAGGATGACCCGTTCGACGCTGCTCGGCTGCGTCGCCGGTCTGCTGCTCTCCCTGGACGCCCTCCACTTCGTGCTGTCCCGCACGGCCCTGCTGGACATCTTCCTGATGTTCTGGGTGGTCGCCGGGTTCGCCTGCCTGGTCGCCGACCGCGACTGGTTCCGCTCCCGGCTGGTCGCCTGGAACGAGGCGGGGTCGCCCGACGACGGCCCGCGTACGGGCCTGCGGCCCTGGCTCCTCGGCGCCGGGCTCTGCCTGGGCGCGGCCCTGGCCACCAAGTGGACCGCCGCCTTCTACATCATCGCGTTCGGGGTCATGGTGCTGCTGTGGGACCTCGGCGCGCGGCGGACCACCGGGGTGCCGCGCCCCTTCCGCGCCGTCGTCGTGCGCGACCTGCCGCTCGCGGCGGCCTGGATGGCCGTCGTCCCGGCCCTGGCCTACCTCGTCTCGTTCACGGGGTGGTTCGTCACCGACAAGGGCTACGGGCGCAACTGGGAGCAGGCCACCGCCAACGGCCCGGTCTACTTCGTCTTCGACTCGCTCCGGTCGTGGTTCGACTACCAGCACCAGGTGCTGAGCTTCCACACGGGCCTCGAACAGACCCACCCGTACCAGTCGAGGCCCTGGCAGTGGCCGCTGCTGCTGCGCCCGGTGGCGTTCTTCTACGAGTCGCCGACGACGTGCGGCGCGCCCAGCTGCTCCTACTCGATCCTCGGCACCGGCACGCCGATCATCTGGTTCGCCGGGCTCCTCGCGCTGATCGGCATGATCGCCTGGTACGTCGCGACCCGCGACTGGCGGGCGGGCTCGGTGCTGCTCGGCTACGCCGCCGGGTGGCTGCCGTGGTTCTACTTCTCCATCTCCGACAACCGGACGATGTTCGCGTTCTACGCGATGCCGATGGTGCCGTTCATGATCCTGGCGATTGTCCTGGGCTGCGGGCTCATCATCGGGCGGGCCGATCCCGCCCGGCCGAACCGCCGGGTGGTCGGCACCGCCGTCGTCGGCGCGTTCGTCCTCCTGTCGTTGGTCAACTTCGGCTGGCTCTATCCGGTGATAGCGGCCGAGGTCATCCCGTACGACTCCTGGCACGCGAGGATGCTGTTCGACTCCTGGATCTGACACCCCCGTATGGTTGGGCCGTACCGTTGCGCCCAGAGGGGGTGGTCGTCAGTGATACCGGGTCGTCGTCAACGATGGGGTCGATACGGCAGACTGCGGGTCATGCCCGCACCTGACGTCGCCGCGCTCCTGGCCCAACTGGAGCGCTCCGAACCGGACATCGCCGAGCCCGCCCGCGTCGCGGTCGAATGGCTCGCCGGCGGCGAGGCGCTGGAGACGATCAGCCAGTTCGACGTGTGCGAGTTCCTCTGGTACACGTTGCCGATCAAGGTCCCGGGCGACCAGGCGACCATCGCGCGCGCGCTCGGCAAGCTGCTCCGGCTCGCCGGGATGGAGCGGTACGCCGCGCTGTGCGACTCCCCCGCCACGGCCCGGATCCTGCTCACGTACGCCAGGGAGGGCGAGGAGGCCGGCACCTCGGCCTACCACCGCGAACTGGAGTCGACGGGGGTGCTGCCCCCGGACGTCGCCGAGCTGTCCTGGAGCTCGATCATGGGCCCGGAGGAGCTCGGGGCGCACGTCGCCTGCGCCGCCGCGCTGGAGCTCGCCATCGTCGCCGGCGAACCCGTGGACCGTGAGGAGCTGACCCGCCGCTGGCTCACCGCCCCCCGGACGGAGCTGGGCGGCGACTGCTGGCTCCACCGGGTGCACGGCGAGCGGCTGAACCGCTGGGTGCTCGGGCGCGGCACCGCCCGCCGCGAGCTCGCCCAGCCCTTCGAGGTGCGGCTGCACGCGCCCATCGAGGCGCCGGCCGAGCCCCACCTGGAGCCGCTGCGCTGGCTGCTCGACCTGGCCCGCACCGGCGTCCGCCTGACCGAACGGCTCAACGTCGGGCGGGCCGTGGCGGCGGAGGCGGCGGGCCGCTTCGGCTGGGCCGCCCGCACCGGCCTCCGTACGGGGGCCCGTACGGAGGCGCCGGGCGCGGGTTCGGGGACGGAGCCGCGGGCGGTGCGCGGCGAGGCCGACGTGCCCGCCATGACCGAGCTGCGGCGGATCGCCGTCCACGACCTCGGGGCGCTGCGGCGCAGCGGGCGGCGGCTGGTGCTCACGA
Source organism: Microbispora cellulosiformans (assembly GCF_008728085.1). Lineage (NCBI taxonomy): Bacteria > Bacillati > Actinomycetota > Actinomycetes > Streptosporangiales > Streptosporangiaceae > Microbispora > Microbispora cellulosiformans. The sequence continues at coordinate 42,922 of NZ_VYTZ01000012.1, read as the reverse complement.
CCACCGGCCGGAACCTGCTGGACGATCCCGCCGCCCTGTGGGAGGCCGCCGCGGCCACCCTGCTCGTCCCCGCCCCCGGCGAACACGACTTCGAGATCTCCATCCGCGAGTCCGCGTTGATGATCCTGGTGGACGGCGACGCCGTACCGGACGGCGACCTGCGCGACCGGGTCGCCGAGGTGGTCAACGGCGAGGGCTGGCGTTCGGCCGACGGCGGCCGGGTCACCGGCGTGGACCTCTCCCATCCGCTGGCCCGGCTCCGGCACCGTCTCGACGCCCTCGGCCTCGCGGCTGACGGGGTGCGGGCGTCCGAGTCCCCAGCAGGGCCGTCCGTCGCGGGGGACCGGGAGCCTTCCGCGCCCGCCCGTGACGCGTACGTCTGGCGGCTCACCGGCACGGGCCGCCGCGCCGCGCTGGCCGCGCTGCGCGCGCAGGCCTTGCGCCCCCGCCAGTACGCCGGCCTCGGGTGAGATCCACGCCGAAACCGGTGGGACACGCGGGCGACGCCGCCGGACAGACGGCGGTGTCAGGCGGCGCTGTCAGGAGGTGCAGCCGATGGTGTCGTTGAGCCTGAAGTCGTCCGGACTCGGGTTGGTCCCCGAGTGGGTGCCGTTGAACCCGATGTTCAGCGTCTGCCCGGGCGCGATGTCCTTGACAAAGGGCGGGGCCGTCGCGGTCACCTTCGCACCGGTCTGGGACCAGATGGCCACCCACCCGTACGTCACCTGCTGACCGGCGGTGAAGTTGAAATCGAGCTTCCAGTTGTAGATGGGGGTGGAACCCGTGTTGGTGAGCGCGATGTTCACCGCCATCCCGCCCGGCCAGGTGAACGGATAGTACTCCACGCGGCAGGTGAGCCGCGGACTCGCCGACGGCGAGGTGACGACGTCGTTGACGATCTTCACGGAGACGGTCCCCGACGCGGGCCCGGTCGCGCCCTTCGTGTCCACGGCCACAATGTACAACTCGTGTATCTGGGAGGGCACGCCGTAGGGCGGCCACGGCAGGTAGACGTCGCCCAGCGTGGCCGTGGACGAGAACGTCGCCACGGTGACCGCGACGCCGTCGCGGTTCTCCCGGACCTGGTAGCAGGCGATGCCGTCGTCGTCGGTGGCGGGGGCCCAGCGCAGCCGGGCCATGTTCATGTACACGCCGATCACCTCCGGGGTGCCCGGCGCGCTGGGCGGCGTGTTCGGCGACGTCGGCGTGGTGGGGCAGGTAGGCGCGGAGGGCGACACTGACGGGGACGGGGACGGCCGCGGGGTCGTGTACGCCATGGCCTGGCCCGTCGTCGGCAGGGTGAGCGCGGCGGCCGCCAGCAGCCCCGCGGTGATCCAACTAGCCGTTCTCGTCGTCTTCCGCATCCTCTTCACTCCTCGTCAGCCAGCCGGTATCGTCTGCCCGGATCGTCGGCGTGGCGGTGAACGAGTTCAACCCTGCGAGGGGCGGGTGCGGCCACACGCTGCGATCACCCGTTCGCTGCTCTGTAAATTTCACTCCGGCCGCGGCGCTCCGCGAGCGTGGGCCTTCGGCGCGCGGGGTGTGCACGACCTCGGCCGGTGGTTCCGGCGCGGCGCGCCGCACGGCAAAAAGCCGGGCGATCACTTGGCCGATGACCGGCCCGTCCTGGTTTGCGACTAGTGCCGCGTAGTGCCCTCCGCGCGCCAGCAGGTCCCGGTGCCGGCCGTGCTCCACGATCCGCCCTCCGTCGATCACCACGATCTGGCCGGCGTCCCGTACGGTGCTCAGGCGGTGCGCGATGACGATGCGGGTCTGCGGCAGCATGGCGAGGTTCCACTCGATCCTGGCCTCGGTGACCGTGTCCAGGTGGCTGGTCGCCTCGTCCAGCAGCAGCACCGTGGGACGGCCGAGCAGGGCCCGGGCGAGCGCCAGCCGCTGCCGCTGACCGCCCGACAGGCCCATGCCCTCCGACAGTCGCGTGTCGTAGCCGAGGGGCATCGCCTCGATCTCCTCGTGGAGGCAGGCCAGCCGGGCGGCCTCCACGACCTCCGCGAGCGACGCGTCGGGGCGGGCCAGCGCGATGTTGTCCCGGATGGTGCCGGTGAACAGATGCGGCTCCTGCGTGACCACCCCGAAGTGGCGGCGCAGCGCGCCCCGGTCCAGCGCGTCGAGCGGGACGCCGTCGAAGCCGACCGTGCCGGTGGTGGGCTGGTGGAGGCCGAGCATGAGGCGGGCCAGCGTGCTCGTCCCCGCCCCCGGCGAACACGACTTCGAGATCTCCATCCGCGAGTCCGCTTTGATGATCCTGGTGGACGGCGACGCCGTACCGGACGGCGACCTGCGCGACCGGGTCGCCGAGGTGGTCAACGGAGAGGGCTGGCGTTCGGCCGACGGCGGCCGGGTCACCGGCGTGGACCTCTCCCATCCGCTGGCCCGGCTCCGGCACCCTCTCGACGCCCTCGGCCTCGCGGGCGGCGCTTCGGACGGCTCAGGGCCGGCCGCCCCGACGCGGGCGTCCGGGTCCGCTCGGGACGCGTACGTCTGGCGGCTCACCGGCACGGGCCGCCGCGCCGCACTGGCCGCGCTGCGCGCGCAGGCGCTGCGCCCCCGCCAGTACGCCGGCCTCGGCTGAGCCTCGCCCGGATTCCCGCCGTCCCTTCACGCGGGGGACGGCGGGAGCCCGGAGCCCGTCAGGAGGCGCAGGAGGCGCCGTTGAGGGAGTACGTCGCCGGCGACGGGTTCGCGCCGGTGTGGCTGCCGAGGAAGCCGACGGTCACGGACTTGCCCGGTGCGATGGTCTTGTTCCAGTCGAGGTTCACCGCCGTCACCTGGGTGCCGCTCTGCGACCAGGTGGCCGACCAGCCGTTGGTCACCTTCTGCCCGGGGTCGGGGAAGGCGAACGTGAGCCGCCACCCGCTCACGGCCGTTTCGGCGGTATTGGTGATCGTGATGCTCGTGCTCATCCCGCTCCACCAGCTGGAGGAGCTGACCGCCACCCGGCAGGTGACCCGGGCCGGTGAGGCCGAAGGCGAGGGCGGGTCGACGAGATCGTTGTAGATCGTCACGGACACCGAGCCGGACGGCGGGCCGGCCGCGCCCTTCGTGTCCACCGCCACGACGTACAGCTGGTGGACCTGGGACGGGACCCCCCTGGGCGGCCACGGCAGGTAGACGGAGCCCCCGGCGACCGTGCCCCCGAAGGACCCCACGACCCTTTCGACGCCCTCCCACACCTCGCGGACCTGGTAGCAGGCGATGCCGTCCGCGTCGGTGGCGGGCGCCCAGTGCAGGATGACCTGCGTCATGAAGACCTGGACGTCCGTAGGCGTTCCCGGGGCGGTCGGCGGCGTGTTCTGCTCCGACGGGGGCTGAATCGCCGGGCAGGGAGTGGGACTCGCCGTCGGCGACGGGCTCGGCGGGAACGTGGTGAAGGCCGCCGAAGTCCCGGCGGTCGCGCGTGCCGCCGCGGGCGCGACGATCGCGGCCCCCGCCAGCAGGGCCGCCGTGATCCAGGCGCCCGTCCCCGTTCTGGTCCGTGTCATCCGCACTCCTTGTGTCGACCGGCCCCCATGCCCCGGATCGTCTGCTCCTGGGGGCTCTCGGTCAACGAACGCGGGCGCGCAGGGCCGTCCCGCTGGGACAAACGGCTCGCGGCTCTGCAACTTTCATCCGGAGTCTCCCCTCCGGATGATGCTCCGCCCTGTACGGCGCGCTGCGGGAGGCGGTACAAACTGGCTGTGAAGCCGCGTGCGAACTATGGGGTGGACGCGCCGGGGGTGCTCGCCTGGCTGGCTGTGGGCGGGATCGCGGAGACCGGACTCGCCGTGATCCTCTTCGGCGCCGACTGGGTCGCCCCGGCGGTGGTGCTGCTGGTCGGCGGGGTCATGATGCTCGTCGGCGCCGCGTTCTTCGCGCACACCACTTCGCGGGGCAAGTTCCTGGTCTGGGACGAGGAGTTGGACCGGCTCGGCCTCACCGGGAACGAACGCGTTCTCGATCTCGGCTGCGGGCGCGGGCTCGTCCTGCTCAAGGCCGCGGCGCGGGTCCCCGGCGGCCACGCGACCGGGCTGGACCTGTGGACCGCGGACCAGTCGGGCAACACGCCGGAGGCCACTTCGGCCAACGCCGCCGCCGAAGGAGTCACCGGCCGGGTCACCCTGGTCACCGCCGACATGCGCGACCTGCCCTTCGCCGACGCGGAGTTCGACGTGGTCGTGTCGAGCCTCGCCGTCCACAACATCCCCGACGACGAAGGGCGCGCGCTGGCCGTACGGGAGGCGTTCCGCGTGCTGAAGCCGGGCGGCAGGCTACGCCTGGCCGACTTCCGCAACGCCCGCCGGTACGCCGCCGTGCTCCGCGAGTGCGGGGCGGCCGACGTCGAGGTGTACGACCTCGGCTGGCGGTTCTGGTACGGCGGACCACACGCCAGGACGACGATGGTCGCCGCCACCGCGGTCAGGCGGGAGACATGACCTCGTAGAGGTTGCGCGTGGCGTCGACGAAGAACAGCCCGCGCGGGCACAGCGGATGGTCGATCCGGCCGTTGTCGGGTTGGGCCGGATGGCTGCCGTAGGGCACCCCGGCCTCTCGTAGCCGCGCCAGGATCCGGTCGAACGTGGCCGGGTCCACGTCGAAGGCCAGGTGCACGCCGACGGGATCGTCCACGGTCATGAAATCCAAGGTCAGCGTGTCGTTCACCCGTACCGGCGCGAAGTGGCCGTCGCGGCCGGCGGGCGGCAACTCCTCCAGACCCATGATCGAGGCGAAGAACCGGGCCGCCTCGCGGTTGTCCGCGGCGGGGACGATCGTGTGGTTCAGCGTGATGGTCATGCCACGCTCCCGGGGGTGTCACTCCGGGAGGCGCCGCTTTGGGGGGTGCCGCTCTGGGGGGTGCCGAGGGTGCCGTGCAGGAGGACGTCGACGAGCTCTCCGGGAGACGAGCCCAGGTCGCCGGACGCGGGAAGGGGCCGGGTGAAGAGCATCCCCAGGAAGACCGACGCGACCCTTCCGGGCTCCAGGCGCAGCGCCGCCCGGTCGGGCTCGATCAGCTCGACGATCGCCTCGTGGGTCGCCTTCATCGACGCCTCCCTGCCGCCCGGGGCCCGCCGGTCTCCGGAGCCTCGCTCGCGACGGTGGCCGGTGCCGTGCAGGGAGCCGATTATGGTGCCCATGCGGCCCAGGTGGGCGCGCAGCGCCTCGGCCGCCTGCGTCAGCCGATCGGCCAGCGGTTCGTCGAGGGAGATCGAGGCCAGCTCGCGCAGCACGTGGCCGGGGTTCATCGCCTCGGCGAGACACGCGTCGAGGAGTTCGTCCTTGTCGGCGAAGACCCGGAAGATCGTGCCCTCCCCGATGCCGGCCGCGCGGGCGATCTGGCTGGTGGTGACGGCCGCGCCGTGTTCGGCGACCAGCGGAAGCGCAGCGGCCACGATCATGTCTCTGCGTTGCTCAGGGCTCATCGCCGGCGCTCTCCGGCGGGATGTCGTCGTCTCTGTCATGTGACCTATTTTGCGGAGTGAGCACTCACTCCGTCAAGGGAAATACGTCACCGCTCCCGACCCTGTCGTCGCCGCCGAACTTCTGCTTGCGGGCCTTCTCTCTGGCCCACTGAAGTTGTCAGTCCCGTTCGCCATGATCGGCACGCGTACCGAGCACACACGAGGGAGTGCCATGGCTGAGATCATCAAGCGCCTTCTCGACCCCTGGAAGATAGAGCCGTACCTGCGGGGGGTCGCGGACGTCGAAGCGCCGTGGAGCGTCGCCGGAGGCACCTCCGGCGACGAATGGATCACCATCGGTCCCGACGGCATCGCGCTCGACGCCGCCCACTACGGTCACGCTCTCATCGAGTACGAACTCTGGGACGGCGAGCCGCCCGCCTCGGACTGGGAGGAGAGCCGGTCCGGGAGCATCTACCTGACCTCCGGAAAGATCTGCGCGATCACTTCGTACGTCGAAGAAATCGATGAAGACGGGGATTTCGACCTCGGCCGCGCAGGCCAGGAGTGGCGGTTCAGAGCCCACCGCAAGCCCCTCAGCCACGAGAACTTCACCGCGGAGGTCATCCGCCTCTCGCTGTTCAAGCTGCAGTTCTGGGCACCCCCGGAGGACAGCCGGGTGTGATCGGGCTCGCTGACTGCTCGCCGGCCCCGCGAGCCGCCGCGAACTCCGCCGTGAGCGCGCTGAGGTCGCGTCGCACGGCCAGGGCGGGCCGGTTACAGGGCGCCGTGGCAAGCCTGTTCCAGGTCAGTCCCAAGTGCGCGACGCCATGCTGGCTTCATGGACCTGAGCGAGGCTTTCGAGGGACTCACCACGACCGTGACCCCGGGTCGCCGCATGCCGGGCAAGATCGGGATGGGCATCCTCCTGATCTGCTGGCTCACGCTCGGCGTGCTGCCCTTCGTGGTCGCGGTGCCGGACTTCCAGCTGGCGACCGGGAAGATCGGCACCCCCGGCACCCTCACCGTCGTCTCCTGCGTCTCCCTCGGTCAGGGGCGCTACGACTGCAAGGGCCGGTTCGTCCCCGACAGTGGTGGAGACGCGGTCCCGGTGGCCGCCTCACCCGACTCGGAGGCGGGGGACGTGACGCGGGCCCAGCTCACCCCCGAGGGCGACCGGGCGCTGCCATCCGGCACGAAGGGCGTCCTGCGGGCCATGACACTCCCCGCCACCGGCCTCGTGGTGCTGGCCTTCCTGCCGTACGTCCTGCTGTACGTCTTCAAGGTCAGGCGGGGTCGCAGGACCGCCGTGATCGCGGGGTCGGTGGTCGCCACCCTGTCCCTGGTTCTGATCGTGATCGGCCTCGTAGCCGCCTCCTCCTGACCGCCCTGCCGGGGGTGTGGTCGCTCAGGTGGCCACCCGGACAAGCGGAGAGGCCGGTCCCGCTGGGCGGATCCGGCCTCTTTCGTGGTGAAGCTATGACCATAAAGATAATTCTCCGCCTTCCCGCTATTTACCGACGCCCAGATCGCACAACAATTGTGGCCGGCCCTCGCCGTACAAGGGATGGAGCCGCATCCCCCGCTCCGCGTCATTTCTGGTTCGACGCCGTAAAGGGCCGTAAGGGGCCGTAAGAAGCCCGCAATCTCCTGAGCTGCGGATCATGGAACTATCTGGATGCGCTGCCGCGCTTGCGTGACCGGTCTCGGTTCACACGTAGAGAGGACAGTCCATGCGCAGCTACATCACGGAATTCATCGGAACGTACTTCCTGGTTCTCACGGTCGGTGCCACGGTCTTGACGAAGACGCCCTTGGCGCCCGTGGCCATCGGCGCGATCCTGACGGTCATGGTGTACGCCGGAGGACATGTCTCCGGTGCCCACTACAACCCCGCCGTGACCTTGGCCGTGCTCATCCGCGGCCGGATCAGTCCGGCGGACGCCGTTCCCTACTGGATCGCCCAGCTGGCGGGCGGTGTTCTCGCCGCGCTTACCGCTACCTATATCGTCAATCCCCGCAGCGTGCCGACGCTGTCGCCCTCTGGGCGCGAACTGGGGGTCGCGCTGCTGGCCGAGGCACTGTTCACGTTCGCGCTCGCGTACGTGGTGCTGAACGCGGCCACCAGCAGGGACCACCCTGGCAACAGCTTCTACGGCCTGGCCATCGGATTCACCGTGACGGCCGGCGCGTTCGCGGTCGGTGGCATTTCCGGTGGCGCTTTCAACCCGGCCGTCGCCGTCGGCGCCGCCTCCATGGGGCTTCTCGCCTGGTCCAAGATCTGGGTCTGGCTCCTGGCCGACCTGGCCGGCGGCGCCCTGGCCGGGGTCGCCTTCCTCGCGCTCAACCCGAAGGAACGCGCCCCGCTGGAACTCTCCACAACCTGACCGCCTGGAGCCGACATGATCAGCGCACGCGAAGTCGTCGAGCAAGCCGGCATAGATGTGAATGAACTGATCGACCGGCTCACCTCCGCCGCCGCAGCGGAGCTGGGCGCCTTCTACAGGTACACGATTCTGACCGCTTATCCGCTCGGTTTCGCCGATGAGGAACTACGCCAGATCCTCAAAGACATCCGCGATGAGGATCGCCACCACTTCGACGCGCTCGTCAACCGCATCTACGAACTGGACGGAACGCTTCCCGGGGACATCCGGCAGTTCCTGGGAAGCGGACATGCGTCGCCGTGGGGATTCCCCGGCGACGCGCGGGATCCGGTCACGACACTCACCGAAGACGTACGACGCGCCGTCCACCCCTACGGGGGCCTGTGCGACCTCACCGAAGGTAGCGATCAACGCACCTTCGTGCTGGCCCAGGCGATCCGCAACGAGAAGACCGAACACATGGCGTGGCTGGAAGAGTTCCTCAGCACAGGACCGCCTGCGCGCTTCCGCCCCGGCTTCCGCGGCCGCTCCCCCTTTCTCTCCCGTCTGTCTGTCGCTTCCGACAGGACAGAACCAACAGCGTGACCTCATCCCAGGAGTCGGATCGCGGTCGCCCGGACACGACGCGATCTCCTCACCGGCGGCTGGGGACGTTGCTGTGCGGCACCGCTGCTGTACGGACGGCGGAGGCCCCCTCCTGGTCACGGGAAGGGGCCTGGACCGTTCACGCTCGTCGAGAACGAACCCAATGGCGATCCTCGCGCACGACGGTGAACCCGGCCGATCGATAGAGCGCCACCGCGGCGTCGTTCGTGGACGGTGTCACGACGGCGACCGCGCTTGCGCCCCGATGGGCGAGAGCCGCGCACGCGCCCAGCACGGCATCGCGCCCATAGCCGTGCCCGCGGTGGTCCGGATGCGTGCCAACCGGTTCGAGCAGCCCGCACCTGCCCGCGCCCGCGAACCATCCGGTCGCGGCGGCCGCGGGCTCCCCCGCGGGCGTGCGTACGAGCGCCTCAACGGCCAGTCCGCCCGCCGGTGACCGCTTCATCGTGCGCCAGCGCTCGACGGTGAACGTGGATCCCTCGAAGGCGGACCGCTGCACCAGCACCCGATCGGCAGCACCGGCCTCACCGACCGGCTCGGCGCGGCTCGACACGGGCCGCGGGGTCCACGACATGACGAGCCAGGGCTCCTCTTGATCGAGCTCCCACCCGGGCAGAGCCAGACCGTCGGACCGATCGTTGCCGGGTTCGAGCAGTTCCTCGGCATCGGCCGCGAGCGCCCCGAGATCGGCGCCGGGCGCGGCGGTCACGCGCAGCACGGGTCCGTCGAGGAAGCCGGCTGCCACCGGCACCACGTCATCAGTCCAAAGAAGAACGGCCGCGTCGTCGAACCGCAGATGCCACCCCACATCTCCGGAATGGAGGCCGCCGCCCGGGGCATCGGATGGCGTCCACTCGCACAGCGCGCGCAGCGCCGGGCCGGTCTCGGCAGCGGTCAGGCGGTGCCGTGTGAGTGGGATCATGGACGGTAGGCTAGCCAGCGCGCCACGGTGGCTCAAAGGCTTTTGACCAGGCTGTCGAACCGCTCGACCGCCCCGGCCGTGCGCGTGCACCGGGCATCGTGAGCGGCGGCCCCGGTGTCTCAGCCGTCACGGCGGTCGAGCTTCCCACGGTTGTCGCCCGTCTTCCTGCTGGGCGCGGTGGCCATACCGACGGGCCTCGACGGCGAACGGCCGGGACGTAGCGAGACGGCCCTGAGCAGCGAAAAGGCCCGCCAGGTGGATCACCTGACGGGCCTCCGTCGTGGTGGAGCTATGGGGATTTGAACCCCAGACCCCTTCGATGCGAAGCCAGGACGGCGAAGCTTCGAGCTGGGCACAAGTGGTCGTCAACCTGCTCACACTGTTCGCCGCTGTCCGCAGATGTTCGCGGTTCTTCGTGGTGGTCGTCACCCAGTTAGTCACCCCAACTGCGCCACTCGAGACGGCTGCGCCTATGGGTGGGGTCGCCTAGCTGGCTAGGTCACTGATGCCGACGAAACGAGTAGCGGTGATAGCGCGCGAAACCTTACTCGACTTAGGTAAGATAAGGCCATGTCGCCACCAGTACGTGTTACCAAACCGCTGCTCGATGTTCTCGAGACTCTCATCACGGCACTACATCAGGGCTATGAGCTGCACGGATGGGCCATCATCAAGGCTACGGGCCGCTCCGGCCCCACTGTCTACGGTGTACTTGATCGCCTGGAAGACGCAGGCTGGATCGAAGGGAACTGGGAGGATCGAAATCCTGACCCCAGCAAGCCAGCTCGCCGGTTCTATAAGCTGACCGGAGTGGGGCTCCCTGCTGCCCGCAACCTTCTCCTCGAACGCCGGCCGAGATCTCTCCGCACTACTCACGAAGTCGATGGTTCGCTTCGACGCCTACTTGGGCCCACGAGTTGCGGCGGGAGCACTTTATGAGTAACGCAGAGATAGTGCTCGGGATACTTCTCGGCCTTGTAGTGAACGAGTTCTGCGATGTTTCCCCATGGTTGGCGAGAATCGTCATCCGCTGGTCTGCTGACATCAGGTACAAGAACGCCCCACGCCAGCAAATGCGAGCCGATGAGCTCGTAGCACTCATCGAGGAGCGACCTGGGAAGCTGTTCAAGCTGCTCACGGCGGCGGGCTTCCTTGTAAGCGCTATCTTTCATGTTAGCTACCATGGCAGCTCCCGGCAGATCAAGGTCTTGGCATATATCGCAAGGCACTACTCTATAAAAGAGTGCAGGGAAGCGATCCCAGCATTTCTGCGCGGTGAAGGTCGGATCCTCTATGCATATCGCGTGATTCGGCCGAGGTTGTCCTATGTGTATCAGTCGGTTGAAGAGCGTATAAGGCCATTGCTTCAAGTGGTTATCGATCGCACTGAGACTGAATTCTCAGGGGAGTCGACACCCATGCTGCACGCCGAATTGAAGCAGGTGGCTACGCATATGAGTGCAGCCTCGGACCTCCTTATGCAGAGCTTAACGGCGTTCGACGAAACGGCGCGCCCACTCAAAGGGTTTGCTCGATTCGCGAACCTGCTCGATGAGAGGCATGGGCGGGTGGCTGGTAAGCCCATTGACACTAGTGTTCTTGATCGCATGTTCAAGAACGCGGAAGACAGGTGGGCCGAATTGGTCAGGACCACGACGAATCAGTCGGGAAGTCTTGAAAGCGCTTCTCCTGCCACACGAGGGATTGACCGAGCGCCCGAATAAGATGCTCCAAGGCCTTGCGCCTGACTGTGATGAAAGGCCCGTCGATCGAGGCGGGCCTTTCAGCGGTCGGGCCGAGCTGGACTGTAGGCCGGGTTCTGATTCCGCATGAGCGCTAGCTGTATGAATTCGCGCTACACCACAAGCGACCTGCGATAGCGCTTCCGTTCGTTGTCATCGCTTGCCAGCGTTTTCCGAGCGCATGCGCTCCCGATGCGCCCCCAGCCGGCCGAACCCGCGAGCCTTGAGCTCAGGTTTTCATTGCTTCGGTCTGCCTACCCTCGTAACAGGATGACGCCGATACGACGTTCAGGAACTCTCAGCACAATCAAGGTGCGTTGAAGCGGAACTCTGATCGCCATCCTGGCAACGTGGGCCGGAAGGGTTGCTGCGCTGGTTGAGCGGCCTTCTGGCCTGACATCGTTGATCACCACTTGTCGACGTTTCGCGGTGTCTTGTGCCCCGTACGTGCCCCAGCAGCCGCCCGCACCACTCTCCATCGCCCCCTCTTTTCCGCTCTCTGTCGGTACCGGCCTGGCATCGTGGGGAACATGCCGAATCTCCCCCGCCTGGCGAACCTGGTCCGGCTCCGCCGCAGCACCGGTGAGCCGCGGCCGGTCAAGCTGCTGCATATCGGCGTGGCTCTGGCCCTCACTCTGGTCACCGCTACTCTCGTCGCCGGCGCCTTGCTGGCTGGTGCTCTGGCCTGGATCGGCCTGCCATCCAAGGTCACGCTCGACACCACCAACCTGCTGGAGATCGTCAAAATCTCGCTGGCCGTCGTCGGCGGCATCGGCGGCGCCGTCGCCCTGGTTGTCGCCTACCGCAAGCAGCGCCTGGCCGAGGAGGACAACCACCGCGCCCGGGAGCAGAACGATCGCGCTCGGGAGGCCGCCCGCCGCGAAGACACCAAGCTGTACGTCGAACGCTTCACCACCGCCGCCAACCAGCTCGGCTCCGACGCCCCTGCGGTCCGCCTGGCCGGTGTCCACGCACTGGCCGCCCTCGCTGACGATTGGGAAGGAGGCCGCCAGATGTGCATCGACGTCCTTTGCGCCTACCTGCGCATGCCCCCGGAACCTGAGCCCGATGCTGGTCACAATCTGGCCGGGCACGTCGGTTGGCGGGCCATGCGCGAAGTGCGTGCCACCATCGTCCGTCTGATCGCTGCTCATCTGAGCGGCAACGCCCCCATCTCCTGGAGCGGGGCCGATCTGGACTTCACTGGAGTCGTCTTCGACGGCGCCAACTTCAGAGACGCGGTGTTCTCCGGCGGCCTGGTCTCGTTCGGCGGTGCGGAGTTCTCCGACGGCCTGGTCTCGTTTAACGGCGCGAAGTTCTCCGACGGCACGGTCTCGTTTGCCGGCGCGAAGTTCTCCGGCGGCACGGTCTCATTCGGCTGGGCGGAGTTCTCCGGCCGCCTGGTCACGTTTGCCCACGCGGAGTTCTCCGACGGCCGGGTCTCGTTTGTCGGCGCGAAGTTCTCCGAAGGCCTGGCCTGGTTCGACGGGGCGGTGTTCTCCGGCAGCCGGGTCGTGTTTGACGGCGCGGAGTTCTCCGACGGCGGGGTCTCGTTTGCCGGTGCGGAGTTCTCCGACGGCCTCGTCTCATTCGACAGGGCGGTGTTCTCCGGCAGCCTAGTCGTGTTTGCCGGTGCGGAGTTCTCCGGTGGCCTGGTCGACTTCAGCGAGACTGCCGACTGGTCCCATCCCCCTATCGAGCTTCCCGACCAGGCACCAGGGCTACGAACGCCGCCCGCTAACAAGGACACCAGCGAGAACGAGACCGAAGGCCGAGATCAGGAGCCCGAAGCCAATGCCGCAGGCCTTCCCTGACGCCTCATAGTGGTTGCTCTGTCTCGCTAAAGATGGCGCATGGCATGGCTCCTGACCGGTCCGTACGCACCACTCCGCCCCCTCCCCCGATAGCTGCCAGGAATCGCGACGGTCGGCCGGGTTCTAATTCCGCATGCTCGCTACCTGCACGCTCTCGCCCTACCTTGGAAGCGACCTGCGATGACGCTTCCGTTCGTTGTCATCGCTTGCCAGCGTTTTCCGAGCGCGTGCGCCCCCGATGCGCCCTTATGAGCCGTGACCATATGCTAAGATTTGCATGTGCCCAAGCGATCGGGCCACGGAACTTAGCGCAGCTTGGCAGCGCACTTGACTGGGGGTCAAGGGTCCGTGCGTTTAAATCCGGCCGTGCGGCCCGCACACTCGCACCCCTCCTGATCTCTCGTCTGCCGTCGACCCATCGCGAAGCGACAGCGGGCCGGGGACGGAGGGTCAAGCCCTGCCTCGCGTGTACCTGCTCCCGGTGGCCTTCCTCGCGCGCTGGTTGTCCTGCCCGCACGGCTGGGCTTGACCTGGAGGAGCCGGGCTGCTGGGCTCTGCCTGGGTCGATGGCAGGCGAGCGATCAGGCTTCTACCCCAGCCACCTACGGCGCGAGCCGTGCACGCCCCCCGCTCTCGGAGTCGGAGGCCCCGGGGTTTGGGGCAGCGCCCCAAGGTCCTCGCCGTTACTGCTTCCCCCGTCTCTCCTCCCTGCTTCCTCTTCCCTTCTCTTCCCGTCTGCCAGCGTCGCCCCCTGGTCTCCGGGTTCTTCGGCGTCGCGGTGCCGCTTGTGATCCAACGACCGTTCACCACTTTGGGGAGAGAGATCGCTTTTCGCGCATTGCCGCTTTGCCGCCATCGGTCGAACACCGCGCCGCTTGTCGGCGCAGGGTGCGCGCCGCCTGCCGGCGGGACCGGCCGGAGAGCCGCAGCCCGCCGGCGGGGCGGGCGCGCGGCCCAGCGGGATACACACCCTGTGTCTTGCGTGCCTTCCCTCTCGGAAGTGCGGGCCGTGATGGCTTCCCGGGCTGCGCTGTGCTCCCCCCGTCGTTCGACCCCCTCACGGTGCCACTGGAAGACAGCTCAGGAAACAACCCCTCCTCTTTGCCGATCCCATCCCCCGGCGGGTCCTCCTCCTTGGTGGCCCGCCTTCTGTCTCGGATCGTTAAGCCTGCGGTCTCCTCGCGTGTCTTCCCCGCAGTGCCCCCTCCCCCTCCCACCGCACCCCGCCGAAGGCGGCTTGATGGCGTAGGGAAACCTGTAACAAGTAAAAAGGCCGGTCTTAATGAGAAGGAGTGGACACCCCGCGAGATGCGCCACAGCTTCGTATCGCTGCTGTCGGCTAGTGGAGTGCCGATCGAGAACATCTCACGCCTGGTGGGCCACAGCAACACCAGGGTGACCGAGACGGTGTACCGCAAGCAGCTACGGCCGGTGCTCCTGGAGGGGGCCGAAGCGATGGACGGCCTCTTCTCAGAAGGCCGATCACCAAAGCAATAAAGGTCCGCGTGACGGCGTTTTAAGGCCGTCCATACGGGCACAACATCAGTAAGCTACCCATAGCTGTCTATGGCGACTTTTGTTCCTTTCCTTCAAGCCACAAAAAGCGCGCCATACAGCTTCTAGCCGTGCTTGGTGACTATTTATACGGTTTGACGCCATGGCTAATAACAAGACCCGCGTCAAGCAGCACCAGCGAACTCTCCGCAACGGGAGGAAAGTGCCTGTCCGGGCGCACGAACGAAGACTTCCGGCTAAAACAGTCGCGGCTGCCGGCGGTGGTGGGCTCGTCGCCTTCCTGGTGTTCCTCGTCTTGATCGCTATGGGGCAGAGCAACGCAGCCAAGACGCCCTCCCAGGGGCCTGCCCCCACGGTGACAGCAGGCGTCCCGTGAGCGCCACCTCCGCAGGTGCCAGAGCAACCCGCAGTTAGGTAGCGGCGCCGGCAGCCCGGCGACGCCGTAGTCACTCAGTTAGTCACCCAGAAGATCAAAGAGGCCGGTCCCGCTGAGCGGAACCGGCCTCTGTCGTGGTGGAGCTATGGGGATTTGAACCCCAGACCCCTTCGATGCGAACGAAGTGCGCTACCGGACTGCGCTATAGCCCCAACGACCTCGATTAGATTACCAAACTCTGCGGGGTGTTCGCGCCACCGAATCAGTCGCCGACCGCGCGCCGCCCGTCGGCGTACTGGTCGAAGACCTGCGAACGCTTGCGCGCCTCGAACTTGATGATCTCCGCCTCGCGGGCCAGGGCGGCCAGGGCGCGGCGGCGCTCCCGCTGCCGGCGCAGGTACGCCGCCCGCGCCCGCGCGGCCTTCTCCCGCTGTTCCCGGTCCGCGCGTACGGCCACGCGCAGCACGGCGAGGTAGCCGACGAGGAGCACGCCGGAGGGCGCGACCGCCCACCAGGGCATCACGCGGACGGCGGCGGTGACCACGGAGGCCAGGACGAGCAGAACGCTCCAAAGGAGGCGCCTGCGGCGCCGCGCGAGGATCCGGGCGCGGCGTTGGGCGGCCACCCTGCGTGCCCGCGCATGCCTCTCCGCGGCGACCTGGTCGGCGGCGACATGGTCCACGGAAGCCGGGGCCGCCGAAGCCGGGGACGAGGTGGACCTGTCCGACGGGGTGACGACCGTGTCGGCGTCGTTCTCCTCGGCGTCGTCCTCGATCGCGTCGCCCGGGACGGAGCCGGAGCCGGCTTCGAGGTCGGCTTCCGGGCCGGACGCGGCGGCGGGCGGCTCGGACAGCGTGGTCGCCTCCGCCGCCGGGTCCTCGAACAGGTCGTCGTCGATGTGCCGGTCCCGGCGCAGCCACATGGGCAGCAGGACGCTGAGCCACATGACCACGATGGCGAGGTAGAGCACGGCGCTACCCACGCGCCCACCTCCGGATCAGCCTCCGGAACGCCGTACGGGCGGGCTCGGGGGCATGGTGAACACATCCCTGCACTCGTGGCGTCTGAGAGGTGTTCACGTCACGCACCGTAGGACCGCGTGTCGATGAATGACGAGCATTCGGTCCGGTGTGTCGCGAGATCGTCAAAGCTGTTCATGTAATTCGATCCCGCGAGAGCCGCGTGGTCCCACCGGTACCAGGTGGATCCGGGGTACGGCCGGCCGGGTCGCGGCGGCGTCCCCGGCCGGCCGTACCGGCGCTGACGGTCGGAAACCGACGATCAGGGCTTCAGCCGCGCCGACGGTGGGCGGCCGACGCGCTGCGGGAGGTCACTCATCGAAGTACACGGAGGCGGACCGGTACGTGGTCTTGCCGTTCTCGTCCCCGTAGTGCGTACGACCGGTCATGACCTTGCCGGCCCTGGCCTGCCAGGTGTGGCTGCTCTCGGTGTACTGACCGCTCACTTCCCCGTCGACCAGCCTGATCTGTCGCGTGGACCAGTACAGCGCGGCGGTGCGGTACCTCGTGTAGCCGTTCTCGTCGCCCTCGTGCCACCTGCCGACGACCACCTGGTCGTTCGGGGCGCTGTAGTCGGACTTGCTCTCCCTCTGGGGGGAGGTCCAGTCTCCGGCGTGCACCTCGACCTGCAGACCGTTGATCAGAATCCGGCTGCAGAAGTAGGTGGTCTTGGCGTTCTCGTCCCCGTAGTGCGAACGGCCGGTGAGCACCTGGTTCGGCGGGCAGGTGAACTGGTAGCCCGTCCATTCCCAGACGGTCTGGCTGAAGACCTGTTCCACCTTGATCGTCACGGCCGCCGAGGCGGGCGAAGTCATGGTGGTGGCGGACAGGCCGGCGGCCACGGCGACGGCGGACAGAGCCTTGCTGAACGTTCTCACAGTCTTCGGCGCCTTTCCTGTCAGCCCGCGACGGTTACGTTGGCGAAGCGGTACCACGTGTTGCCGTTCTCGTCCCCGCTGTGCTTACGGCCGGTCATGACCCCGGTCCCCTGCGCCTGCCAGGTGTGGTTGCTCTCCCGGTAGGCACCGCTGATGTCCCCGCTGGTCAGCAGCACCCGCTGGCCCCGCCAGTACAGGGTGGCGGTTCGGTACCTCGTGTAGCCGTTCTCGTCGCCTTCGTGCCACCTGCCGACGACCGCCTGGTGGTCGGGGGCGCTGAAGTCGGACTTGCTCTCCTTCTGGCGGGCGGTCCAGTCGCCGATGTACACCCGGGCCTGCTCACCCTCGATGAGGATGAAGCTGCAGGAGTAGGTGGTGGGGGCGTTCTCGTCGCCGTAGTGCGCCCGGGCGGTGAGCACCATGTTGGTGGGGCAGGTGAACGGGTCGATCCACTCCCGCACGGTCTCACTGTGGGCGGTCACGATCTCGATCCGCACCGGCGCGGCGGACGCGGGTGCCGGAGCCGCCGCGCTCATGGCCGCCATGGCGGTCAGAGCGGCCGCCGCGGTGGATAACGCCTTTTTCCTCATACGGATGTCTCCCCGTGATGCGGTTTCGCTTACGGCGACGAAGCATCACGGGGCCCACTGGTGATCCACTTGTGTCTCGGTTGCGACTGCGGCGGGGCTCGCCCGCCCGCGTCTAACCGGGGCTGGGCTCGCTGCGGCGAGCGGCCGAGTTCATCGTGCGGCGCCACTGGACGAGCAGCCCGCGCGGCACGTCCTCCACGGTCAGCGCGTAGCAGATGTGGTCGCGCCAGGCGCCGTCGATGTGCAGCTGACGCCGGCGGATTCCCTCCTCGCGGAAGCCGAGTTTCTCCACGACCCGGCGGCTGGCCTGGTTCTCCGGCCGGATGTTGGCCTCCAGACGGTGTAAACCGGTGGTGAAGAAGCAGTGGTCCACGGCCATGGCGAGCGCGGTCGGGATGATGCCCCGCCCGGCCAGCCTGCCGTCAACCCAGTAGCCCACCTGGGCGGAACGGGCCGACCCCCACACGATCGCCCCCACGGTGAGCTGCCCGGCGAACCGCCCCTCGTACGTGACGACCCACGGCATGGCCATCCCCTGGCGGGCCTCGCGGCGCAGCGTGCCGACCATCGAGACGTACGGCCCGAGACCGGTGCGGAACAGCGGGGTCTCCGGGTTGCTCGGCTCCCACGGACGGAGCCACTCGGCGTTGCGCAGCCGGGTGTCGCGCCAGTCACGGACGTCACGCAGGCGCAGCGGCCGTAGCCCCACGGGCCCCTCGGTCAGGGACACCGGCCAGCCGCGAAGTCGATCCATTTGTCAATCATCCACCGGAGAACCGTCAACGCGCCACGTGGGTGCGCATGACTTCGAGCGGTCAGCGGGCATGGTCGCCGCCGCGGATCTGGTCCACCACGTGGGCCAGGATCGGGGCCAGCACGGCCATGCCGTCCCGTACGCCGCCGGACGACCCGGGGAGGTTGACCACCAGCGTCCGGCCGGCCTGCCCGGCGAGCCCGCGGGACAGGATCGACGTCGGCACCTTCTCGCGGTTGACCTGCCGTACGGCCTCGGCGATGCCGGGAATCTCCCGGTCCAGGACGCGGCGGGTCATCTCGGGCGTGAGGTCCATGGGCGTGACGCCGGTGCCGCCGGTGGTCACGATCACGTCGTATCCCTCGCCGACGCCCTCGCGCAGCGCCGTCTCGACGGGCTCGCCGTCCGGGACCACCCGCGGCCCGTCCACCACATCGCAGCCCGCCTCCTTGAGGAGGGAGGCCAGCAGCGGGCCGGACCGGTCCTCGTACACCCCCGCGGACGCCCTGTTGGAGACGGTCACCACCAGCGCGCGCACGCCGCCCTCACTTCCGGTCGAGACGGTCGCGGGCGTCGCCGGGGTCGCGGTCCCAGTGGCCCGTCTTGCCGCCGATCTTCTCCTCCACCCGCACGTCGCTGATCACCGCCGCCGGGTCCACCGCCTTGATCATGTCGACCAGGGCGAGCGCCGCGACGGTGACGGCCGTCAGGGCCTCCATCTCCACGCCCGTACGGTCCGCCGTACGGACCCGGGCGGTGATCTCGACACCCTCGTCCACGACGGACAGGTCGACCTTCACGCCGGTCAGGGCGATCGGGTGGCAGAGCGGCACCAGGTCGGGCGTGCGCTTGGCCCCCATGATCCCGGCGATCCGCGCCACCCCGAGCGCGTCGCCCTTGGGCACGTCGCCCGCCCGCAGCACGGCCACCGCCTCCGGCGACAGCAGGACCCGCCCGGTCGCGACGGCCGTACGGGCGCTGACGTCCTTCTCCGAGACGTCGACCATCCGGGCGGCGCCGGTCTCGTCGACGTGAGTGAGTTTCATAGGGGAATCACCTCCACCTCGGCCCCCTCGGGCAGCGAGGTCACGTCCTCCGGAACCACGATCAGCGCGTTCGCCGCGGCCAGCGCCGCGAGCTGGTGCGAGCCCTGGCCGGTGACCGGCGCGACGGTCCGCCCGGTCAGCACGGCCCGCAGGTAGGACCGCTTCCCGGCGGGCGACCGCAGCGGCGCCGTCACGGTGGCCCGTACGGCCTCCGGCGGCCCCGCCGGGAGCCCCTGCATGGCCCGCAGGGCCGGCCGGACGAAGAGCACGAACGAGACGAACGACGACACCGGATTGCCCGGCAGCGTGAAGATCGGCACCCGGTCCGGCCCGACGACGCCGAAGCCCTGGGGCATCCCCGGCTGCATCGCGACCTTCTCGAAGGCCACCGTGCCGAGCGGCGAGAGGGCCTCCTTGACCGGCTCGTACGCCCCCATCGAGACGCCGCCGCTGGTGATCACGGCGTCGGCCCGCAGGAGCTGGGCGTCCAGGACGTCCAGGAACTCCTTGGGGTCGTCGGAGACCGAACCGGCCCGGAACGCCTCCGCTCCGGCCTCCCGTACGGCGGCCGTCAGCATGAAGCTGTTGGACTCCCAGATCTGGCCCGCGCCCAGCGGGGTGCCGGGCTCGGCGAGCTCGGCGCCCGTGGAGATCACGACGACCCGCGGCCGGGGCCGCACCCGCACCCGCCGCCGGCCGGCTCCGGCGAGGATCCCGACCTGGGCGGCGCCGATCCGGGCGCCCTCGCGGAGCACCGTCTCCCCCGCCAGGACGTCCTCGCCCGCCCGCCGGATCGCGTTGCCCGGCAGGGCCGGCCGGTCGATCCGTACGCGGGCGGTGCCGCCGTCCGTCCACTCGACCGGGACGACGGCGTCGGCCCCCGCCGGCATCGGCGCGCCGGTCATGACGCGGGCGACCAGGCCGGGCCCGACGGCGTTCAGCCCGCCGTCGCCCGCCGCCACGTCCCCGATCACGGGCAGCGTGACGGGCGCCCCGGCGACGTCCTCGGCCCGTACGGCGTAGCCGTCCATCGCCGAGTTGTCGAACGGCGGCAGCGGCACGGGCGAGGTGACGTCCTCGGCCAGCACGGCACCGAGGGCGGCGTCGATCTCGACCTCCAGCGGGGCGAGCGGGCGCACCACCGCGAGGATGTCGGCGAGATGGCGGTCGACGGGCTTCATGTCTCTCAGTGTTCGATCTGGTCGAGGAACTGCCGGAGCCAGGGCAGGAAGTCGGGCGCGAGATCGCCCCGGTTCGCGGCGAACTGCACCACGGTCTGTAGATATTCGAGCTTGTTGCCGGTGTCGTAGCGGCGGCCCCGGAACAGCACGCCGTGCACCGGCCCGCCCTCGCCGGGGGCCGTCGCCGCCAGCGTACGCAGCGCGTCGGTGAGCTGGATCTCGCCGCCACGCCCGGGCGGGGTCCGCTCCAGCACCTCGAACACGGCCGGGTCGATCACATACCGACCGATGATCGCCCAGTTCGAGGGGGCCTCGTCGGCCGGGGGCTTCTCCACGAGGTCGGTGACGCGGACGACGTCGTCCTCGTCGGTCGGCTCGATGGCGGCGGCGCCGTACAGGGAGACGTGCTCGCGCGGCACCTCCATCAGCGCGACGACGCTGCCGCCGTACGTCGCGCGCACCTCGATCATGCGCCTGAGCAGCGGGTCGCGGGGGTCGATGAGGTCGTCACCGAGCAGGCAGGCGAACGGCTCGTGGCCGACGTGCTGCTTGGCGCACAGGACGGCGTGGCCGAGGCCCTTCGGCTCGCCCTGCCGCACATAGTGCATGGTGGCGAGGTCCACGGGCTCCTTCACCTGGCTGAGCCGCTCCTCGTCGCCCTTGGCGCGCAGCGCGTCCTCAAGCTCGTACGCTACGTCGAAGTGATCCTCGATCGAACGCTTGTTGCGGCCGGTCACCATCAGGACATCGAGCAGCCCGGCGGAGACGGCCTCCTCCACCACATACTGGATCGCCGGTTTGTCGACGATGGGCAGCATCTCCTTGGGGGTCGCCTTCGTCGCGGGAAGGAAGCGGGTGCCCAGACCCGCGGCGGGCACGACGGCTTTGGTCACGGGATCGAAGTCAGCCATGGTTGAACACTAACGGAGCGGGCTGTGGACAAGCTGAACCTGCGTCGCCGTATCCTCCGCGACCGGTCGGAGCTGGACGAACGCACGCAGCGCGCGTCCTCGGCCGCGATCCGTGAGACGCTCCTCGACCAGCCGTGGGTGCAGATGGCCGGGCTCGTCGCCTGCTACTGGTCGATCGGGACGGAACCGGCCACGCACGGGCTGATCCTCGCCCTGTGGAAGCACGGCGCGACCGTGATGCTTCCGGTGCAGCGGCCCGACGGCGAGCTCGACTGGGCGGTGTACGACGGCCCGGACTCGCTCGCCCCGGGGCCGTACGGGGTCATGGAGCCGGTGGACGTCCGGCGCGGGGTGGACGCGATCAGGACGGCCGCGCTGGTCCTCGTGCCCGCCCTCGCCGTCGACCGGGTGACGGGCGTACGGCTCGGCCGGGGCGGCGGCTTCTACGACCGGGCGCTGACCCGCGTCGGGCCGAACGTGCCGACGGTGGCGCTGCTGCACGAGGGCGAGCTGATCGAGGGGGTCCCGGCGGAGCCGCACGATCAGCATGTACGGTTCGCTGCCCTTCCGAGTGGAATCGTCCGGTTGTTGCAGGTGTGACAAGATTGGCGTAGGCGCGGTGAAAGGAGCGGTGGTCTGAACGTCTGGCTGCTGCTGTCCGCCGCCGTAGTCATCGCGGCCATCGCGTCCGTCCGGATCGCGCACCGCACCGGCCTGCCCACCCTGCTCATCTATCTGTGCCTCGGCCTGCTGCTCGGTGAACGCGGCCTCGGCGGCATCCACTTCGACAACGCGCACCTCGCCCAGGAACTCGGCCTGATCGCGCTCGCGGTGATCCTGGCCGAAGGCGGCCTGACCACCAACTGGAGTCACGTACGCGACGCCGTGCCGAGCGCGCTCGTGCTCGCCACGGTGGGCATCGCGGTCAGCGTCGCCGTGCTCGCCGCGACCGTCGCGGTCCTGCTCGGCCTGGACTGGCGGTCGGCGTTCCTGCTCGGCGCCGTGCTCGCCTCCACCGACGCGGCGGCCGTGTTCTCGGTGTTGCGGCGGCTGCCGCTGCCGCCCCGGCTCGCCGGGATCCTGGAGGCGGAGTCGGGCTTCAACGACGCGCCCGCCGTCATCCTCGTGATGACGCTGAGCGTGAGCTCGACGCTGACGCTCTCGGTGCCGGCCACCCTGCTGGACACCGCCGCCGAACTCGCCATCGGCGCGACCGTCGGCCTCGCGGTCGGGCCCGCCGGGGCGTACGCGCTGCGCCGGGTGGCCCTGCCCGCCTCCGGCCTCTATCCGATCGCGGTGCTGGCGCTGGCGTTCGTCGCCTACAGCGGGGCGGCGCTGCTGCACGGCAGCGGCTTCCTCGCGGTGTACGTCGCGACGCTGATTCTCGGCAACGCCCGTCTTCCCCACCGCGCCGCGACCCGCGGCTTCGCGGAGGGCGCGGCGTGGCTCGCCCAGATCGGGCTGTTCGTGATGCTCGGCATCCTGGCCGACCCGGCGGAGCTGCCCGTCGTGATCGTGCCCGCCCTGGTGACGGGGGTGCTGCTGGTCCTGGTCGCCCGGCCGGCGTCGGTCCTGGTGTCCAGCCTGTTCGTACGGCTCCTGCGTCTCGGGTCGATGCCGTGGCGGGAACAGATCTTCCTGTCGTGGGCCGGGCTGCGCGGCGCGGTGCCGATCGTGCTCGCCACGATCCCCTGGAGCGCCGGGGTGCCGGGGGCGAAGGGCCTGTTCAACGACGTGTTCATCATCGTGATCGTGTTCACGCTCCTGCAGGGGCCGACGCTGCCGTACCTCGCGCGGGTGCTCGGCCTGGCCGCCGAGGGCGAGGCGCGCGACCTCGACGTGGAGGCCGCGCCGCTGGAGGAGCTGAAGGCCGACCTGCTGCAGGTCCGCATCCCGCGCGGGTCGCTCATGCACGGCGTGGAGATCTTCGAGCTGCGGCTGCCCACCGACACCATGGTGACTCTCGTCGTACGGAACGGGCGGTCGTTCGTGCCCGGGCCGACGACCCAGCTTCTGATCGGCGACCAGCTTCTCGTCGTCACCACGGCCGCGCAGCGGGAGACGGTCGAACGCCGCCTGCGCGCGGTCAGCCGCAAGGGCAAGCTGGCCGGCTGGTACGGCGAACGCGGCGGCTGACGGTTCTTCTGGGGCTGCGCGAAGGGGACACCGGGGGGCAATAAACCGGGCTGGAGTGGCGTTTGCGCTTGTTGGTTGAATACCATTAGCAATCGACCCGGTCGAGTGCCAGTCTCAGGAGGAGCGAGTGCCCACCTACCAGTACGCCTGTACCGCTTGCGGGGAGCAGCTGGAGGCCGTTCAGAAGTTCTCTGACGACCCGCTCACGGAGTGCCCGGCCTGCCAGGGCAAGCTGCGCAAGGTGTTCTCCGCCGTCGGCATCGTGTTCAAGGGCTCCGGCTTCTACCGGACCGACAGCCGTTCGTCGAGCTCGTCGACGACCACGTCCAGCACGACGACGCCGTCGAAGTCCGCCGACTCCAACGGCTCCGGCGACTCGGGCGGTTCGGGTGCCGCCGCGAAGAAGGAGACCGCCTCGACCAGCACGTCGACGAGCACCTCCTCGTCGGGATCGACCGCCGCCGCCTGAGGTTTCTGAGGTTGTCCACAGGGGCCGCCGGACCGCGCCGGAGGCACGGCGCCGTTCGCTAGGGTCGGCCCCATGGTCAATCGCGCAGACATCGGCGTCATCGGCGGATCCGGGCTCTACTCCCTGCTGGAGGACGCCCACGAGGTCGACGTGACGACGCCGTACGGCCCGCCCAGTGACACGATCTCCGTGGGCCGCATCGGCGGCAGGTCCGTCGCGTTCATCCCCCGGCACGGCCGCGGCCACACGTATCCTCCCCACCGCATCCCCTATCGGGCGAACATGTGGGCCCTGCGGTCCCTCGGCGTCCGGCAGGTCCTCGCGCCCAGCGCGGTCGGGTCCCTGCGCCCCGAGATCGGCCCGGGCGCCCTCGTGATCCCCGACCAGCTCGTGGACCGCACCCAGAGCCGCGAGCAGACCTATTACGACGCGGGCGGCGCCGTCCACGTGTCGTTCTCCGACCCCTACTGCCCCACCGGCCGGGCCACCGCCGCGACCACAGCCCGCGACACCGGCTGGGACACGGTGGACGGCGGCACGCTGGTCGTGATCGAGGGTCCCCGCTTCTCCACCCGCGCCGAGTCGCAGTGGTACGCAGGTGCGGGCTGGTCGATCATCGGCATGACCGGGCACCCCGAGGCGGTCCTCGCCCGCGAGCTGGCCCTCTGCTACACGACCCTCGCCCTCGTCACCGACCACGACGCCGGCGTCGAGGCGGGCGAAGGGGTCACCCACGAGGAGGTGCTGGCCTTCTTCGCGGCCAACGTGGAGCGGATGCGCACGCTGGTCTCCCAGGTCGTGGAGGCCCTGCCGGAGGAGCGCCCCTGCCCCTGCGGCAACGCCCTCGACGGCATCAAGCTCCCGATCGATCTCCCCTGATGGTCGGGTCGTCATGCGCGCCCTGAAACGGCTTCCGGTGCGCCGTCGCCGTGCGCTCGCCGCGATCCTCGCCGGGCTCGCGGCGGCGTGCGCGCTGTCGGCCGTACGGGCGCCGCGGGGCGTGGAGGTCCTCGCCGCCGCCCGCGACCTCGCCGGAGGCAGGCTGACCGCCTCCGACGTGATGGTCGTACGGCTGCCGCCCGACGCCGTGCCCGCCGGGGCGTACGCGGCGGGCTCCCCGGTGACCGGCAGGGTGGTCGCGGGCCCGCTGCGCCGGGGCGAGCCGCTCACCGACGCGCGCCTCCTCGGGCCGGGCCTGTTCCGGTTCTCCGGATCGCCGGACTCGGTCGCGACGCCGGTCCGGATCGCGGACCCGGGCGCCGCCCGGCTGCTGTCGCCGGGGGACGTGATCGACGTCCTGGCGGCGTACGAGGACGGCCCCTTCGAGGCCCGGACGGTCGCCCAGCAGGTCCGGGTGATCGCCCGGCCGCCCGGTTCCACAGACGGCGGAGGACTGCTCGTGCTGGCCACCACCCCCGCCCAGGCCGCCGGGCTCGCCCAGGCCCAGGCACAGGGCAGACTCTCGGTGACCATCCACCCCCGCTGAGCGAGGTTAAGGCAGGAGTGATCCGAGCTTGGGGTCGTACTCCCAGTGCCACGGCTCGAAGGGGCTGTGATAAGCCCAGTCGGGGTGGAACCAGCCGAACTTCTTGCCGTTGGCCTCAAGCCAGTTGAACTGGGCGGACCGGAAGCTCTGCACGCCGCCGCAGAGGTCGACGGCGAGCCCCAGCCCGTGGTTGCTCTTGCCCGGCGTGGCCGCGAACCCGGGCCGCCGGTAGTAGACGGCCTGCTGCTCCCCGAGGCTGCGGTAGCTGTCGGAGATGCACATCGGCGTGCCGAAGCGCTTCTTGTAGGCGAGGTTGAGGTCGGCGAAGGCGATCGCCGCGTCCGCCCGCAGGGTCTCCCCGGCTTGCGGGAGCGGGCACAGGATGTTCTTGGGGAGAAGGCCGTTCGGATACTGCTCCGCCTGCGCGATGCGGGTGGGATCGCAGCCGCCCGCGCCCTCCGTCCCCTGGCCGATCTTCACGCCCAGCTTGACCAGCGCTCTGGTCAGCGACCGGACCAGCGTCGTGGAGCGCTTGCGCATGATGGTGACCTGCGCGCTGAGCTGCGCCTCCTGGAGCAGGCTGGCCGCCCGCAGCTCCTGCGCCTCCTGCGCGAGCCGCTGCTGACCTTCGAGCAGCTTCGACGCCTCGCTGAGGACGGTGTTGTGTCCGGCGACCAGGTGCTGCATGTCGCTCATCCTGCGCAGGATGGCCGTGCCGTCCCCGCCGGCGATGAACGGGCTGAGGCCCGCGACCGAGGGATCCTGGTAGAGCGACGCCGCCAGGTCGGACAACGGCTTGCGCAGCTTGTTGAGCTCGGCCGTGGCCTGCTGGAGACGAGTGAGCTTGCCCGCGAGCTCCTTCTCCACGCCCGCGAACTTCTTCTGCCGCGCCACCAGCGCCCGGTTCGCGTCCTCGATCGACTTGTAGGCCTTCTGGGCCTCACGCCGCAGCTCGGTCAGGGAGGTGGGCTCCTTGCCAAGCTCGCCCGCCCAGACAGCGGCGTCGGTAGGGGCGCTCGCGCCTGTCGTACGCGCTGATGCCGCCGCGGCCGTGGAGGCACCGGTGAGCGAGGTCATCACCGTGACGACCGCGATCAGCCCGGCCGACCGAGGAGATGACACGCCCGACTCCCCCGTTTGCGAACTCGTGACCTGGGTCAGGGACGCACGTTACTACAGCGTCCGGTGCGCCGGTGCCCGGGTTCGCCCAAGCGCTATCGACCGATCACGTCGCGTTTGCGCCTTTCCAGCTCGTACGACTACTGCCCGCCGCCCTCCCGGCAGGCATCCCAGAGCCACGTGCCCTCCCACTCCGGAGCACACGCCGGGCGCTCCTCCCTTGGTTCAGGCCGTTCGATGGGCCGCCCTTTCTCCGGTGTCTCCCGAGGGACGGCCTTCCAGACCCGCCGGACAACCGGCGCGGGAACAGCGGGAAGCCGCACCAGCCCCTCATAACGACGCGCCGGCCCGTACGGCTCGGGCACCGGCGTCGGCTCCAGTACCGTTTTTGCCGTCTGCGCGGCCCGTCCGGCGTCCGCGAACGGCCGCGCTCCCGACGCCGCCTCGGCGGACAGCCCCGGCCCGGCACTCCGTACACCGCCGGCAGGCTCGGCGAGCACGTTCTGAGCCTCATCCGCCAAGCCGCTCCGCGTACGTTCCCCGTAGCCCGCGAGATCGGCCACAAGCAAGCCTGAAGCAAGGATCCCTGGCGCAATCATCGCCGCGACGAGCGTCATCGATCGCCGCCGCAGGGATCCGCGTCGCGTTACGGTCACAGCCAGCGACAGTAAGGGGGCTTCCTGGTGCCAACGACGCCGAGTTGCCATGCCTTTACCGCAGGTCGGCCAACCGATGACCACCCACTTCTCCACCGCACCCCCGGGTGGAGGCGCGAGCGCCCCAACCTTTCGCTAGGCTTACTACCGCACACTTGCCTCCGTAGCTCAGGGGATAGAGCACCGCTCTCCTAAAGCGGGTGCCGCAGGTTCGAATCCTGCCGGGGGCACTCACCAAATCTTCGGCACAGGCGCCTGCCTCCGGCAGGCGCCTGTTTTCGTTTCCGGGAAGTTCTTCTGCCATCGCCGCGACTCCTTTGATCGTCTCGTGGTCCAGAGTGATTCGGATCAACGCCACCCCACGGCCGGCGTCATGGCGGATCTCCAGATGGAAGGCCGTGAACAGCTCGCGCTGGAGCTCTTCGGGCAGCTCAGCGATCTTCGTCTGCAGCATGGGGATCATGTGGAGCAGGTCGGTTTGGTGGTCGCGCGCGGGCGGATTCCCCTCGGCATCGGCAAGCTCCTCCGCCTTGGTCCGGCGCTCGCCTTCCAGCTCCGTGAAGCGGGCCCGCAGACGTTGGCAGAACGCGTCGTCCGCGTCGGTGTCCTCGATCTGAGCGATCAGCCTGTCCTGCTTCCGCGTGATCTCGGTGATGCTCTTCTTGAGCGCACGGCACCGAGACTCCCACTCCTCCTCCGCCTGGCGGCTGTTCTCCGGCAGGTCGGCGGCGAGAAGCTCATGCCGCTGTTGGCCGAAGACGCGTCGTTGAAACAGATCATGAACTGCGTCAACAAGCATGTCTTCGCGAACGCGGACAACCTTTGGGTGGCCAGGGAAACGGTCCTCCCGGCCGTGATGGTTACGGTCGGGCTGGCACACGTAGTAGGCGTCCTGGGCCTTGCGGCGCGTCTCGGTCTGGCCGAACATGCGCCGGTCACAAAGATCGCAATGGACGAAGGAACGCAGCAGGTACGTTCGGCGCGCCTGCGAGTGCCTGTTGAGCTGAGCACCGGAACGCGACGTGTTGCGCGTCCGGCCGACCTTCTGGGCGCTCTCGTAGATCTCCCGGGTGACCAGAGGCTCATGGGTCGGCTGCTCGGACCAGACCCAGGCGCTGGGAGGGTTCAGCATGCTGCGGTTCGTGCCTCGGCGGCTGGTGGTTGCCTTCCGATTCCACACCATGTAACCGGTGTACTTCGGGTTGAGCAGGATCTCCCGGATCCCGGACCGAGACCAGGAATTACGTCCCCGGAAGTTCGGGTTCAGCGACTCAGGCGGTGGATAGCGCTCATGGTCCGCGTTGAGCCGATCGGCGATGTCGCCATACCCCAGCCGTTCCATCACCCGCCATACGAAGATCTGCGTGACGGCAGGGCCACGCAGCGGGTCGGGCACCAACCTGGTCTTGCTCTTGCCGTCCGCCGCCTTGGCCGGGACCGGATGCGGGACCTTCTCCGCCTGGTAGCCGTACGGAGGGCGCCCGATGTTCCAGCCCTGTTGGGTATGGGTGCGGAGGCCGTCCCAGGACGCCTCCATCATCTGGACGGCGTACCACTCGGCGATGCCCTGCTTGACCCGGCGGGTGAGGATGGCCGTGGCACGTTTGCCGTTGAGCGTGATCGGCTCGTCGGCCGCGAAGAGAGCGACCCCGAGTTGTTCGAGCTCATGCTCGATCTTCGTCCCATAGAACGTGCGGCGAGAGATCCGGTCGATGGACTCGCAAATGACCGCGTCGAACCGGCGGTTCGGCCGGGCGGCTTCCGCCAGCAGGTCCTGAATCCCGCCATCCCGAGGAATGGGAATCGTGAAGCGCTCGTGGGCGGTGCTGTGGCCGCGGTCTTCCAGGTTCTTGCGGCCCGACTCGATGTCGTAGAAGTGAGCGACGATCAGGGCGCCGGGCGGCAATGCCGCCCGGCTGTTGCTGAGCTGACGAGGCAGAGAGAGCGTCGGGTCCTGTAGATCCTCGGTCGAGGTTCGTCCGCACCAAGCGACACGTAGCCCGTCGAAGGGGTCCTCGCGTGCCTTGCTCTCCCATCCGCCCACCAGCCTTACCCCCTTGCATCCTCAGCGGTCATCCAGAGCAGGATCTTGTAGATGGCACGCGCCTGGGTGGCCCGCAGTCCTCTGCCCTGCTCCCCGGAAAGCGTGACGACCTGATATTCGATCGTCAGCGGCTGCGGCTCTGCCGTCCCTGACCGTGCAGATGAACCCTCGGCTGCCGGACGAGGCTCTTCATCCACAGTAATCAGAGGACCGGCTGCCCGACTCGCCCTTCCGGGCCCTGCAGAGTACGCCGCTGAGGCTGGTTCGGGAGGCTCTGAGCAGGCCCTTTGTGGCTGCCCGGTCACCCTCTCCTCCTGCCGGGAGTGCCTTCGTCTTGAGTGACGAGGAGCCGGGTTCGGGCGAGTTCGCAGTAGTCGGCATTGAGCTCGATGCCGACGAACCTCCGCCCGATCTGCCGCGCGGCGATGCCGGTGGTGCCGCTGCCGGTAAACGGGTCCAGCACGGTGCCGCCGGGGCGGCAGCCGGCGGCAATGGCCCTGAGCGGAATGTCGACCGGGAACGCCGCGAAGTGCGCCGCCCGCAGTGGCCGGGTGGGGATCGACCAGACGTCCCCGGGGTTCCTGCCGTTGGGGTGCGCGGCGGCATGCCGTGCACCTGTGGGTCGCATTGCCGCGCCGTGCCGTGGGCCGGCCGACTCCTCCCCGTACTTGCCGCTCGGAGGCCAGGCCGTTGTGATGCTGTTCGGCTTGTTGCCCCCGGAGCGTGCCCGTCTGCTGATCGGTCGGTCGCCGGTGTAGGGCTGACGGACCGGGTCGAGGTCGAACCAGTACCGCTGCTGTTTGACGAGCAGGAAGATCAGCTCGTACCGGTTGGACATCCGGTCCCGGACGGACTGCGGCATCGCGTTCGGCTTGCTCCACACGATGGCGTTGCGGAGGATCCAGCCGTCCTCCTGCAGGGCGAAGGCAACCCGCCACGGCATGCCGAGCAGGTTCTTCGGCGGTACGGCCAGCCGGGCCTTGGGCCGTACCTCGGGCTGGCGCGGGTTGTAGTCCCTGCCCCGCGCCCAGCCGTCGGAGTTGGCCGCGTAGCAGTCCCCGAGGTTCAGCCAGCAGGTGCCGTCATCGGCGAGAACCCTCCGGGCCTCGGCGAAGGTGGCCCCGAGGTTCTCCACGTACGCCTCCGGCGTGGGCTCCTGCCCGTACTGGCCCTCGCAGTAGTACCGGAGGCCCCAGTACGGCGGGCTGGTGACGATGCAGTCCACCGAGCCCTCATCCATCTCGGCCAGCACCGCACGCGCGTCCCCGTGGTAGATCGTCGCGTGCTCGTCGCGCCAGTACGGCTCACGCAGCTCACTCATGCGCGACCTCCGGCGACCCGGATCTCCCACAGGACGCGGGCGACCTCGCCGGTACGGCTGGTGTCCCATCCGAGCGGGCTGGGGACCAGCCGGAAGCCGGCCGCGCAAAGGCTGGTGCCGGGCTCGTCGATACGGGTGTAGGCGAGCAGACGCCGATAGCCCTGAGCCTGGGCGGTCCGCCAGGCGGCACCCAGCAGGGCCGAGCAGGCGTTGGGCGTGCCATCAGTGGACAGGCAGACGAGCTCTGCCGTGCTGCCGTCGTCGAAGACCCAGAAGGTGGGCCTGTCGACGAAGGCGACGCCGACCAGGGTTGTGTTGCTGGTCTGGACACCGATGACGAACTCCGCCGCGGCCGGTGGGGCGAGGTAGCGGTGCGTCCAGGCGGTGAACGCCCGCGCGGTTTGTACCGCGACCGGCGAAATCAGCAGACGCGGCTTTTTCGTTGTGGCTAGGCCGCCGCTGCCGGCGTTCTTCTGGATGCCATTCCTTTTCTCCATTGATTTGTCGGGACACGTTTTCCGGATGCGGGCCGCCGAGGCCGTGAGCACGGCTCCGTGGCGTGTGACCAGGTAAGCAGCAGGCTCAGAGTCTGCTCAGAAGCCGGGCGGCTGAGCTCAGGAGGTCGCGCTCAGAAGCCGCCGAGTTACTCAGGATGCCGAGGCTCTGAGAAATTCCTGAGCGACTACCCAGCTTTTCTCTGAGCCGTTTCTGAGGCGGTGCGTACACCGGTTTCGAGACCACGAACTCCTTCTCGACCCGGAGCACGACATGAGCGCGCATCGCCTCACCGAATCACCCCTGGACACCGCGGAGACGTCATTCCGGTTGCTGACTGTCGGCCCGGGCGCCTTGTCTCTGGACTGCACGGCACTCGCCCCCGGCCTGCCCCGGGGGCCGGTCTGCCTGCGGGAGCTGCGCGTGCTACTCACAAGCAGGACCGTCACTGACGAGGCGCGGGATGCTGTCTGGCGGGAGCTGGTCGCACGCGCCCAACAGGCCGGCTCGACCTGGACGGTCGCGGCCGTCGGCATGGCCATGCCGGCCCTGCGCACGATCGCGATAGCGCTGGCCCGCGACCTGGTCCGCGGAGACCCCGTGGACGTCGATATCGCGATCATGGCGGGCTTCCTGCGATCCCTGCATCGTGTGGACACCGCCCTGCCCCACATCCGCGCTCGGCTGTGCGAGGCAGCCCGCTTCGCGGGTGAGCGCACCCGCCGTCACATCGAGGCCACGGCCGAGCGCCGTTGTGCGGCCGGCGAGCCGATGCCTCCCCCGCGTCCCTGGTACCACCCCGATCTGGTGCTGATCGACGCGGTGGCCCAAGGCGTACTCAGCGGGCTCGACGCCGAGTTGATCAGCCTGACGCGGCTTGAGGACGTGCCGCTGCGGGACCGTGGCCCGGTCAGCGGGCAGCAGAACCGCCGGGAGCTGCCACTGATCAACGTCCTGCGGCGGGAGGAATCCGAACCCGCCACCTTTCCCCTGACCGCTTCTCCGATCCCGGGAGAAGCGCACTCGGCTTCCGCGCGGAGCCAGGGAACTCCGGATGCGCAAACAGCAACCGACCCGAAGGGAGGCAGGGACACAACCCCTGGCTCCGCGCGGTTCTCTCCCAACCACCCCTCAGTCGTGGCCCGCTGTCACCGGGCCGCCCGGCAGCGGCACCCGGTACGGCATGCCAGCGGCAGCCGTCCCTGCCGCAGGAGACCATCCTCGCGGGGGATCGCCGCCTGGGGCCTGGCCACTGCGGCAATCGCCATCCTCGTTATTGCCGCAGTGGCAACCGCCGCCTTCGCGGCTTCCCCGGTGGCCGCCGCTCCGTCGGATCTCAATGCGGTCTTCACGAACCTACGCAACTGGCTGATCGGCCTGCTGGCGACGCTGGCCACGCTGATGCTGACCATCGGCGGGCTTCGCTACCTCGTCGCCGGCGGTGATCCCGGCGAGGTCCAGAAGGCCAAAGCGGCGTTGAAGGCGGCAGCCTTCGGCTACGCGCTGGCCGTGCTGGCTCCGCTCTTCGTGAGCATCCTCAAGCGCGTCGTGGGGTGAGAGCGATGGCTTCCTCGTCCCGACCCAGGGTCACCGGCTCAGCCAACGTCAGTCGGCCCGACGCCTCGTTCCGCGCTGCCGCCATTTCTCGGCCCGTTGCCGGTGCGGCAGTCGTTCGCCTCTCATTGCCACGCACGGCCGTGCTACTGGTCATCACGGCGGCCGTCGTCACGGTGTCGGTTGCCGCCATGGCGGCAACCGCGAGCGCCACTCCAGTGCCGTCTCCTTCGCCCTCACCGTCGCTGCCCGGACCAGTCGACATCCCGGTCGACAGTCCCGGATTCGGATTCGGCATCGGCGACTGGATCAACGGCCAGATCAATTCCTGGTTCGCCAATCTGGTCGCGCTCGCGATCAAACCGCTGCTGGACGTGCTAGCCGCGACACTGCTGGCGACCCCGGACGTGTCCGGCAACGGCAGGGTCTTCGACCTGTGGAAAGCGACCGCGGCCATCGCGAACACCGGATTCGTCCTGCTGGCCACGATCGGTGCGATCACCGCGATGGGGCATGAGACGGTCCAGACCCGATACGCGGTCAAAGAGGTCCTGCCGCGCCTGTTCGTCGCGGTCTTGGCCGTCAACGTCAGCTTCGGCATCTGCGGCAAGGCCATCGAACTTGCCAACACCCTGTCACACGCGCTGCTCGGCCAGGACTTCGATGAAAGGCGCGCGGCGGCGACCCTGCGCCTCCTGGTTGTCGTCCCCGGCCAGCAGGAGATCTTCTACATTCTGCTCGCGCTGGTCGCGGTCATCTTGCTGATCCTGTTGCTGATCGCGTTCGTCATGCGGGCCGCGCTGATAGTGCTGCTGGTGGTCGCCGCGCCGCTCGCTCTGGCCTGCCTGGCGCTGCCGTACACCGACGGGCTGGCCCGGTTCTGGTGGCGAGCCTTCACGGGGCTGTTGATCGTGCAGGTGGCTCAGTCGCTCACGCTGGTCATGGCGGTACGGATCTTCTTCAACCAGGACGGCCGTCTCCTGCTCGGGCTGATGCCGACCGGGCAGCTCGTGAATCTGGTCCTCGTCCTGTGCCTGCTGATCATCTTGGTGCGCATCCCGGGCTGGGTTTCCCGGCGCGTTTTCGCCCAGACCGCCGGCCGTGGCTCAACGGTCACGCGGATCGTCAAGTACGCCTTGGCCTACAAGCTCACCTCTCCGGTCATGAACGCTCTGCACCTCGGCAGAGGTGCACGCGGCGGCAGGGGTTCAGGCAGGGCCAAGGGTGCGACCTTCGCGATGGCGAGCAGGGCGCTGCCCACGCTCGCCGCAGGTCCCGCCGGTACGGCTGCCTCTACCACAGCGACCACCGCCTCCGCGGCCAGGGGCGGCACCGGCCAGGCCCACCACGCGCCCGGGGTGGCTCGCCGTCCCGGCGATCCTGGCAACTGGCAGCCCGGGCCGGTCAAGCATGCCCCGTCCTCGCCACCGGGTCAGGGCAGGTACCCAATGCCGCTGCGGCCGTCGGTACCGATTCCCCCCACCGTGCCCGTGTATGGCTACCCGCGCGAGATCTACTACGCGAACGGCCCGGCAGGGCTCGCGCAGATGTACTGGCTCCGCACCCAATCCACTCCATCGACCTCTGGACGGCCAGTCCAGGCACCCGGTGCGTCGGCTCCCGGCGGATTCGACCGCCCCCAGAACCCTGGCCGTCGTGGGCCGCAGCGGCATGGACGCCCGCCCGGGGGTGGTGACAACCGATGAGCTGGGTGCAGCCGGTACGCATCCCCGCCGATGTGGACCAGGAGGACCGGATCGTCGGCGGCTTCACCGCCCGTCAGGTGGCCATCCTCGGAGGCTCCGCGGGCCTGCTGTACGCCGCCTACATGCTCCTCGGAGAGCACGTGCCTCTGGTGATGTACGGCGTCGGGGCCCTGCCGATCGCGCTGACCGGCATCCTGCTGGCGGTCGGACGGCGTGACGGTGTGAGTCTCGACCGATACGTGCTGGCCGCGCTCCGCCACCAGCGTTCTCGGAAGGATCTGGTCTCCGCATCGGAGAGCATTCCTTCGGATCCCGCCTGGATAGCCGCCAGGTCCGTTCCCCGGCCGGCACCGCTGCACCTTCCCGCGCGAGGAGTGGCCGATGACGGGCTCATCGATCTCGGGCCAGACGGAGTTGCCGCCCTGGCGGAGGTGTCCACGGTCAGCTTCGCCCTTCGGACACCGGACGAGCAGGACGCCCTCGTCTCGGGGTTCGGCCGCTGGCTCAACTCACTGTCCGGCCCGGTCCAGATCCTCATCCGTGCCGCGCCGGTGGACCTCAGCGAGGCGATCAACAGCTTGGTGGACAACGCTCGTGCGCTTTCTCACCCCGCGCTGACGGCCGCCGCGCACGAGCACGCGGCCTTCCTCACCGGCCTTTCGGTCCGGCACGACCTGCTGCGCCGCCAAGTCCTGCTGATCGTTAGGGAGCCCTGCGCCGAAGCGGGCGGCCGGGACGCGGCAT
The DNA here is from genome assembly GCF_008728085.1 of Microbispora cellulosiformans. NCBI lineage: Bacteria > Bacillati > Actinomycetota > Actinomycetes > Streptosporangiales > Streptosporangiaceae > Microbispora > Microbispora cellulosiformans. The sequence goes on along the minus strand of NZ_VYTZ01000012.1, from coordinate 8,055 downwards.
CGGCCCGGGCGCTGCGCCGCCTGGAGGAGGCCGCCCGATTGTTGGCGGGCTGCGGACTCACCGTCCGCCCGCTGGACGCCCCGGCCACACGGGCGTTGCTCGCCTCCTGCTTCGACCCCGCCGGCCCGCTGCTATCCACCGACCAACTCGCGACCCCGGGCGAGGTCATCAGGACAGGAGGACACCAGTGAAGCTGTTCCCACACAGGCGCACGGCCCTCGCCACCAGGTTCGGGCCGGACGCGATCCAGGTCCGGCCGCGGGACCTTCGAGTAAGCGGCGGTCTGTGCGCCACCCTGGCCATCAGCGGATACCCGCGGGAGGTCACACCCGGCTGGCTGGAGCCGTTGCTGACCTATCCCGGTCGCCTGGATGTGTCGCTTCATGTCGATCCGGTCCCGTCCCAGGTCGCCGCCGACCGGCTGCGCAAGCAGCTCGCGCGTCTGGAATCCGGGCTGCGCAGCGACCAGCAGCACGGCCGGCTTCTGGATCCCGGAGCGGAGGTCGCGGCAGAAGACGCCCAGGATCTCGCCTCCCGCATCGCGCGCGGTCAGGCCAAGTTGTTCCGCGTCTCGATCTATCTCACCGTCCACGCGGCCACCCAGGATGAGCTGGACGAGGCGTGCGCGCAGGTACGAGCGCTGGCCGCGTCGCTGTTGCTGGATGCCCGGCAGGTCGCGTTCCGACAGCTTCAGGGCTGGGTGTCCTCGCTGCCGCTGGCCTTTGACAACCTGACCGTCAACCGTACGTTCGACACCCCGGCGCTCGCGGCGGCGTTTCCGTTCACCAGCCCGGACCTGACCACCGAACTGGGACCGACCGCCGTCCTGTACGGCGCCAACGCCGCCAGCCCGTCCCTCGTCGCCTGGGACCGATTCGCCCAGCCCAACCACAACTCGGCCATCATCGCCAGCAGCGGAGCCGGGAAGTCCTATCTGGCCAAGCTGGAAGCGCTGCGATCCCTCTACGCCGGGGTCGAGGTCGCGGTCATCGACCCCGAAGACGAATACGCCCGCCTGTGCACGGCCCTCGGTGGCGCCTACCTCCACTTGGGCGCGCCGAACGTCCGGCTCAACCCGTTCGACCTGCCCCTTGAGGGGCGGCGGGACGGGGACCCGCTGACCCGGCGGTCGCTTTTCCTGCACACGCTGGTCGCGGTCATGCTCGGCGGGCCGCTGGACCACGCCGGTAAGGCGGCACTCGATCGGGCGATCCTCGCCACCTACAAGCAGGCCGGGATCACCTTCGACCAGCGCACATGGAAGAAGCGCCCTCCCCTCATGAGCGATCTGGCAAACGCGCTTACCAGAGACGACGACCCCAAGGCCGCCGGGATAGCGGCAGGCCTCGCGCCGTACGTGACCGGCAGCCACCGCCAGCTCTTCGACGGCCGCACCACCACCCAGCCCGACTCCCACCTGGTCGTCTTCTCCCTCCGGGACCTGCCCGAGGAGCTTAAGGCCGTCGGCACCCTGCTCACCCTGGACGCCGTCTGGCGAAGGGTCTCCGACCCACGCAACCGCCGCCCGCGCCTGGTCGTGGTCGACGAGGCATGGCTGCTCTTGAAGGACCCCGAGGGCGCCAAGTTCCTGCTCCGGATGGCGAAGGCGGCCCGCAAGCACTGGGCCGGGCTGTCGGTGGTCACCCAGGACGCCGCCGACCTGCTCGGCTCCGACATCGGCCAGGCGATCATCGCCAACTCCGCCACACAGATCCTGCTGCGGCAGGCTCCCCAGGCAATCGACGCGGTCAGCGACGCATTCGGCCTGTCCGACGGCGAACGCCACCTCCTACTCTCCGCCGAGCGCGGCTTCGGCCTGCTGGCCGCGAACTCCGGCGCGTCCCGGGTGGCCTTCCAGGTCCTGGCGAGCGAGCAGGAACACCGCCTGGTCACCTCCTCGCCCCGAGAACTCGCCGAGTACGCGGAGGACGACCTGTGAACATCTCATTCCGCCGGCGGCTAATTCGCCTGCAGACGCTCACGCCATGGGTGGTCACCCTGCTCGACCGCAAGAGCTTCATCCAGCCAGCGGCGCCGCACGCGGTCCAGTGTCGGCAGGACCTCGGCGAAATCACGCTCGTCCTTCGGACGCGGGCTCTTGGCCTTGAACAGCAACTGCACCTCCGGTGCGATCCGCACGACTCCGTTCTCGCGGATTGTCAGCGTCGGCAGCGGGCGGCGGATCCGTGCGTCACGCCGGTACACCCACACGTCGTCCTCCGCCACATCCAGCATCACCTGGAACCGCCACGGCCCGTCGGAATGCTCACGCGCCCAGATGTCGTGTACATGGTCCGGCAGCGCCTCACCGACCGGCCACGGCCGCAGCGTTCCCGGCGGATCGGCCGCATGCACGTCCCAACCAGCCAGCAGCGCACGCACGGACAACTGGTCACGGTGCAGCACCGAGATGTCCACATCCCCGTGCTCCCGGAAGGAGCGGCCGACCGCCAGCTCTATCGCGTACCCGCCGCTCACCCACCACGAAGCGGCGAAGCCCTGGAACAGCGTGACCACCTCGGCCAGCGACGCCGGCTCCCACGGCCCCCACGGTGTCTCCGTCCTCGGCACCAGCTCATCATCACCCAGCAGGGCGGGTGAAGCATGCTCTACGACCCGGATGCCTTTCTGGACTGGCTGCTGGCCTGGATAAACGGCCGCGTCTGGCAGCTCGCCCTCGCACTCTCGGCCGCCGCGATCACCCTCGAACTGCTCCACGTCCTGGTCGTACGGCTCCGCCACCGCGCCGCGACGAACGGAGCACGATGCGTGGAGATCTTCGCCCCGCCCACGGCGGACATGGCGGGTGCCGAGGCACTGTGGGGCAACATACTCGGATTGCTGCGCCCGGCCTGGAAGCGCACCCTGTTCGGCCAGCCGCATCTGGCCTTCGAGTACGTCTTCGGCAGCGGCGGAGTCCGGATCCGGATGTGGGTCCCCGGCACGGTCCCTCAGCACCTGGTGGACCACGCGATCGAAGCCGCGTGGCCGTCCGCCCGGACCACCGTCGTGGAGGCCGCTCCGCCGATACCGCTCAGCGGACAGGCCATCGGCGGACACTTGGTGATCGCACGCAGTGAGCGGCTGCCGCTCCGGCACGACCAGGACCACGACCCTCTCCGCGCCCTCCTCGGAGCCGCGGTGGGCATGCCTGGCTGGCAGCACTCCGCCGTACAGATTCTCGCCAGGCCCGCGACCGGCCGCCGCCTTACCGGCGGCGCCGGCAGTATTCCTGTCTTCCTGCTGCGAGCCGGACTCGACCTCTTCGCACCGGGCCCGACTCGCACTCACCACAAGCCGAACCACGGGGTACAGGATCACGCTGCCCGTCTGGAGCAGTACGCCGAGGCCCGCGCTATGAGGGACAAGGCCCTACAACCCCGGTACGAGGTCGCCGTCCGCTACGCCGTCCAAGGCGACGAAGGCAAGGACCGGGCGGCGCGCAAGGCCCGCCGGAAGATCATCCGAGGCCGTGCGCATGCGATCGCTTCGGCATTCGCTCTGTTCTCCGGGCACAATCACCTGGAGCGGCGCCGCCTGCCGCTCCCCGCTCGCCACTTCGCCTCCCGCCGATTCGGACGCGGCTACCTCCTGTCGGTCCCCGAGCTGGCCGCACTCGCACATCTGCCAATGGATCCCGCCGTACCCGGGCTACAACGAGCCGGAGCGAACACGGTGGCTCCTTCGCCGCAGGTCGCCCAGAACGGAAAGGTGCTCGGCCTGGCCGACGCCGGTCACGAGCGGCCGGTCGCTCTGCGTGTGATCGATTCCTGCCACCACGTGCACGTCCTCGGCCCGAACGGCACCGGCAAGAGCACGCTGCTGGCGCAGATGATCATCTCCGACATCCAGGCGGGGCGCGGCGTCGCCGTCGTCGACGCGAAGGGCGACCTCGTCGCCGACCTGCTCGGCCTCATCCCCGAAGAAGCAGGCGAGCGCATCGCTCTGATCGACCCGGACGACCGCCAACCCCGGCCGGCACTCAACGTGCTGAGCGGCCCAGACCTGGAAACTCTCGTGGACAACCTCGTCGGCATCTTCCACAAGATTTACGCCGATTCCTGGGGCCCACGCAGCGACGACATCCTGCGCGGCTGCGCTCTCACTCTCTCTCGCAACGGCGGAATTCTCGCCGACATCCCCGCGCTACTCACCGATCCCCTCTACCGCAAGCAGCTCACCGAACGCCTCAACGATCCTTTCCTGCTGGGATTCTGGAACTGGTACGAGCACCTGTCCGAGCAGGCCCAAGCGCACGTCACCGCGCCCATCATGAACAAGCTGCGGGCGTTCCTGCTCCGTCCTTTCGTCCGGGACATCCTCGGCTCGGCCCAGTCCACCTTTGACGTCGGCGACGTCCTGGACGGAAAGATCCTGCTCGCGCGGCTGCCCAAAGGCGTGCTCGGCGACGACACCGCACGCCTGCTCGGCTCGCTTCTGTTGGCCCAGGTCTGGCAGGCCGCCTCCCACCGCGCGCGCCTGGGCCGCAGCCGCACGCCGTCCGCGCTGTACGTGGACGAGACGCAGAACTTCTTGAACCTCCCGCACGCTCTGTCGGACATGCTCGCCGAGGCCCGCGCGTACCGGCTCTCCATGGTGCTCGCCCACCAGCACCTGGCGCAGCTTCCCCGCGACCTGTGTCAGGCGGTCAGCTCCGACGCTCGCAACAAGATCTACTTCTCGCTCTCGCCAGAGGACGCCCGCGAAGTTGAGCACCACTTCAGCCCGTACCTGACCCGGCACGATCTTGCCAATCTCGGCGCCTTCCAGGCCGCTGCCCGCCTGATTGTCCGCTCCGCCGAGACCCCGCCTTTCACCTTGCGCACCCGGCCACTGCCCATCCCCGACCCCGACCTGGCACGACGCGTCCGCGCCGCCGCCGCCAGAGCCCACGGCCGGCCCCTCGCCCAGCCCGAAGTGCTTCCGCACAACGACCCACGACAGCGGCCCAGAAACGGAGAGAACACATGAATCAGCACTACACACCGGGCGTCCTGGCCTCGCTTGCCACCCTGCTGACCAGCCGCGACCGCCACCTGCTGCGCCTGGTCTGGACCCATAAGGTCCTGACCGGCCATCAGATCACCCACATCGCCTTCGACAACCCGATCACCGCACGGCACCGCTTGGTGAGGCTGCATCGCATCGGCGTCTTGGACCGCTTCCGGCCCAAGCCACCCGTCGGTTCAGCGCCCTGGCACTACGTGCTCGGTGAAACCGGCGCCGCCGTACTCGCCACTGAGGACGGCGTCGACCTGAGCGAGTTCGGCTACCGCCGCGACCGCGCCCTGGCCGTGGCCTACAGTCAGCGTCTCGCCCACAGCGTCGGCGTCAACGACGTCTTCGCCCGCCTTTACGGCGCCGCCCGTGAGGCGAATGGGTGCCTCCTGGAGACCTGGTGGCCAGAGACGCGCTGTGCCGCCCAGTGGGGCAAGCACGTCCGCCCCGACGCCTACGGCAGGTGGACCGAGAACGGCCACACCGTCGACTTCTTCCTCGAGTACGACACCGGCACCGAGACCCTCGACCGGGTGCTGGCCAAGCTGCACGGCTACGCCGCACTGACGGCGGCCACCGGAATCACCACCCCCGTACTGTTCCTGACCGCCTCCAGGCGAAGGGAGAGCAGCCTTCACGGCCGGCTCCAGCTCCGTGCGGCTCAAACCGGGGTGCCGTGCGCGACGGCCGTCGCCGGGGCTGACCCGCAGGGCCCCATCTGGCTGCCCCATAACCACCGAGAAGCACGCCTGCGCCTGGCCGAACTCGCCGATCACTGGCCTCAGCCCGCAGCGGAGCACCCTTGATCGAAGAAGACGCATTGGCGAAGATCCTCGCCGCAGGCGCCAGCCTCGTGGCAGGGATTGTCCTCTTCATAGGACTGGCAGGAGGCGCGCGGTACGCGGCCATCTCGGCCAGCGCGGTCTGTGACAACCTCAGTCCCTCGGTGTCCGAGCTGAGATCGACGCAGCCCCGAGAAACACCGCCCGGGGCCGCCGGTCTGTGCGCGGAACTATCGTCCGGAGAGATTCCGGCAGAGGCGCTGGCTGGAGCGGAGCGCGGGATTATCGCCGTTCAGGCGGCGTTGCACATGCGCGGCACCCCGTACTCGTGGGGAGGCGGCGGGCCGGCCGGACCGAGCTTTGGCATCGGTCGCGGCGCCGGAACGCGAGGATTCGACTGCTCCGGACTGGCCGAATACGCCTGGGCCAGGGCCGGGGCGCGGATCGGCGGCGACACCTCCGCGCAGTGGAACGCGGGGATCCACGTGCTCAGAAGTCAGATAAGGCCAGGAGATCTGATCTTCTTCGCCTCCGACCCGGCTGACCCCGCGACGATCCACCATGTCGGCATCGCGATCGACGCGACCCGCATGGTCCACGCGCCGTTTACCGGCAGCACCGTGCGCGTCGACACCTGGGCAGGTGTACCAAGCCGGGAGCGAGAGTTCATCGGCGTCGTCAGGCCCGCGTGACGTGAGTTTTCAAAAGTATGACCGTTTCTTACAACCTAAGCAGTACGCTGGTTCGCAATCAGCAGGCAGGCGGACAGCGGCAGCAGCGGAGCCAGCCGTGCGGGGGTCGGAGCCCATCAATGCTTAGGCGTCTTTCGGATCGAAGCTAAGAGATCTGGGGACGTCTAGGGGGCAATAGGAGGCCCGCCTCGCCGAGGAGGCCAGGAATACAAATGGTTGGGATATTGGGACTCCACCCTATATAGGGTCTGTGGGGTAGGCGAGCGACGGATCTCCGTGGATTACCTCTCGAATGACCAAACGGCCCTCTCCCCAAGCGATGAGTTTGTCGAAGGCTTTTGGACTTACCGCCAGTATCGTGCCCCGAGTGCGCGGCCAAGGCAGATAGTAGTCACTAGTCTGGTAGTGGTTACGCCAGGTAATCATGACCAAGGCGGGTCCGGTGTCATCGTGAAGTACGAATGGCTCCTCGCCTGGCTGAAGGCCAAGTACCAGCTTCAGCCGAAGAGTCGGGACGAGAAGTGGGCTATGCACGCCGAGGCCGTTCGGCGTGTCGGCCAGGTAGTCACCCTCAAGGTCCATTCCAATCAGTGGAAGGCTCGTCTTGGGCGCAATGCTGTTAAGCAGCGGGGGCGTGGGAACGAACCAGTTTGCTGTGGTATCGCTAGCGAAGGGGCGGCTATTGAGTCCTGCCGAATCGTCGGGCTGCCGCAGTTCTAGCGCGTGATCACGGCCCGACTGTCGCAGGAGGTCGGTCTTCTCTGGCCAAACCGGCAACACCGTGTGCTCCTCGACCGAGGCGATTATCCGCCAGTGACGGAAGCGGCCGGCAGGAACGGTGCCGCAGAAGCCTTCGAGGGCTGGTGACGCCACCGTTATGAGCAGGTCAGCGTCGGCCGATCGTCGCTCTTGTCCTGCGGCTAAGGCGATATCGCGCGCTTGGAGCCAGATCGGGTCTCTTGCTCCCGGTGGCGCAATGATGTTTGGGCGGGGTTGGCGGGTGCGTTCGATCGCGAGAGGCAATGAGGGGTCGTTAAGCAAGACGTGGGCCAGCGTGTGCTCCCATGAGGCAGGGTCGGCGGGAGGTCTTCCTGCGGCAAGGAGGGCTGAGCGACCACCGGCTGCGGCCCGTTGCAGGGTGTCCTCCACCAGCGCGTGGCGGCCTATGAACGCATCAGCCCAACGCTTGTGGTTGGTGTCAGCTAGTTCCTGTGCTTCACGATCGATCTTCTTCATGAGGTCCGTGTCCCTCATCGCCGCTTCAACGCGTGCGATGACGGCGCGGCTGATGTAGGGCAGCAAATCCTCGGCTGCCGTTAGCCTGTAGCCGGCCGCGGCACCTACCAATTCGGCCGCTTCCTCGCTGCCTGGCTCGTCTCCGGCAGGCCGCCACAACATTCTCGTGGCGAGAAGAGCTGCGTCGGGGGCTGTCATGGGCGGTGGGGCGGCCCGGTCGCCTAGGGCCTGTATCAAAGTCGATCAGAGCCATTCGTTGAGTGCGGCGACGAGGATCGTGGCTTCGTAGCGCACGGCGAGCTTGTCGTAGCGGGTGGCGACGGCCCGGTGGCGTTTGAGCCGGTTGA
>NZ_VYTZ01000011.1:0-227017 GCF_008728085.1 Microbispora cellulosiformans | reverse complement strand
GTCTACACCCTCGCCGAGCAGGTCCAGGCCGGGCTGGCCGGGCTCAAGGTGCCGCTGCGCGTGGCCGTGATGGGCTGCGTGGTCAACGGGCCCGGCGAGGCCAGGGAGGCCGACCTCGGTGTCGCCTCGGGCAACGGCAAGGGGCAGATCTTCGTCAGGGGCGAGGTCATCAAGACCGTGCCGGAGTCGCAGATCGTGGAGACCCTCATCGAGGAGGCCCTGCGCCTGGCCGAGGAGATGGGCGTCGAGGTGGACCTCGACGACGACGAGGCCGGCGGCCCCGAGGTCGTCGTCCGCTGATCGGCGGACGACGAGCCGCGGGCGGCACGTCGACACACGCCCGCTTCGTCCGCGACGACCACGCTCAGGCGGGCCGGGTCACCCGGGCCAGCCTCATGATGAGTACGGCGGCGAGAAGAAAGGCCGCCACCTCGAAGAGCAGCCCCCGCATGAGCCCGTCGCCCAGCTCGGAGAGCGACGCGGGCCCGCTCTCCGAGACGGAGAACAACAGGCCCATGACGACCACGCCGAGCGCGCCGCCGACCTGCTGAACGGTGGACAGCAGGCCCGAGGCCGCTCCCGCGTGCGCCGGCTCGATCCCGGCGAGGGCCAAGGAGAGCAGCGGGGCGATGACCAGCCCCATCCCTATCCCTGTGATGGTCAGGGGTCCCAGCATCCAGACGGGCAACGCCGAGGTGCGGGAGAGGGCCAGCGGAAGGAGCATCGACGCCGTGCCGGCGCAGCAGAAGGTGATCCCGGTCAGGACGGTCCGGCGGGCGCCGATGCGGGGCACGAGCTTTCGGGAGTAGGAGGACGAGGCCATCGCACCCACCGCGTAGGGCGTGACGCTGACGCTGGTCCAGAACGCCGACATGCCCAGCCCTCCCTGCAAAACGAGCGCGTAGTAGAGGAAGAAGCAGATGGCGCCGCCGAAGAAGACCAGATAGAGCAGGACGCCGGCGCGGAACCCGCCCTCGCGCCACAGTTGCAGGGGCAGCAGCGGCTCCGCGCCGCGCGCGTTCAGGCGTCGCTGCACGAACGCGAACGCCGCGAGCAGCAGAGGGCTGGCCGCCAGCATCACCCAGCCCCACAACGGCCAGCCCCGGCCGCGGGCCACGGTGAGCGGAACCGTCAGCGCCAGGAGCGTCAGCACGACGAGCACGACGCCGGCCCCGTCGATCCGCCGCCGGCCGGCCGCCCGGTCCGCGGGCACGAGCGTGTGCCGTACGAGGAGCACCAGGCAGACGGGCACGTTGACGAAGAAGATCAGCCGCCAGCTGAGTCCGCCGGGGTTCCAGGCGATCGCCACGCCGGCGATCAGGGGCCCGATGATCGTGGCGATCTGCATCACCGCGCCGAGCAGGCTCAGCGCCGACATCCGGCGCGCCTGCGGGACGGCGACCTGGATGGTCGCGACGACCTGCGGCGAGAGGAGGGCGGCAGACGCGCCCTGCGCGCCCCGGAAGACGATGAGTTGCAGGGGATCCTGCGCGACCCCGCAGGCGACCGACGCGAGCAGGAAGCAGACGGTGCCGACGACCACGAGCAGTCGCCGGCCGTAGATGTCGCCGAGCCGTCCGCCCGTGACGAGCAGGGAGGCGTACGCGATCTGGTAAACCGCGATCATAAGCTGGACCTCGCCGAGATCGGCGCCCAGGTCACGCTGGATCACCGGACCGGCCACGTTCATGATCGAGACATCGGCGAGGACCATGAAACTGGCGAGCATCACCAGTCGCACGGCCGATCGCGTGCGCCGGTCGTACTCCGCCCGGTCGTCCAGGGGGCCGGCCGCCGATTCCGTGACCATCCTCACTCCAGTCCCGATAGAGGAGAAATTCCGGCAGAAGAGAGAAACGGAAGCGTCGTCGCCTGGGATCAGTCCCGCCGGAAGCTGCGAATCATGAAAGTACCGGTTCCGTGCACGCAGAGTTTCGCGTCCGCTGTCCGGATTTCCGCGCTCGCGGTCGTGATCGTGTTACCGCGGTGCACCACGGTCGCCTCCGCGAGGACCTTTCCGCCGTCGATCAGCAACGGACGCACATAGTGGAGGCTGAGTTGCAGCGTGTTCACGTAATGGTTCTCCGGAAGAACCGTCAGAACCGCGGTGGTCAGCGCGGCGTCCATCAGTGCCCCGGCCAGTCCTCCATGTGCCGTCCCGGCATTGTTGCTGTGATATTCGGCCGGGACCACGGAAAGAACCGCCCGCCCTTCCTCGGCCAGTTCGCCGGTGAAACCGAGAAGCTCGCCCATCGGGGGTTTGGGCAGCTCGCCGCGGAACATCGCGCGTACCGCCTCCAGACCGCGCATCGTGAATGTCGCCTGTCCCGCGAGCTCCGGATCGGCCCACGAAATAGTACGTGTGCGCTCGGCCATGGTTCAGGCATGCCTCTCTTCCCGGTTCCGCCAACCCTTCCTACCACACCGCCTGCACGGTGGGAAGGCCTGTCCGCGGTGGGTGCGTATCATCTCGTCCGGGCCGGATAAAGCGAATCCCTCGACGCACCGGCGCAGGGTTCGGATACGGGTCGAAATGGCAGTCAACGGGGCATCGGAATCACCGAGGAGCCGGTGCGCGGCGCACTCCGCCGGCATCTCAGGGCCCGCAGTCGCCTGACCGCCTGGTAAGCGCCGGTCTTCTGCGGATAAATGGCATGCAGAAAAAGCGGGTGTGGCGAATCGGCCCGCGGAAATCCTCCGCCATCCGAACATGGCATTTTCCAAAAGTAGATGTGCACGCAGACGAGTGTCAACGTCGTCGCCTTAGCAGTAAATTGTCACTTCCTTCCGCCGGCCGGCGAGCGCGACGGGCGCGTGCCCGGGGACGGCCCCACGGCGTCCCGAACCCCCGGCGTAAGGCTGGGCGGCCGGGCCGTCGGCGGAATGCCGGCGGGGAAGCGGATCCCGACAGTGCGCAGGAACCGCCCGTAGGAGATCTCGCAGGTAGGCGGCGACCGGCCGCCCATGACTTCGGTGGCGTCCTTGGCCGCCCCGTCCCCGGCCCAGTCGGCCGACACCGTGCACGAAACGACATCAAGTGTGCAGAAAAAGACAAGACACTGAGGCCCGTCCCTTGCACACTGGTGCCAGCGGATGCCAGGGAAGCGGTCGAAGCGGATCGTTGCTCAGGATGAAAAGGGCCCGCTGTGCCCATCTTCGCGCCTAGGCACGGTTTGAACGTCGGCCTGGCCAGGGGCGAGGTCCTGTCGTCCCACACCGGCCTCCATGGTGTCGCTGTCGTCGATCGTGTACGTGCTCTCCTGGGCGGGACGCCGATTCGGAAACGTCCGCTTGTCGCTTTCCGGTAACGATTGACTCATTGCAATCATTTGTGCAAGCTTGTCCGTACTACGGGGAGTGATCACGGGTGCTGCATTCGCCCAACGGGGGTTGTGCCGGATGATGCCATGCCGTTCGAACTGGTATCGGCTGTCATTTACTGAGCATCCCTGTAGTCCGAAAACGGGCGGGTGTCTGTCATCTCCCGAGAAGTCGCAGGTGAGCCAACAGGAGATCACGGGGACGATCTCATGCTTATCCAGGTAGTGGACGAACATGGATGCGCGGATGACGGGGCGGCGTCATGAGCGGAGGCGCCTCGACGATGCCCTACTGGCTGCCCGCGATAGTGGGCAGGAAGAAGGAGTTGACCGTACTCAAGAACCTCATCACGGGTTCGAGAACACGTTTGGTGACGGTGACCGGGCCGCTGGGGGTCGGAAAATCACGGCTGGCCTTAGAGTGCTTCTCCGATATCGCCCCACGTTTTCCCGGTGGCGCCTACTTCTGCGATTTCACCGAATCGCATGACACCGGGGGGCCCGATAAGCCGGTGCTCGCCGCCGTCTCGGAGGGGTGGCCTCATGATCGTGCCGACACGGATTGGGGCGCGTTCAAACACGACGGCGGGAAAGGGCCCCGCCTGCTCGTGCTCGATCACTGCGAGACGGTCGGAGAGCCTCTTCGCGCCCTGGTCGCCGAGCTGCTCGCGTCCTGTGCCGATGTGAACGTGATCGCCTTCAGCAGGGAGCCCCTCCGCGTCTACGGCGAGTTCCTGTTCCGGTTGGCGCCATTGGCCACGCCGCCGCGCAGCGGCAGTTTCATCGAACTCGCGGGAGCGCCGTCGGTGGAGTTGTTCCTCGACATCGCCCGAGCCGTACGCCCCGAGTTCCAGCTCAACGAGGCGAACGTCCGCAGTGTCGCGGGGATATGCCGGGAACTGGACGGCCTTCCACTCGCCATCACGATGGCGGCGGCACGCACCAAGATCCTCGGCCCGAACAGTATCTACGCGGCCGTCCGTGAGGACGTGAACGACCTGTCGGGCGATTCGGCCGGAACTTTCGCCACCAAGTACGCGGACCTGCGGTCGGCTACCGAGATCAGCCTCTGCGGGGTCTCCGCCCGAGAACTGGCGATACTCTCCGACCTCACGGTGTTCTGCGGCTCCTTCAGCCTCTCCGCCTCGGCGGCCGTCATCGGAGCCGCGGAGGAGTCGTTCCACCGGCAGATGGAAAGTCTGCTGGACAAGAACCTTCTCCTCACCGTTGTGCGTCCGGACGGAGAGCTCATGTTCTCCATGCTGCGGACCACCCGTGACCACCTCCGCAGGCGGAGGAAGGGCGCCGGCCCAGGGGCCAGGAGCCGCTACATCTCCTATTTCCGCGGGCTGGCGAAGACGGCCGCCACAGCGACGGACGAGAAACGGCAGCAGTGCCGTGAGCAGCTCGTCCAGTCGCGCGAGGACGTCATCCAGGTCTGCCGGATGCTGATCGATCTGGCCGATCACTCGCGGGCCGTCGGGACGCTGCACCTGCTCCGCGACTGCTCCAGGAACGTGCTGCACACCCGGGACGAGCGGGGCATCCTCGACGAGGTGCTCCGCCGGGGGTCCCTCACGGACGCGGAAAGGGCGCGGGCCCTGCGCCTGCTGGGCGAGATCGAGAGCGCCGGCGACCCCGACCTCGCGCACCGGAGGGTGCTGGACGCGCTCGCGATCTCCACCGGTCTGCCCGACGCGGACGAGGTCGCTCGCTGTCATTCCCTGCTGGGCAGGGTCGCCCTGGTGAGAGGAGACCTGCGCGGCGCGGAAGTCTGCCTGAGCAGGGCGACCAGCTCGGTTTCCGCCACCAAGAGCTACCGCCACGCCCTTGAGGATCTCGCACAGGTCCACCTGTACGCGCACAACGCGCACATGGCCCAGGTGCTCGGAGAGAGAGCCCTGCGGGCGAACCTCGACGCGGGGGACCGCCCGGGCGGCGCGCTGTCCCTGTTCGTCCTCGCGGAAGTGGCGGCGGACGCCGGAGAGGTGGAGCGGGCCAGGGAACTCCTGTCGCGGGCCCTGTCCCTGCTCAGCTGGCCTGAGGACCGCGAGGAGGTGATCATCGGGCTGGAGCTGCTGGCCGTCGTGCTCGCCCGCACGTCCAAGACCGTCGAACAGTGGCGGCAGACCGCGAAGGTCCTGGCCGCGATCGCCGACGCGCACCACGACGATGAGCATCCGGTGCCTTCCCGCAGGCGGGAGAGGATCAACGAACTCGCGGACAAGGCGAAGCAGGTAATAGGTCTGTCCGGCTTCAAGGAGGAACGCGATGCGGGGATGCTCTCGACTCCCGTCGAGGTGTTCGCGGAGGCGCTCTCACGGCTGCTGCTGGAGCACGATCGGAGCGCGTCGTCACAGCGATGTCACGCACCGCTCACCGACCGGGAGTTCGAAGTGGCCAAGCTCGTGTCCCAAGGCCTGACGAACCGGGAGATCGGCCGCGAGCTCGGCATCGCCGAGTGGACGGTGGTCAACCATCTACGCAAGATCATGAAGAAGCTCGACTGCTCATCGCGAGTGTTCGTCGCGAAGTGGGTCCTCGACACCGACTAAGGCCACGCCCCCTGACAGCGGTGCGCGGCGGAGGAGGTCAGGAGAGATCGATATACGGGGTGCCCGAAAAAGCAATCACGATCCCGTCGCCAGGTTGGTGCGCAAGGTCGATGGAAATGCCCGCAGAATTTTCGTATTGCCATTCGGCGGGAAATTCGCAGGCGGAGCCCAGCTTGGCGATTCAGCGAAGTCAACACTGTTTCTGACCGTTTATACGAAGTATTGTAAGAAAGTGTCACGGCCAGGCTTACGGGTCTTCGGCGTCGTGTACGTATCTATGGGGGCAATGTGATCGTCTATCGTGTCGCCGTCCGAGTGCGGGCGGAGAAGCTGAATGTCGCCCGCGAGATGTTCGCCCGGCTGGCCACCGAGAGCCGCAAGGTCCCGGGCGTGATCCATTTCGACATCCTGCAGGATCCGGCCGATCCCCACTCCTTCGTCTCGTCGGAGGTGTACGAGGACCAGGCCGCGATCGACCGCCAGGAGAGGCTCCCCGAGCTGGACGAAGTGATGAGAGCGTTCCCGGAGATTCTCGTCGGCTGTCCGGACGGCACCAAGTTCTTCGTCTCCTCCGCGGAGCCCTGGCCCGCCGCCTCTCTCGGGTGACACCGGGGAAACGCTGAAAGGGGGGTGTTTCCAGCATGTACGCGCGCCTGGCGGAGGAGTACGACGCGCTACTGGGAGAGCTGGCGGAAAGCACATGGCGTCAGGGAATAGTCGCGGAGCTGGCCGGGCTCTCCCGCGGAACAGGAACTCGGATCGCCGACATCGGCGCCGGGACGGGCATCGGCGGGAGGCTGATGCGGGAACTGCGGCCCGATTTCCAGATCGTCGGCCTTGACCGGGCCGCGAGAATGCTCGAACGCGCGAGGGGAAGCTATCGGCGCACGGTCGTGGCGGACGCGTCGGAGGGGCTTCCCTTCGAGGACCGTGAGTTCGATGTCCTGGTCTCCGGATTCGACACGCTGAACTACTTCGACCCGGCGGTGCTCAGGGTATTCCTGGCCGAGGCCGCACGGTGCCTGCGCGAATTCGGGTTGCTGATATTCGATTATTCCTCCCCGCGGCTCCTGCGTGAGGAGTGGCGGGATCTGGAATACGAGGAGAATCATGCGGACGGCCGGGTCCGCTGGAGCCATCGGTACGACGCGTCCCAGGACCGGTGCGTCAGCACAGTGGAGCGTTATTCGGAGGGCGGGGAGCTCAAATGGCGTGAACAACACGTCCAGTACGCCCTGGACGCCTACTCCCTGGCCGGCCTCGCCGAAAAGCAAGGACTTTCGGTCGAACGCGTACGCAATCTCGACAAGCCCGTCTACACGCCCTTGGCGAACACCCACATCTGGGTGATGAGCAGACAGAGGTGCTGAGTTGGAGAGTCTTATCGCGGAGGTGGTTCACCATGGTTCGGAGATCGAGGTTCATCGTGTGTCACCGAGTTTCCCCGCGGCCCTCTTCCCGACGATGCGGCAGGATGGGGACGACGTCCATGGCAGTCACAGTCTCTTCTACCGACTACGGAGTCGGGGATCCGGAATCCTCCTGCGCAGCGACGCCGCCGCGGTCGTCCTCACCTGGCGGCCCGACGTCGGGCGCCTGGTCGCACTGCGGCCGGTAGGGCGGACCTCCGCCATGGCGGACCTACTGGAGCATGTCGCGAAACTGGTGTCCGACGTGCTGCCGGGAATTCCGTTCGTGGCGCGCTACTGTCTCGCCGATCTGACGGCCGCCCTGCGGGCCGACGGCTGGGGAGACGTCGTGGGCCCGTGGACGCCGGACGCGCCGTACGATGACGAGGCGTTCCCCGAGGTGATCGTCACCGCCGAGCCGCAGGCTCTGCCCGCCGGGCAGCGGCACAAATCGATCCGTGAGGCCGTCTTCGCGCACAGCCGACGGTTCACCTACCGAGCCGCCCCGAAACCCATGGGATGCGGAGAGGCCGACTTCGTCAACCGCCGGGCCGCGCGCGCCGACCAGTACGACGAGCACGAGCGGGGCTTCAACCGGTCGGCCGTCGCCGCGCTCGACGGCCCCGAGCACGACGCCCTCACCTACCACTATCTCTTCGAGGGCGACCGGCTCGCGGGTTTCGCCGTCACAGGGGACACGACCGGGACCTCCCACGGATACTTCCTGGCGGTGGAGGAGGTCCCCCGGCTGGCCACCTATTTCCTCTGGAAGATCTACCTGGAGGTCCGCCGCTCGGGTTCGGACGCCCTCAACCTCGGCGGTTCGGAAAGCGCGTCGCTGCACGAATACAAGACCCGCACGTTTCCCGACAGCAGGCAGCAGAGGAGCTACATGCTCCAGTACCGGGGCACCCGGCAAGCTCAGTTCGGAGTCCACGCATGAGCGTCAGCTACACCATTCACAATGCCGATGTACTGCAGCGCGAGCGGCGTTGCCCGTCACTGCTGACGGAGGACGAGTCCGCGACGTTCCTGGAGACCGGGGTCGTCGTCCCCGAGGCGAAACTCTCAGCGGCCCAGCTGCAGGTTCTGGAACAGGCCACGGACGCGCTGGTCGGGGCGCGCTTCGGCGACTCCGGCGAGCGGACCTACACCCAGGAGTTCGCGGGCCAGTACATTCGCGACCCGCACCGGCGTGATCCCCGGTTCCTGACGGTCCCGCTTCTCGACTATCCGCTCGCGGACACCGTCCGGAACCTGCTCGGGCCACGCATCGTGCTCCGCAATTCCAACATCAGGGTCACCCGCCCGGGATCGGGCGACGGAACGGTGTGGCACACGGATTTCCGGCCGCACGTGAGTCCTCCCCCTCCGCTCGGCGCGGCGCCGGCTGTGATCACCGTCCTCCTCTACCTCGATCCCCCGGATGCCGAGGTCGGACCGCTTTACGTCGTGCGGCGCAGTCACCTGCGCGCCGAGCAACCGGCTCCGGAGGCCCGCCCCCTGCCCGACGAGCAGGAGATGACGGTATCGCCAGGACAGGTCGTCCTGATGAACTCGGCCGTCTGGCACAGGGGCGGGCAGAACGTCAGCGCGAGCAGAACGCGAAGACTGATCACGCTGCAGTTCTCCACGGTCTTCATGGCCCCGTTCAACTTCGAACAGGCCGAGCCGTCCGCCGACTACCTGGCCCTGGTCGCAGACGCGTTCGGCCGCCGGGACGAGCCTCTGCTCGAACTGCTCGGCCTCGGCGGGCTCGATCCCAAGAACGTCGGCTACTGAGCCAGGGTGGAAGCGGTATGCGACTTGCTGAAGACCTGGGCCTGAGGGTCGGCACGCTCGACCTCGACGAGGCTCTGCCGGCCCCGCCGCCCGGAGATCCGCACGAACTGGACGTCGTCCGGGTCATGCATCCCCCCGCCGAGCGGTGGCCCGACCTCGTGAGGGCCGGGTTCACGCTGAAGCCGGGCTGGGTGACGTGGCTCCGGGGCACGCCGCAGTCGGACGAGGCGTATCTGGGCGAGCTTTCGGTGTCGGAGCGCCGGGCGTTCCGTAAGGCGCTCCGGTACGGTGCGGACGCGGCGGTTCGCATGGAAGTGCACCATCCGATCACCGAACGGGCGTACGACGATTTCCTCCGGCTCTACGTGGATGCCATCGCACGGATGCGCAGGGGGCACAACTACGCCGAGTCGCTGCGTGACCCCATCCTGGCCGCGCCAGGCACCTCGATCGCCGTCATCGCGTACGTGGAAGGCAGGCAGGCCGGGGCCTGCGTCTGCCAGCTCCAGCAGAACGGGTCCACGGTCTACCTGCGCTACATCGTCACCGAGCCCGAGGCGCGGCGCGCCGGGCTGTCCCGTCTGCTCCACCTGCGGATCTTCGAGGTGGCGCGCGAACTCCGCCGAGACCTGGTGAGCCTGGGCAGCGACCCGACGCTGTACGGCCACTTCTGCGAGCCGGGCCTTTTCAGGTTCAAGAGAGGAATGGGATTTGTGCCTGTGCCGTCGCACGCGTTCATGCCGGGAAACGGCTGGAACGAGGCGGAGCTGGTACTGAGTCTGGACAGGCTGCCCGACCCGTCGTTCAGCCTGTGCTACGACCTGAGCCGCGAGGCGGTCCCCGTGCCGTGGTGTCAGGACGGAGTGACCGCCCCGCCGCTCCGCGGCGATGTGCTGAGCGCGAAGAGCGAGGTCGACGTACGCCCCTTCCAGGCCGATTTCCTCACCGATGTCCGATCGAAGGTCCTGCGCCCATGACGAGCGACATCGAGACGCCGATCCAGCCGCGCAGCGGTGTTCGCGGCCTGCCCGGAACCTTCTGGTGGCTGTGGCTCGGGCTGCTGGTCAACCGGGCCGGCGGGTTCGTCGCGCTTCTCCTCGCCTTCTATCTGTCGGCCCGCCTCCACTACTCTGCCGCCCTCGTCGGTCTGGTCCTCGGGACGCTGGGCCTGGGCGGTGTCATCGGTGTGCTCGTGGGCGGGAAGCTCGCCGACTCCTGGGGCCGGCGTGCCACCATCGTGGCGGCGAACCTGAGCGCGGGGGCGGCGCTTCTCATACTGGGATCCGCGCGGGCCGTCTGGCAGATCCTGGTGATCGTGCTGGTCCTTGGGGCGGTCCAGAACATGCAGCACCCCGCCTACTCGGCGATGCTGATCGACATACTGCCGAAGGAGGACCGGGTCCGGGGGTTCAGCCTGAACTACTGGGCGCTGAACCTGGCGATCACGTGCTCCGCGGCGCTCGGCGGTCTCCTCGCGGGATTCGACTTCCACCTGGTGTTCGTCATCGACGGCTGCACGTCGCTGGCGATGGCCGTGATCGTTCTCCTGCGCGTTCCGGAGACCCTGCACCGGGAGAGTCCGGGGGCTTCCGGAGCGGAGCGCTCGCGGGCACCGGGGCCCTTGCGGGACTCCGCGTTCCTGAGCCTCGTCGTGACCGCCACCCTCTGCGGTCTCCTGTTCGCCCAATACACCTCGACGCTCCCGCTGGTCATGCAGAGGAGCGGCTTCCCACCCTCCGCGTACGGGATCGTGGCGGCCCTGAACGGGCTGCTCATCGTCGCCGGGCAGCTCCTGGTGCCGCGTCTGCTGCGGCAGCGGGACTCGTCGCGGGTGCTCGCCCTGGCCGCGGCGATCATCGGCCTGGGATTCTGGCTCAACGCCTGGGCCTTCGACCTCTGGACCTACTCGCTGTCGGTGGTCGTGTGGACATTGGGCGAGATGTTGTACTCGCCGTCCGCCGCCTCGTTGTCCGCGGAGCTCTCGCCGGTGACCGCCAGAGGAAGGTATCAGGCCGCGATGGGGCTGTCCTGGTCGCTCGGGGGACTGCTGGCCCCGCTCACGGGCGGACTGGTTCTCGATCGGCTCGGCGCCGGGACCCTGTGGTCGTGCTGTCTGCTCGTCGGCCTTTGCGCCGCGACGCTGAATCTGCTCACCGTCCGTCTCCGGCGCGAGCGGATCGCGGTGCTGAGTCGGGAGGCCGCATGACACGGCTGCAGGTGTCAGCGGCGACCACTATCGACTCCGTGGGGCCGGAGCGATGGCGGCATGTGGCGGCGGGTCTGGGACTGTACCTCAGCTACCCCTGGCTGCGAATGATCGAGGACGTCCAGCGGGAGCAGGCGGACATCCGGTATGTCCTGGTATCGCGGGATGGTGAGCTGCTGGGGGCCCTGCCCACCTACCTGTACGCGAAGCCGCCGGCCGACGGCTTCTACGATCCGGTACGCCAGTTCCTGTTCCCCCCGGAGGCGTCCTTCCTCCTCCCGCCGGGAAACGCGGGAGGTGAGAGCGAACGGTACGCCGAGTGGTATCCGGTGCTTCTGGGCGGCTCGGTCTCCGCGTTCGCCAATCACCTCGTCGTGAGGCGGCGCCTCTCCGCCGAACTCCAACGCGAGGTCGTCGAGTGCCTGGTGTCCGCGTTCCTGGACCGCATGCGGCAGAGCGAGGCGCGCAGCGCGGCGTTCATGTACCTCTTCGACAGTTCGGTCGGCCGGGTGAGGCATCTCCTGCCGGAGGCCTCCCTCGTCACCTTCCTCGGAGCCAGAGCCCGTATCCATCCGCCTGCGGGTGGTTTCGACCGGTACATTCAGGCGCTTTCCGGTAGTTACCGCCACGTCGTCAGGAAAGAGGTCCGGCGGTTCTCGAGCAGCCTGGAACTGCGCAGGTACCGGCTGGGTCAGGTGCGGAACGAGCTTCCCGCCCTCGTCGCCGCGCTTCAGCGCAAGTACGGGCACGCGGCGGACGAGAGAGAGGTGGACAGGTCGCTGTCCCTGCAGTCCCGGCACCTGGACCGCCACAGCGTCGTGCTCTGCGCCGAAGCCGACGGCCGGATCGTCGGCACCTCCCTGTCGTACGACTGGGAAGGGGTGGTCTTCGTGCGAACGGCCGGGTTCGACTACCCGGCCCTCCCCGGGGCGTACGAGTACTTCAACCTGGTGATGTACGGCCCCATCCGTTACGCGCAGGAGAAGGGGCTGCAGGCGGTCGACCTCGGCGTGGGCGCGCTGCCCGGGAAGGTCAGCCGTGGCGCACGCCTGACGCCCGTGCGATGCCTGGTGATCCCACCCAGATCGCTGGGGGACGACCTGGCGTACGACCTGGCGGTCCAAGCCGCCACCGCCCAGTCGCGCTGGCAGGAGGACAACCCCTTCTGCCTCGGCGACGACGAGCTCTCCGGAGGGATTCCGCTGTGATCGATGTCAGACGGGTGGCTGGGAACATCGGTGCCGAGATCTACGGCGTCGACCTCTCCCGGGCGCTGCCGGCGGAAACAGTCTCAGCCGTACGGGCTGCCCTGCTGGCGCACAAAGTACTGTTCTTCCGCGACCAGACGCTGGACCACGCGGCGCACATCGCGTTCGCCCGCAACTTCGGCCGGCTCACCTACGCGCATCCCTACCACAAGCCCGCGGCCGAGGAGTTTCCCGAGATCCTCACAATCGACCCCCGCCCGCTGGAGGACGAGCTCGGCAGAGACCACGAGGAGGTGTACCGCCGACGCCGCAGGGCCCACTATTCGGGCTGGCACACCGACGTGTCGCCTGCGGTCAACCCGCCGGCGGCGGGCATACTGCGCGCGGCGGTGGTCCCGGAGTACGGGGGCGACACCCAGTGGACCAATCTCGCGGCGGCGTACGCGGGGCTGTCCGACCCGATCAGGAGCTTCGCCGACACGCTGCACGCCGAGCACCGCTTCCTGTCCGGCTTCCAGATGCTGCCCGGAGACCCCGAGGTCGAGGCGCTGGTGAAGATGACGGAATCGGATCCGCTCATCGCGATCCATCCGGTCGTGCGCGTGCACCCGGAGACAGGGGAGAAGGTCCTGTTCGTCAACCCGTCCTCGGTGGCCCGCATCGTGGGCCTGTCCACGGTCGAGAGCGAACATCTCCTGAGGTTGTTCTACGAACAGCTGGTCAGGCCGGAGTACACGGTCAGGTTCCGCTGGGAGCCCGGCAGCGTGGCCTTCTGGGACAACCGGGCCACGGCTCACCTGGCGGCGGAGGACACCGCCCGCATTCCCGCTCGCCGGACTCTCTACCGGGTGACCTTGCTCGGAGATCGTCCGAAGGGCCCGGACGGATTCGAGTCCGAACTCGTCTCCGGCCGTCCCTTCGCCGCTCTGGGGGAGGGCGCCCCGGTGCGGTGAGCCACGAGGGTCACACGAACGAGGCGGCCCTCCGGGCGCGGCGCTTGATCAGGGCCGACACGCAGCAGGCCCAGCGCGGCCACGGTGAGTCCAGCTCTTCCGCCGCGTCACCGGTCAGGACAGGCACTTCGGCCATGGCTCGCTCCTTATCCTCTCGTCAGGCGGGGCGGAGGAGGGCGACCAGGAAGCTCGCGTCCTTCCTGAACGGACGCAGGTCCCAGGTGGACAGCAGCAGGTCGGGTTCGAGCGCGACGGCCGCCGCGTCCGCGAGGAACTCGTCGAACTCGTAACCGCGGCCGGCGCCGAAGCCGATCGCGGCCCGGCCATCCGGCGCGAGGTGCGTACGGAAGCGCCGCAGCACGTCACGACGGGTGGTCGGCGCGAGGAACGTCATCACGTTCCCCGCGCAGACGACGGCGTCGAACGGCGTGGTGACGCCCCGCGCGGGAAGGTCGAGCTCGGCCAGGTCGCCGACCAGCCATCGCGGGCCGGGGTGGTCCTGCTCGGCGGCCTCGATCAGAGCCGGGTCGACGTCGACCCCGACGACGTCGTGCCCGGCCTCGGCCAACGCGCCGCCGACCCGGCCGGATCCGCAGCCGGCGTCGAGGATGCGGGCGTGGCGCGGCAGCATGGCGTCCACGAGGCGGGCTTCCCCGGCGAGGTCGTCGCCGGCGCGAGCCATGGAGCGGAAGCGCTCGATGAACCAGGTGGAGTGACCGGGGTCGGCGGCGACCTTCCGCATCCAGATGCTCTGTTCAGCCATACCTGCATTCTCCCGGACGCCTGGAGCACGCCTACTTCGTGAGGGGGCCGGCGGACGGGCTCAGGCCGGCCGTGCCGCGGGCACCGGCGCTCAGCGCGGAGAGAGGCTGCCGCGCTCCGTCGACGCCGCCGGAAACGGACCAGACGATCATGGCGATGGCCCCGATGCTCCAGAAGGCCGCGATGAGGACATAGCTCGCCGTGGCGCCGATCTGGACTGCCAGAGTCGGCAGGTAGAGAGCCCCGTAGGCGGCGCCGATCCGTCCGACGGCGACGCTGGTGCCGATTCCGGCGGCTCGCAGGTGCGTGGGGAACAGTTCGGTGAAGGTCGGATAGGCGGCCGTCCAGGCTCCCGTGGCGACGGCGTTCGCCAGCATGGTGGCGGCGAGGACCAGGCCCTTGTCGCCCGTGGAGGTCGCCGCGGCGAGCACTCCGATGCCCGCCGCCGCGAGCGCGTAGAAGGTGCCGACCGACCATCGTCGCCCGAGGCGATCGAACGCGAGGGTCATGCCGATGCCCCCGATCAGGGCGCCCACGTTTCCCAGGATGAAGAAGAAGGGAATCTCCGCGTCCGTGTAGTGCACCTGCTTGAGGACGACGATGGACAGAAGCGCGGAGAGCCCGTAGTACCCGAAAGCCTCGGACAGGTCCAGCACGCAGCCGAGCAGCAGGCGCCCCGGATAGCGGCGGACCAGTTCGGCGAGGGCCGGGCGATGCGTCGTCGCGGGGGCTTCGGGCGCGTCCCCCGGGGACGGACGCGCCGGGGTCGACGTCCGCCCTCTGCTCCATCCTCCGCAGGATCGCCTCGGCCTCCTCCACCCGTCCTCGCGCGGCCAGCCACCACGGACGGCGGCCGCGCTCCTGCCCCGGACGCGGGCCGGCATGAACTCCATGATGGCGGCGTTGATGATCCCGTACTCCGCTCCGACGCCGAGCGCCGTCAGGAAGCGGAGGACGTAGAGCACCTCCAGGTTGGGGCTGGCGGCGGTCAGTACGGTGAATCCGCTGTACCAGAGGAGAGTCACGAGGAAGAGCCGGCGCCTCCCGAACCGGTCCGCGAGCACCCCTCCGGCGAGCGCTCCGAACAGTACGCCGAGCAACCACACCCAGAAGATCCGGGACGACTGCTCGACCGTCGCCTGGAAATGCTCGCTGAGTGGATTGATGACACTGCCGACGAGGTTGACTTCCGAGGAGTCGAAGAGCCATCCCGCGCCGAGCGCCATCAGGATGGACAGATGGGTGCCGCTCCAGCGGAGCCGATCCAGTCGTGTGCCGATCGACTCCGCGCTGAGGGCGTCAGGTGAGGTGGTCATGCTCTCCCTTTGGAACCGGTACGTGGGCGTACGGCTACGTCGCCGGACGACGGCCGGCCGGCGGCACTCGGTCAGCCGGCGCAGTAGTTGGGTGGCAGCAGCAGGTTCTGCGCCTGCAGTTCCTCGAGGAGAACCTCCACCGCTCCGCTTCGGGCGGCGTCGACGGAAGCGGCGAGCGGCGGTATCTCGGCCGGATGGGCGAGGAACGGCGGCTCGGAGGCCAGCCGCGGGTGCCATGACCAGCCCTGATCCGTGAGGGTCAGCTCCGGGAGCGGCCGGCGTGCCTCGCCGATATAGCGCATGGCGGGGGAGTGCCCGTCGGAAGGCCGCACGTGTGAGATCGCACAGCCGGCCGCGGCCTCGGTCAGGTCGTCGACGCCTATTGGTGGGCGGGTGTACCAGATGTGATCCGGCAGGAGCGGCGAGCCCCACAGGGATCGGACGGGAATCGAGGGATCGGGGTCCGGCCAGGCGTCCTCGCCCAGGCCGAAAGGTTCCAGCAGACGGGGGACGCTGGAGTCGTACAGGTGGAAACGTCCTCTGGCTCTTTCGCGGGTCGGCGGCACCTCGAGGCAGGTCGTCCACCAGCCCGTGGTCACGGTGCGGGCGAACGCCTCGGGGAACTTCGCCCGGCGCAACGCCTCGGCGTGTGACCGCCAGTCGTAGTGCAGGCGGATGATCCGCGCTCGCGCGACTCCGTCATCGAGGTCGACCAGTGCGTAGCGGACACGCCGGTCACCGTCGTTGGCGGGCCGCCCGATGACCCCGACGTTCACCACGAGACTGTCTCCGATGCGCCTGATCCAGGGCAGTCCCGAATGCGTGCACATGATGACGTCGGCGCCGCTCGCCTCCACTCGGCGGCGATGCTCCGCCTCGGGCAGCGATTCCCACCAGAAATCGTTGAGGCCCGTGGTCGAGCCGTGCACGAAATGCACGTCGCAGCCGTCCAGCTTCTCCCGCCGCTCCGTGCGAAGCGTCCCCATCCACGCCGCGAAGCGGCGGTCGGTGGTGCGGAGGGTGAAGTCGTACATCATCCCGGCGTATTCCTGGTCACGGGGGTCCCGATATCCGCAGCCGCAGTCCTGCGCACCCGACGCGATCGCCACGTCGTAGTTGCCCGCCACGCAGATGACGTCGTTGCCGGTCAGCAGCGGCCATACGGCGTCCGGTTCCGCGCCGTACCCGCCGAGATCTCCGAGGCAGTACAGGCGGTCGGCCTGGTTTCGGCGGGCGTCGTCGACGAACGCACGAAGAGCCCAGGGATTGGAATAGACACCACCGCAGACGGCGATCCTCATTCGCCCGGCCTCGTCTTTCCCCCTTACTCGGCTGACGCGTCGGCGGTTTCGGCGGCGGGCGCGCCGCAGCACGGCGCACTCTGCTGCGCCAGAGGGTGACCGGGGTCGAGCGGGCGGAGGTCGCATCCCATCTTCTTGTCGAAGATCACGAGCGTGCCGAAGGCGAACTCGATCGGCCGCCGCCAGCCCTGCCACGTCTCCGGCGGGTAGACCCAGTGCTTCGACTTCATCTGGGTGTGGCAGCAGTGGACAGGGGTCGAGCCTCCCTGAGGGACCTCGCGCCACCCGAGTTCCGCCGCCCGCGCCGGCACCTCCTCGAACGCCTCGAACGTCTGCGCGGCCTCGTCCCGCATGTCGATGCCGACATGGTCCATGAACGGCTTCGACAGGGTGACGGCCCCGGGGATGTTGTCGTCCTGCGAGATGGGGATCGAGGAGAAGATGAGATTGATCGCCGCGTCCGTGGAGTACTTGATGTATCCCGGCTCGGCGTTCTCGGGGCGGTAGCCGAGTTCCTTGAGCCTGCCGTGCGGCAGCGCGTCGACGTCGTCGACCTTGACGTGGGCGTGCACCGAATCGGTGTACTGCAGCATGGCCGCGTAGGGGAACTCCGGTGTGAGCACGGACAGGATCTCGCCTCGCTCCACTTCGCTGACGAGACCGAGCTCTTCGACATTGGCCAGAACCTGCTCAACCGCAGAGTGATCGAACTGCATGAGGATCTCCCGAGTCGTAGGACAGGTAAGCGAGACAGGACGTCGTCGCCTCGCGGGGTGACCTGGTTCTCCCGTCGGTGCGGGCCGGTCTCGTCGCCCGAAAGAGACCGGCCGTAGGTCATCACTCTCGTCCTCGCGCAGGTCATCGGTGAAGCGCCGGTTGCCTGGCAACAAGTTGCCAGGCAACTTGTTGCCGGAACCGATCCTCCAGGCAGGGGAGCTTCGGCGTCGCGGCGCCGATGTCGATGCCGGAACGGCCGGCGTTGTGTACGCACACGAACAGGACGCTGGGCATCGGGGGCATGGCTGGTCCCTTCGATCCCTCGGGGAGCGGGCAGATCCGCCGCGTTACGAGAGAAGTAGATACGCCCCGGCGGCCACGGCGGCGGCGACGGGCGGTGTGCACAACCATGCGATCAGGAGGTCACGGACCGTCTTCTTGTTGAGCCTGGAAAGATCGTTGGCCGCGATGCCGGAGATGGCTCCCGCGGAGACCTGCGTGGTCGACATGGGCAGGCCCAATATGGCACCCAGCCCGACGAGGCTCGCGGTCGTCAGGTTGGCGGTGAAACCTTCGACGTGCGGAATCTTGATGACGGAGTACGCGAGCCGGTTGGCGATGCGGGAGCCCGCCACGACACCTCCGACGGCCATCGCCGCGGTGACGGCGAACAGCAGGCCGGTCGGGGTCATCCCGCCCACCAGCGCGAAGGAGCCGATAGCAACGATCTTGGGAGCGTCGTTGAGGCCCCGGGCGAAGCTCGCCAGCCCGCTTGTCGCCCAGTGGGCGATCCCGATGGCCTGCTGTGCCCTGGTCGGCTCGGCCTGTTTCGTCACGGTCGCGACCGGCGCAGCGTCACCGTCCGGGACCGGAGCCAGGGCCCTTTCCCTTCTCGCGGTACGGATCGTCACGACCTTCCGGGTGATGATTCCCAGTACGGCCGAGATGGCGTACGCGACCAGGATGCTCAGCAGCAGCGGCTGCACGACCTTCCCGAGCAGCCCGCTCCACTCGACCGAGGAACCGGCGAACAGGCTCCCGGCGCCGAGAAGCGAGCCCACCAGGGCATGGGTGGTGGAGACGGGCAGCTTCAGGACCGTGGCCAGGACGACCCAGAAGATGGTTCCGATCAGCACCGCGACCGTGAAGGCCGGGGTGGGCGTGGCGGAGACGATGCCCTTGGAGAAGAGCTGGGTCATCTTCGACGCCAGTGTCAGCGAGACGAGGCAGCCGAGGGCGGTGGCCACCGTGCCCCATGCGATGGCCGTGCGGATTTTCGTCACACCGGCGCCGGCGAGCGTGGCTACGCCCTTCGGCACGTCGTTCGCTCCGTTGGCGGCGGCGAGTAGGAGTACGAGCAAGAGTACGAGCACTTCCATGCGTCTGCCTCCGGGGGGTAGTGGTGCTCGTGAGGAAAAGCGCGCGCGGCAAGAGGTACGGCTGGGCCGGACCACACGTCAGCAGGACTACACGTCGGAAGGAAAAGCGATTCTCGAAGCCGGCGCATCGGGCGCCGCCGCCTGTTCGGCGTTCACCGTTTCGTCACTCCGAGTTCATGATCGCCGTTCGTCTGTCCGACGGCAATAGCGCCCGGACGCTTTCGCGTGGGGCTCTCGGAGGACCTCAGCGGGTGGCGGACGGCCGCCAGGGCAGCTGCACCGGCTCGGCGGGGAGGTCACCGGCGAGCAGCCGGGGCAGAAGCGCGCCGATGCCGACGGGGAAGACGAGGTCGGAGGTGGTCTGAAGTTCGTGGACGGTCCACCAGCGGTGCGCGGCGATCGCCTCGAGTTCGTGGGCCTCCAGGTCCAGGGGGGCCAGGGTCAGGCTGTCGAGGCGGGTGAAGAAGAACGAGTCGACGGCCTGCAGGGTGAACTCGCCGAATCGGGCAGGACCGGAGGAGACGGCCACCACCGGACCCAGCCGCTGCGGAGCCAGGGTGTGACCCGTCTCCTCGAACAGTTCGCGCGCCGCCGCCTGGGCAAGGGTCTCCCCGTCTTCGACACCGCCGCCGGGCGTGGCCCAGAAGTGGGAGACGGGCAGATCGTCGGTGGCCCGGAAACGGAACAGCAGGAGCCGATCGTCGCGGTCGACCAGCAGAACGCGTGCGCTGGCTCGCGTGGCGGGGACGGTCACCCTGCCGATCTTAGGCCGAGGCGGCGGCGAGAGGCAGGGAAGGAATCCGTCACCGGAGCCTTCCCGAGGGCGCGTGGGCGGCTTACAGGGGGACCGGTTCGGTGATCGCCGTGGCGGTCACCTTCAACTGAAACTTTCAGCCTCGGTTTCGCGAAATTTTCTGAGGTCCTATCCCTCGCGGCTCGTGAACAGATGGCGGGGGAGTGGTCATCACACCCCTGACGTGGAGCGGGAGCGAGCGGGACCCTCTCCACAAGGATCACCCTGATGAGGCCGCCCGTGTGCCGACTCGGCGGCGATGCGCTGGAGGACGACTCCCGCAAATCGCGATGCTATGTTTCGCGCCATATCAAGTTGTTGTTGCGTAGCTGAGATCGACCTACTTTCGCGCATCAACGGACCCGAACCCGTTCGACGGTAGTGGCACCCATGTTCCGACGTTCATCGGCACGTCCTGATGCGGCTGCCGAGAGCGATCCCACGCAGCCGGCCTGCCGTCCGCCACGACAAGACCTGTGAAAGAAGACAAAGGAGGCCACTCTTGAATCTGCGGCTCTTACACAGAGCGCGGCTGTGGGTGAGCATGGTCGCCGGTGCCCTGGCCGTACTGCTGCCGGCAGGGGTGATGACGGCCGTCAACGCCCAGGCGGCCGCGGGCTGCCGCGTGGCGTACGCGGTCACCTCTCAGTGGCCGGGTGGTTTCACCGCCGACGTGGGCGTCACCAACCTCGGTGACCCGATCAACGGATGGAAGCTCACCTGGACCTTCCCCTCGGGGCAGCAGGTCACCCAGCCGTGGAACAGCACGATCACCTCGTCGGGCGCGCAGGTCACCGCCGCCAACGTGAGCTGGAACGCGGCCATCGCGACCAACGCGACGGTGTCCTTCGGCTTCAACGGGTCGTGGTCGGGCGCCAACACCGCGCCGAGCGCCTTCACGCTCAACGGCGTCGCGTGCACCGGGAACGTCGGCTCGCCGTCGCCGAGCCCGTCGCCCTCGGCGAGCCCGTCGCGATCTCCCAGCCCGTCCCCGTCCGCGAGCCCGTCGCGTTCCCCCAGCCCGTCGCCTTCGGCGTCGCCGAGCCCGTCGCCGTCTCCCTCGCCCTCGGCGTCTCCGCAGCCGGGCGACGCGATGGCCAGGGTGGCCGCCATGCAGCCCGGCTGGAACCTGGGCAACACCTTCGACGCCATTCCCGACGAGACGTCGTGGGGCAACCCGCCGACGACCCAGGCCATGCTGCACTACGTGCGGTCCCAGGGATACAACAGCATCCGGATCCCGATCACCTGGAGCAACCACCACGGCGCGGCGCCCGACTACACCCTCGACGCGGCCTGGCTGAGCCGCGTCCGCCAGGTGGTCGACTGGTCCCTCGCCGAGGGCTTCTACGTGATGATCAACCTGCATCACGACTCCTGGCAGTGGATCAACGGGTACCCCGGCGACCGTACGACCGTGATGAACCGGTACAACGCGCTGTGGCGGCAGCTCGCCGGCACGTTCCGTGACTACTCGCAGAAGCTGGTGTTCGAGAGCATCAACGAGCCGCAGTTCACCGGCACCTCGGGTGACAGCGAGAGCGACCAGGTGCTGAACGAGCTCAACACCGCGTTCGTCCGCCTGGTGCGCGCGTCCGGCGGCGGCAACGCCACCCGGCTGCTCGTGCTGCCCACCCTCTACACCAGCTCCGAGCAGGCCCGGCTGGACGCGTTGACGGGCACCTTCAACCAGCTGCGCGACCCGAACCTCGCCGCGACGGTGCACTTCTACGGGTGGTGGCCGTTCAGCGCCAACATCGCCGGCGGCACCCGCTACGACAGCAACGTCGAGAGCGACCTGGTCGGCGGTTTCGACCGGGTGTACAACACGTTCGTGTCCCGCGGGATCCCCGTGATCATCGGAGAGTGGGCGCTGCTCGCCTACGACTACACCCGGCCCGGCATCATCGAACGCGGCGAGTTCCTGAAGTACATCGAGGCCGTCGGCTACAACGCCCGCATCCGCAAGCTCACCACCATGCTCTGGGACGCGGGCTCGTTCCTGGAGCGCAACGAGCTGCGATGGCGCGACCAGGGCATCTACGAGATGATGAAGGCCAGCTGGACCGTGCGATCCGGCACGGCCTCCTCCGACCAGGTGTATCTCCCGCGCAGTGGCACGATCACCGCCAGGTCGCTCACGCTCAACCTCAACGGCACCTCGTTCCAGGGCCTGCGGCAGGGCAGCACCAACCTCGTGAACGGCACGGACTACACCGTGTCCGGCACCACGCTGACCCTCACCGCGGCCGCCCTCACCCGGCTGGCCGGCAACCGGGCCTACGGCGTGAACGCCACCATCGAGGCCCGCTTCTCCCAGGGCGCGCCCTGGCAGATCAGCGTCATCACCTCCGACCCGCCGACCCAGGCCGCCGCCACCGGCACGACATCCTCGTTCTCCATCCCCACCCAGTTCCGCGGTGACCAACTCGCCACGATGGAGGCCAAGTACGCCGACGGCAGCCCCGCCGGACCGGCCAACTGGACCTCGTACAAGGAGTTCTGGGCGAGCTTCCAGCCCGACTACACCGCGAACACCATCATCCTGAAACCCGAGTTCTTCGCCGAGGTCAACGACGGCCGCGTCACCCTCACCTTCCACTTCTGGAGTGGAACGAAGATCACCTACTACATCACCAAGTCGGGCACCACGGTGACCGGAAGCACCACCTGACCAACACACCGAACGGGGGTCGCGGCCACATCGGCCGCGGCCCCCGTCTCCGGCGCGGGCGAACTCCAGAAAGCGAGAACCAGTGGACCTGTCGTTTCTCCGCGGTCGCGGCCGGCGGCGCCGGCTCGCCATGGGCGCGGCCGTGGCACTCGCCGGTGCCGTCCTCGCCACCCCGGGCACCGTGGCCCAGGCGGCGACCCCGGCCGTCGAGGTCACCGTCAACGCCCGTGAGGGCCTCGGCACCGTGCCCGGCACCGCGTACGGCCTCAACCAGGCGGTGTGGGACGGAAACATGAACACCCCGGCGTCGGTGGACCTTCTCGGCAAGGCCGGCGTGCGGATGATGCGGTATCCCGGCGGTTCGTACGGAGACGGCTTCCACTGGAAGACCAGCACCGTCTCCGGCGGCGGGTACGTCGCGCCGGGGACGGACTTCGACTCGTTCATGGGCACGGTCAAGGCCATCGACGCCCAGGCGATCCTCATCGCGAACTACGGCTCCGGCACGGCCCAGGAGGCCGCCGACTGGGTGAAGTACGCCAATGTCACCAAGGGGTACGGCGTCAGATACTGGGAGATCGGCAACGAGATCTTCGGCAACGGTCACTACGGCGCCGACTGGGAGCTCGACTACCACGAGAGCAAGACGCCGGCCACGTACGCGAACAACGTGGTGGAGTACGCCCGGGCGATGAAGGCGGTCGATCCCACGATCAAGATCGGGGCCGTGGTCACCGATCCGGGCAACTGGCCCGACGGCGTCGTGGGGGACGGGGACACCGCGGCCTGGAACCAGACGGTGCTGTCGATCGCGGGGCCGTACATCGACTTCGTGATCATGCACTACTACCCGAACCACACCACCGCCGCGGACGTCCTCCAGCAGGTGCGGCTGCTTCCCGGCGAACTGGAGCAGGTGCGGCGGCAGATCGACCGGTACGCCGGCCGGAACGGCCCCAACATCGGTATCGCATTGACGGAGACCTCGTCCAACTACCAGTCGGACACCCAGGTCGGCGGCCTGTTCACCGCGGACGTCTACTTCGCCGCGCTGGAGAACGGCGTCTTCACGGTGGACTACTGGGACACCCGCAACGGCATGGGCGACGTCACCACCGCGCCCGACGGGACGACGTCGTACGGCGACGGAGGCCTGCTGTCGAGCGGCAACTGCAACAGTGACAACGTCTGCGAACCACCGCTCAACACGCCGTTCGCGCCCTACTACGCGCTGCAGATGCTCAGCAGGGTGGCGCTTCCCGGCGACACGCTGGTCAAGGCCGCCTCCGACAACCGGCTCGTCACCGTACACGCGGCCCGGAACGCCGACGGCGGCCTCAGCGTCGAACTAATCAACCAGGACCCCGGCAACGCCTACACCGTGCACCTCGGCTACGACGGCTGGACCCCGAGCAACGCCACCCCGACCGTCCACACCCTCGGCTCCGGGTACACCGCGATCGCCACGTCCAAGCAGGGCACCGCGAGCACGCAGGTCGTCCCGCCGTACTCGATCGTGACGCTCAAGCTCACGCCGTCGGCCACCAACCCGGTCAGCACCACGCTGACCGCGCCCGGCAGCCCGGTGGCGAGCGACGTCACCGCCGGCACCGCGACCGTCTCCTGGCGGCCGTCCACCGGCGGCGCCGTCACCCGCTACGCCGTCTACCAGCAGTTCGGCACCAACAGCGTGCTGCTCGGTGAGTCGACCTCGACCTCGTTCACCGCGCGGAACCTGGTCCCCGGCACCTCCTACACGCTGAACGTGCTCGCGGTCGACCAGAAGGGCCATCTCTCGATGCCCTCGACGCCGGTCACCTTCGTCACGGGAACGCCGCGCGACAGCACCTGCGCCGTCACCTACACCCTCGCGACGGGCTGGGGCAGCGGTTTCGTGGCGAACATCAGCGTTACCAACACCGGTTCCACCCCCATCACGGGGTGGACGCTGGCGTTCAGTTTCCCGGCCACGACCGAATCGGTCTCCGACAGCACCTGGAACGGCACCTTCTCGACGAACGGCAGCCACGTGGTCGTCACCCCGGCCGGCTCGAACACCTACCTCGCTCCGAACGCCGGCAACACCGTCAGCCTCGGGTTCGTCGGCAACCAGACCGGTGCCAACCCGCCGCCCGCCTCCTTCACCCTGAACGGCACCGTCTGCACCACGACCTACTCGTACTGACCCGCCCCGCGGTGCGGGCCGTCCGGCCCGCACCGCCTGGTCGTACGAGCAACACGTGTCCTCCCCAGCTGCCCAAGATCGACCTTTGATCGTCATCGAATCGATACGACCTGGACCCGAAGCTGACGCCGCACCCCACACGCTCCGGAAAGGACTGCCCATGCATCCCTCCAACAGGCTCGGATCCGCGCCGAGGACGCGCGCCTTCGCGAGAAGAACGCTGACCGCACTCTCCGTGCTGGGGCTGGTCGTGCTCGCGCCGGCGACGACCGCCCCCGCCTTGGCGGCCTCGGTCCAGGTGGCCCCGGTGGCGCCGTCGGACTCGTCCGCCACGATCATCGCCAAGGCCGCGGACATCGTGCCGTCGTCGCGTCAACTGGCCTGGCAACGGCTGGAGCAGTACAACTTCATCCACTTCGGCATCAACACCTTCACCGGCCGGGAGTGGGGCACCGGCACCGAGGACCCGAACGCGTTCCAGCCCACCGGCCTCAACACCGACCAGTGGGCTGCCGCGATAAAGGCCGCCGGGTTCAAGGGGGCGATCCTCACCGCCAAGCACCACGACGGGTTCCTGCTCTTCCCGTCCAAGTACAGCAACTTCGGTGTCGCGTCCTCGTCCTGGCAGGGCCGCCAGGGTGACGTGGTGAAGAGCTTCACCGACTCCATGCACAAGTACGGGTTGAAGGCCGGTCTGTACGTGTCACCGGCCGACCTGCACGAGAACCAGCCCGGCGGGAAGTTCGCCAACGGCAGCCCGTCCAGGCAGGTGACGATCCCGACCGACTCCTCCGAGATCGTCAACGGGGTGACGTTCACCTTCAACTCCGACGACTACAACACCTACTTCGAGAACACGCTCTACGAGCTGTTCACCCGCTACGGCGGCATCGACGAGTTGTGGTTGGACGGTGCCAACCCGACCGGCCGCACCCAGCCCTACAACTTCAGGGACTGGACCACCATGGCCCGCAGACTGCAGCCCAACGCGGTCATGGAGGGCGACGGCGGGCCGGACGTGCGCTGGGTCGGCAACGAGAACGGCTACGCGCGCCAGTCGGAGTGGTCGGTTGTGCCGACCAACGGCGATCCCGCCACCGCCGCCGACACCGCGCTGCCGGTGCCGGGGTTCAACACCGCCGCCGATGTGGGCAGCGACGCGGTGCTGTCCCAGCGCAAGTCGGACGGGACCAGCTCGTGGAACGTGCTGCGGTGGTCTCCCGCGGAGTGCAATGGGACGCTGTCGGCGCGCCACAACTGGTTCTGGCAGACCGGTGAGACCTGGCGGAGCCCGACCGAACTCTTGGAGATCTACTACGGGTCGGTGGGGCGCAACTGCAACTTCCTGCTGAACATCTCCCCCAACCGGCAGGGCCTGCTGGACCAGTCGGCGATCGACACCCTGTCGCAGTTCGGCACCATGGTGTCGCAGACGTTCGCCACCAACCTGGCGAACGGCGCCACCGTCGCCAACGACAGCGGGACCTCCAACAGCACGGGTCACACCCCGAGCCTCGCGCAGGACGGCAACCTGGACAGCTCCTGGCAGCCGACCGGCACGACCGGCGGACTCGTGCTGACCCTGCCGGCGGCGCGGACCTTCGACGTCATCTCGGTGCAGGAGGACCTGAACATCGGTCAGCGAACCAGGTCGTTCGCGCTCGACTCGTGGAACGGCAGCTCCTGGACCCAGATCGCGACCGACACCACGATCGGGCACAAGAAGCTGATCCGCCTGGCCTCTCCCGTCAGCACCAGCCAGGTGAGGCTGCGGATCACCGGCGCCCGGGCCAATCCCGCCATCGCCGAGGTCGGCCTGTACCGCCGCCCCGGCGGCAGCACCTCGCCGGCCGGCCCGATCAAGGGTGTCGGCTCGGGCCGGTGCCTGGACGTCAACGGCGCCTCCCAGGCGAACGGCGCGCCGGCGCAGCTGTGGGACTGCAACGGCCAGCCGAACCAGCAGTGGACGCCGACCTCCTCCAGGGAGCTGCGGGTCTACGGCGGCAAGTGCCTGGACGCCTACGGCCAGGGCACCGGTGACGGCACCCAGGTCGTCATCTGGGACTGCAACGGCGGTGTCAACCAGCAGTGGAACCTGAACGCCGACGGCACGGTCAGCGGCGTCCAGTCCGGCAAGTGCCTCGACGCGTACGGTGCGGGCACCGCCAACGGCACGAAGATCGTCCTGTGGGCCTGCAATGGCGGAAACAACCAGAAGTGGACCCGGAGCTGACGCGGTGACGGCGAGTGCTCAGCGCTTGGGGGGCGCTGTGCTCTCGCGGACGGTGAGGGTGGTCGCGATCTCCAGCCCGACCTGGGTGATCTCCTCGCCGCGCCCGAGGGCCAGCGCCAGCTCGGTCGCCGCGGCCGCCATCTCGTTCAACGGCTGGTGAACGGTGGTCAGCGGCGGGTCGACCCACGCCACGACCGGCAGGTCGTCGAAACCGACCACGCTCAGGTCCTGGGGGATGGACAGTCCCGCCTCGCGGGCGGCCTGGTAGACGCCGAGCGCCTGCAGGTCGTTCGCGGTGAAGATCGCGCTGGGCCGGTCGGTCCGGGAGAGCAGGTCGCGTGCCGCGGCGTAGCCGTGCTCGCGGGTGAGCAGGGTGCGGACGATGAGGCCGGGATCGGCGGGCAGCTCGGCCTCGGCCAGCGCGGAGAGATAGCCGGCCAGCCGGGCACGGCAGAACGGGTGATCCGGGCCGCCGATCATGGCGATGCGGCGGTGCCCCAGCTCGATCAGGTGCCGGGCCGCCGCCTGGCCGCCTCTCCAGTTGGTGGCGCCCACGAACGGCACGTCGTCCGGCAGTTCGTCGATCGGGTCGAAGACGACGAACGGGATGCCCTTCGCGGTCAGCTGGTCGCGCTCGGCCTGCGCGAGCTGCGCCACCGAAAGGACGCACTGAGGGCGGCGTCCGACCGTGTCGTCGATGGACATGCCCACCGAGTCGCGGAGGCCGAACTCCGAGACCATGACTCCGACGCGGTTCTTGCGGGCCACCCGCTCGACCCCACGGATGATCTCCACGGCCCACATGCTCTCGAGCTCGCGGAACACCAGTTCCACGATGTTGCTCCGGCTTCCGCTCGGCTTGCGGTATCCGTACTGGGTGACCAGTTCCTCGACCCGGGCGCGGGTCTGGGCCGACACCCCCGAGCGCCCGTTGATCACCTTCGACACGGTGGGGATCGAGACCCCGGCCGACTCGGCGATGTAGGCGATGGTGACCGACCCCGGCCCGCCGCCCTGCGAGCTCTGCTCGTCGGCCGCGGGTCCGTCCGATCGGTTGTCCGTCACGTTCGCCCTTCCCTCGTCAACGGCACGTCCGTCACGCCGTCCGCCTGAGTCGACCGGCCTCGACGCGACGGTCTGGAGCCATTCTGGCACCCGTGGTGGCCGGGTGCTTCACCCCTTGACCGCGCCCGTGAGAACCCCCGTACGGAAGTGCTTCTGGACGAACGGGTAGACGACCAGAAGCGGCACCAGGGTCAGCACCACCACCGCCATCTGCGTCGACAGGGGAGCGGTCCGCGCGTACGCCATGCCGAAGCCCGCGTTGACCGATCCCGGCATCCCGGCCCCGCGGTTGACATAGGTGAGCAGCACGTACTGCAACGGCCACTTCTCGCTGTCGGTCGGCAGGTAGAGCATGACGGTGAAGAAGGAGTTCCAGTAGCCGACGGCGTAGAAGAGGGCGATCACCGCGGTCACCGCGCGCGAGGCCGGCAGGACCACCGACCAGAGGATCCGCCAGTCGCCCGCGCCGTCCATCCGCGCCGCGTCGACCAGTTCGGCGGAGGTCCTCGTGTAGAAGGCGCGGAGCACCAGGATGTTGAAGACCGAGACCGCGCTCGGGAGGACCAGCGCCCACCACCGCCCGTAGCCGCCGAGGCCCGTCACCACCAGGAAGGTGGGGATCAGCCCGCCGCTGACGAACATCGTGACGACCAGCAGCGCCAGGACTAGGCGGTGCCCGGGCGAACCCGGCCGCGACAGTCCGTAGGCGCACAGGACCGAGACGACCATGGACAGCGCCGTGCCGGCGACCGTGATGCCGAGGCTGACCATCAGGGCGGTGCGTACGGTCGGGTCGGTCAGAATCTCCCGGTACGCCTGGAAGGTGAGGCCGTCCGGCCAGATCACGAGGCCGCCGGCCCGGTTGACGGCGCCGGGAGTGGAGAGGCTGGTCACCACGACGATCCACAGCGGGACCAGCATGAGCGCCAGCACCCCGCCGAGGGAGAGGCCCTTGGCGGACCGGCCCGCGACGGTCGGCCGCTCCTGCCAGGGCGGGCGCCGCGCTCGCGGCGTCGTCGGCGCACTCGTACGGGTTCCGATGGTGAACACCTTGGTCATCTCCGATACAGCCCGTCCTCGCCGAAGGAATGCGCCAGCCTGTTGGCGCCCCAGATGAGCAGGAGCGAGATCACGCTCTTGAAGAGCCCGGCCGCGGCGCCCAGGCTGTAGTCGGCCGTGCCGATGCCGTAGTAGAAGGCATAGGTGTCCAGCACCTCCGCGGTCTCGTGGCCGACCGCGTCGCGCTGGATGAGGAACTGCTCGAAGCCGACCGAGAGCGCGCCGCCGAGGCGGAGCACCAGCATCAGTACGATCACTCCGCGCAGGCCCGGAAGGGTGATGTGCCACATCCGCCGGAAGGGTCCGGCGCCGTCCACGGCCGCCGCCTCGTAGAGCCCGGGATCGATGGCCGACAGAGCGGCCAGGAAGACGACGATCCCCCAGCCGGCCTCCTTCCAGACCACCTGGGAGGTGACCAGCAGTACGAAGGTTCCCGGATCGGTGGTGATATCCCACGTCTGCAGGTCGTGCGAGCGCAGGAACTGGTTCAGCGCACCCGCACCACCCAGCATCTGCTGAAATATCGTGATGACCAGCACCCACGAGAAGAAGTGCGGCAAGTAGACGACCGACTGGATGAAGGTGCGCACCCGCACGCTGAGCACCGAGTTGAGCAGGAGCGCCAGCGCGATCGGAATCGGAAAGAACAGGACCAGCTGGACCAGGCTGAGATAGAGCGTGTTCCGGAGCGCGCCCCAGAACAACGGGTCGGCGAACAGCCGGCGGAACTGGTCGAAGCCCGCCCACTCGCTGTTCCCGACCCCGGCCGGCGGGTCGTAGTACTGGAACGCGGTGAACAGTCCGAACAGCGGGGCGTAGTTGAAGACCAGCAGCAGGACGACCGCGGGAGCGACCATGATCAGCAGGGAGCGGTCGCGCCGCAGCCTGATCCGGCGGCCCGGACGCTCCCGCAACGGGTGAGGGGTGGTCACCGGCCCGTGCCGTACTTGTCCAGCACGTTGTCGGTCATCCACTGCTTGAGCCGGTCGCCGCCGCCACCGGTCTTCCAGGTGGAGACGGCGGCCTGGACCTCGGAGACCTTCGTTCTCCCGTGGTAGCAGTCCTTGACGGCGTCCTCGACGGCCTGGGCGGCGGCGGCCGCCGACAGAGACCGGGGCATGCCGATGTTCATGTTCCAGAAGACCGGCTTGTAGAGCGCCCTGACGTTGGCGGCCTGCCAGGCGGCGTGGTCCCTGGTGACGACGGCGGCGCCGGGGTTGCTGATCACGGCGGGCGGCGAGGCCAGGAACGGGAAGGTCATCGCCTGGACGAACTTCCTGCCGTCCTCGGTCGCGGTCGGGACCCCGTTCTTCATCGCGAAGTGGACGCCCTCGACCCCGAAGTTCACCATCGTGTACTCCGCCGAGCCGAAGGGGGCGGCCAGATAGTCGGCGACCGCCAGCAGTTCCTCGATCTGGTCCGGCCGCAGCCTGCTGTTGAGATAGCTGACGACGTTCGTGGAGGGTCCCATGGCGACGCGGGGCGCGCTCGTGCCGTCGGCGGCGAAGAAGTCGAACGCGCCGCGGCGGTAGTCCGCGTCGGCGGCGGTGCCGGACTGGTGGTCGGTGAGGCTCCAGGCGCCGGTGCCGCCCCCACTGATCAGGACCTTCCCCGAGTAGAAGCGGGTGGCGGCGTCCGCGTTCCGGCCGGCGACGGCGTCCGGGTGCAGGTAGCCCGCCCGCGCCATGCGGTGGTGCCAGTCGAGCGCCTCGAAGAACTGCGGCATCTCGTACTTGTGGATCAGCCTGCCGTCCTGGACGTCCCACGTCAGGGGGACGTTCCAGGCGGGGAAGAGATAGGTCCACACGTCGTCGAAGGCCCAGACGCCGCGTCGGGCGTCCGTCAGCTCCTTGCCCAGGTTCATCAGGTCGTCGGCCGACCGCACCTGGCCGGCGGTGATTCCCTTCGCCTCCAGGATGTCCCGGCGGTTGAATACGGCGCCCGCGACGACGAAGTCGCTGGAGAAGGAGGGGATGCCGTACAACCTGTCGCCCCACACTCCGGTCTGCCAGGCGCCGGTCGGGATGGCGGCGAGGTTCGGATACCTCTTGATCTTGTCGCCCGCCAGGTGGGGCGTGAGGTCGGCGAGTTGCGTCCCGGCCAGCCCGCCGACGTCGAAGACGGAGTTCCACCAGGTCGGCAGCTGGATCCAGTCGGGCAGGCGCCTGGCGGCCGTCATCGTCGGGACGATCGTGTTGTAGTTGTTGCCGTCCGCCGGCTTCATGGTGAGGGTGACGCCCAGGGCCGTGTTCATGGCCTCGTAGAAGGAGTTTCCCGCCGGCGGCACCGTGCCCCACAGCGGTGTGACGGCGGTGTAGCTCCCGCCCCTGCCCGGAACTCCCCGGACGGTGGCGACGCGGCTGGAGGGATAGGCCAGGAAGGCGGGATCGGTCGCGGCTCCCGCTCCGCCCGCCACGG
Organism: Microbispora cellulosiformans; assembly: GCF_008728085.1. Taxonomy (NCBI): domain Bacteria; kingdom Bacillati; phylum Actinomycetota; class Actinomycetes; order Streptosporangiales; family Streptosporangiaceae; genus Microbispora; species Microbispora cellulosiformans. Next base: position 195,682 of record NZ_VYTZ01000011.1, on the reverse strand, counting down.
ACGGGATGTCCGGCCTGACCGAGCCGCTGGGCACGTAGGCCGGTAACGCCGCTCGCAGGCCCGCCCCGGTGTTCGCGCCGGCCTTCTGCCGCGCCCCGCCCCCGCAGGCGGCAAGGAGGGGAGCCGCCGCGGCGAGGGCGACGAAGCTTCTGCGGTTCAACTCGGGTCTCACGGTGGGGGCCGTCCCCTTCGAGGTCGTCGAAGCGCTTCTACGTCGCCGCGAGACTAGTGACCCGTTTTCGGGAAGAACAAGAACACGACATAAACGAAAGTTTCGACGACCTGGTCGGACGACTCTCCCTCGATGAAAGAATCACGGTCCTGGCGGTCAGGGGGCGAGGGAGAAGTAGTTCTCCTCCTCCTGGACGAAGTGCAGTCGCAGCACCGAGTGCAGCCCGTACAGGCAGGCCCGCAGGTCCTCCAGCTGCTCGGGCCGCAACCGGCCGGCGGCGCCGGCGACTCTCACGTGCGTGCCGATCCGGCGGGCCAGGCGGTCGATCTCACTGTGCGCCCGGCTCATCGTCGCGGTCGCCTCTCGTCCGCCGAGGGGACCGGCCAGCGCCGGGTAGAGCTCGTGCTCTTCGGCGTACTCGTGCGGCAGCAACCGCTCGGTCAGCAACCGGTCGACCTCCCGCACCGCGCCCAATACGCGCGGCCCGTGCTCGACGGCGAGCAGGCCCGCGGCGTCGCGTACGGCGTCCAGCACGTCGGCGAGATCGTCGTGCTCGGCGGCGAAGCGGCGGATCAGGTCCTCGGTGGCCGGCTCCAGCACCGGCCCGGCGCCGCGCCGGGGGAGCACCGCACGCAACGCGTTGACGATGACCACCACGTCGATCCCCTCCTGCAGCAGCGCCCCGGCCGCGGGGGGCAGCAGGCCCAGCAGCGCGGCCACCATGGCCGCCAGCGACAGGGCCATGCCGCCCGCGGCCGACTGCACGGCGATGCGCCGCGTGCGCACCGCGATCTCCATGGCGTCGGCGAGCCGGTCCACCCGGTCGGTGACCAGCACCACGTCGGCGGCCTCGGAGGAGGCGGTGGACCCGCGCGCCCCCATCGCCACCCCGACGTCGGCCGCCGCCAGTGCCGGGGCGTCGTTGATGCCATCGCCGACCATGACCGTCACGGCCCGTGCGGCCTCCGCCCTGACCGCGGCGACCTTGTCGGCGGGCGACTGCTCGGCCCGCACCTCGTCCAGCCCGACCACGGCGGCGACCTCCCGGGCGGGCTCGGCGCGGTCGCCGGTCAGCATCAGCAGGCGGCCGATCCCCGCCGAGCGCAGCCGCCGCAGCGTACGGGGAGCGTCGTGCCGCAGCGGGTCCAGCAGCAGGACCGCACCGCACAACGTGCCGTCGACGGTGAGCCAGGCGACGGCGGCGCCGTCCAGGGCGGCCCGGTTGTCGGCCGCGCGAGCCCAGCCGGGACGGGCGTCGAGCGGTGCCGTCGTCTTGCCCACGGTCACGCGCCGCCCGTCCACCGTGCCGGTCACTCCGCGGCCGGGCTCCTCGGTCACCTCCCGCGGCGCCGGCAGCGCCAGGCCGCGGGCCCGCGCCTCCGCCACGATCGCCTCGGCCAGCACGTGAGCGGACATCTGGTCGAGTGACGCCGCCAGCCGCAGCACCTCCGACGGGGTACGGCCGGGGGCGGCGACGACCTGCAGAACCCGTGGACGGCCGGTGGTCAGGGTGCCTGTCTTGTCCAGCAGGAGGGTGCGGGCCCGCCCCAGCCGCTCCAGCGCCCCGCCGTCCCGGACGACGACACCCCGGCGCGCGGCCCGCGACAACCCCGAGACGATCGCGACCGGGGCGGCCAGCAACAGCGGGCACGGGGTCGCCACCACCAGGACCGCCACCGCCCGCACCGCGGACCCGCTGAGCCACCACGCCGCCCCGGCGACCCCCAGCGACAGGGGCAGGAACCAGGCGGCGTACCGCTCGGCCAGCCGCACCACCGGCGCCCGCTGCGCGCCCGCCTGCTCGGCCAGCCGGACGATCTGCGCGTACGTGCTGTCCTCGGCGGTCGCCGTCGCCTCGATGTCGACCGCGGCCCCGGCGTTGACCACGCCGCTGCGGACCGCCTCGCCCGCGCCGCGCTCGACCAGTGCGGACTCCCCGGTCAGCGCGGACTCGTCCAGCATCGCCGGCCCGGTCAGGACCCGGCCGTCCACCGGCACCACCTCGCCCGGGCCGGCCACCACCACGTCCCCGATCCGTACGTCCGCCAGGGGGACGACGACCACGTCGCCGCCGCTGCGGCGACGGGCGGAGCGCGGCGCGCGCTCCAGCAGCGCACGCAGATCGCGTGACGCGCGGCGCTCCGCCGCCGCGTCCAGCGCCCGCCCGGTGGCCAGCATGAGCGCGATCAGGGCCCCGGCCAGGTGCTCCCCGACGGCCAGGGTCCCGGCCAGCGCCAGCGCCGCGATCAGGTCGACACCCGCCCGCCCCTTCCGCACCGCGGCGACCACCCACACCACCGCGGGCACGACGGCCACCGCGGTCCCCGCCGTCCAGAACCCGTCCGCGACGGCCGTGGCCCCGGCCAGCCAGGCCGCGCCACCGCCCACCAGCGCCACACCCGTCGCAGCCAGAAACGCCTGTTCCCGCCACCGATCACCCAGGACGCCGAGAGGACGCGGCATGTCGAGCCTCCACGCGTGGAATGTCGCCGAAGTGTCGCCTCCATCCGACAGCCCCGGCGGGCCGGCCGACAGTGCCGAACGGCCCCCGAACCGTCACCACTCGGCAACCGCGGCCGGCGGTAGGCTGCTGTGATCCGAATGGGCCCGCGTTCCGGGGGGACGATGTCCACTTCCCTTCTCCTGTGCCTGGCCGGGGCCATCCGGCCGTCGTACGGCGAAGTGATCGGCGCATGACCGTCCGGGCCGCGGTCCGGCCGCAGGAGGGGGCGGAGGGCCGGGCGCGCGGGCGGATCCCGTGGCTCGCCCTCGTGGCCGCGGGCTACGCGACGGCCCAGCTGGCCCTCGTCACGCCTCTCCTCGGGCTCGGCTGGGACGAGACGGTGTATCTGTCCCAGGTCGATCCGCGTAATCCGGCCGCCTACTTCAGCGCGCCGCGTTCGCGGGGGATCAGTTTCCTGGCGGCCCCCGTGCTGGCCGTCACCGGCTCCACCTCGGTGATCAGGATCGTGCTGGCGCTGCTGTCGGCCGTCGCGCTCTACGCCGCGTACCGCGTCTGGCGTCCGCTGCTCGGGCCCGGCCGGACCGCGCTCGCCGCCCTGCTGTTCGCGGGCCTGTGGGTCACCGTGCTGTACGGCCCCCAGGCCATGCCCAACCTGTGGGTGGCGCTGTCGGCGGTGGCGGCGACCGGCTGGTTCCTGCGCGCCCAGCGGCCCGGCGCCTCCTGGGGCGTGCTCATCGGCCTGGGCGGCGCCGTCGCGGCGGCCACGCTCTTCCGGTTCTCCGACGGCGTCTGGCTCGCGGCGCCGCTGCTGGCCGCCTGCGGCGTGGTGCCCGTCTGGCGGCGCCCGGCCCCCGCCCTCGCCGTCGCGGGCGGGCTCGCCGCAGGCGCCGCCCAATGGGTCGCCGAGGCGTACGTGCGGTGGGGCGGCGTGGGCGCCCGCCTGCACGCCTCCAGCGCCACCGAAGGCGGCATGGGCCTGCACTGGGCCGGGGGAGACGCCTGGCGCAGCCTCAACGGGCCTCTGCTGTGCCGCCCCTGCGCGGTCCCGCTGACGCACCCGGCACTCACGCTGTGGTGGCTGGCCCTCCCCGTGCTCGCCCTGACGGCCTGCGCGGTGGCCCTGCGCACCGGGCGGGCGGCCGAGACCGTGCTGCCGGCGGCGTGCGCCGCCGCGCTGAGCGTCCCCTATCTCCTCCTCATCGGCTACTCCGCGCCGCGCTTCTTCCTGCCCGTATACGCCCTGCTGGCCCTGCCCGTCGCCACGCTGGCGGCGCGTACCGTGCGGGCCGTCCGTCCGGCGCCCGGCCGGATCGTCGTCGCGGGTGTCCTGGCCGCGCTGCTCGTCGCGCATTTGACGGTGCAGTACGAGGTGCTCCAGGAGAGGGCCGCCGGTGCGCGGGCCACCGCCGACCGCTACCGGGCGGTCGCCGACGGACTGCGCCGCCTCGGCCTGCGCCCGCCCTGCCTGGTCACCGGCAGTCACTCGCAGCCGATCGGCTACTACGCCGGCTGCGCCTCCGCCGACGTCAGCGGCAACAACCGCAACATCACCGAAGCCGCCCTGCTGCGCCGCGCCGCGACCGAACCCACCGCGGCGCTCGCCGACAGAAGCTCCCCACCTCCCGGCTACGTCCAGGCGTGGAGGGCCCACCGGCTCCGGGGCACCGGCTACACCGCCTACCTCCCTCGTCGCGCCGCCGGGGGCCGGCGGCCCTGACCGGCGTCCGAATCCTTGACCACCGCGAGTCCCGGGGATTCGGCCGGCGGGGTATCACCGTCAGAAGGGCTGGTGTTCCGTAGCGACTTGGTGACCACGCGGGAAACCGCCCTGCTCGTGCCGGACCGCACGCTCATCGGGGGGTCACATGGAAACCCGAGGTCTCGTCTGCTGGAGAATCTCGCTCACGACCGCGGGCACGGTCGTCCTTCTGTCCGTGGGAGCCGGGTGCGCGATGGCGGCGTCCGCTCCTCGTTCGGACGACGTCGACCCGTCCACGCGTACCAACGTCACGAAGTCGATGAAGGGCGAGGCGCTGGCGAACGTCACCTACCGCGCCTATGCCAAGCAGGCCGACCGGGAGAACCTGCCCGATGTCGCGAACCTGTACCGGCACACCGCGCACACCGAGTTACGCGAGCACTTCACCGAGCAGGCGGAGCTGATCGGCCTGGTCGGCGACAACGCGGCGAATCTCCGCGACAGCATCGGCGGCGAGTCGTACGAGGCGACGACGATGTACAAGAAGTTCGCCCGGCAGGCCAGGGCGGACGGCGACCAGGAGGCCGCCAGGCTCTTCTCGGAGGTGGGCCGGGACGAGGCCAGGCACCGGGAGAAGTTCCGCCAGGCGCGGAAGGCCATCACCGACCCGTCGTCCGGGGCGACGATCCCGACCGACGTACGGGCCGAGCCGGTGGAGATCCAGGCCGGCCCGTCCAAGGTCTCCTCGTCCAGGACCCTGGAGAACCTCCGGGCGGCGATGAAGGGCGAGGCCTTCGCCTACGCCAAATACACCCTCTACGGAGACCGGGCACGGGAGACCGGGCAGCCCAGGCTCGCCAGGCTGTTCCACCGCACCGCCGCCGTCGAGCGCACCGAGCATTTCGCCGCGCACGCGAACCTCGCCGGCGCGGTCCGCGACACCGGGACGAACCTGTGCGCGACGATCAAGGGAGAGACGTACGAGGGCACGCGGATGTACCCGGGCTTCGCCCGGCAGGCCGCGGCGGCCGGCGACACCGAGGCGGCCGCAGTGCTCAACGGCACCGCGAAGGACGAGCTGAGGCACGCGAAGGCCTTCTCCGGAAAGGTCGCCAAGCTCGGCAGGCAGTGCCCCAGGTCGAGCTGACACCAGAGGCGGATGGGCGAGGGAATCATCGCCCACCCGCCCGGAAGTCCTACTTCAGGAGCTTCCTCATGGTGCTGATCTCCGCGGACTGACCGGTGATGATTGAGCCGGCGAGCCGCCTGGCCGGCTCGTAGACGCCGGCGCCCTGCTCCTCCTCGGCCATGGTGACGGCGCCCTCGTGGTGCTGGATCATCATCGTCAGGAACGCCCTGTCGAAGGCGGCGCCTTCGAGGCCCTTGAGCTTGTTCATGTCCTCGCCGGACATCATTCCGGGCATGCCGTGGTCCATGTGGTCCATCGGCATGCCGTCCTCGCCGGGGGCCTTGACGCCCCAGCTCTCCAGCCAGCCGGTCATCGTCCGGATCTCGGGATCCTGGGCGGCTTCGATCTTCCTGGCCAGCTCCCTGACCTTGCTGCCGGCGGCGCGCCCCTCAGCCAGCCTGGCCATCTCCAGAGCCTGGCGGTGGTGCGGGATCATCATCTGCGCGAACCAGATGTCCCGCTCGTTGTGATCGGCGGCCGGACTGGTGGCAGGAGTCCGCGATTCGGCCGGTGCCGCCGACATGGACGACATGGAGGACACCTCGCGGGTGGCGGTGTCCGTGGAGCCGCAGGCACCGGCCAGCAGGCCGGCCGAGAGCAGGGCGGCGGGAACGGCAAGACGCTTCATGGACGAACACTCTCCGTGTGCGGGTGCGCGTCATCCCATGGCTTTCCCATGAATCGCTTCCGGACCTGACCTGCGGGTGGGCGACACCCACGAGCTTTCCCTGCCGGACGGCTCTGGGGGCGGCTGTACCACGCCGAGAGGTGTACCACCTGGCTTCCTTCGGGGAGCGAACCAGGGAAGACAAACCCCAGGGGGGTATGTTACGGTCGCTCCGGATTTACCCCCTAGGGGTACCAGGCGAAGGAGGACGGACATGTGCACGGCATGCGCGTGCGGCACGGAGTCGGCTCAGGCCGAGGCGGCCGCTGAGACGGGTGCGGCGGACGGCAGGGTCTATCGGGTGAGCGGGATGACCTGCGGCCACTGCGTCTCGTCGGTGTCCGGGGAGATCGGCAAGGTCGGCGGCATCACCGGCGTGACGGTCGATCTGCCGACCGGCGCGGTCACCGTCAGCGGCTCGGGGTTCACCGACGAGGAGATCCGCGCCGCGGTGGAGCAGGCCGGCTACACACTGGCCGGCCAGTCCTAAGAGTTCAGGCCCGGAAGAAGGCGGTGGGCGTGCACTGGCATGCACGCCCACCCGCGGGGCCGGTCATTCGACGTCACACCCAACCCCCTAGCGCATCCTCCCATCGCGGGGCGGATGCGAAGAACAGGAGTGCGGCATGAACGCCGTCAATCCGCGCAGGTGGCGGGCACTGGTCGTGCTCGCCGCCGCGCAGTTCATGGTCATCATGGACACCTCGATCATCGGTGTCGCGTTGCCCGATATGCAGCGCGACCTGGGTTTCTCCCCGGGCGCGCTGCAGTGGGTGTTCAACGCCTACGTCATCGCCTTCGGCGGCCTGCTGCTGCTCGGCGGCCGCCTGTCCGACCTGTTCGGCGCCCGAAGGATCTTCACCGTCGGCTGGCTGATCCTGATCGCCGGGTCGGCCGTCGCCGCCGCGGCGAGCGGCCCGTGGGTGGAGATCCTCGGCCGGGGCGTGCAGGGCGTCGGCGGCGCGCTCATCGCCCCCGCCTCGATGACCCTGCTCATGATGCTCTTCTCCCACGATGCCCGGGAGTTGGGCAAGGCCATGGCGTTGTACGGCGCGGCCGCGCCGGCCGGCGGCACCGCGGGGGTGTTCCTCGGCGGGGTCGTCACCGAGTATCTGAGCTGGCCGTGGGTCTTCATTGTCTACATCCCGATCGGTGTGGCGACCCTGCTCGCCGTACCCGCGCTGTTGCCCGCGGTCGCCGGTCGGCGCGGGTCGGTGGACGTGCTCGGCGGCGTCGCCGTCACCGCCGGGATCGCCCTGGCCGTGTTCGCCATCGTGCGGGCGCCCGAGCGGGGCTGGGGCTCGGCCGCCACGCTGCTGGAACTGGCGGGGGCGGTCGTGCTGCTCACACTGTTCCTGCTCGTGCAGCGGGCGATCCGGGAGCCGCTCATGCCGCCGGCCGTCTGGCGCGCCCCCGGGCTGGCCGTCGCCAACCTGGCGATGGCGCTGCTGGGCGCCGCCTGGATCCCGATGTGGTACTTCCTCAACCTCTATCTGCAGCAGGTCCTGGGCTACAGTGCCTTCCCCGGCGGAGCGGCCCTGCTCCCGATGACGATCGCGATCATGATCTTCATGATCGGGATCACCGCCAGGCTGCTCGGCCGGTTCGGCGCCAAGCCCCTGATCGTCCTCGGGCTCGCCGTGCTGGCGGCGGGGGTGGCCGGCCTGTCCCTGGTCCGGCCGGACGGCGCTTTCGTCACCGATGTGCTGCCCGCCTCGCTGGTCGCGGCGGTCGGCATGTCCCTGGCCTACATCCCCGCGATGATGTCGGCGATGTCCGGCGTACGGCCCGAGGAGAGCGGGCTGGCCTCGGGAATCGTCAACACCACCTACCAGATCGGCTCGGCGCTCGGCCTGGCCGTGATGACCGCGCTCGCCGCGACCGGAGGTGCGGACGGCCCGGCCGCGCTCACCGACGGCTTCCAGGCCGCGTTCATCGGCGCGGCGGTGGTGGCAGTGACAGGGGCCGTACTGACCCTGCTGCTCATGCGCGGGCCGAAGCCGGCCACCCCCGCCGCTGTGGGTGCCGAAGAGACGTCCGTGCAGGTGTGAGCCGGTCGAGCGGGTCCGCCCCGGGCAGCGGTGGGCCCGGGAAATACCCTAGGGGGGTAGGGTGTTGAATAGGGACAACGGACCTACCAAGGGCGACATAAAGGTCGGGGAAGCCTCCGGCCCTCCCGTTACTGATCGATTGCCAAACGAAGGAGAAGTGTCATGACGACCGCCACCTACACTGTCACCGGCATGACCTGCGGTCACTGCGTCAGCTCCGTGAAGGAAGAGGTCGGCGAGGTCCCCGGTGTCACGGGTGTCGAGGTCGATCTGGCTACCGGGCTTGTGACAGTCGAAAGCGAGAATCCCCTCGACACGGCCACGATCAGGGCCGCCGTCGAGGAGGCCGGATACGAAGTGGTGGATCACCCATGAACACACCGGCCCGGATGGGCGCCTACGTACTCGGCCTCGCCGTGGCCTTCGCGGGAGCGTTCGGCATCGGCGGCGCGGTCGGCGCGACTCCGCCGTCGGCGCCTGTAGGCAACGGACACGGAGGCCACGCGACCCCGGCACAGGCCGCGCCGAAGGCGGACCACGTGCCGGGAGGGCTTCAGGTTTCCCAGAGCGGCTACACCCTCACCCCGCGGACCACGACGATCACTCCCGGCGAGCGGACCGAGTTCCGGTTCACGGTGGACGGCCCGGACGGCCGCCCGGTGACCGCCTACGAGACGCAGCACGACAAGAAGCTGCACCTCATCGTGGTGAGCCGCGACGCGACGGTCTTCCGGCACGTGCACCCGGAGCTCGCCGGTGACGGAACCTGGTCGGTGCCGCTGACGCTGCCCGACGCCGGCGCCTATCGGGTCTTCGCCGACTTCGTCCCCCAGGGCGGGGAAGGCCTGACCCTCGGCGCGGACCTGTACGCCGCCGGCGACTACGCGCCCCGGCCGCTGCCGCCGCCGAGCCGTAGGGTGACAGTGGACGGATACACCGTCCGGCTCGACGGCACCCTCACGCCGGGTACGGCGAGCAGGCTGGTCGCCGAGATCAGCAAGGACGGCAGGCCGGTGACCGACCTACAGCCGTACCTTGCGGCCTACGGCCACCTGGTCGCGCTGCGCGTGGGCGACCTGGCCTACCTGCACGTCCACCCCGACGGCGCCCCGGGCGACGGCGTCACCCCGGCAGGCCCGGGCATCACCTTCTACGCCGAGGTGCCCAGCCGCGGCGACTACCGGCTCTTCCTCGACTTCCAGCACAACGGGACCGTGCGTACCGCCGCCTTCACCGTACGGGCGGGGCAACCCTCAGGGGCCGCTCCCGCTGACACGGCGGACCACGGATCCGAGCACGCCCACTCCGGCCACTGACGCCGGGCATGACGCGAAAGGAGGGGTGATGGCCTCCATCACCGGTGACCGGCCGCCTGGCGCGGTCGAACTCTCGATCGGCGGCATGACCTGCGCGTCGTGCGCCAACCGGATCGAGCGCAAGCTCAACAAACTGGACGGCGTGACCGCGACGGTCAACTACGCCACCGAGAAGGCGAAGGTGACCTTCCCCCAAGGCCTGGACCCCCAGGCGCTGGTGGCGGAGGTGGAGAAGGCCGGATACACCGCCAGACTTCCCGAGCCGCCCAAACCCGAGCAGGCGCCCTCGGAGCCGGACGAACTCGCCGCCCTGCGGACCCGGCTGCTGGTCTCCGTGGTGCTCGCGGTGCCGGTGATCGCGCTGGCGATGATCCCTGTGCTGCAGTTCACGTACTGGCAGTGGCTGTCGCTGACGCTCGCGGCCCCGGTCGTCGTGTGGGGCGGACTGCCGTTCCACCGGGCCGCCTGGACCAACCTGCGCCACGGCACGGCCACGATGGACACGCTGGTCTCACTCGGCACGATCGCCGCGCTGGGCTGGTCGCTGTGGGCGCTGTTCCTCGGCGACGCCGGGGTGCCCGGCATGACCCACGGATTCGACCTGACCATCGCCCGCACCGACGGCTCCGGTGACATCTACCTGGAGGCCGCGGCCGGGGTCACCGCGTTCATCCTGGCCGGGCGTTACTTCGAGGCCCGCTCCAAGCGGCGCGCCGGTGCGGCGCTGCGGGCCCTGCTGGAACTGGGCGCCAAGGACGTCGCCGTGCTGCGCGACGGCCGCGAGGTGCGCGTCCCCGTGGGCGAGCTGAAGGCGGGCGACCACTTCGTCGTACGGCCGGGGGAGAAGATCGCGACCGACGGCGTGGTCGAGGAGGGCTCCTCGGCGGTCGACGCCTCCATGCTCACCGGCGAGTCGGTCCCCGTCGAGGTGCGGCCCGGCGACACCGTCACCGGAGCCACGGTCAACGCGGGCGGGCGGCTGGTCGTCCGAGCCACCCGGGTCGGCTCCGGCACCCAGCTCGCCCAGATGGCGCGACTGGTCGAGGAGGCGCAGACGGGCAAGGCCCAGGTGCAGCGCCTCGCCGACCGCATCTCCGGCATCTTCGTGCCGATCGTCATCGCCCTGTCGGTCGCCACCCTGGGCTACTGGCTCGGCACGGGCGAGGGCGCCGGTGCGGCCTTCACCGCCGCGGTGGCGGTGCTGATCATCGCCTGCCCCTGCGCGCTGGGCCTGGCCACCCCGACCGCGCTGCTGGTCGGCACCGGCCGCGGCGCCCAGCTCGGCATCCTGATCAGGGGCCCCGAGGTGCTGGAGTCGACCCGCGCGATCGACACGGTCGTGCTCGACAAGACCGGCACCGTCACCGAGGGCAGGATGACCCTGGCCGGGGTCCACCTGGCCGAAGGGGAGGACCACGACGAGGTGCTCCGGCTGGCCGGGGTCCTGGAGCACGCCTCCGAGCACCCGATCGCGCAGGCGATCGCCCGGGGCGCGGCCGAGCGGGTGGGCGTCCTGCCGTCGCCGGAGGACTTCGCCAACATCGAGGGCCTCGGGGTGCAGGGCATCGTGGACGGCCACGCCGTACTCGTCGGCCGGCCCCGCCTGCTGGAGGAATGGTCCCAGCACCTTCCCGAGGAGCTGGAGAAGAGACTGAGGGAGGCACAGACCGAGGGCCGTACGGCGGTCGCGGTCGGCTGGGACGGCCGGGCGCGCGCGGTGCTGGTGGTGGCCGACGTCGTCAAGCCCACCAGCGCCGACGCCGTCGCCGAACTGCGCGCGCTCGGGCTGACGCCGGTGCTGCTGACCGGCGACAACGAGGCGGTCGCGCGTACGGTCGCGGCCGAGGTCGGGATCGACGATGTGATCGCCGAGGTGCTGCCCGCCGGCAAGGTCGACGTGGTGAAGCGGCTGCAGGCCGAGGGCCGGACGGTCGCGATGGTCGGCGACGGCGTCAACGACGCCGCCGCGCTCGCCCAGGCCGACCTGGGCCTCGCCATGGGCACGGGCACCGACGTGGCCATCGAGGCCGCCGACCTGACGTTGGTGCGGGGCGACCTGCGGGTGGCGGCCGACGCGATCCGGCTGTCGCGGCGCACGCTGCGCACGATCAAGGGCAACCTGTTCTGGGCCTTCGCCTACAACGTCGCGGCCCTGCCGCTGGCCGCCGCGGGCCTGCTCAACCCGATGATCGCGGGGGCGGCGATGGCGTTCTCCAGCGTCTTCGTCGTCAGCAACAGCCTCAGGCTCCGCCGCTTCCGCTGAACCGACACCGCGGCAAGGGCCTCCGGGCGATCAGCCCGGAGGCCCTTCCGGGGCGGTTGAAGGGCGAGGCGGGGGGAACGGGGCTGAATCGGGCGCATGGGGAGGTAAGGGTAAATGGAGGGGTGGAGCGGCATCGCCGGTCTGCTGGTCCTGCTGCTCGCGGGCATGACCGCGCTCCACGCAGTCGCGGTGCTCGTACGGCTGCCGGGTTCGCTGGAGGTCGAGCCGTTCCTCTCGGGCGAAAGGCCGCAGGAGCACGCACTTTCGCGCTACCACGTGCGGTGGTACGCCGTGGCCCTGCTCTTCCTGGCCTTCGACATGGAGATGGTCTTCATGTATCCCTGGGCCGTCGTGGTCACGGAGACAGGCGGCACGGCCCTCGCCGAGATGTTCGTCTTCCTCGCGCTGCTCCTGGTCGGGGTCGCCTACGCCTGGCGGGAGGGCGCGTTCCGGTGGGCCTGAGCGAGTGGTTGCTCGCCCGGGCCGCGGACAGTCCGCGGCCCATGGTCGTGAGCGTCCCGCACGGCACCCGCGTCCGCCTGCTCGCGGAGGCCGCGATCCTCGAACGCGGGTGGAGGGGGGCGCAGTCGCCCGTCCACGCGGGCATGCTCGTCGTCTGCGGTACGCCGGACCACTCCCTCACGGAGGCCGTCGACAGGGTCTGGGGCCAGGTGCCCGGCCCACGGGTCCGCGTGGACCTCCCTCACGACGCATCGGAAGAGCGGGTGGCCGAGGCGCTCGACAGGGGGATCGCCCATCTGGCGGACGGCCGCGCACAACGGGCGGAGGCGTCGGAGCGCACCGAGGCGCGCGGCCCCGCACAGGAACACCACGACCACGGCGACGGCCACCACGGCGACGGCGGGCAGGACGACGGCGGGCACGAGCATCACATGGGAGCGCCGGGAGGGCTGGCGATGGCCGAGCGGGGTCCGGATCGGGACGGGCTCACCCTCGACCGGCTTCACGTGCCGCTCGGCCCGGTGCTGCCGTACTGGCCGGCGGGACTCGTCGTGGACACGGTGACGCAGGGGGACGTGATCCAGGAGGCCTCCGTACGGTTCCTCGGCGGGGCCGGGTGGGAGAGGTTCTGGGACGAGCCGTGGCTCGCGGCCCTGGACGGCCGGCGCGTGACGCGGGGCGAGGCGGCGCGGCGCAGGGCGGCCTCGCACCTGGACGGCCTCGGCCGGCTGCTGGCCGTGGCCGGCTGGGAGTGGGCGGCCGTCGAGGCGACGCGGCTGCGAGACCGCGCTCTGCGGGGAGAACCGGGCGGCACGCTGGCCCCCGCGTACGCGAGGTTCGCGCGGCGGGTGGAGGGCTCCCGTGTGCTGCGCTGGATGCTGCGGGGTGTGGGACCCGTCGACATCCCGGACTTGCCGTGGGCGGCCGGCGACGTGTGGGCGCGGCTGCGCCGCCGGCTGGGGGAGACGCGCGCGGCGCTCGGAGAGATGGACGACGACCGCGCGCTCATTGGAGACGGAGGGCCGTGCGGCCCGGCCGACGGGGAGTTGGACGACGACCGCGCGCTGGGCGGCGACGAGGGGCCGCGAGGTCCGGTCGCCGGGCGGCGCTCACGCGCCCTGATCGAGGTCCTGCCCGCATTGCTGACCGGCTGCGAGCTCGCCGCGGCGCGGCTCGTCGTCGCCAGCCTGGATCCGGACACCGACCAGCTCCGATCGGCCGGCGAGGTCGTGCATGCCTGAGACCCTGCTGCCCCTCGCCGTGCTCGCCGTGCTGGCCGCGCTCGCGTACGGCGCCGCCGCCTGCCACGCCGTCCTGGTCACGGGGCGGGTCTCGGCCCTCGGCGCGCCGCTGGCCGAGGCCGCGCGGCTGCTGGTCCAGCAGCGGCGCCGGACGACGCTGCCCGACCTGCTGCTGACGCGGATCGGGGTGTGGAGCCTGCCCGTGGCCGCCGTGCTCGCGGCGGCCGTGCTGCCCGTCGTGGGCGGGCCGCTGGCGGACCCGCCCGTGGGGGTCGTCTGGTTCAACGCCATGGAGGTGTGCGTCTGGGGGTCGGTCTGGCTGACCGGGTGGGGCGGCAACTCCGTTTTCCCGCTCGCCGGCGGATACCGGTTCGTCGCCCAGGGCCTGGCGTACGAGCTGCCGCACATGTTCGCGCTGATCACGGCGGCGCTGGGCGCGGGTTCGCTGCGCGTGGGGGAGGTGGCGGGCGCGCAGCGGGAACTGTGGTTCGCGGTGTGGATGCCCGTCGCGCTCGCTGTCTATCTCGTCTCGGCGCTCGCGATGGCCTTCTGGGGTCCCTTCGGCCAGCCCCTGGGATCGGACATCGCCGGAGGAGCGGCCGCCGAGCTGTCCGGCCCCGACCGGCTGATCTTCCAGGCCGGGCGGCACGTGCTGCTCGTCGTGGCGGCGGCGGGAGCCGTTGCGCTCTTCCTGGGCGGCGGCGCCGGTCCGGTGCTGCCGCCGTGGGCGTGGACGCCGCTCAAGACCGCCGCGGTGCTCGCCGTGCTGGTGTGGGCCCGTCACCGGCTGCCCGCCGTACGCATGGACCGCTTCACGCAGGTGTCGTGGCTGGTGCTGATCCCCGCCACGCTGCTGCAGATGCTCGTCGTCGGGATCGTGGTGCTGTGATGGGACAGGAGATCGCGTTCTGGGCGCTCGCGGCCGTCGCCGTCGCCTCGGGCGTCGCGGTGTTCGTGGTCGACTCGATGGCGCGGGCGACCTTCGCGCTGCTGGCCTCGCTGCTCGCCGTGGGGCTCGCCTTCCTGCTGGCCGACCTGGCCTACCTCGGCGTACTGATCATCTTGATGATGGTCATGGAGATGCTCGTCATGGCCGTCTTCATGGTCATGTACATGATGAACCCCGCCGGGCTCATGCCCATGAAGATGGTGCACAACCAGCGGATCGCCCTTCTCGTCTCCGGCGGCGTCTTCGTCCTCCTGGCGGCGGGAGTCCTGCTGACTCCCTGGCCGGAACGCCGCGGTCTCCCACCGCCCGACCCGACGCGTCAGCTCGGCCTGTCGATCATGGGGCCGAAGATGCTGGTAATGATGATCGTCGGAGTCGCCATCCTCGCCACGATGATCTCCGCGGTCGTGCTGGCGACCCACCGGGGTCGTTACGACTGGTACGGCGACGCGCTGGACGCGCCGCGCCCCGCCGATCCCGTTGGAGGGCCGGACGCGGAGGCCGCACCGAGATCACACGGCCCTGCGGGCGGACACGGCGGGGAGGGCTGACATGAGTCTGCAGGCGTTCCTGTTGCTCGCCGTCGCGCTGTTCGCGGTGGGCCTGTACGGCGTGCTGTCCCAGCAGTCGATCGTCATGCTGATGATGGGCCTGGAACTGATGATCAACGGCATCCTCGTGGCCGGCGGCGCCTTCTGGCACTTCACCGCCCCGGCGAGTGCCGACGGGCAGGTGCTCGTCCTGGTCGCGGTCACGGTCATGGCCCTGGAGATGGCCATGGGCTTCGCGGTCGCGACCGCGATCTACCGGGCGCGGGAGGTCGACATGACCGACGACGCCGGGGACCTCAGGGGATGACCGTGCTCCTGTGGTCGCTGCCGGCGCTGCCCGTCGTGCTGGGAGCCGTGCTGGCGCTGGCCGGACGCGTGGCCGACCGGATCGCCCCGGCCACCGCCGTGGCCGTCGCGGCGGTGACCCTTCCGCTGGCGGTGCTCCTCGCGGTGGCACGGCCCCGGGCGTCGGCGGTCCTGTTCGGGACGCTGCGGGCGGGACTCGCGGTCGACGGGCTGTCGGCCGTCATGGTGGTCACGGTCGCCGCCGTCGCCCTCGCCGTACTGGTCTTCGCGGCGGGAGACGTCTCCCGCGACGAGGACCGTGGCCGCTTCTTCGGGTTCATGCTGATGTTCACCGGGGCCATGCTCGCCACGGTCACCGCCACCGACCTCGTCCTGCTCCTGATGGCGTGGGAGCTCATGGGGGCCATGTCCTACGCCCTCATCGGGTTCTGGTGGCGGGACGGCGATCGCGTGAGGTCGGCGACCACCGCCTTCGTCACCACCCGCGCCGGTGACCTCGGCCTCTACTTCGCCGCCGGCTGCGCCCTCGTCGCGACCGGATCCACGGACCTCGCGGGCCTCGCGGCGGGGTCGTCTCCCTGGCGTGACCTCGCCGCCGCGGGGATCGTCGCCGCCTGTCTCGGCAAGTCGGCCCAGTTGCCCTTCTCGTTCTGGCTGTCGCGGGCCATGGCGGGCCCGAGCGCGGTCTCGGCGCTGCTCCACTCGGCCACGATGGTCGCCGCCGGGGCCTACCTGCTGCTCCGGGCGGAGCCGCTGCTCGCGGCCACCGGGTGGGCCGCCACGGCGGTCGCCTGGGCGGGCGCACTGACCGCGCTGCTCCTCGGCGCGGTCGCCCTCGCGCAGCGCGACCTCAAGCAGTTGCTCGCCGCCTCGACCTGCGCGCAGATCGGTTTCATGGTTCTCGCGGCGGGGGTGGGCGCGCGGGCGGGCGGCACGGCCCACCTGGTCGCCCACGCCGCGGTGAAGAGCCTGCTGTTCTGCTGCGCGGGGGCCTGGCTGACGGCGCTCGGCACCAAAAGCCTCACGGGCCTGCACGGCGCCGCACGACGATATCCGCTGGTCGGCGTCACCTTCGCCGCCGGCGCCCTCACCCTCGCCGGGCTCCCGCCGATGTCGCTGTGGATCACCAAGGACGCCGTCCTCACCCTCGCCGCGCAGCGCTCGGCGGCGCTGCACCTGGTCGCGTCGGCCGCTGCCCTGCTCGCCACCGCGTACGCCGTGAAGGCCCTGGTCGCGGTGGTGCGGCGGTCGGACACGCGGGTGGACGAGCGGGTGGGCGCGCGGGTGGACGAGCGGGTGGGCGCGGGGGTGGACGGGCAGGCGGGCGAGCGGGTGGACGACGACGCCGAGCGGACCGGGACCCGTCATGTCGCCGTGCTCGCCCGGCTGCCGCTCCCCGCGCTCGCCCTGATGGCGGTGGCGTCCGGCCTGGTCGGGCTGCCGACGATTTTCGCTTTCTGGCGACGACTGGTCGGCGGCGCCGGCGAGCCCGGCCCCGCGGCGGGTGAACTGGTCGTCTCCGCGCTGGCGGCGGTCGCCGTCGCGTCGGCGGTTCCGGTGCTCGCACGCCGGGGGCTCCGGGCGCCCCGTCTCCTGCGGTCGTGGCTGTGCCTGGAGCAGGGCGTGATCCTGCTGGTCTGGCGTCCGCTCATGGCGTGCGCGCGGGCGCTGGCCCGGTTCGACGACCACGTCGTCGACGGAGCCGTACGCGGCGTCGCCAGCGCCGCGCCCGCGGCACGCGCGCTGGCCCGGTTCGACGACGGGCTGATCGACGGTGTCGTACGCGGTGTGCCCCGGGCGGGAACGGCCCTCGCCACGCTCGTGACCCGCCGTTTCGAGGGCGGAGTCGACGGGATCGTCCGCGGTGTCGCCACGGGCGTCACACGGCTCGGCTCCCTCGCCCGCCGCCCCCAGACCGGGCTGCCGCACCACTACCTCGCCCAGGCCGTGGCGGGGTTCGTCCTGTTGGCCCTGATCGTGGTTCTCACGAGGTGAACGTGCTCTCTTCGGCGATCTTCCTCCCCGCCCTCGCCGTGGCCGTCCTGCTCGCCACTCCGCGGCTGCGGGGCCGTACGGCGATCTGGATCTGGATCGCCGTCGCCGCCGCCGACCTGTGCCTCGTCGCGGTCATGTGGCTCGGCTACCCCGGCGGCATGGCCTACGAGACCAGGCTGCGGTGGATCCCGTCGCTCGGCGCCGGATACCACGTCGGGGCCGACGGCCTGTCGCTCCCGCTGATGGCGCTGACGGCGGTGCTGTTCCTGGCCTGCGCGGTCTACTCGCTGCGCGAGACGAGGCGGGTCCCCGCCTACGCCGGGCTGTTCCTCTTCTTGGAGACCACCTCTCTCGGCCTGTTCGCCGCCCAGGACCTGCTGCTCTTCTTCGTCTTCTTCGACCTGTCCATCGTCGGCATGTACTTCCTGATCGCCGGCTGGGGACACGGCGACCGGTTTCGCTCGGCGCTGAAGTTCTTCCTCTACACCTTCCTCGGATCGCTCGCGCTGCTGCTCGGCTTCATCGGCCTGTTCCTCGGCGGCGAACCGCACACCTTCGACATGACCGAGCTCACCCGCCACCCGCCCTTCGCGGACGCCCCCGGGCTCGCCGCGCTCACGCTCCTCGGCGTCGGCGTGGGGCTGGCCGTCAAGACGCCGACCTTCCCCGTGCACACCTGGCTGCCCCCGGCGCACACCGACGCCCCCGCCGCCGGGTCCGCGATTCTGGCCGGCATCCTGCTCAAGATGGGCACGTACGGCTTCGTGCGCATCGCCATGCCCATGCTCCCCGGCGCCTGGCGGACGTACGCCTGGCTGGTCATCGGCGTCGGGCTGGTCAGCGCGATCTACGGCGCGCTGGTCGCCCTCGCGCAGACCAACCTCAAACGGCTGATCGCCACACCTCGGTCAACCACATGGGCTACATCGTGCTCGCCCTCGGCGCGGCCGGCGCCTCCACCCCCCGGACGCCCGCCCGGGACCTGGCGATCACGGGCGCCGTCACGCAGATGGTCAGCCACGGGCTCGTCACGGGCGCGCTGTTCCTGCTCACCGGGGTCCTGTGGGACCGGGCGCAGAGCTACGACCTCGGCCGGTACGGCGGCATCGCCGGGCGGGCCCCGGTCTTCACCAAGCTGGTGGTCGTGGCGGCCTTCGCCTCGCTTGGCCTGCCGGGACTGTCCGGCTTCATCGCGGAGTTCCAGATCTTCGCGGGCGTGATCGGCACCGGCACGGCCGGCACCGTCGTCACCGGAGGGCTGGCGATCCTGGGCGTCCTGATCACCGCGGCGTTGTTCCTGCGGGTCCTCCACCACGCCTTCCTCGGCCGTCCCGGCGAGCTCACGCCGCGCGTCGGCGACGTCAGGCCGTACGAACTGGCCGCCGTCGCGCCGCTGCTCCTGCTGTCAGTGATCATCGGGATCGCGCCGCGCTGGCTGCTCGACCTGATCGAACCGGTCGCGGCCCAGATAGCCGCGCTGGTCGCTCGGTGAACGCGATGAACGAGAACCCGCTCGACCTCCTCCCGGAGGTGTGTGTGCTCCTCGGCGCGGTCGCGGGGCTTGTCACCGGCCTCTTCCTACGGCGGGACCGGCAGCGCGTCGTGGCCTGGATCTGCGGGGCCGCACTCGTCGCCGGTCTGGCGGCCACGCTCGCCGCCTCCCGCGACCACGACGGCATGGCCTTCATGGCCTACCGCCTCGACGGCCCCACGAACGTGGCCCGGGGTGTCGTGCTGGCGTCGGCGCTGATCGTGCTCCTTCTCCTGACGGGCTGGGCCCGCGGACACCGCCGGGAGGCCGAGGCGTACGTCCTGGTCATGCTCGCCGCGCTCGGCAGCATCGCCCTGGCCGGTGCGGACGACCTCCTCGTCCTGGTCGCCGCCTACCTGCTCGCGAGCATCCCGGCCTACACGCTCGCCGGCTTCGCCAAGGACGCCCCCGGCGCCGAGGCGGCGCTGAAGTACTACCTGATGAGCGCATTCCTCGGCGTCCTCATGCTGGCCGGAGTCACCCTGCTGTACGGCCTGTCGGGCGCCACGGCGTACCAGGCGATCGGCGGCGGGCTGGACGGGGCGCCCGCGCCGGCCGTCGGCGCGGCCATGGTGCTCCTGCTGGCCGGTCCGCTGTTCAAGGCGGGGAGCGTGCCGGCGCACTTCTGGGTGCCCGACGTGACCGAGGGCGCGCCGCCCGCCGTCGCCGCGTTCGTCACCACCGTGCCGAAGATCGGCGCGTTCGTGGCACTGGTCCGCCTGGCGACCGAGATCTTCCCCGGCTCCTCCGGCGCCGGGTGGAGCACCCTCGTCGCGATCCTGGCCACGGCCACCATGACCCTCGGGAACCTGGCCGCCTTCTACCAGGACAAGGTGCGCCGCCTGCTCGCCTACTCGACGATCAGCCAGGCGGGCTATCTGCTGGTCCCGCTGGCGGTCGCCGGACCTACCGGGCTCGGGCGGATGGCGGTGCTGTTCTACGTGGCCGCCTACGCCGTCACCAACCTCGGCGCCTTCGCCGTGGTCGTGGCCACGGGCGGCGAGTCCCTCGGCGACTACGCCGGCCTCGCCCGCCGGGCGCCCTGGACGGCCCTCGCCCTGATCGTGTGCCTGCTCGGGCTCGTCGGCACCCCGCCGGCCGCCGTCTTCGCCGGCAAGCTGCTGGTCTTCACGGCCGCGTGGGACGGCGGCTACGGCTGGCTCGCCGTGGTCGCCGTCGTCAATACCGTCGCCAGCGTCTTCTACTACCTGCGCTGGATCCTGCCGGTGTTCCGGGCTGACTCGCCCGCGGCAGCAGCGAAGCCACTGCGCGGGCCGGCTGTCGTGGCCTGCGTGGTCGCCGCCATGTCGGTCGTCCTCGGCCTCGCCGGTGGCCTGGTCCTCGCGCGCCTGTGACTCCTGTGTGAGTGATCGGTGCGGGGGAGACGCTTCGGCTACCGGGCGCCGGAGCTTCGCCATCGGTAGTGGGCGTCCGGCACGTTCTCCTCGTTGCCGCTCCCGTCCCGTTCCTCGACGAGGGTGAAGCCGTGCCGTTCGTAGAGACGGCGGGCGCCGTCGTTCTGCTGGAAGACGTACAGGTCGAGCACATGGGGATGCGTCTCTTTGGCGTGGCCGAGCAGCGCGGTGCCGACGCCGCGGCCCTGGGCGGCGGGTGTGACGTAGAGGTGGTCCAGCCAGTTGCTTCGGAGGCAGGCGAAGCCCACGATCCGGCCGTGCGACTCGGCGACCCATACCTGCGAGGCCGGGAGCATGATGTCCGTGATCCAGGCTCGGGTCTCCTCGTCGGAGTACAGGCGGGGCAGGTAGGTCATCTCGGCCCGGGCGGCGAGGAACACGTCGGCGATGTGCCCGGCGTCCCCGGACCAGGCACGCCGGATCAGCGGCAGCGCATTGTCCCCCTGCGTCTGGGTCACGTGGGGGAAGGGTGAGGAGGCACCTTTTCCCAGCGATTCACAAGTTTCCATGATCACTCTCGCGAACTGGGCGATGGGTCAGACGCGCTTGCGACGGCGAGTCAGCTCTTGAATTATCAACAAGGGACTCCTTTCCACCGTGAACCAGTCGGTGACGACGACTCGCGACGGGTCGTCCGTATGCGCGAGTGCTGCGTCGAGAGCGGACTCCAAACGAGGGCTGGAGAGGTTCTCCTCGCAGGCCTCCAAGGGGTGACGAACAACGATGGCGTACGGTGCGCGTCCCGTCTTTACCCCGATCACTCCCGCGTCGGCAAGGAGGAACGTGCCGCCGTAAAGGGCCTGGAGCCCACCCAGCGACGTCCGCTCACGATGGACATCGAAAGACGCGGGAGTGAGTGGCTTCCCGGATAGCACGGTGAAGAGATCTGAGCCGAGTCGCCAGTCCAGCAACGGGTGGAACACCATGTTTTCGTAGTCACGCAGGCAGCCGTAGCACGATGTCTCGCAGCCGTCCGCGTGCTCCGGACGGCTGAGATCGCCGAGGAAGTTCTTTACGTGCTGGGCGAATTCCGTAGAGACCTTGCCGAGGTGGGTGCTGAACCCTGCTCCGTTCTCCAGCGCGTCCGCGAGGAACGCGTAGAGCGCCGTCCCTTCACTATGTGGCCCCGGATGCACTCCGGCGACGAGCTCGCGTGGGTCGACGTCGAGGAACTCGGCGGCGGCGGTTCGCAACAGGAATGCCAGTGAATACCACGCGGCACGTCGGCCTTGGTGGAGATCGGTGCGGAATCGAGGTTTGGGCAGGTCCAGGCCGAGCCGGAGTCCTTGCTCAGGGTTTGTAATCGATCGCGGACCGACGAACAGGAAGTCTGTCGGGAGCACCGCGCCGAGCGCCACCCGAATGGGCTCGCCATACCCCTTCGCTGTGGAATCGATGTCCTGCGGTACGACGTAACCACCCCAGCTTCCGGACGCCTCGCGGAACATGAAGCCGTTGCCGTCGTTGTCGTTGACGATGTAGCGCTGTCCTGGTCCCGAATACAGTTCGGCCGCGCCCCACGTGGTGTGCGGCAGGGCCATCAGGTCGGTCGTGGCACGGGCTGTCACCATGCGGGCCGACCAGGAATAGTTGCCATCGAAGTCGCGGGGAGGAGAACTGGCCCGAAAACCGGCGGGTTCCCGCAGGTCTACCACTCGGAACCGTTCGGAGCCGCACAGCGGGCATGGTCCCTCCTCTCCGGCGACAGCCAGATGATTACATCCGGAGCACAGCCCGACGTGCCGGGAACTTCTGAGCGCCTCGGCGACCGCAGTCGGTTTCCCGTAGGAGCGTGGAGTGAAGTCCGTCACGCCGACGACGGTGAAGACCTGACCGTCTTTCACGATTTCACTGCCGGGAGCGAAGGACGACACCGCGAGTGCGAGATCCCGGTCGATCGTCCCATCCGGGGGCCAGGGATACGAGCGAGCGGGTTCCCTCAGGTAGAGCTGCCTCACACGGGTTGGGAACCCGAACATAGGTAGTACGCCGAGGTGCGCGAGGCGCTCGCCGAGGTCTTCGCTTTCGCCTGGCAGGGCGGCGAGTTCAGTGATTCGATCGAGGAGTTTGTCGGCCCACGCCTGATCAAACCGCTCTGGGCTGAAGGCGGTGAACGCTGTGAACGCGGCGGCGTTCGACGCGATCGTCTCAAGGTGCTGATGGCACCACTGACGGATCGCCGGCTCGACTTCGGGCCAGGCCGTGGCACTGCCGAACTGCCCGTGCACACCACCGGAGCGGTCGGTACTGGAGAGGCACGCGGCGAATGCCAGGCGGAGCGTGTCACTCGCGACAGTCCGCTCCAGGATCTCCCATCGATCGAGGGCAAGGTAGGGGGCGGGAACCGGATCATTCGTCACTGCGCCCGGATTGCGGAAGTAGTGCTCGTCGTGGCTGCGACCACGGCACACCGTCAGGGCTATGGCGACGGGGGAAGAACGGCGGCCGGCACGGCCGACTCGCTGCTGGTAGTTGAAGCGGGTGGGTGGCATGTTCGCCATGATCACCGCGGAGAGCGGGCCTATGTCGATCCCGGCCTCCATCGTGGTCGTCACGGACAGCAGATCCAGCTCATGGACAAGGGGCTGCTCCTCCTCAGCGAGGAAGACCCGCTGGAACCGGGCTTGCCTCCGCTGCGCCTCTACACGCCCGGTCTGGCCAGTGAGCTCTGCACAGTTCAAGCGGAACGCCCCCGACTCGTTTTCGGCTTTCCAGCCGTAGTAGTCGTCCCCGATCGGCTTCAACGCTTCCGATTCCGGCGGGAGGAGCGCACAGCAGCCGGTACATATACCGGCGCTAGGCGTGAAATGCTGCCGATCGCATAGGCGGCACCTCCAGACGCGGTCGCCTCTTGGGCGCATGGCCACCCCGGCGGGATCGACAAGGAAGTCGGAAACGATGCCCCGCCAGTAGGTTTCCGCCTGATCGCGCACGTCGCCAGCGTCGAGCCCGTGCAGCTCGGCAACCTTTCGCCAGTAACTGTTCAGCCGCTTCGGGATGCTGCTCGTATAGGGATCGCGCATCCCGGAGAACCGGCGCAGCTCGGCGAGGATCCGGAGGCTGCCCTGACCAAGCCCGGCGAGCTTCGCGTCGCTTCTCCGGTCGACGGTGTCGATCAATCCCATCCCCAGCGATTCGAAGTCGCGGTTGGAGCCGGAGAACAGGGCCTCCACGGTGTTCTCCAGGAGATCTCCTTCGGCGCTCTCGACGGTCTCGCGCAGCGCGTCGGAGAGCCCTCGGATCAGGCGGGGTGGTTGGACGGTCCAGTCGTACAGCGCGTGCCAGGGGGTCCCTCCCGGCTCCTGCACGGACGGACGAGGTCCAGCCGGATTGACTCCGATGGTCATCAGTCGGCGATGAATGAAGGTTTTCGCCAGCAGGTCGAGGCGGAGCGGGGCCGTAAGTTTGGCCGCTGCGACGGCTGCCGCTTCCTCGTCGTCGTCGAGCCAGGCCAGTCGCAGGTCTTTCAGGGCGTCTGGATCCTTCACAGCAAGTCGATCGAGATCCGTCCGGCTGTTCGAGGCTCGGGCCCGCGCGATGTCGTCGTCACTGAGGGTCTGCTCCCTGGTCGCCTGCAGAGCGAGGATCCGTACCAGGTCTTGGTAGTGCCGCAGGGCGATTCCTGCGGAGAGTTTCGCGGCGTTCTGCCGGCTGTCGGAGAAGATGATGAGCTTCCGGTCTGCGGCACTCTCGAATTGGTTGGCAAGCTCGGTCGAGAGAACCTGGTTCACCTTCTCGAAGCCGGTGCGCATGGCACTGATGGGAGACGACTGCCGATCAGGATGGGTAAGGGGGAGGACGCCGATCGTCCGATTCCTGGTGCGTTCCCAGTCTGTTGCACATGACGGGCAGCGGGAGGGAAACGGAGAGAGCTTATCGAGGTCAATGCGGCATTTCCCGGTCGCCGGGTCTTTGCTGGCCTCGACGTGGAAGCTCCAGCCGGTCGCCCCCTCTTCCTGGTTCGTGAGGGTGCCGGCTCTGGGGTCAAGAACGGAACGGCGGAACGAGAAGGTCACCGCCCCCTTCCCCCGCTGATAGCTGTCCTTGTCGTTCGCCTGCTGTCGCTGGGTTCGCGGCCAGTAGACAACGTAGTTGTGTGCGGTTCGGTCGGGCCGGGCCAAATCCGGGATCCTCGACAGGTCGGGCGTATCCGGGAGCAGGTGGGAGTCGAAGGTGCCCCGCTCGAAAGCGTCCCAGGGAGCATAGCCGCCAAGGAAGACATCCCCGCATGATCGGCAGAACAGCAGCTCCAGTACTCGCGCTCCGCACTCACAGAAAGTCCGCGGCCGTGTGTATAGACGCCCAATGCCCCGTCCGTCGTATGTGCCCGCAGGGACTCGTGGGCACGCCGGATCAGAGCATGCCCACATTCCCGGGACGTTGCGGAAGAAGAGGTGAGCGCGGATCTTGTCGTCGGGAGAGACCGCGGCTTCGCTGAGCGGAACTGTGCGTCCACCGCCGGCCGCCAGCTCTCCCGGAATGAAATCGAAAGTCCTTTGATCAAGCGCGAAGAACTGCTCGGGGAACCGTCGATCTCGCTCTGAATCGAGAGACGCGGTCGTCGCGATGACGCGTAGCTGCTCCGGGCGGTCGGCGATCCCCAAGCGCTGCCGGAGATTCCGGATAAGATATGCCACCTCGGTCCCGGCCGTACCCCGGTGGATATGCAGCTCGTCGACGACAAGGGTGAACCGGGCTCCCGGCGTTTCCTGGAGCCACTGCCGGGTTGCTGTGAAGAAGCCCTTGTCGCGATCCCGCAGCAACATGATGTTCAGCATCGAATGGTTGGTGATGAGCACATCCGGTGGCGCATCGTACATGTCCCACCGCGACAACATCTCGGCGCCTCCTGGCCGTGGCGCGAAGTACCGTGTGTTGTCGTCATCAGCCTTTGCCGCCTGCCGGCTCCGTTCTTCCGACTGCCGGAAGAACTCCCGCAGCTGTGCCACCGCCCCGGCCTGATCCGGCTGCCCCAACACCGGCGTCATACCGGTGTACCGGCCGAAGTAGAAGCGATGCCCACGCCGTTTCACATCCAGCCACTCGCGAACCGGGTCCCCGTCCAACGCCCGCCGCAACCTCACGAGCTGGTCGTCGACGAGAGCGTTCGTCGGGTACAGCACCATTGCCCGTACGGCTCGCGGGCGGCCTCGTTCGTCGGCGCGCTGGGGTACATAAGAAGCGCTCGAACGTTCCCACCAGCGCTCTGCAGTGCCAGGCGTGCCGTCCCACGACCGGGATTCCTTGAGGAGATCGGAGATGATCGGTAGAAGGAACGCTTCAGTCTTTCCGGACCCGGTTCCCGCCGTCACGATCGCGTTGCGACCTGGCGTAAGGGCCGAGATCAGCGCTCGATCCTGATGCGTGTACAGCTCACGTCCTGCATCGAGCAACCCCAGCTCGGCAAACTCCTTCAGTTCTTCGGGGGCGCCGGCGCGAGCTACCGACTCGCTGAGTGGGTGGCCGGTGGTCGCATACTCCGGCCTGATCTCTACGTAGGGCTCCGCGTAGATGCCGCCCGGCACATCGATCAACGCCCGCCGTTCCTCACGCAGGCGTGGGTCGCGCAGCCGGAACGCCGTGTCGTAGTAACGAAGGTACGCGTCTCGTAAAGCCTCGAACGTCCGGGTGGCGTCAAGCTCATTCACTGGATCTCCAACCTGCGGTGCAACGATATGGCGATCTTCTCCGCGATCCATCGGGGCACGCCGTCGTATGCCCATGTGTCGGCACGTAGTAGCGGAGGCAGCCCGGTGCACAACACCGCCGCCCTCCGCTGGTGCCGAGGTAGCGGAGTTCTCTGATCGACCATGAGTCTCCCCACGCTCTGCCGTCCGTGGTCTCGGCGTTCCGCGGTCCACCGCAAGGGAAATGCGGAGGCGGGGAGGGAAAGATGGATACCCTCATAGCGATCAAGAGGGTACCAATGGCCACTACGGAAAATGGAGTATCGCTGGATCTGCCCGAATAGGAGATATTTATACAGTCCGGGTTTGGGTGACGGAACCGTCTGTGGTCCGCTAAATTGCCCTGACCCTGGATCGAAAAAATTCAGTTTGGTGTCGCGTGCCGGTCCTGGACCTGGCGTTCCTAATTCAAGACGACTCAGTTCGTCGGCGAGCTGTTTTGCGGCACAGGGGATGAGTTCTATTCCAATTGCCTTCGCAATCTGCTCACCCTGTTGTTGGAACCATATCGTCGAAGGTGGGCGGAGGTGAGTTTTCGCAGGGTGGCCGCGCACCACGGTACCCGGAAGATCTTTCCATTGTCCTGGGCTGGGGCGTGCTCCAAGAAGCAGTGTCACGCCCGTCTTATCGGGAAGTGTGGTGAGCGCCGTTGGTCGCGCCTCCCACGCACGCGTGGTCCAGTTGACGCGCAGGATTTCCAGGTCGTCCAACAGGTCAATCCATTGCGATACGGGCTTCATGGGTGTTCTGGTCGCCCAGGCGATGTCTTTGCGCAGCCTGTCAATACGCCCTGAACCAACCTCGGCGAGCCAGGCAACCAGTAAGTCCGGGTCGAATTCATTGTGGTGGCTCAAGAGTTGCCGTTTCCGCGCCCCAGTACAGCTTGCCAGTACCTCCGCCAGAGTTTTTCGGGAGGTGGATGCTCTATCGCGAACATTTGTCTCCAGAACTTCCGCATCGCCGTAGTGACGTTTGTGATCCGTGGTTCTTCGGGGCGAAGCAGCCGCACCTGGATGGTGCCATCAGGGTGATCAATCACAAGCCAGACCGCGGAATCAGGAATCTCTATCCGCTCCGGACCGCCGCTCAACCCGGTCTGTCGCTCATGCCACCACTTGGGCGGCCCTCCTGCAATGAGATCGGTGTGGCGGCCCTCGGCGTCGATCACTGTGGACCCCTGAACGACAGGAGAATCCGGATCGGTCATGCCCAAAGCCATTTCGGGAACGATCCATTCCCTCGGCGGGTGCAGGTAGAAAGAGAGCTGACCTGCTCCGGAATCGATGACGTGCTTACCGGAGGACAGACCTCGCCCCCGAAGCTCAACGCGTTGTCCCGCGGTGTGGATCGGCACACCATCCAGACGCACAACATCGACTCCCGGCGGGGGCACCAGATCCGGCTCGCCGCCGAGGAAGTAGTGGCGTCTCTCCCGCGTAAGCCGGACGTGCAGCCCCCCCGCGAGCCGGGCCGGCCGCGACGCGCCCGAAAGCCCTTCGGTGAACTCGACGTCAGCCGCTACGAACCAGCCGTCTACGGAGGTCTCCTCGGGTTCCTCCCAGGAGAAACCCGCCTGGTCGACAAGTTTCCGGGCCTCACCCTCGCTCCGCTCGTTGAAGAGGATGAGAGCTGGAAGACAAGGTTCCGGCTTGTCCACCTCGGTCCAGCCGCCCAAAGGGTCCTCCTGCAGGATGAGCGGGTTACGACGCGGCTGAAGGCTGACCCCGAGATGTTTCCCCCATGCGACCAGTCCGTTTTCGAGGGCCTGGCCGAGATCCGGCAGCGCTCCTGAAAGCGTGTACAGGGCTCCGTCGCCTTGCGCCCCTAGAGCCAGATGGCCGTCGCGGTGTGGAAGGTTGTCCTCGCTGATGCCGGGAACGCGCTCAGCCCGCCACCGCAGCGCCCACCGTCCCTCGCGACGATTCTCGGTTGCTGTGACGCGCAACTGCAGGTGCTGCAATCTGCTGGGGACAGGAGGAACGCGGTCCGTGGCCTCGGCGAGAGATACCAGCAACGAGCCGAGCAGTGAATCCTCCTCGCTCTGCTTGCTGTGCTTATGAAGTGCCTCTCGAAGCCGTTTGGAGAGCCGAAGCCGATCCCCCTCCCCAAAATTGCGTAGTTCCCGCAGTAGGACAGTGGCGTCACGCCCACGCCGCTCTCTCAGGAACGGAAGGAGTCGATCCTGGTCGGCGGCGCATATGAGGGCCTGCGACTGGGCGTATCCGATACGCTCTCGGCCCTTGGACACATGCAACGTGCTGTGCCCGCGAGTTCCTCCCTGCTCTTTCAGCCACTCGTCGAGGTACATCCATAGGTCCACGACGGTCGAGTAGTCGTCCTGCAGGTGTTTCTCGCAGCGGTCCCGGTTGAACCAGCTCGGTGGGGAGAGAAGTTCGGCCAGTCTGGCGTAGTAGGAGTGCGCTCCCCGGCCACCACTGCCTCGCATGCGTGTCGCTGCCAGTACGGAAACAGCGAGCAGTGGTAGACACGGTGGCGGGTCCTCCCGCGAGGATCTCTTCCAGGCGAGGACCGCGGAAAAAGCCTGCCGATAGGCGTCCCCGAGCCAGTCAATGACCTCATCCGCGACGGCGGTGCACAGATCGCTGACTCCGCCGTTCGGCGGTGCGTCACGATGCAGGTCTGCGGCCTTCTCGTCATCGATGAAGAACAGCAGTGGACGGCCCGCTCGTTCGGGGCCGAAGAACTCTGTGGCTAGCCGAGCCTGCCACCAGTTATAGGAACGCACAGGTAGTGTCTATGTAAATGGTAGTGATATGGATATCTGTCTACATTAGGGACCAGGCTGCGCATAGACAGCCCATATGATCTGCTGTTATGGGATTGTGACAGTCATTTTGGTTGCCTCATGCTCTTGCGCAGCTGGGTGAGTGATCGCACCGCTGGCAGCCGAAGTCCGCTCGTCGGCGGTGCGCATCGGGCAACCGGCGACGACGTTCCGACTCCGCAGATCAGTGACGTGTGGGCGCGCCACTCGCCGGAACGGACGACAGGAAGGGGCTTGGTGTCCCGCTCCAGGAGATGCAGAGTGCCTCGCGAGCTCGGGTGCACGCCACAAAGAGAACACAGCGCTCTCTGAGCATGTCGCTCTCGTGCTGTATCCGGTCTACGTCCGCGGGTGTGATCTCCTTGGTGAAGGGGAGAGCCCGCGCGGTCACCCCTGCCACCGCGACACAACGGAACTCCAGGCCCTTCATCGCGTGCATGGTCGCGAGTCGTACTCCGTCGGCGTTCCCATCAGGGTGATCCTTGACTCGTACGACAGGGACGCCGGCGGTGGTCAGCCGGGCGGCTACCTTGTCCAGCAGGATGTTGAAACGGGTGCAGACCGCGATCTCGCTCGGCCGGACACCCTGACCGATCCATTCCTGCACTCGCTCCGCGAGCGCCGTGACCTCGGCTTCTTCGGTCGGGTAGCCGGCCGCGTGCGGCCGCTTGCCGTGGAGCAGCGAGCGATAGCCCGCAAGACTGTCCCCGCCCTCGCCCCCCAGGTCCTGGAACTGGGAGCCGTCGAGCAGGCCGGTCGACCAGGTGAGGATCTCTTCGGTGCTCCGGTAGTTGATGCGCAGGCGGTTGCTGCGCCCGGCGACGGAGATGCCCAGTGCGCCGAGCGATACCCGAGAGTCGTAGATCCGCTGGTGGGGATCGCCGGTGATGAAGAGATCGTCCGGCCCTTCGGCCACCGCCGCCCGCAGCACACGCCACTGGGCCGGGTGCAGGTCCTGCGCCTCGTCGACGACGACATGGTTGTAGCCGTGTACGGAGAGGTCGGCACCGTCGAGCAGCCGGGTGGCCTGCGCGCACACCTGGAGGTGAGTGGTGGTGCCCGCGCCGTGTAACTCCGCCGTGAACGCCTCGATGGCCTGCCAGACACGCTCCCGCTGCCGAGGCCCGAGCGCCGAGCCCCTCCCGCGTCGATTGGCCCGCAGGTACTCCTCCCTGTCGCTGACACGCTGAGCGAGGACGACGTGCCGGAACTCCTGCGCCAGGAACTGTTCCGTCCAAGGAAGGTCGAGCCGGCGGCAGATCCGGCGCCAGATGTGCCGTTCGTCGGTGTCTCCTATGACGGTCGGCACACGGCCGGCCAACTCACGTACGACGCGGTGCGCGAAGGCGTTGACGGTGGTCACGTCCACGCGGGCGAGCTGCTCCTCGTTGTCGAGGAGCAGCGTCAGGTTCTCCCGCAGGGCCCTGGCGAGGGCGTTGGTGTAGGTGGTGAGCAGAATCCGGCTGTCAGGCGAGCGCGAGAGCAGATGCTTAACCCGGTGCAGGGCGACCACGGTCTTGCCCGTTCCGGGGCCTCCCGTCACCTGCGCCGATCCCTTGTAGGAGACGCGGTAGGCGACCCGTCGCTGCGACGGGTGAAGGAACACCCGCCACGCCGCGAACGGCTTGTCGAGGATGTCCGCCAGTTCGTCGGGACCGGTGATGAGGGTGATGCGGCTGGCGGTGTTCGCGATGGCCGTGGCGAGGTCTTCGGTCTGGTCCGGCATCGCGTCCGCGGGCCTCCGTTCGGCGACGACGTCCCGGTAGACCTCCTCGGGTGAGAAACCCTCAGCGAGGAACTGCAGGACCTCGAACTGGTCCTCCGGGAGCAAGTTCCCGAATGCCTCCAGTTGCGGTTTGTCGATGATGGTTCGAGCGGCGCGCATCACCTGGTCGTCGATGCCGAGTTCGCGCAGCACGTAGTCGGAGTGCTTGGAGAACAGCAACGTCGGCGCCTGCGCCGCCGCCTTCTCAAGGGCAGGTGTGAGTTGCTCGATGGCGACGACGTTGCGCACCTCCAAACCGTGCGTAGCGGTGTTGACCGTGTACAGGCGCTTCGCGGCCCAGGTGTAGGCGTCGTCATGGGGAACGACGTTCAGCAGCAGGAAGGTGTCGCTGCCGTCGTCGGGTGCCAGCACGATGCCGCGCCAGAAGTCGTTGACGCGGATGGTTCGCATGCGCGGGTCCCGTGCCTTCTCCACCGACTCCAGGTGCAGGCCCTTGTCGGAATGGAGTTCGGCGATCGTGAGCTGCTGGAACTTCGCCATCGCCCGGCGCACCCCGACCTTGACCTGTTTCTCCAGGACGTCGTATCTGTCCCAGAAGCTGTTGGCGAAGGCAAGCTGGGGCACGCGGACCTCCTGGGGGCTGATGAGGCGTCCCCAACAGGTGGTCCTACGGGTACGAACCGTGGTGAGCCTGCTGCCCGGCTCCTACCTCGTGGAAGATCCGGGCAGCGGCCCCGTTCACGACGATTCCCGCGCCGTGCAGACGAACCAGACCGTCTTGCCCTCCGGTGCGGGGTCGACGCCCCACCGGTCGGCGTAGGCCGTGACGATGGCCAGCCCGCGTCCGTGCTCCTCGTCCGGCCCGGCCGACAGCGGGGCAGGCCACACGCTGCTGTGGTCGGCGACCTCGCCCCGTACGCTCCGTCCGTGCCGGAACAGGGCGAGGGTCACGGGTGATTTCGCGTGGACTATCGCGTTGGTCACCACTTCGGAGACGACTACGGTCACGTCCTCAGCGAGGACGGACAGGCCCCAGGCCGCGAGGGCTTCCCGGGCGAGCCGACGCGCCCTGCCCACCGCTTCGGGGGCGGCGGGCAGGTCCCAGCATGCCTCCTTCGCGCCGTCGTCACTTATGGGAGGTGGGGGGATGAGGTTAGGGTTCTTCATCAGGTCAGGTAGCTCCGAGTTCCTGATCCAGTCCTCGGGCGGGTGGTCGCAACACCACGCCCGAGGACGCCGGGATTTTCTCTCTGCTCGCTGTGGTCAAGCCCCTCGTGTCACGGCTCCACCGAAGATCGTCCGCGATCACCTCCGGTCACGGATAGTTATGGGTATGCTCCTGATGGTTATCTATCGCGGAGAGACTTTCAAGGCGAAAGTTTCTATGCGGTGAAAGTCCTGTTTGTGCTGAGGAGTAACCATGGCGAGCCCTACGGTCCGTCGGCGCCGACTCTCCGCCGAACTCGTTCGTCTGCGCGAGCAAGCTGGATTCAGCGTCGAGGAGGCTGGACGCCGACTGGAATGGTCGCGCGGTCGTCTCAACAAGATGGAGGCCAACAAGTGGACCAGGCCGGACCTGGGCAACATCCGGGCGCTCCTCGACCTGTACTCGGTGACGAACCCGGTGCAGCGTGAAGCCGTCCTTACGCTGGCGCGTCAGTCTCGGGAGAAGGGGTGGTGGGCCAGCTACCAGGATGTGTGGCGCGGGTCGCTGGCGGGATTCGAAGCGGAGGCATCCCTGATCAACACATACGAGGATCTCCGGGTACCTGGGCTGCTGCAGACGGAGGAATACGCCACGGCGATGTTCAAGGGCGGCCGGGTGCTGGAGGATGCCCAGATCCGCCGTCGTGTGGAGGCGCGGATGGCGAGGCAGAGCGTCCTCCACGACGAGACACCGCCCACCCTGTGGGCGGTGATCGACGAAGCCGCGCTGAGCAAGGCTGTAGGCGGATCGGCGGTGATGCGGCAGCAGCTGCGACATCTCGTCGACATGAGCGCCAAGCCGAACATCTACATTCAGGTCCTTCCGGATTCGGCTGGAGCCCACGCCGCGATGGACGGTGCCTTCACGATCTTGAACTTCCCGGATCGGAGCGATCCGAGCATCGTCTACATCGAGACCGCCACAAGTGACCTGTACTTGGAGACTCCTGAAGAGCTGGAGCGCTATAGCCTGATCTTCGACCTCATCCGGTCGTCCGCGCTCAGCCCGGAATTATCGGTGGCACACTTGACCACGTTGATCGAGCAACCTCGCTAGGAGGCGATCATGGACCTTTCCCCGCCCTACCTCCTCGAATGGCGGAAGAGCTCATACTCCGGGTCCGGTGACAACTGCGTCGAGGTCGCGGAGCTTGCGGGTGGGGGACGGGCCGTACGGGACTCCAAGGATCCCGACGGGCCCGTTCTGACCTTCACCTCAGCGGAATGGTGCGCCTTCATCGGAGGCGTCAAGCACGGCACCTTCGACTGACGGCGTCACGCTGCAGGGGGCTCAGCGAGACGCTGGGCCAGGGCCGCTACTCGGCGAGGAGGCCGGCCGGTGGCTGGTCGAGTTCGAGAGACCACGGACGTGAACGACTCTGTCCAGTCGCCTTCCGATGCGACGTTGCTGCTGGGCTTGGAGAGCGTGGTGGTTGCCGTCGGCCGAGGCCGACCGGACGGGCACCGGACGGTGCACGTGCGCACCGCTGACGACAGCGTGATGGCGTGATGGCGTGTCCGTCGTGCGGGGTTTTCGCGACTCGAGTTTCAGTGGATGACCCTTGGATGGTGGAGAATTGGGAATATTCAGATTAGGTATTCCATGTTACTGGCTTGTGCTGGAGTGAAATGGAACCCTATGAGACGTCCCTGGATGTGGCCGAAGCCGTGCGTGCGCAGTCGGCGCTCCGAGATCAGCTCGACTTGACCAATAGTCTTGGGACTGCTCCTGAATTCGTGGCAGGGTTGGACGTCTCATACGAAGTCGACAGCCGGTACGCGGCGGCTGCGGCGGTCCTGATAGAGCTGCGGACACTTGAGGTCAGAGAGACTGCCATCGCCTACGGTGAGGTGACTTTCCCTTATGTCCCTGGGCTGCTGGCGTTTCGTGAGGTCCCCATTCTTCGGGAAGCGCTTGGAAAACTGGCGGGCCGGCCGGATGTGCTTGTTTGTGATGGTTACGGAATCGCTCATCCGAGACGCTTTGGATTGGCCTGTCACATAGGTGTGGTGACTGGTTTACCGTCGTTCGGTGTGGCGAAGTCGCCCTTTGGCATGCAGTTTGTCGATCCTGGGTCGCAACGGGGTGACTGGTCGCCGATCGTTGACGATGGCGAGGTGCTTGGTCGTGTGCTCCGTACGCAGGCCGGCATCAAACCGGTGTTCCTATCCGTAGGGCATCGAGTTGGCCTGGACCAGGCGACCGAGTTGACGCTAAAGATGAGCCGTGAATTCCGCCTTCCGGAGGCGATCCGCAAGGCGGACTTTCTCTCACGTGAAGAGCTACGAAGGCGTCGAAGGGCTGGATAGCGTGAGCTGGAACCAGACCACCCGGCCTGCCGCGCTCTCATGCCAGCCCCAGGCCGCCGCCAGCTCCTGGACCAGCCACAGCCCCCGGCCCGAGCACGTCTCCGCATCGGTGCCGGCCCGTACGTGCGGTGCGTGCGTGGCCGAACCCGCGTCGATGACGTCGATGTGGAGCGTTCCGGAATGCCGGCCGACCGCCAGGGTCACCTGCCCGCCGGGCAGGCGCGAGTCGGAGTGCCGTACGGCGTTGGCGACGAGTTCGCTGACCAGCAGCACGGCGTCGTCGGCCCGCGGGTGCCCGGTCCCGGCCAGGAGCACCCGCACGTAGTGACGCGCCCCGCGCACCGAAGCGGCCTCACCGGGCAGGTCGATCCGCCCCAGCAGCCCAACCGCCTTCGTCAAGTGCTGCGGGAGACCCGCACACCCGGGATCGACGTACGGCTCGGGCGGCGCCCACCCTCCCGGTGAAGGCGGAGACGAGGCAGGCCGTACGGCCTGCTTTTCCTGGTCGCCCGTTCGCATCTTCGACCCCTTCTCGCCGGCGCGGCATCCGCTCGGTCGCATTTGGTTGTTGATCGGTAACCCATCGTGAGCTGCTTGCCTCGATGGTCATCCCGTGGGCGCACGCAGGCAAGTGAAATTGCAAATTTGCTTGTGTGGCGTCTTCGCTGGTTTGCCTGATGAGGTCTCTCCTTGGGCGGCACACTGTGCGTGACGATCGGGGAGGTTTCCGTGACGAACGGGCGTGGGCCCACGGTCCGACGCAGACGGCTGGCCGGTGAACTGCGCAGGCTGCGCGAACGCAAGGAGCTGACCCTGGAGGACGCCGCCGAGCGCCTCGGCTGGTCGGCGGCGAAGGTGTCCAGGATCGAGACGGCCCGCGTCGGGATCACCTCGCCGGACCTCACCCGCATGCTCGACCTCTACGAACTGGCCGACGACAGGCGGGCCGGTCTGCACGCGCTGGCCAGGACGGCCCGCACCCGGGGCTGGTGGGACGCCTACGCGGACTCGCTGCCGAGCGACTACTCGGCCTACATCCAGCTCGAAGCCGACGCGGCTTTCATCCGCAGCTACGACGGCATGATCGTGCACGGACTGCTGCAGACCGACGAGTACGCCCGGGAGATCATCCGTGCCGCCCTTATGGGCATGTCCTCCCCGGCCGAGGTCGAGCGGCGGGTGGAGGTGCGCATGACCCGGCAGCGGCTGCTGCTCCGGGACGAGAGCCCGCTCCGGTTCTGGACCGTCGTCGACGAGGCCGCGCTCACCCGCAGGGTCGGTTCCGAGGCGATCATGCGCGAGCAGTACGAAAGGCTTCTCGAGTTCGCGGACCGGGACAACGTCACGATCCAGGTGCTGCCCTTCGCGAAGGGCGCGCATCCCGCGACGGCCGGGACTTTCGCCCTGCTTGAATTCCGAGAAACTCACGATCCAAATGTGGTGTACGTCGAGGGCACGACAAGTAACCTGTACGTCGAAAGCGATGCCGAGATCTACCGGTATTCGCTGGCCTTCGACCATCTTCGAGCGATGGCGCTCGACCCCGACGAGTCGAGGCGGCTCATCGCGCGGCTGGCCGAAGGGTCCCGATGAGAGCGATTCTGCCGAGAGAAGCCAAGGGGTTGTCTGTGTACCTGTCTCGCGTCACATGGCGAAAGAGCCGTCGTAGCGGCAATGGCTCGAACTGTGTCGAGATCGCCGTCGCCGACGCTGCCGAGGCGGGTACGGAGCACAAGGCGGACGCCCGGCGGTTGTTCCTGGTCCGGGACTCGAAGAATCCGGACGGTCCGGTTCTCGCGTTTACGCCGTCCGAATGGGGTGCCTTCGTCGGCGGCGTCAAAGACGGCGAGTTCGACGACCTGAACTGACACCCGAGCGCTTCCGGCCCGGGTGGCTCCCTGTCGAGGAGCCTCTTCTCTGTGATGCCGTCGGCATGAATCTGCCGGCCGCTCAGGGCATGCTCTGGGCGGCTGCGGCGCAACGGCAAAATCTACGCCGTAAAGGGCGGCACGGTGTGTTCCTGCCGGCGCCGCCTCGTGGTGGCGGCGCCGGGGTGGCTCAGGTTGTCATCGCAGGTACGCCGAGAGGCCGAGTCGCTGGTCGCGTACGGCTCCGGCGACGAGGCCGGCGATCTGGCGGGCGCCGTACGCCTCGAAGTGGGTGTGGTCGTTGGCGAAGAAGGCGCCCACCGGGCCGGAGGTGTAGTCGCCGCTGTACGGACAGAAGCGCAGGCTGTTGTAGAGGGTGTAGCTCAGCTTGTGCAGGTCGATGACCGGGGTGCCGGTGGCGGAGCCGACGTCGAAGGTCTCGGTCAGGAAGCCGCGGTTGGGCGTTGCGGTGCTTCCGCTGCAGGTCAGCGCGGCCACGGGGGTCACCAGCACGGGATTGGCGCCGCGCTGCTTCGCGGCGCGGACCATGGCGGTGAGGAGTTCGCGATAGCGGGCGGAGCCGACGTGCCGGGGGCAGGTGGGGGAGCCGTCGTTGATGCCGAACTGGATGAACAGGTAGTCGCCGGTCTTCATCCCTGTGGAGGCGTCGAGCATGGACTGCCAGCGGGCGGCGTAGGCGGTCGAGCTGAGAACGCATTCGCCTGAGGAGTTGGTGTTGCTGGTGACCGCCGACTCGTACAGCCAGGTCTGGATGCTGCGGCCGCCGACGGCGTTGTTCGTCACAGTGGCGTTGGCGGTGAGGTACTGGCTGAGCTCGCGGCCCCAGCCGACGATGGGGTCGCCGGAGCTGTTGGCGACGGTGGAGTCGCCGGCCAGCCAGACTATGATCTTGCCAGGGCTCGGGCTCGCGCTCGGCGTCGGGCTCGGGCTCGGCGTCGCGCTGGGGCTCGGGCTCGCGCTGGGGGAGCGGGTCGGGGAGGCGCTGGGGCTGCTGGTGACCCCGCCGGTGCAGGTGACGCCGTTGAGCGCGAAGCTCGCCGGCACCGGGTTGGCGGAGCTCCACGAGCCGTTGAACCCGAAGTTCGCCGACCCGTTGCCCGGGATGGTGCGGTTGTAGTCGACGTTCTTGGCGGTGACGTTCGCGCCGGTCTGCGTGACCGTCGCGTTCCAGGCCTGAGTGACCTGCTGGCCCGTGGAGAAGGTCCAGGTCAACGTCCAGCCGTTGATCGTGTCGCCGAGGTTGGTCACGGTGACGTCCGCGCCGAAACCACCGGCCCACTGGTTGGTGATCCGGTAGGTGACGGCGCAGCCGGTGGCGGCGCCGGCGGGTGATGTGCCCACCACCCACGTCAGCGCCCCCGTCAGGACCGCTGCAGCGGATGCGATCGCCGTGGCGGCGCGCCGCCGGAACATGCTCATCTGCGGTTGTCTCCTTCTCGGGCGCTCCGCCGGTCAGGGGGCCGGCACGGCGTGGTGGGCAGAAGTGGATCTCAGACACGGGGTCGTACGGTGGCCGCGTGATCGGCGGGACCGCGTCAGGTCAGCGTGCAGGCGGCGCCGTTGAGGGTGAAGGAGGCCGGGGTGGAGTTGGCGCCGTTGGCGGTGGCGGTGAAGCCGACCGTTGTGGAGGCGCCGGGCGCGAGGGCGGGGCTCCACGTGGGGTTCGTGACGGTGACGGCTGCGCCGGTCTGGGTGAACGTGCCGTTCCAGCCCTGGCTGACCTGCTGGCCGTCGGAGAACCTCCAGCCCAGCGCCCACCCGTTCAGGGTGCTGCTGCCGGTGTTGGTCACCCGTACCTCGCTCTGGAAGCCACCGGGCCACTGGTTGGTCACGGTGTAGTGCACGGCGCACGCGCCGACTTGGCCGCTCGGGGTGGCGCTGGGCGTCGCCGAGGGCGTGGGGGAGGGGGAGGGGGTGCGGCTGGGCGACGCGGAGGGCGTCGGGGTCGGGCTGGGAGTGGCGGGCGGAGCGAGGTGAGCGGCCACGATCGGCGCGAGTTTGGCCGCGATGGCGCGGTGCCCGGCGTCGTTGGGGTGGACGCTGTCGGACAGGCCGTCGGACGGCACCCATCCGTCGGTGGGGACGAAGAAGACGTTGCGGTCACCGGCGTTGTTGACGGTCTGCACCGCGGCCTGGGTCTGCGGGACGAACCGCCCGCGGAAGGTCTGCAGGGCCAGGATCGCGGCCTTCGGATACTTGCTCCGGATGGTGCGCAGCAGGCCGACGTAGGAGTCCTGGAACTGCGTCGTGGACACGCCGTGCCCGGCGTCGTTGGTACCGAGATTGATCACGACGACGTCCGCCTGGTAGCGGGCGAAGTCGTGGTCGACGGCCCCGTCCGCGGCGCTGACCTTCACGAAGCGGCGGTCCAGGCCGACGCAGCCGTCGGCGGTGCTGACCAGGCAGGCGCCCCCCTCGGCGACCTGCATGTGGTCGAGCCCGAGCTGTTCGCCGACCAGCCATCCGTACGCGGTGAGGGCGTTCTTCGAGGT
Organism: Microbispora cellulosiformans; assembly: GCF_008728085.1. Lineage (NCBI taxonomy): Bacteria > Bacillati > Actinomycetota > Actinomycetes > Streptosporangiales > Streptosporangiaceae > Microbispora > Microbispora cellulosiformans. The sequence continues at coordinate 157,316 of NZ_VYTZ01000011.1, read as the reverse complement.
GGTGGTGCCGACCGTGATCGAGTCGCCGACGAACTCGACCATGCCCTTGGCCGGTTGGGCGGGCAGGGTGCGTGCGCCCGAGTCGAGCACCAGCCCCTGGAACACCGCATCGCCGTGATAAGAGCCGGCCACCACCCGGTAGGACACGCGCAGGGTGTGGTTGCCCGCCGAAAGCGGGGTGGCGGTGAGATTGACCGTGCCTCGTACGTTCTGCAGGTAGACGTCGGGGCGGCCGTCGATGCTGTAGTAGAGGTCGATGGTGTTGCGCTGCTTGAGTTTGACGGTGGTCCCGGTGAACCCGGTGGTCAGATAGGCCCCGGCCCAGCCGGGGACGTAGGCGCCGCTGTCACGGGTGTCCCAGCGGCCGACGAAGCGGATGTTGGGGTCCGTGGGTGTCCCGTCCCCAGCGGCGGCCTGCGCTCCGGGTGGCGACGCGAGCGCAGTCGCGACGGCGGCGACGACGGTGCCGACGGCGACGGCCAGGCGTGTGAACTTCATGGCGATCCGTTTCTCAGCGGGGTGTGTACGGCCCGGCAGTCGGCGGGGGCCGAGAGGTGATGGTCGCTTGGGGTCGGGTCGTCGCCGGGAGGCTTCGGTCGCGGTGGGTGATCCCAGTTCGCTGCGGGCGGCGTGGCCGCGCGCCGATGGCGTCCGGTCCCCGGTACCGGGCGGCGGGGAGATGATCACGTTGCGGCTACCCGGCGGGCCGCCGTCACGGATCGGGCTGACGGCCAGAGCAAACGTTTCATGAACCGTCCAACTCGGTGGGGGGCCGGCGTCAAGAGACGCTAAAAACGCGAACACGCAGGTGTCAAACGTCCTCTGACGTCGTGTCGTGTAGACGCGAAGGGGGCGTTGTTTCCTTTCAGGTCAGCCCCGCGAAGGCCGCCGGCGGCGTAAAGTCCACGCCTGAAACTTTCGTTCCTTGGGTACTTTCCGCCCGTCGGTGCCAGCCCTTCGCACCTTCCCCCATGGCTCAACGCGCTTGCTCGATCACGTGTGGTGAGGCACACTGGGAGGTGCCGCGCCCCTGGGAGTGCGGAAGTGAGGCCGGGACTACCGAGGGATATCGGGTGCCCGGCCTTCGCGCGTTGAAATCAATCCAGGCAGATGACCCGGATACGGTCGGCGAGTACCTTGAAGCATTGTGGTTGCCCATCGAGCCACCATGTGGTGGCGCCTGCGAAGGCGTCGGCTGCCCAAAGCAACGGCTCGTCGTAGGGCGACGCCCAGCACACTTCCATGGTCAGCGAGATGCGAAGCGAACGACGCATGCTTGTCAGGAGGCTCCTGTCGAGCCGGTCGTCGGCGTAGCGGCTTTCCAGAGTCACTCTCTCCACGCATTTCGAGTCGAGTTCGTAGAGCAGCCGTTCCAGGCAGAGGCGTCTCGCCCGTTCATGCCGGACGCTCCTGTCGTGCACATGTACGGGTGACGATGCTGTCCAGGGAGAGTTCTGTCAGTGTTCGGCTTATGTCGAGCCGATGAGCCGGAGACTCGTCCCGCCAGTGCAGGCGGCGCTGTTTGCCGAGGCGGAGAGCCTGGAGGGTCAGGCGGACGTCGTCGCAGTCGGCGAGGTCCACGATGACCGCCGCCATCGCGTAGACGCTGTGGTCGCCGGGGCGGCGGCGAAGGCTCTCGTCGACGAAAGCGGCAAGCACTGCGTAAAGATGCCGTCACTCCATGTGAGATTGCGCGAAGGTTGCTCGAACGGCAGTGCGGGTGGCGCATGGCAGGACACGCACGCTGTGAGCGACTCGCTGAAGTGACTATGGCGCCTGGAGCAGCTGGGTCAGGGGAGCGGTCGTGATCATCGTGCTCGCCGCCTTGGAGAGCTCTTCGTCGAAGGTCACGAGCGCGTCCGCCTGGAGCCGGGTCAGTGCGATGTACTCCGCCCTGTACGTGTCCGGCCAGCCCAGCGTGTGGGCGACCTCCCAGGCGACGGACTGGAGCACGCGGTCTCCGAGCAGCCGGATGCGCAAGGAACGGATGCCGTCGAGGATCGTCCTCGCCGTCCGCTCATCGACGTCGCCTCGGCGGACGGAGCCGTACACGAGCGCGAGTGCCTGGGATCGCAGCAACGCCGGCGCGAGCAGCGCATGACCCGGTGGGATCGCCAGACCGTCGGTCGCGAGCCGGACGGCGACCGGAGCGTCGAGGACGAAGCGTGTCATGCGAGCAGCCTCCCATAGCACCACCGGCTCGCCGCACTACCGGTTGCTGCGAGGTCACGCCAGTTCGGTGGTAGGGCGGCGGGGGGCGCGGGGGACCGCGGGGCCGTACCCCAGTCGCATGATCATCTGGATGTGCCCGCGCCGGTGGTGGGGATCGCTGCGATGACGCATGTCGCGGAGGTCGAGCGGCTGGTTGAGGAACGAGGCCGAGATCCCGTGGAGGGTCGCGGTCAGCAGCAGGCGCTGCAACGCCTGGCCGGCGCGCAGCCAGTCGACGGGGCGGTCGCCCGCGGTGGTGAGCACCGCCAACTGGGGGCGGGACTCGAAGTGGACCGGCTCGCGCCCTCCATGCTGCCCGAAGTCGCGGACCGGCGCCGGGTCGTCGGCGCAGCGAGGGCCCTGCGCATAGGACGGCAGGCCGTCGCAGCGGCTTCCGCCCGTCGTCCACGCCCGCAGCTCCGCCCGGTAACCGCTGTCCCCGGACAGCTCGTCGTCGGCGACGGCGACGCACTCCAGCAGATCCGCCGAGGCACGCGGGTCGAGCACGACCAGGGCGGCCCCCTCACAGGCGGCCGCGCGGCGCAGGTCGGCGAGCACATGCCGGGGAAGCCGGCGCTCGCCGAACGGCTCCCGGTTGGTCCGGCGCAGGCCGATGGAGTCGTACAGCTCCCGGGTCCGCGAGAGGGCGGGCCCGTACGGCGACGCATGGACGGCGGCCAGGAGCCGAGGTTCCCCGGCGGTGTTCGGCAGCAGCCGGACCAGCGGCCGGTGACCGGTCGTCCATACGGCGAGCCGGAGGTTGAACAGGGCGGCGCCGCAGCTCACGTGCAGCGAGCGCCCCCGGGGGTCGCTGGCTCGGAGCCTCCGGTCGGGGTCGGCCAGCAGCTCGGCGCACTCGCCCCGGACCGTTCTGAGCCGCCAGGGCTGGGTGTTGAGCACCGAGGGCGCCTGTCCGGTGGCGGTGATCAGCCGCCGGACGGCGAGGTCGGTGGCGAAGGGAGGCATCATGGCACACCTTCTCGTGGAGTCCGCGACGCGCTCACGCGCCTCGGCAGGGGAGCTCTCCGCTCGTGACCACCATGACCGCTTGGTCACGCCGACAGTCTTTTCACCGTGCCGGTCCGGCGGCAGGGTCCGAGGGACCGGCAGATGGGGACTTCCGTCGCCGGACGGCGGGACCGATCACTCTTGTCAGGCCGGGCCCGCGCCCGGTGCACACCGGAACCGATGACCTTGGTCCTGGGGGACGGGGTCCTTGTGCGGCGGCCCGGGAGGGGCGGCCGCAGAAGGATGAGGGTGACAAGCCGCCCTGACCCCATGAGGTGATCGAGATGACCGACTCCCCGACCGGAGGCGCGCTGCCGACCATCGTGCCCGCCACTGCGTCCGCCAGTGTGCCCGCCGCTCTGCACGCCGCGATCGACACGCTCGTGACGGGTGCGCTGAAGGCACTGACGGAGTACGAGTCCTTCACTCAGGAGCAGGTGGACCACATCGTCAAGAAGGCGTCCGTCGCGGCGCTGGACCGGCACGCGGCGCTCGCCCGTCTGGCGGTCGAGGAGACCGGACGCGGCCTGTTCGAGGACAAGGCGGTCAAGAACATCTTCGCCTGCGAGCACGTGACCCACAGCATGGCCGGCCTCAGGACGGTCGGCGTCGTCTCCCGCGACGAGATCGACGGCATCGTCGAGATCGCCGATCCGGTCGGGGTGGTCTGCGGCGTCACGCCGGTCACCAACCCCACCTCGACCACGATCTTCAAGGCCCTGCTGGCGCTGAAGACCCGAAATCCCATCGTGTTCGCGTTCCACCCGGCGGCCCAGCGCTGCAGCGCCGAGGCGGCCAGGATCGTCCGCGACGCCGCCGTCGCGGCCGGTGCGCCCGAGCACTGCGTCCAGTGGATCGAGGAGCCCTCGCTGGAGGCGACCGGCGCACTGATGCGGCACGAGGGCGTGTCGGTCATCCTCGCCACCGGTGGGAACGCCATGGTCAGGGCCGCGTACTCGGCGGGCAAGCCGGCCCTGGGCGTCGGGGCGGGCAACGTCCCCGCCTACATCGAGCGGACGGCCAAGCTGCGCCGGGCCGTGCACGACGTCGTGCTGTCGAAGACGTTCGACAACGGCATGATCTGCGCCTCCGAGCAGGCCGTCATCCTCGACGACGAGATCCACGACGCCGCGCTGGCGGAGTTCGCCCGGCTCCACGCGTACGTCGCGACGCCGGAGGAGAAAGCGAAGCTGGAGGAGTTCGTGTTCGGGGTGACCGCGCGCGGCGCCTCCTGCTCCGAGGCGAGACTCAACCCCGACGTGGTGGGGCGGTCTCCGCACTGGATCGCCGAGCGGGCCGGGTTCGCGGTGCCGCCGGACACCTCCCTGATCCTCGTCCCGGTGGACGAGGTCGGCCCGAACGAGCCGCTGACCAGGGAGAAGCTCTGCCCGGTGCTCGCCCTGCTGCGGGCCCGCACCCGGGAGGAGGGACTGGTCCTCGCCGAGCGCATGGTCGAGTTCGACGGCCTCGGGCACAGCGCCGTCATCCACACCGAGGACGCCGCGCTCGCCGAGAGGTACGGCACCAGGGTCAAGGCGGTGCGGGTCATCTGGAACGCCCCCGCCTCCCAGGGCGGCATCGGCGACATGTACAACGCGTTCCTGCCGTCGCTGACCCTGGGCTGCGGCAGCTACGGGCACAACTCGGTGTCAAACAACGTCTCCGCGGTCAACCTGCTCAACATCAAGCGGATCGGGCGGCGCAACAACAACATGCAGTGGTTCAAGGTGCCGGCGAAGATCTACTTCGAGCCGAACGCGATCCGCTACCTCGCGGACATGCCGGACGTGCACCGCGTCACGGTCGTGACCGACGCCGTGATGACCCGCCTGGGGTACGTCGACCGGGTCGTCGACGTGCTCCGGCGGCGCCCCGAGCGGGTGGCGCTGCAGATCATCGACGACGTCGAGCCCGAGCCGAGCGTGGCGACCGTCGACAGGGGCGCCGACGTCATGCGCGCGTTCCGGCCCGACACCATCGTCGCTCTCGGCGGCGGCTCGGTGATGGACGCGGCGAAGGTCATGTGGCTGCGCTACGAGCACCCCGAGGTCGTCTTCGCGGACATGAAGGAGAAGTTCTTCGACGTCCGCAAGCGCGCGTTCCGGTTCCCGGCCCTGGGTGAACTCGCCCGGCTGGTGTGCGTGCCGACCACCTCGGGCACGGGCGCGGAGGTCACGCCGTTCGCCGTGATCACCGACACCGCGACCGGCAAGAAGTATCCGCTGGCCGACTACGCGCTCACCCCGAGCGTCGCGATCGTGGACCCGGTCCTCGCCGCCGACCTGCCCCGGGTGGTCACCGCCGACAGCGGCTTCGACGCCCTCACCCACGCGATCGAGTCGTACGTGTCGGTGTACGCCAGCGACTTCACCGACGGCCCCGCCCTGCACGCCATCAGGATCATCTTCCGTTACCTGGAGCGGGCGGTCACTCGCGGCGCGGCCGACCCGGAGGCCAGGGAGAAGATGCACAACGCCGGCACGATCGCCGGCATGGCTTTCGGCAACGCCTTCCTCGGGATCGTGCACGCCATGTCCCACACGCTCGGCGCCACCTTCCACGTGGCCCACGGGCGCACGAACGCAATCCTGCTCCCGCACGTCATCCGCTACAACGGCACCGTCCCGTCGAAGCTGTCGGGCTGGCCCAAGTATGAGGACTACCGCGCCCCCGAGCGGTTCCAGGAGATCGCCCAGACGCTGGGCCTGCCCGCGGCCACGCCGGCCGAGGGGGTCGAATCGCTCGCCGCGGCCGTCGAGCGTCTGCGCGACGCGGTCGGGATCGAGCGGTCCTTCCAGGACATCGGCGTCGACGAGAAGGCGTTCGTCGACGCACTCCCGCAGCAGGCGCTCAACGCGTACGAGGACCAGTGCGCGCCGGCCAACCCCCGGATGCCGATGCTGGAGGACATGCAGGCGCTGATGCGCGCCGCCTACTACGGGTCCTCCCCGGAGTAGGCACCCGTCATCGCGGCACCGCATCCCGTCCGCTGTATCCCAGCCCCCGCGGCCGGCCTCCACATCGAGGCCGGCCGCGGGGCCGCCGCGTCGCCCGCCGCACTCGTCCACTCCTGTCATCCGTCAAGAGGCACCGTCCACTCCAGGCGGGCGCCGCCGCCCTCGGGAGAGGTGAGGGTAAGGGCGCCGCCGAGTCGTCCGGCGCGGTCGGCGAGGTTGCGCAGGCCGCTGCGGCGCCCCTCGGCCGGGATGCCGACGCCGTTGTCCTCCACCACGAGGACCAGGCGGCCGTCCCCGGCGTGGACGACGACGTCGGCGCGGGTGGCCCTGGCGTGGCGGACGAGGTTCGACACGGCCTCGCGCAGGACGGCGAGCAGGTGTTCGGCGATCTCGGCGGGCACGTCGTTGTCGAGCCGGCCCTCCAGGCTCAGGCCGGGCATGAAGCCCAGGTGCCCGCGGGCGCTTTCGACCAGGTCGACGACCTGGGCGCGCAGGCTGGGGGAGTCGTCCTCGCGCGGCGTCTGCAGAGCGAAGATGGTCGAGCGGATCTGCCGGATGGTGGTGTCCAGCTCGTCGATGGCGCTCTGCAGACGGGAGGAGGCCTCGGGGCGTTCGACCAGCCGCACCGTGCTCATCAGGGTCATCGCGACGGCGAACAGCCGCTGGATGACCACGTCGTGCAGGTCCTTGGCGATGCGGTCGCGGTCTTCCAGCAGGCCGAGCCGCTCGGCGTCCCTGCGCGCCTCGGCCAGCTCCAGCGCGACGGCGGCCTGCCCGGCGAAGGCGTGCAGCGTGCGCAGCTCCGACTGGCTGAACGGCATCCGTCCCGGGCGTTTGGCCAGAGCGAGCACCCCGCGTGCGGTCCCGGCCGCGCCCAGCGGCACGGCCGCCACGGGTCCCACCGACGGATCGTCGGCCCAGACGAGACGCACCTGGTGGTGGTCGAGATCGTCCAGGGCCAGAGGTTCCCCGCTCAGGAAGACTCTGCCGGCGAGCGAGCCATCGACCGCGACCTCGTCGTCAGCGAGCCGGGCGCCCGGTCCGTCCGCGTCCGGCCCGTCCTTGCCCGGCCCGACATCGCGCAGCGCGACGCGCAGCACGTCGCGCGCCCCGTCCGGAAGCAGGATCGCCACGGCGTCGGCGTCGGCCATCTCGCGGGCGCGCCCGGCGATCAGTGTGAGGACCTCCTGTGGCTCGCCGCCCGACAGCAGCCGGGTGGTGATGTCCGAGGACGCCTGCAGCCAGGTCTCCCGGCGGCGGCTCTCCTCGTACAGGCGGGCGTTCTCGATCGCGACGCCCGCGGCGGTGGCGAGGGCCACCACGATCGCCTCGTCGTCCTCGTCGAAGTCTCCGCCGCCGCGCTTCTCGGTCAGGTAGAGGTTGCCGAACACCTCGTCGCGCACGCGCACCGGCACCCCGAGGAAGCTGCCCATCGGGGGATGGCCGGGCGGGAAGCCGTACGACTCGGGATGCTCGGAGATGTCCGCCAGCCGCAGCTTCTGCGGCTCCTTGATCAGCAGGCCGAGCAGGCCGAGGCCGTGCGGCCAGTGCTCGATCCGGGCGATCTCCTCCTCGCTCAGCCCGACGGGGACGAACTGCACCAGCGTGTTGTCCTCGCCGATCACGCCCATCGCACCGTAGGTCGCGTCCACCAGGGTGGCGGCGGTCGCCACGATGCGGCGCAGCACCGTCTCCAGGTCGAGGTCGCTGCCGATCGACACGACCGCCTCCAGCAGCGCGTGGACCCGATCCCGGGTGGCCAGCACCGCCTCCAGACGGCTCTGCAGTTCGGCCAGGAGATCATCCAAGCGCATGCTCGGAATCAGCGAAGTGGGCTCCTTCTCCGTCATGGTGCGCAGTTTCGCATCGCGGACATGCCAGTGCCCACCCCCGGGACCGGGGGTGGGCACTGGAGCCGGCCGTGAGATCAGGCCTGGTTCACTTGAGGATCGGGAAACGGCGGACCAGGGGGGTGGCGGCCCAGATCCTGCCGAGCCCGAAGGTGGCGCCGGCTCCGCCCAGGGCGAGGCCCGCGAGGACGATGGCGTAGACGATGTGCTCGTCCATGAAGGGGTTGGTGGTCAGCGGGAGTTCGGCCGCCCACATCATCAGCAGGAGGAGCCCGCCGGCGGCGGCGGCGATGCGCATGCCCACACCGAGGATGAGCGCGGCGCCGATGCCGAGCAGGCCGGTCATGAACAGCCAGTCGACCCAGGCCTGACCGGCGAGGGCGCCGAACAGGTCGCCGAAGGTCCTGTCCGCGGTGCCCTTCAGGAAGCCGGTGGTCGGGCTGCCGCCGTTGATCCACGCCTTGGCGGCGGGGGTGGCGAAGCCCCAGCCGAACAGCTTGTCCAGGAAGGCCCACAGGAACACCCAGCCGATCGCGATCCGGGCGGCGGCCCACACGTACCGGACCGGGCCGGCGCCGGTGGTGGCGGGGATCGTCTCGTCATTCGTGCGGGGGGCGGGGACGGTGACCGGGACGGTGGGAGCGGCGGGGTGGAGGTTGTGGTTCCTCCGGTTACGTCCTTCGGTGATGGCCATGACGGGCCCCTTTCAACGTTTTCGCGTCTGCTCTCTTCTCAACACCTCAAGAAAACCGCGATCACGGGCCGCGCCGCAGGAGCCGTACGGCACCCTCCAATCACCCCGAAGTCCCGTGCTCGTGGGACTTTCGGCCCAAGTGGGGCGGACACCGTGTGTCGTCACGATCACAGGGCCCTACGACTGGCCGGGGCGGGTCCTGGGTCTCTACCCGCCCGGCCCTCCCGGCGGGAACCTGCGATCGACAGTCCCCCGAGAAAGGAGGCCCGGTCATGACACGGGTGCTGGTCGCTTACGGGTCCAGGCGAGGCTCGACCGCGGAGATCGCGGGCTGGATCGGCGACACCCTGCGCGATCAGGGGCTTGAGGCCGAGGTGGCGGACGCCGGGGCGGTCCGCGATGTGACGCCGTACGACGCGGTGGTGCTGGGCGGCGCGCTGTACGCGGGACGCTGGCACAAGGACGCCCGTCGCTTCGCCCGCCGGCACGCCGCGGCGCTGTCGGGACGGCCGGTCTGGCTGTTCAGCAGCGGGCCGCTCGACCGGTCCGCGGACGAGGCGGAGATCCCGCCGGTTCCCCAGGCGGCCCGGGCGTCGGCTGCTCTCGGCGCACGTGAGCACCGGACGTTCGGCGGGCGGCTCGCCCGCGACGCCGAGGGCTTCCTCGCATCGAGGATCGCCGAAAGGACCGGAGGCGACTACCGCGACCCGGATGGGGTGTGCGCCTGGGCGCGACAGGTCGCCGAGCAGGTGGCGGCCACGCGGGGGACGGAGGTCTGACCTGCTCCTCGCACCACCACCAGATCACGTGGTGGCCACTTGCTCCTCCGGGCCGCCGGGGTGCTCGGGCGGCGGCGCTCACGCCGTCCGGGCACGGCGGTCGGGCACGGGGGCGCGGACGGTCATCGGCGTCCCTGGCCGGCGCCGGGTGCCGCGACATGCGCCACAACCGGCCCGCCGTGAACGGCGCGGCGGTACGCCTCGCGGGCGGTGGCGCGGATGAGTTCCGGATGGGCGGACGCGGTGGGGCGGATGCACACGTAGATGTGCACCATGCCGTCGATGTCCGCGAGGCGCACGTCGTCCACCGCTCCGGTGAACTCTTCCCGCAGGGCCTCCCGCACGGCTCGCCGTACGAGTGGGCCGGTGGCCTCTTCTCGGTTCTCGTCGTCGTCCTGCAGGCGGGGGAGCCGGCGGGGGCCGGTGTTCAGGATCGTCATGACTCGACCCTGCCGCCGGACGTCCGGTGCGGGGAGGGCCGAAGGTCCCCGGGCCCCGCGCTGAACGTCGCTGCCGGTCCCGGCCGCGATCGGCTCACGCGTCGAGTGCCCGGCCGGTCAGACACTGGTGACGCCGTGGGCGGCGAACTGGGCGTGTACGCGATCGAGCAGGGCGCGGTCCGGCGGCCTGACGTCGGCTAGGGGGAACGTGAGCCCGAGCCGGGCGTACTTGCCGGCGGCCATGCGGTGGAAGGGCAGCACGTCGACCCGTTCGACGTTGCCGAGCGTCGCGACGAACCGGGCCAGGCCGTCAACGTTCTCCACTTCGTCGGTGAGGCCGGGAACCAGGACGAACCGCACCCAGACCGGACGGCCCAGATCGGCCAGCCGGCGGGCGAAGCGCAGGGTCGGCTCCAGGCTCGCCCCGGTCAGCCGCCGGTAGCCCTTCGGGTCGTACGACTTGATGTCGAGCAGCACGAGGTCGGTGTCGGCGAGCAGCGCGTCGCTCGCGCGGTCGCCGAGGAAGCCCGAGGTGTCCAGCGCGGTGTGCAGGCCGCTCTCATGGCAGCGGCGCAGCAGTTCGCCGGTGAAGCGGGGCTGCAGCAGCGGTTCGCCGCCGCTGACCGTCACCCCGCCGCCCGCGACGGAGATGAACCGGCGGTAGCCGTCCACCTCGGTCATGACCTCGTCCACCGTGACCCGGCGGCCGTCGCGCATCCGCCAGGTCTCGGGGTTGTGGCAGTAGAGGCAGCGCAGCGGGCAGCCGCAGGTGAACACCACGAAGCGGGTGCCGGGACCGTCCACCCCGACCGACAGGTCCCACGACTCGATGACGCCGGAGCCCGCCGCCGGCTCCGCCTGGCAGAGCTCGGCGGCTGCGTCCCGGCGGAGCCGGGCAGTGGACTCGTGGCGGAGCCGGGCAATGGAGTCCTGGCGGAGCCGGGCGATCGGCTCGTTCAGCTGGCTGTCGCGCATCACAGCCGTCCGTGGAACGTGCGGTCGATCACGTCCTGCTGCTGCTCGCGGGTGAGCCGGACGAAGTTCACGGCGTAGCCGGAGACCCGGATCGTGAGCTGGGGATACTTCTCGGGGTGGTCCATCGCGTCGACCAGCGTGGCCCGGTCGAGCACGTTGACGTTCATGTGGAAGCCGCCCGCGTCGAAGTAGCCGTCGAGCACGCCCACCAGGTCGGCGACCCGGTCCTCCACCGTACGGCCCAGCCCTTCGGGGGTGACGGTGCTGGTCAGCGAGATGCCGTCCTGCGCCTGGTCGTAGGGGAGCTTGGACACCGACAGCGCCGACGCGACCAGCCCGTGCCGGTCGCGGCCGTTCATCGGGTTGGCGCCGGGCGCGAACGGCGTGCCGGCCCTGCGCCCGTCGGGGGTGTTGCCGGTGTGCTTGCCGTAGACCACGTTGGAGGTGATGGTGAGCACCGACTGGGTGTGCTCGGCGTCCCGGTAGGCCGGGTGGCGGCGGATCTTGTCCATGAACGCCCGCACCAGGTTCACCGCGATGGCGTCGGCGCGGTCGTCGTTGTTGCCGTACGCCGGGTAGTCGCCCTCCACCGCGTAGTCCACGGCGAGCCCGGTCTCGTCGCGGATCACCCGCACGGTCGCGTGCCTGATGGCCGAGAGGCTGTCGGCGGCCACCGACAGGCCCGCGATGCCGCAGGCGAGCGTGCGCTTGACGGGATAGTCGTGCAGCGCCATCTCGATGCGCTCGTAGGCGTACTTGTCGTGCATGTAGTGGATGACGTTCAGCGCGTTCACGTACGTCTTCGCCAGCCAGTCCATCATCCGGTCGAACGCCGCCGCGACCTCCTCGTAGTCGAGCACGTCACCGGTCAGCGCGGGGTAGGCCGGGCCGATCTGCTCGCCGGTCATCTCGTCGCGCCCGCCGTTGATCGCGTACAGCAGGGTCTTGGCGAGGTTGACCCGGGCGCCGAAGAACTGCATCTGCCTGCCGACGGGGGCGGCCGAGACGCAGCAGGCGATGGCGGTGTCGTCGCCGTACGCCGGCCGCATCAGCTCGTCGCTCTCGTACTGGATCGAGCTGGTCTCGATGGACAGGCGGGCGCAGAACCGCTTGAACGGCTCGGGCAGCCGCGGCGACCAGAAGACGGTCAGGTTCGGCTCCGGCGCCGGGCCGAGGTTGCGCAGCGTCTGCAGGTAGCGGTAGCTGGTGCGGGTGACCAGCGGTCTGCCGTCGGCGCCGATGCCGCCGATCGACTCCGTCACCCAGGTCGGGTCGCCGGAGAAGAGCTGGTCGTACTCGGGAGTGCGCAGGAAGCGGACGATGCGCAGCTTGACCACGAAGTCGTCGACGAGCTCCTGGGCCTCCTGCTCGGTGAGCCAGCCCTCGGCGAGGTCCCGCTCCAGGTAGACGTCCACGAAGGTGGAGGTGCGGCCGAGGGACATCGCCGCGCCGTTCTGCTCCTTGACGGCGGCGAGGTAGGCGAAGTACAGCCACTGGATCGCCTCGTGGGCCGTCGCGGCGGGGTGGGAGATGTCGTGGCCGTAGGAGGCGGCCATGGTCTTCAGCTCGCCCAGCGCGCGGATCTGCTCGGCCAGCTCCTCCCGGTCGCGGATGACCGCGTCGGTGGAGAACTCCCCGTCGAGCGAGCGCAGTTCGGCCCGTTTGGCCTCGACCAGCCGGTCCACGCCGTAGAGGGCGACGCGCCGGTAGTCGCCGATGATGCGCCCGCGGCCGTACGCGTCGGGCAGGCCGGTGATGACCCCGGCGCGGCGGGCCGCCCGGATCTCGGGGGTGTAGGCGTCGAAGACGCCGTCGTTGTGCGTCTTACGATACCTGGTGAAGATCTCCTTCACCTGGGGGGCGAGCGCGTACCCGTACGCGGCGAGGCCGTTCTCCACCATCCGCAGCCCGCCCGCGGGCATGATCGCCCGCTTCAGCGGGGCGTCGGTCTGCAGGCCGACGATCAGCTCGCGGCCGCAGTCGATGTAGCCGGGCCGGTGCGAGGTGATGGAGGAGGGCGTGGCGGTGTCCACGTCGTACACCCCGCGCCGCCGCTCCTCGGGGAACAGGGCCGACACCTCCGCCCACACCGCGCGGGTCCGCTCGGTGGGGCCCTCCAGGAACGACTCGTCGCCTTCGTACGGCGTGTAGTTGGCCTGGATGAAGTCGCGCACATCGACCCGCTCACGCCAGGCCGTGCCGCGGAAGCCGCGCCACGCGCCGTGCGCGGCCGCCTGCTCCCTGGCCCCGTGCTCCCTGACCCCATGCTCGCCGGGCTGTGTGACCGTCATCGTCGGCCCCTCTCGTCGGTGTCCGCTTTCACTGTCGTTCCTGCGGTCGTCCGTCTCGCCGAGCAGAGGTCACCGATCACGAGGACCAAAGTCATCCGGCCGTCGCCGGTCCGTGTAACTTTCAGCCGCGGCTTGATCGCGCGGAGGCGCGACACACCCCGTGGGCGGCACCGGGACCCGCCGTGCCGAGCGACCCGGTCACGCTCCGCCGATCGTCCGTTGACGCCCGAACCACGACGTGCGTACGGTCCGCCTGCGAACCCGAAGTCACTACGAAGGAAATCGTTTGTCGGGCTCACCACGAGCGGCGATTCGGCGAATGTGGCATGTGGAGTGCGTGAAGGTTTTCGTCACCCGGCCAGTCGCCCCGCCATCGGCAACCAGTCGGAAACCGGTATCTCGGCAACTTCGCGCCCCGCCTCGGCGGCTCCCGCTCAGGCTCTCCTCTCCAACCCACCACCGCCTTCGAGGACACACATGCGACTCTTCTCCCATCGATCGGGGACGGCGCTGGCCGCCGTCCTCTGTGCCGGGGCCACGGCCCTCACTCTCACGCCGGCCGCCCAGGCGGCGGCCGGCTGCCAGGTCACCTACACGATCAGCAGCGAGTGGCCGGGGGGTTTCGGCGCGAACGTCAGCGTCGACAACCTCGGTGACCCGATCAGCGGCTGGAAGCTGACCTGGTCGTTCGGCGCGGGCCAGACCGTCACCCAGCTCTGGAACGGCAGCTACACCCAGTCGGGCGCGCAGGTCACCGTCACCGACGCCGGCTACAACGCCTCCATCCCCACCGGCGGCTCGGCCGGCTTCGGCTTCAACGGCTCGTCGACCGGTTCCAACCCCGTCCCCACGAACTTCGCCCTCAACGGCACCCCCTGCACCGGCGCCGTCAGCAGCCCGTCGGCGAGCCCCACCCGGTCGCCCAGCGCGAGCCCGAGCGCGTCCCCCTCGCAGAGCCCGTCGCCCAGCCCCTCACCGAGCGCCTCGCCCAGCCCCTCGGCGAGCCCTTCGGTCAGCCCCTCGGGCAACCCGCCTCCCACGAACCCCGTGGGCAAGGTGCTCACCGTGGCCGCCGGCTCCCCGTTCCGGCCGGTCACCCACGTCGCGACCGGCGGTCTGTACGGCCTGGCGGAGAACGGCAGACCGGCGGACTCGACCCTGCTGCCGCTGAAGGTCAACTCGCTGACGCAACCGGCCCCCGGGGTGGGACAGCGGCCCAACGGCCAGCCGCCCGGCGGAGACTCACTGCTGGTGGCGCCGCAGGCCACCCGGGTCGGCGCGGGGGAGTACATCCGGATGCCGGACATCTACTCCAACTTCCCCTACCAGTGGGTGAGCTGGAACGACTGGCTCGCCAAGGTGGACACGATGGTCCGCGCCCGGCTGAACGCCACCTCGGTGAGCAACATCCTCGGCTGGGAGCTGTGGAACGAGCCGGACTGGACGTGGAAGACCGCCAACGCCGGGGCCTTCAACGACGGCTGGACGCGCACCTTCCGGGCGGTGCGGGCGCTGGACACCACGACGCCGATCGTGGGGCCGAGCATCTCCTACTACAACCGCTCGTGGCTGTCGTCGTTCCTCAGCAGCGCCAAGGCGGCCGGCACGCTGCCGGACATCATCTGCTGGCATGAGCTGGGCAGCCCCAACAACATCGCCGCCAACATCGCCGACTACCGCGCGCTGGAGTCGTCGCTGGGCATCAGCCCCCGGCGGATCTCGATCAACGAGTACGCCGCGACGAGCGAGGTGGACGTCCCCGGCCGGATCGCCAGCTACGTGGCCAAGTTCGAGCGGGCCGGGGTGGAGTCGGCGCACCGGGCGTTCTGGTACGAGTACGGCACCATGAACGGCCTGGTGACCAACAACACCCAGCCCACCGGGACCTGGTGGCTCTACAAGTGGTACGGCGACATGGCCGGCCGGATGGTCACCACCACCCCGCCGAACCAGACAGGCCTGGACGGCTTCGCCTCCTACGACAGCACCCGCAAGATCGTGAACGTGGTCCTGGGCAACGAGGCCGGCACCAACACGGTCCGTTTGACCGGGATCGGCGCGCTCGGCCCCTCTGTCCAGGTGACCGTGGAGTCGACGCACACGCAGAGCCGCTTCACCTCGGCCCCGGCGGCCACCCCCATCTCCAGCACCGTCTATCGCGTGACCGGTGACCAGCTGCTGGTGATCGTGCCGAACATGGCCGCCTCCGACGGATATCACGTGGTCGTCCAGCCGGCCGGCGGGGTGCCGTCGTACCAGCAGCGGTACGAGGCGGAGGACGGGTCGGTCTTCCGCGCGCAGCGGCTGACGGCCTCGAGCGCGTCCGAGGGCGGCTACGTGGGCCGCATCGACAACGCCACGAGCACACACTCCACCGACAGCTACGTCGACTTCGTGGTGAACGTGCCGACCGCGAGGACGTACACGATGACCATCGGCTACGCCAACGGCGGCGGCGCCGCCGCGACCCAGGGCCTGGCCGTGAACGGCGGATCGTGGGGCACCGTCAGCTACCCGGCCACCTCCGGCTGGGGCCAGTTCGGCGCGACCACCGACACCACCGTCAGCCTCAAGGCCGGATACAACGTGATCCGCCTGGCCAAGGGTTCTCCCGGATTCTCCGGTGCGACCGGCAACGCCGAACTGGACTACATCCAGCTCAGCTGAGCCACGCCGCCGGACCCGCCCGCGCCGGCAGCACGCCGGCGCGGGCGGTCGCCGTCATCAGGTCGCCGTCATCAGGTCGCCGTCATCAGGCGGGTCAGTCCTTGACGGCTCCCGCGGTCACTCCGGCGGCGACGTAGCGCTGCGCGAGGACGAGGAGCACGGTGGCGGGGATCGAGGCGATCACGGCGGTGGCCATGATGGCGTTCCACTGCTGGTTGTTGTTGCCGATGTAGTGGTAGATGCCGAGGGTGATGGGCTGGTGGTCGCCGCCCTGGTCGAGGGTGCTCGCGAAGACGAAGTCCGACCAGGCCCACAGGAAGGCGAACAGCGACACCGTGATGACGGCGTTGCGGCTGACCGGCAGCACGACCGACCAGAAGGTGCGCAGCGCCCCCGCGCCGTCGACCCGGGCGGCCTGCGTGAGCTCCTGTGGGATGCCGGACATGAACGTCGTGAAGATCAGCACCGCGAACGGTACCGCCAGCGTGGAGTCGGCCAGGATCAGCCCCGGCACGGTGTTCAGCACGCCCGTGCTGAGGTAGATCGCGTAGAAGCCCATGGCCATGATCACGCCGGGGATCATCTGCGCGACCAGCAGCAGGAAGCTCAGCACGCCGCCGCCCCGGGGCCGCAGCCTGGCCAGGGAGTAGGCGGCCGGCGCGGAGACGACCAGGGTCAGCGCGACCGTGCCCAGTCCCACCACCATGCTGGTCGCGAGGTACGGCAGCTGCCGGCCGAGCACCTCGCGGTAGCCCTCCAGCGTCCCGTTCACGGGGAACCAGTTCGGCGGCGACCTGCGCATGTCCTGGTCCCGCGTGAACGACACATTGATCATCCAGTAGACCGGGAACAGCATCAGCGCCGTGAACACCACACCCAGGCCGGTGTGCCACCAGCCGCGTCCGCGCGCCCTCATGTCGTTCCCTGCCTTCGCTGCACGCGGATGTAGACGAGCCCGAAGACCAGCGCGATGACGATCAGCAGGTTGCCGACCGCGGCGCCGGGCCCGAACGCCGGGAGCAGGTTGCCGAACCCCAGCCGGTACGACCAGGTGGCCAGCGTCGTGGAGGCTCCGCTGGGCCCGCCCTTCGTCATGATCCAGATGATGTCGAACACCTTGAGCGTGTAGACGAGCCCGAGCAGCAGCGTGATCGCCGAGACCGGCCGCAACAGGGGGAACGTCACCCGCCGGAACCGCGTCCAGCCCGTCGCCCCGTCGATCTCGGCCGCCTCGTGGACCTGCGCCGGGATCGCCTGCAGGCCGCTGTGGAGCACGACCAGGTTGAACGGGATGCCGATCCAGATGTTGGCGATGGTGACCGACCACAGCGCCCAGTCCGGCGAGGTCAGCCAGTGGACCGGAACCAGGCCGACCGCGCCGAGGACGGCGTTGACGACGCCCGAGTCGCTGTTGAGCATCCACGACCAGGTGGAGGACGACACGATCAGCGGCAGCAGCCACGGCACCAGGAACAGCGCCCTCAGTGTCGCCGACAACCGGAAGCGCCGGGTGAAGAACACCGCGAGGGCGAGCCCGATGGTGAACTGGAAGACCAGCGACACCACGGTGAACACCACCGTGTGCCACAGCGCGGGCCCGAACGTCGCGTCGCGGATCACCTTCAGATAGTTGGCGAGTCCGGTGAACGGCGCGTCGCCCCGTACGAACGACCGCACGGTGTAGTCGCGCAGGCTCAGCTCGACGTTGCGGTAGAGGGGATAGGCGTAGAACGCGAGCAGGTAGACCACCAGAGGCGTGAGAAACGCCCAGGCCGCCCACTGGCCCGGCCGGTTCCGGCGCGTGAGCGCCCGGCGGACGCCGCCCTGCCCGCGCGCCGGGGCCCGCTCCCGCCGGTCGCCCGCCGGTGGGGGAACCGGCGTCTGTGTGGCATGTTCCATGCTCTGCCTCGTCTGACGTCCGTCGGCCGGGGAGATGCCCGGGGCGGGCGCCCCGGGCCCACGGCTCCTACTGGGTGGCGCTCGCCGCCGCGGTCTGGGCCTCGGCCATCGCCTCCTGCGGGGGCTGCGATCCGCTCAGCGCGGCCTGCGTCGCCTTCCACAGGGGCTCGGAGATCTTGGGGTACTTCGTGCCGAGATTGTCGCTGGTGCGGCCCTTGGCCGCCTTGACCGCCTCCACCCACACCTTCAGGTCCGGGTTCTGCTCCACCTGCTTCGCCTGCACCTCCTCGGTCGGGGCGATGTACGACAACGTGGTGTCGGTGGCCAGCGAGTTGTCGGTGCTGGCCAGGCAGGTCACGAGTTTCTGCGTCGTCGCGTAGCGGGCGGTGTCCTGCTGCACGGGGATGCTCACGAACTCGCCGCCGGTGGGGGCGGGAGCGGTGCCGCCGTCCTTGGCGGGGATCGGGATGATGCCGTACGGGAACCCGGCCTTCTTCGCGTTGGCGAGCTGCCAGGTGCCGTTCTCGGCGAAGGCGAAGTCGCCGGTCGCGAACTCCTGCCAGCTGGTCGTCTGGGTGTTGTTGATCACCGAGTTGGGGGCGTACCCCTTCTTCACCCAGTCGGTCCACAGCGACAGCGCCGCGACGCCCTCCGGCGAGTCCAGCTTGGTCAGGTTCGCGCCGGAGCCCCAGAACCACGGCAGGAACTGGAAGCTGCCCTCCTCGGTGCCGATCGCGGAGAACGTGATGCCCTTCTTGCCCGCGGCCTTGACCTTCTCCAGGGCCGCGGTCAGCGACGTCCAGTCCTTGACCGACGCGACGTCCACGCCGGCCTTCTTCAGCACGTCCTTGTTGTAGTACAGCGCGAGCGTGTTGGCCCCGATCGGGATGCCGTACGTCTTGCCGCCGATCTGGCCCGCCGCGAGCAGGTTCGGGGAGGCGGCCGAGGTGTCGATCTTCGTCTCGTCCGTCGAGGTCAGCACCCCCGCCTCGGCCAGGGTCGAGACGACCGGGTTGTCCACGATGAGCACGTCCGGCGAGTTGCCCTGCTGCGCCGCGAGCAGCGCCTTGTTGGTCAGGTCGGTGGTGTCGTAGCCGGTCCGCTTGACGGTCACCCCGGCCTGCGTCCCGCACTGGCCGAGCAGCTTCACCCAGTCGGAGGAGTCGTCGAACTGCGGGTACGGATCCCAGATCGTGTACGTCCCGCCCCCGGCCGCCTGGCTCGCGCCGCCCGCCGGAGCGTCACCCGCCGGAGCGTCGCCGCCGGAGGATCCGGAGCACGCGGTCAGGCCGCCCGCGATGGTGAGGACCACCAGGCCCAGGCCGGCGACGCGCCGTCTCCTGTCAAGGCTTTCCATGTCGATCTCCCTTTCGACGGCCGGCGTCCGGCCGAGGTCATCGCGTTCTCCGATGCGGCGCGGCCGCGCGGTCATCCGGTGGCGGCGACCGGGATCCAGACCCGCATCGGGCCCTCGCTCCGGTTGCCCCACAGGAAGTACGGCACCGCCGTGAGGGTGAGCGGGGCGCCGTGACGCTCCCTCGCGGGCGCGGCGGCGTACAGGGAGGCGCCGGGCTCGGCGAGCCTGCCGCCGGCGGTGAGGACGACCGGGAAGTCCGGCAGGTCCTCCCGGCGTCCCGCCTCGACGGCGACGGCGGGGTCGAGCCGCACGTCCTCCAGCACCGTGCCGGGTGGCAGGTCGGCCTGCTCCAGGCAGTAGACGAGCGGGCCCCGGGCCAGGGCGACGCAGCCGCGCACCGCGTCCACCCGGGGATGCGCGGTCACCCGCCGGACCGGCATCTCCAGGTCGAGGACGACCGTCGTGCCCGGCGCCCAGACCCGGGTGAGCCGTACGTAGCCGTCCCGGGCAGGGGCGGTCACCGGGCCGCCGCCGATCCGGACCGCGTACGCGTCGCACCAGTCCGGCACGCGCAGCGCGAGCGTCCAGGGGGTGTCGGCCTCGGACGTCACGGTGAGCTCGATCCGGCCCTGCCAGGGGTATTCGGTGCGCACGTCCACCCGCACGGCGGAGCCCGCGACCTCGGCGGTCACGCTGCCCGCGGCGTACAGGTGGATCTGCAGGCCGTCGCCCGCGGCCGTGGCCAGGTAGCCGTGCAGCGAGGCCATCAGCCGGGCGATGTTGGGCGGGCAGCAGGCGCAGGAGTACCACGGCAGCCGCCGCGCCTGCGCCTCCTCCCCGGAGCCGGTGTGGCCCGTGCGCGACTGCAGGGGGTTGGAGTAGAAGAAACGCCTTCCGTCGAGGGACACGGCGACGGCGACCGCGTTGTACAGCGCCCGCTCCATCTCGTCGGCGTACCGGGCGCGGCCGGTCGCCAGCAGCAGCCGCCAGTTCCACTGGAAGCTCGCGATCGCCGCGCAGGTCTCGGCGTACGCCCGGTCCGGCGGCAGTTCGTACGGATCGCCGTACGCCTCGTCGCGGTGGCGCGACCCGTGCGCCCCGGTCACGTAGGTGCGCCGGTGCACGGCGTCCTCCCACAGCCGCTCCGCCGCGTCCAGCAGCGTGTGGTCGCCGGTCTCCACGCCGACGTCGACCATCCCGGCGAGGAGATAGAGCTGTCGTACGGCGTGCCCGGTGACCTCCGCCGCCTCGCGTACGGGCACGTGGTCCTGGTAGTACGCGGGGCCGAACCGGCCGGGCCCGAGCAGCCCCCGTCCGCGCAGGTCGAGGAACCGGCGGGCCAGGTCCAGGTAGGGCCGGTGCCCGGTCAGCCGGTACAGCTCGGCGAGCGCGGTCTCGATCTCCGGGTGCCCGCAGACCTCCTCGGCGCCGCCCGGCCCGAAACGCTCCACCAGCAGGTCGGCGAAACGGCGGGCGACGGCCGCCAGGTCCGGGCGCACGCCGGTCCTCGCGGCGGCGACGGCGGCCTGGACGAGGTGACCTGCGCAGTACAGCTCGTGGCTCCACTCCGGCCTGCGCCAGCGTTCGTCCGGCGCGGCGACGGTGAAGTAGGAGTTGAGGTAGCCGTCCGGTCCCTGGGCGCGGGCGAGCAGCGCGGTCGTGTCGTCGACGAACGACCGCAGCGAGGCGTCACCGGGCGAGGAGGCGAGCTCCCAGGCCGCGCCCTCCAGCGTCTTGTGGACGTCGGAGTCGGCGAACCACATACCAGTGAAGGCGTCGCCGGACTCGCCCGCCGCCGCGCGGAGGTTGGCGATGTTGCCGTGGGCGTGCAGGTTGTCCACGCAGTGCGGGATCGTGTCCTCGGCGTTGCGCCGCTGCCACCGCCCCAGCAGGCCGCCGGGGTCCAGCCGGGCCTCGTGCACGCCGAGCGGCCGCAGCGTGACGACGGCGCCGGGCCGGGGGGCGACAGGTGCGACCGGTGCGGTGGGCTCCCGAGGGCCGAGGCCGGCGGGTGGGGGCTCTGACAGCTTCTGCTCGGTCATCCTGATCTCTCGTGGGGGGAGGCTCGCGGGGACGGCGGGCCAGGGAAACGAGGAAGGGGGGAAATCCGGGGCAGCTGGAAACAAAGGAAAACGATTGCCGACAAGCTACCAATGTGAAGTTGGGGCGTCAACACCGCGTTTCCGGCGCGTTACCCGTGCTCCATCGCGCTATACAGTGAATGGCGGCAACGTCCCCGGAAACTGGAGGAAACGTGGGGAGACCGGAGCGTCACGCCACTATCGCCGACGTCGCGGCACTGGCCGGGGTGTCGGTGGGCACGGCCTCCAAAGCGCTCAACGGGCGCGGGTCGCTGCGCGAGGAGACCCGGACGCGGGTTCGCGAGGCCGCCCGGCAGCTCAGCTTCCAGGCCAACGCCGGCGCGCGGAGCCTGCACTCGGGGCGCACCTACACCGTCGGGATGATCACCACGGACACCATCGGCCGGTTCAGCATCCCGGTCCTCATGGGCGCCGAGGACGCGCTCGGCGCCGGGGAGATGTCGGTCTTCCTCTGCGACGGCCGCGACGACCCCATCCGTGAGCAGTACTACGTCAAAACCCTGCTCAGCCGCCGGGTCGACGGGATCATCGTGACCGGCCGGCGCACCGAGGCGCGCATGTCCATCGGCCCGGACCTGCCCGTTCCCGTGGTGTACGCCTTCATCAGTTCCGCCGACCCGGGGGACTGCTCGGTGGTTCCCGACGAGGCGGGCGGAGCGCGGAAGGCGGTCGAGCACCTGCTGGCGGTCGGGCGCACCCGGATCGCCCACGTCACCGGGCCGGAGCATCACAACTCCGCGCGGGTGCGCGCGGCGGCGGCGCTGGAACGGCTGGCCGAGGCGGGGCTCGAACCGGTCGCGCCGCCGCTGTTCGGCGGCTGGAGCGAGGCGTGGGGCCGGCAGGCCGTCGGAATCCTGCTGGCGGGCCGGGCGGAGTTCGACGCCGTCTTCTGCGGCAGCGACCAGATCGCCCGCGGGGTGAGCGACGCGCTGCGCGCCGCCGGGCGGCGGGTCCCGCAGGACGTCGCCCTCGTCGGTTTCGACAACTGGGACGTGATGACCGAGGGCGCCCAGCCACCGCTGACCAGCGTCGACATGGATCTCGAAGGTCTGGGCCGGTCGGCGGCCGAGATGCTGCTGTCCGCCATCAACGGCACCGCCTCTCCGGGCCGGCACGAGCACCCCTGCCGGCTCGTGGTGCGCGAGTCGACCATCGTGCCGCTCGCATAAGCGTGCCGGGCCCCGGCGGTGGGGCCGGCGGGACGGGACAACGGATGGTCTTCCGGGTACGGTCGGAGGACCAAGGTCCCTGACATCCCCGCTGTCCGAAAGGAAAGGGTGAGGCGCAAGCAGCCTCTCCCCCCGGAGGAACGGAAATGACAGCCGACACGGCAACCGTGCAGCACCGACGTGAGGGCGGCCGGGCGGTCGCGCTGACGCTGGCGACGGCGGGGTTCGCGGTGAACTTCTGGGCCTGGGCGCTGCTCAGCCCGCTCAGCTCGACGTACAAGGAACTGCTCGGCCTGACGCCGTTCGAGGCGTCGGTGCTGGTCGCGGTCCCGGTCATCGTCGGATCGCTCGGCCGGATCGTCCTCGGCGCGCTGACCGACCGATACGGCGGGCGGCTGATGTTCGCGGTGACGAGCATGCTCGGCGTGGTTCCGGTGGTCCTCCTCGCCTTCGCCGGGAGCTATCCGGCGCTGCTGGCAGGAGGGCTCGTCCTCGGCCTGACGGGGGCGACCTTCGCGATCGGCGTGCCGTTCGTCAACGCCTGGTTCCCGCCGGAGCGCCGCGGGCTGGCTCTGGGGATCTTCGGGATGGGCAACATCGGCACGGCGATCTCCGGCTTCGCCACTCCGTGGCTGGCGGACAGGTTCGGCCGGCCGGTGCCGTTCTTCGTGGTCGCGGTCGCGCTGGTGGTGGTCGGGCTGGCGTTCCTGGCGTTCGGCCGGGAGGCGCCCGGCACCCGCCGGGCGACCGAACCGTTCCTGTCGAGGTTCCTGGCGGCCGGGAGGTTGCGCGTCACCCGGGAACTGGCCGCGATGTACGCGCTGACCTTCGGCGGGTTCGTGGCGTTCGGCGCCTACCTGCCCCTTTATCTGAAGGCGGTGTACGGGCTGTCCACCGCCGACGCGGCGGCGCGGGCGGCCGGGTTCGTCGTACTGGCCACGCTCGCCCGTCCGGTGGGCGGCTGGCTGGCGGACCGCTTCGGCGGCCGGATCGTGCTCTCCGGGGCGCTCGCCGTCGCGGTGGTGTGCGCGGTCGCCGTGTCGTTCGCCCCGCCGATGCCGCCCGCCACGGCCGGCTTCCTGGCCATGGCGGCCGCGCTGGGCCTGGGCAACGGGGCCGTGTTCGCGCTGCTCGGACGGGCCGTGCCGGCGACCGCTGTCGGCAGTGCGACGGGCGTGGTCGGCGCGGTCGGCGGCCTCGGCGGGTTCCTGCCGCCGATCGTCATGGGCCTGATCTACCAGGCCACCGGTTCGTACGCCATCGGGCTCATGCTGCTGGCGGCCGTCGCCGCGGCGGCGCTGGTGTACTGCTGGTTCGTACTGCGACCGGACGGACCCGGTGGACCCGGTGTCCCGGAGTGGTCCGGACCGGCCCACGACCTCGTCTGACGTGAGGGAGAGGAATTCGATGTCGAGGATCGACGGGCCGCTCGGCGACGCCCTGATCGGGCTCGGACGGCACCTGCGCCGCGGCGAGGTGTCGGCGGACCTGCGCACGCTCCACCAGATCGGCGGACGCCAGGGCGATGTGTTCTACCGGGACCGGTGGAGCCACGACAAGGTGGTGCGCTCCACCCACGGGGTGAACTGCACAGGGTCGTGCTCCTGGAAGGTGTACGTCAAGGACGGCATCATCACCTGGGAGGCCCAGCAGACCGACTATCCCAGTGTGGGCGACGACCGGCCCGAGTACGAGCCGCGCGGCTGCCCGCGCGGGGCCGCGTTCTCCTGGTACACCTACTCGCCGACCCGGGTGCGCTACCCGTACGCCCGGGGCGTGCTGGTGGAGATGTACCGCGAGGCGAAGGCCAGGCTGGGCGACCCGGTCGCCGCCTGGGCCGAGATCACGACCGACCCGGTCAAGCGGCGCCGCTACCAGGAGGTCCGGGGCAGGGGCGGGCTCGTCCGCGTCTCCTGGGAGGAGGCCACCGAGATCGTCGCCGCCGCGCACGTGCACACGATCAAGGCGTACGGTCCCGACCGGATCGCGGGGTTCTCGCCGATCCCGGCCATGTCGATGGTCTCCCACGCCGTCGGCGCGCGGTTCGTCTCGCTGCTCGGCGGCACGATGCTGTCGTTCTACGACTGGTACGCCGACCTGCCGGTGGCCTCGCCCCAGGTCTTCGGCGACCAGACCGACGTGCCGGAGTCGGCGGACTGGTGGGACGCCTCCTACCTGATGCTGTGGGGTTCCAACGTGCCGGTCACCCGCACCCCCGACGCCCACTACATGGCCGAGGCGCGGTACCGGGGGCAGAAGGTCGTCGTCATGGCCCCCGACTACAACGACGCGGCCAAGTTCGCCGACGAGTGGCTGTCGCCGCACCCCGGCACCGACGGAGCCCTCGCCATGGCCATGGGCCAGGTGATCCTCCGGGAGTTCTTCGTCGAGCGGGAGACACCCCGCTTCGTCGACTACGTCAAGCGCTACACCGACCTGCCCTTCCTCGTACGGCTGCGCGAGCACGACGGGGCGTACGTGCCGGACAAGTTCCTCACCTCCGCGGACCTGGGCGGGCAGGGTGAGGAGGCCGCGTTCAAGACCGTGCTGCTCGACTCCCGCGACGGCGAGCCGGTGGTGCCGGGCGGCTCGCTCGGCTTCCGGTTCTCCGCCGAGGGGGAGGGGCGCTGGAACCTCGACCTCGGCGAGGTGGACCCGGCCCTCACCCTGCTCGGCCAGGGGGAGGCCGTGCCGGTGACGCTGCCGCGGTTCGACGATCCCGGCGAGGCGGTGATGCGGCGCGGCGTGCCCGCCCGCCGCGTCGGCGGCCATCTGGTCACGACGGTCTTCGACCTGATGCTGGCGCAGTACGGCGTGGCCCGCGACGGGCTGCCGGGGGAGTGGCCGGCCGGCTACGACGACCCGGAGCAGCCGTACACGCCCGCCTGGCAGGAGGCGATCACGTCGGTGCCCGCGGCGGCGGCCGCGCGGATCGCACGGGAGTTCGCCCGCAACGCCGAGGAGTCCGGCGGCCGATCCATGATCATCCTGGGTGCGGGGACCAACCACTGGTTCCACTCCGACACGATGTACCGGGCGTTTCTCGCGCTGGTCACGCTCACGGGCTGCCAGGGCGTCAACGGCGGCGGCTGGGCGCACTACGTCGGGCAGGAGAAGTGCCGTCCGGTCACCGGCTGGGCCCAGATGGCCTTCGGACTCGACTGGGTCCGCCCGCCCCGGCAGATGATCGGCACCGCGTACTGGTATCTCAACACCGGCCAGTGGCGCTACGACGAGCACACCCCCGACGCGGTCGCCTCCCCGCTCGGCCACGGCCTGTTCGCCGGCCGCACCGGCGCCGACCTGCTCGCCCAGTCGGCCCGGCTGGGCTGGATGCCGTCCTATCCCACCTTCGCCCGCAACCCGCTCGACCTGGCCGACGAGGCCGAGCGGGCGGGCGGGGACGCGGGCCCGTACGTCGCGGAGGAGGTGCGCGCGGGCCGGTTGCGCTTCGCCTGCGAGGACCCCGACGCGCCGGAGAACTGGCCGCGGGTGCTGACGGTGTGGCGGGCCAACCTGCTCGGCTCCTCGGCCAAGGGCAACGAGTACTTCCTGCGGCACCTGCTCGGCGCCTCCGACGCGGTCCGGGCGGAGGAGAACGCCCCGGACCGGCGGCCGGCGGACGTGACCTGGCGGGACGAGGCCCCCCGGGGCAAGCTCGACCTGCTGCTGTCGCTCGACTTCCGGATGACTTCGACCACGTTGTTCTCCGACATCGTGCTCCCGGCGGCCACCTGGTACGAGAAGCACGACCTGTCGTCCACCGACATGCACCCGTTCGTGCACGCCTTCACCCCGGCGATCGACCCGCCGTGGCAGACGCGTACCGACTTCGCCGCCTTCCACGCCGTCGCGCGGGCGTTCAGCGCGCTGGCGCGCGACCACCTCGGCGTACGCCGGGACGTGGTCGCCGTGCCGCTGCTGCACGACACGCCGGACGAGCTGGCCAGCCCGCACGGACGGGTACGCGACTGGCGGCGGACCGGTGAGGCACCAGTGCCGGGCCGCACGTTCCCCAGGATCGTGGTGGTGGAGCGGGACTACGGGGCGATCGCCGAGAAGCTGGCCGCGCTCGGCCCGCTGGCCGAGCGCCTGGGCGCCACGACCAAGGGCGTCACCTTCGACGTCGCGGCCGAGGTCGAACGGCTGGGCAGGGTGATCGGGACCGTGCGCGGGGGAGCGGCCGACGGGCGGCCGTCCCTGGCGACCGACCTCGCGATGTGCGAGACGATCCTCGCGCTGTCGGGCACGACCAACGGCCGGCTGGCGGCGCAGGGGTTCGAGAACCTGGCCCGCCGCACCGGCACCGACCTCGGCGGGCTGGCCGACGAGCACCGCCGGATCACTTTCGCGGACACCCAGGCCCGGCCGGTGCCCGTGATCACCTCGCCGGAGTGGTCGGGCAGCGAGACCGGAGGGCGGCGCTACTCCGCCTTCACGATCAACGTCGAGCACCGCAAGCCCTGGCACACCCTGACCGGCCGCCAGCACTTCTACCTCGACCACGACTGGATGCAGGAGGCCGGCGAGGTGCTGCCCGTCTACCGGCCGCCGCTCAACACCGCCGCCCTCGCCGCGGGACCGGGCGGCGAGGACGGCATCGTGGTGCGGTACCTCACCCCGCACTCCAAGTGGTCGATCCATTCGGAGTACCAGGACAACCTGCTGATGCTGACGCTGTCGCGAGGCGGCCCGACGATCTGGATGAGCCCGGCCGACGCGGCGCGGGCCGGCATCCGCGACAACGACTGGGTGGAGGCCGTCAACCGCAACGGCGTCGTGGTCGCGCGGGCCGTGGTCTCCCACCGCATGCCCGCCGGGACCGTGTACATGTACCACGCCCAGGAGCGCGTGGTGGACGTGCCCAGGAGCGAGGCCTCCGGCAGGCGCGGCGGCATCCACAACAGCCTGACCCGCCTGCTGATCAAACCCACCCACCTGATCGGCGGGTACGCCCAGCTCAGCTTCGCCTTCAACTATCTCGGGCCGACGGGCCACCAGCGCGACGAGGTCACCGTGATCCGCCGCCGCGCCCAGGAGGTGGACTACTGACATGAGAGTCATGGCCCAGCTCGCGATGGTGATGAACCTCGACAAGTGCATCGGCTGCCACACCTGCTCGGTCACCTGCAAACAGGCGTGGACCAACCGGGCCGGCACCGAGTACGTCTGGTTCAACAACGTCGAGACCCGGCCCGGACAGGGCTACCCCCGCACCTACCAGGACCAGGACAAGTGGAAGGGCGGCTGGGAGCTCAACCGGCGCGGGCGGCTCCGGCTCAGGGCCGGCGGACGGCTCAAGAAGCTGCTGACCATCTTCGCCAACCCGCTCATGCCCTCCATCGGCGACTACTACGAACCCTGGACCTACGACTACGACCGGCTGTTCTCCGCGCCGGTCACCGAGGACACCCCCGTCGCCCGTCCCCGCTCACTCATCACCGGCGAACCGACGAAGATCAAGTGGAGCGCCAATTGGGACGACGACCTCGCCGGCGCGCCCGAGCTGGCCCCCGCCGACCCCGTGCTGCGCAAGCTGTCGGACCAGGTGAAGCTCGAGTTCGAGCAGGCCTTCATGTTCTACCTGC
This sequence comes from Microbispora cellulosiformans, assembly GCF_008728085.1. Taxonomy (NCBI): domain Bacteria; kingdom Bacillati; phylum Actinomycetota; class Actinomycetes; order Streptosporangiales; family Streptosporangiaceae; genus Microbispora; species Microbispora cellulosiformans. Next base: position 129,329 of record NZ_VYTZ01000011.1, on the reverse strand, counting down.
CGCGCATCTGCGAGCACTGCCTCAACCCGTCGTGCGTGGCCTCCTGCCCCTCCGGCGCCATGTACAAGCGCTCCGAGGACGGCATCGTGCTGGTCGACCAGGACCGCTGCCGGGGCTGGCGGATGTGCGTCACCGGCTGCCCGTACAAGAAGGTGTACTTCAACCACCGCACCGGCAAGGCCGAGAAGTGCACGTTCTGCTATCCGAGGGTCGAGGTCGGTATCCCCACGGTCTGCTCGGAGACCTGCGTCGGACGGCTCCGCTACATCGGGCTCGTCCTCTACGACGCCGACCGCGTCGCCGAGGCCGCCTCCACGCCGGACGAGAAGGCGCTGTACGAGGCGCAGAAGAGCGTCATGCTCGATCCCCGCGACCCCGAGGTGATCGCCGCGGCCAGGGCCTCCGGCATCCCCGAGGACTGGCTGGAGGCGGCCGCGAACTCCCCGATCCACAAGCTGATCTTCGACTACGGCGTGGCGCTGCCGCTTCATCCCGAGTACCGGACCATGCCGATGGTCTGGTACATCCCGCCCCTGTCGCCCGTGGTCGACGTGCTGCGCGAGACCGGCCACGACGGCGAGCGGGCGGGCAACCTGTTCGGCGCCATCGACGCGCTGCGCATCCCCGTCGGCTACCTGGCCGAGTTGTTCTCCGCGGGCGACCCGGAGCCCGTACGCGCGGTGCTGCGCCGCCTGGCCGCGATGCGGTCGTACATGCGGGGGATCAACCTCGCCGGGGAACGCGACGAGTCGATTCCCGCCGCCGTGGGGCTCAAGGGCGACCAGATCGAGGAGATGTACCGCCTGCTGGCCATCGCCCCCTACGGCGAGCGGTACGTCATCCCCAAGGCGCACGCCGAAGAGGGCGCCCGGCTGGAGGAGCTCGCCACCGGCTGCAGCCTCGACTACGACGGCGGTCCCGGCATGGGCGGCCCCTTCGGCGAGGCGTCCGGCCCGCCCGCCCCGGTGGCCGTGGAGAACTTCCACGCCCTGCGGGAACGGCAGGTCGCCGACGACCTGGACCGCGCGGACGAGCTGCGCGGCCGGGTCAACCTGCTCAACTGGGACGGCAAGGGCACCCCCGACGGGCTGTTCCCCAAGCGGAAGGACAAGTCGTGACCGATCGCACGGCGCACGCGAGGGTGCACATGGCGGCCTCGGTGCTGCTGTCCTATCCCGACGAGCGGCTCGCCGAGGCGTTGCCGCTGCTGAACGCGGTGGTGGCCGAGCTGGGGCCGGGCGAGCCGGCCCGGCGGCTGGCCGCCTTCCTCGGCCACGTGGCCAGCACCCCGCCGGCCGACCTCGCCGAGCACTACGTGGCGACCTTCGATCTCAAGCGCCGCTGCTGTCCTTATCTGACCTACTACACCTACGGCGACACCCGGCGGCGCGGGATGGCCCTGCTGCGCTTCCAGCAGGCGTACCGGGCCGCGGGGTTCGACGTCACCGGAGAGCTGCCCGACCACCTGGGCGTGGTGTGCGAGCTGTCCGGCCGCGGCGCCACCGAGCAGGCCGTGCGGCTGCTGCGCGAACATCGCGCGGGCATCGAGACCCTTCTGCGCGCACTGCGCGAGGAGGGGTCGCCGTACGCCGAGGTCGTGGCGGCGGTGCTGGCGACGCTGCCCCCGCCCACCGAGCGGGAGCGCCAGGCCGCGCTGAGGCTGGCCGAGGAGGGCCCGCCGGCCGAGGAGGTCGGCCTGGACCCCTACGGCCCCAACGCCCCATCCCTGGGAGGACGACGGTGAACGCCCTCGACGTGACGCTCTGGGTGGTCGCCCCCTACGTGGTGCTGACGATCTTCGTCCTGGGCCACGTGTGGCGCTACCGCTATGACAAGTTCGGCTGGACGACGCGCTCCTCCCAGATGTACGAGTCCCGGTTGCTGCGGATCGGCAGCCCGCTGTTCCACTTCGGCATCCTGGTCGTGCTCCTCGGCCACGTCGGCGGCCTGGTGATCCCCAAGAGCTGGACCGAGGCCGTGGGCGTCGGTGAGCACGCCTACCATCTCGCCGCGGTCGTGCTCGGCACGGTCGCCGGCCTCTGCACCGTCGTGGGCCTGGCCATCCTGATCTACCGCCGCCGCACGGTCGGCCCGGTCTTCACCGCCACCACCCGCAACGACAAGCTGATGTACGCCCTGCTCGCCCTGACGATCGCGCTCGGGCTGGCCGCCACGGTCGTCGCCAACGTCGTCGGCGGCGGTTACGACTACCGCACCACCATCTCTCCTTGGTTCCGGTCGGTCTTCTACCTCCAGCCGCAGGGGGACCTGATGGCGGCCGCGCCGATCCTGTTCAGGCTGCACGCGCTCGGCGCGATGGTCCTGTTCGCCGTCTGGCCGTTCACCCGGCTGGTGCACATGCTCACCGCGCCCGTCGGATATCTGACCCGCCCGTACATCGTGTACCGCAGCCGGGATGACCGAGCCGGCTCCCGCCCGCCCCGCCGAGGCTGGGAGCCCGCGGGCCGCCCCTGACCGTCAGTGCGAGGTCGTGGGCGTCGCGTAGAGGGTGCGCGCGACGCCGACCCGGTTGGACACGCCGAGTTTGGCGAAGATCCGCGACAGGTGCATCTCCACGGTCTTCTGCGTCACGTAGAGCCGGTCGGCGATCTCCCGGTTCTTCAGCCCTTCACTGACCAGCCGGGCGATCTGTCGTTCGCGTGCGGTGAGGGAGGCGGCGGCCGGCCGCTCGGCGACGGGCGGGCCGGAGGCGCTTCGCGGCCCACCGGCGCCTGGCGGTCCGGCGGCGGCTGATTCGATCACCGGGACGGTCAGGTCCGCGGCCGTACCGGTCATCAGGCCGGCGACCCTGCCTGTGGTCGAGTCCGGCACCGGGTCGAAGGCCGGGTCGATGGCCGGGTCGACGGCCGGGTCTGCGGGGGACGTCCGGATCGCGGCCTTCCACCAAGTGGGCCCCGGCTGTGCGGCCTCCCATCGTGTGGCCTCCGGCTGTACGGCGTCCGACCACACGTCCGCCGCGGGCCGGGTCAGGCCGTTCACCTCGATCGGGATCCCGCCGCCATCGGGGCCGCCCGCGGCCGGTCTGGCCTCCGCGACCATCCCGGCGGCGAGGGCCCAGGGCCAGCCCTGGACCACGGGCGTGCCGTACTCGGCCAGGTGGCGTCGCAGGGCGTCGAGGTCGCCCATGCGGGCCGTGACGAGGCAGCGTGCCGCGAGCACGGAGGAGCGGAGCGCGGCGCTGCCGGACAGCCAGGCCGCGCGCACGGCCTCGTCGGCGCTGTCTTTCGCCGCCGTGAGCAGGCCGGCGGCACACAGCGCCGCGACGCGGGCGACCAGCGCGTGGCTCACGACCGCCTGCCGTCCTGCCGACCTGCCGGCGGCCACCGCACGATCGAGATGCCGTATCGCGTCGTGCGGGCGTTCGAGGACGAGCGCGGCCCACCCGATCCAGAGCGGCGCGTCCGGGCGGGCCGTGAGCTCCTCGTCGGGGAGCGCGTCGAGGACCGCGGCGGCTCGGGGGAGGTCGTCGAGTGTCCCCGCGGACGGCGTGCCGGCGAGGACCGCCGAAACGGCGAGCATCCCGCGTGCCGCGCAGCCCAGCAGGGGCAGGCCGAGCCGATCGGCGATGTGGACGGCCTGCGTGGCGTCGGCGTGCGCCGCGCCGGGGGAGCCGCTCGACACTTCGAGCCACGCGCGTTCGAACGACAGGGCCGCGCGATCGGCCTCGTCCCGGGTGTGCGCCAGCTCGGTGCCTACCAGGGCGCGGGCCTCGCCGGACCGCCCCAGGTCGTGCAGAAGGCGGGCATGGTCGGCGGCCACGACGGCGCGCCGGCCGCCCGCGCCGTACGGGATCAGCCGCAGGGCCTCGGCCAGGGCGTCGCCGGCCTGCCGCAACTGGCCCGCCGCCTCGCACGCTCTGCCGAGCGCCAGCAGCAGGCCGGTGCGAACGCCTGCCTGCCCGTTCTCGCCGGACCGCTGGTTCTCGCCGTGCTGCTGGTTCCTGTCGGTCTGTGCGTTCGTGCCGACCTGTGCGTTCTCGCCGTCCGGCCCGTTCCCGTCGTACGGCAGCAGTTCGAGCGCCGCCCGCCGCCACTGGGCCGCCTGCCGCGGCCGCGCGGCCTCGACCTCGTCGGCGGCCGCGGCGAGGAGCGCGACCGCGGCGTGATCGCCCGGCGTGGCGACCCGCGTGAGATGCGGCGCCGTCTCGACGGCGGACACCCGGCCGCCGGCCGGTGACTGGGCGGCCCGCGCGTGGGCGCCGAGCCGCCAGCCGGGACTCACGTTGTGGTAGACGGCACGCCGGACCAGGGAGTGCCGGAACCCGAACCGCCCGGTCCCCGCCACGAGGCGGATGAGGTCGTGGGAGGCGATCTCGTCGATCGCCGAATAGGCGTCCTGCTCGCCGACCTCCGCGATCGCGGCCACCGACGGCACGGTGATCGGGTCGCCGAGCACCGCGCACGCGGCGACGACCAGTCTTCCCAGGGGCGAGAGGCGGGCGACCTCGGCGGCCAGCGCCGAGGCGAACCACGGCGGCACCGGGGCGATGTCGGCCTCGTCGATGCCGGGCGGGCCCTGCTCCAGCACGTCCGCCAGGGCACGGAGGTAGCCGGGATTGCCCTCGCTCGCCCGATACAGCTCCCCGCGCGCCCGCGCGGGAAGGTCCTCGCCGAGCAGAGCTTCGGTGTGACGTTCGGCCAGGGGTTCCAGGCGCAGCCGGGCGACCTCCCGCGCCGTGTCGGCGGTGGCGCGCAGCCGCGGGGACACCTGCCGGTGCCGATGTGCGAAGGCCAGGAGCACCGGGGCGCGGGGCGGAGTGCACATCAGCCGGCACACCACGTCGACGGTGCCCGCGTCGGCCTGATGCAGATCGTCGAGGACGAGGGCGACCGGACGGGACGAGGCGAGATCCTCCAGCAGCAGGCGAACGGCGTGTCCCACGCGGTAGGGCGCCGCGACGTCGGGCGGCGACGGCGCGGAGGCGTCCGCCGCCAGCGAGGGAAAGACGGCCGCCAGCACGTCCCGCTGCGCCGCCGGCAGCCGATGGAGCCGTTCGCCCCCGGCGACGGAGAGCCGGCCGTCCAGTGCGTCGACGATCGCGCCGAACGCCAGGTCGCCGTCCACCGGCTGCGGCCTGCCGGTGAACACCGCGATTTCCGCCTCTCGCGCGACGCGGACCACCTCGGCGAGCAACGCGGTCTTGCCTGTTCCGGGATCTCCGCTGATTTCGAGGAAAGCCGGGCGGCCCTGCGACAGGCCCTGGACCGCGGCCTCGATCTCCAGGCGTTGCGACTCCCGTCCGATAAGCGGGCTGACCGGCCGGTGTGGCGCCGGGGCCGCGATGGCCGGCCTGTCGTCAAAGGCCGGATGGCGCCGCGGCGGCACACTCATATCCTTCACCCTATGGCCTCGCACTTTTGTCGGCGCCTGATCGGAATGCGCGTCAATACATATTCGGGATTGGTTTTCGAACAACAGGCGATATTGGGATGCATATCGTGGGAGCGCTCCCACGATTTTCGCAAGCCGGTCGCTCTCTGTCAGCGGCTCCCGCCTGGCAGCACGTGTCCTGGCAGCATGTTGTCAGGTGGCACCCGGCGCCGAAATCCTGGGCAATTCCACCGTCGGAGCCTGCGGACCAGGGTGCCGACCGAGGCGGGCCCGGACGCGCCGGGCCGGGTGGATCCGGTGCCAATCCCCGGGAATCGAATTACGGGCGGAAGAAATCCGGGTCGAACCGTCGTCACCACTTTCCGAAATGGCGCCGCTTCACCGGCGTTCCCCACGCTGCGTGAGCGTACGACGACTTCCCGTCGGAGGCTGGGCGTCATGCCGCCGCGCGGACCGGTTGCCAAACCAGATGGCAACGGACGCCGCCGGGACGGGTTGGCGAACCGGCTTTAATATGACGATGCCTGGCAGGCCGCCGGGGAGTGCTGGGCCGCATAACTGCCAAGTGACGCGGTACGGCGATATGCGGTGTACGAGGTAGGTGGCATGTGAATTCGCAGGCTTGCCGCAACAGTGTGCTGCAGGGTTTCGGTTTGGATAATGCCAGCGAGTCGGTTTACCTGACGATTCTGGCGGATCCCGACAGCACGGTCGCCGATTTGACACTTCGGCTGGGCCTGGGCGAGGGCGCCGTCCGGGCCGCGCTGGACCGTCTGCGACGGCTCTCGCTGCTCCGGCCGTCCAGGGAGGACCCGAGCGTGTTGTGCCCGGTGAGCCCGGGGATCGCCCTGGAAGCCCTCATCAAGCACCAAGAGGCCGAGCTGGTCCGCCGGCAGAACCAGATCGCGGAGAGCCGGGCGGCGATCGCCGTGCTGGAGGCCGAGTACGCGATCACGCGTCACGCGTCCGGAGACGTGCTCGAACGCCTCGCGGACATCGACGCGATCCGTGAGCGGCTGGTGCAGCTCGCCCGCGACGCCCGCTACGAGTTCCTGTCCCTGATGCCGGTCGGCACGCCGTCCGCCGAGAGCACGGCGAGCCGGATGCTGGACGAGCAGATGCTGGAGCGCGGGGTGACCGTACGCGCCCTCTTCCTCGACACCATCGACCGGGATCCGGTCACGTCGGGCCATGCCCGCCGGCTCACGTGGCTCGGCGGCCGGGTGCGCACCCTTCCGGTGCTGCCGATCCGGATGATCATCGTGGACCGCGAGGTGGCGATGGTCCCGGTCGATCCCGAGCACGTCGCGCTGGGCGCGGTGCTGGTCCGCGGCGAGGGCATGGTCATGGCGATGCGCACGCTGTTCGACCTGATGTGGGAACGCGGCCGGGACTTCGGCGCGTCCCGCACCCGCGACCGCGACGGCCTCACCGACCAGGAGCGCGAGTTGCTGAGGTTCCTGTGCGAGGGGCACACCGACGAGGCGGTCGCCCGCAAACTCGGCATCTCCACCAGGACCTGCCGCCGGATCACCGCCGACCTGATGAACCGCCTGGGCGCCCGCAGCCGGTTCCAGGCCGGGGCGCGGGCAGCGGAACGCGGCTGGTTCCGCTATCCCGCGCCCGAGCCCGGAGCCGACATCTGGGCGGACGCCCCGACCTCGTGAGGTCCGTCCGCCCGGCATCGGAGGTCCTGGTGACGTCGGACGTCCTCCCGGCGTCGGACGCACTGGTGACATCGGGCGCCCTTGTGCCATCAGGCGTCCGCCGGTTCGCGGTCTCCGGCCAGCCGGTCCCGCAGGTGGTCGACGAGCGCCGCGGGTGTCGGGTGGTCGAAGGCGATGCTGGCGGGCAGGGCCAGCCCGCTGGTGGCCGCGAGGCGGTTGCGCAACTCCACGATCATGAGCGAGTCCAGTCCGAGCTCGAACAGGGTGGCGTTCGGCTCGATCCAGTCCGCGGCGTGACCGCTGACCTCGGCGACCTGCCCGACGACGAGGTCGAGCAGGAGCGCGTCGCGTTCGTCCGGTGAGAGACCGGACGGCGGCAGCGCGGTCATGACGTCCGGCGCGGCCGCGGCCTCCGGCGTGGTCACGGTCCCGGTACGCGTCGCCGCGAGGTCCAGATCGGCCGGTGCGACCAGTGGCTCCGCCAGGGCGAGCGCGTCGTCGAACAGCCCGAGCCCGTCCTCGACGGACAGCGGAGTGATCCCGGCGCGCCGCATCCGCTCCAGGTCGGCGTGACCAAGACGGCCGCCCATCCCGTCGGACTCCCACAGCCCCCAGGCGAGCGACATCGCGGGAAGCCCGAGCGAGTGGCGGTGACGGGCGAGGGCGTCGAGGAAGCTGTTGGCCGCCGCGTAGTTCGCCTGGCCCGCGGTGCCGAGCACGCCCGCCACGGAGGAGAACAGCACGAAGGCGTCCAGGTCGAGCCCGCGGGTGAGCTCGTGGAGGTGCCAGGCGCCGTCGGCCTTCGGCCGCATGACGTCTTCGACCTGCCCCGCGGACATGGCGGTGATCACGGCGTCGTCGAGCACGCCCGCCGCGTGGACGACCGCGCTGAGCGGGTGACTCACCGGGACCCCGGCGAGCAGCGCCTCCACGGCGTCGCGGTCGGCGACGTCGCAGGCGACGGCCCTTACCTCGGCCCCGAGACCGGCCAGATCGGCGACGAGCCGGTGGGCGCCGGCCGCGGCGTCACCCCGGCGGCTCGCCAGGATCAGGTGGCGTACGCCGTGCTCGGTGACGAGATGGCGGGCGAGCAGCGCGCCGAGGCCGCCGGTGCCGCCGGTGACGAGCACCGTGCCGTGGGGATCGATGCGCCGGCCGGTCCGGCCCGTGATCAGGGGGACCTGCACCGGCTCCGGCCGATGGAGTATGCCGTCGCGGATGGCGATCTGCGGTGCGCCGGTGGCCACCGCCGCCGCGATCGCGTCCTGGGACGCGGGCGACCGGTCGACGTCGACGAGCGTGAACCGGCCCGGATTCTCCGCTTGGGCCGAGCGGATCAGGCCCCAGGACGCGGCGTTGGCGAGGTCCTCGACCGGGTCGCCGGGCAGCGCGGCCACCGCGTGCCGGGTGAGGAACACCAGCCGTACGCCGGCGGGCGCGTCGTCGGAGAGCCACCGCTGCGCGAGTTCCAGCGTGCGGCGGGTCGCGCGGCGCGCGCCGGCGGGCGTGCGGTCGTCCGACGGCAGCGGCACGACCACCGCGGCGGGCGGCTCCCCGTCGCTCGCGACCGCCGCCCACGCGGCGGGAAGATCGCCGTCGGGCACCGTGACGACCGGTCGCGGCTTCTCGTACGGCGGCTCGACGACGGGCCAGGCGACGCGGTACAACGTCCCGCGGCGTCCGGCCGCACGCCCGAGCTGGTCCGGCGCGATGGGCAGCAGATGCAGCGACTCGACGACGACCGCCGGGTGGCCGGTCTCGTCCCAGCCGGTGATCGCCACCGCTCCCGGGCCGGCGGGGGAGATCCGCACCAGGAGCTCACGCGCGCCGTGCGCGGAGAGGGCGACCCCGTTCCAGATGAACGGGATGCGTGGCCGCCCGGTGTCGTCTCCGGTGTCGGCTCCTGTGCCGTCTCCGGGCCGGGCGACCAGGTCGACGAGCCGCTCCGGCGTGCCGTCCAGGCCGAGCCCGTGCATCGTCGCGTCGAGCAGCGCCGGATGCGGGCCGAACAGGCCGGGATGCAGGCGCCGGTCCTCGGGCAGCCGGAGCTCGACGTAGAGGTCGTCGCCGTGCCGGTGGGCGGCGCGTACGCTCTGGAACACCGGACCCCATCCGTAGTGGCCCCGGTCGTTGAACCGCCGGTAGAAGTCGCCGACCTCGATCGGGATGGCGCCGTCAGGGACGCCGGCGGGCCGGTCTGTTCTCGCGGGCCCGCTCGGCGACGACGCGACGCCGCCGGGCCGGGCCGGGCCGAGGACGCCGGTGGCCAGTTGCGACCAGGGACGCCCGCGAGCCTCGGCTTCACCCCTGCACCGCAGTGAGAACTCCCGTCGCCCGGCCGGACCGGCGGGTCCGGCCCGCAACTGCAGTTCGACCCTGCCGTCGGGCGGCACGATCAGGGGGGCCTTGTGCGTCAGCTCGACGACCTCCGCGCACCCGACCTGCCGGGCTGCCCACGCGGCGAGTTCCAGGAACGTCACGCCCGGCACGACGACCCGGCCGTGCACCTCGTGGTCCGCGAGCCACGGTTGCGTACGCGCGGACAGCCCGCCGGTGAACAGCATGCCGCCGTCGTCGAGTTCGATCGCCTGGTCGACCAGCGGATGGCGCTCCGCGGCCCGCGAGACACCGGAGGCGTGGCTCCGGCCGGCCGCCGGCAGCCAGAACCGCCGCTGGTCGAAGGCGTACGTCGGGAGATCGACGGGCGTGCCGCGCCCGGCGGGGAGGACGTTCCCCCACACGACGGCCTGGCCCTGACAGTGAGCCTCGGCCAGCGCGGCGATCAGGCCCTGCGCCGCACCGTGGCCGGGCCGCACGACCGCGATCGGCCCGCCCGGCCGGTGCGGTGCGGCCTGCTGCTGTGGTGCGATCGGCTGGTCCGATGCGGCCGGGTCGTCCTCGGTGAGCCTGCCGGGTGTGTCGGGCGTGTCGGAACCGAGCACGAGGACACGGCCCGCCCCGCTCTCGACGAGCAGCCGAGTGCCCTCCCATGTTCCGGTGGTGGCCTGGCGGGTCCAGTGCTCGGGGTCGGCCAGAGCGTCGGCGGTCACGAACCGCCCGGTCGGCCCGTGGACGATCGGGATGGCGGGCTCGCTGAACCGGGTGCGCCCGACGACCGTGCGGACCTCGCGCAGCGCCGCGTCCTCGTCGGTCCGCTCGCCGTCCCGTTCCGAGAGCCGGCCCAGGGCCACGGCCAGGGCCGCGGCGTCGGTGAGGGAGAGCGCGCCGGCGACGTACGCGGCGGCCGGCTCGCCACTCCCGGCCCCGAGCACGTATTCGGGCGTGACCCCGAAGTATTCGAGCAGCCGGGTGAGCGCGACGTCGGCCGCGAACCGGACCGCGTACGCGTGGGCGGAGCGGCCGTCCCCGAGGGTGCCGGGGGTGGCGCGGAGCACGTCGCGCAGGGGGGTGTCCAGATGGGCGTCCAGCACGCCGCAGACGGCGTCGAACTCGGCAGCGAAGACCGGGAACGCCTCGTACAACCCGAGCACGGCACCGATCTGCCCGCCGTCGATGTGCTCGGTGCCATTCAACGTGGCGCCGTTCAACCCGGTGCCGTTCGGTGTGGTGCCGGTTGGCGTGGTGCTGGTCTGCGCGGTGCTGAAGAGTCCGGTGCGGACGAACGCGGTGCTGACCAGCCCGGTGCCCTCGGGGTAGAGGAACGCGGTCCGTGCCGCCTTCGCGACGCCCTGCACCACGTTGCCGGGGACGGCGGCGGGGACGACGCCGGGATGGCCCTGGCCATGGGCGAGCCGGTCCAGCGCCTCGGCGAACTCGGCGTGGGTCCGGCCCGTGACGGCGGCCCGGTGCTCGAACGCGTGCCGGGTCGTGACGAGCGCGTGGGCGACGTCGTCGAGGGGGAGTTCCGGGTGACGCCGGGCGAAGTCGCGGAGCCGGGCCGCCTGCGCCCGCAACGCCGTCTCCGTGCGAGCGGAGACGAGCCAGGGCGCCGGCGATGCCGTCTCCGTGCGCACCGAGAAGGACTCCGGTGCCGGCGTCTCGGTCCGCACTGAGAAGAGCTCTGGTGCCGATGTCTCTACGCGTGCCGCGACGAACGCCGGTGTCTCCGTACGGGCCCCGGGCATGTGGGACGGCGGATTTCCGTCCGCGGGGTCCGGTGTCTCCTGCGGTGCGGGCTGCTCGATGACGACGTGGGCGTTGGTGCCGCTGATGCCGAACGACGAGACGCCTCCGCGGCGCGGCCTGCCCGTGCCGGGCCAGGCGGTCGGTTCGGTCACCAGGCGAACCGCGCCCGAGGACCAGTCGACGTGCGGGGTGGGCCGGTCGACGTGCGGCGTCTTCGGCAGCACGCCGTGCCGCATCGCCATGACCAGTTTGATGATCCCGGCCATTCCAGCCGCCGCCTGGGTGTGCCCGATGTTGGCCTTGACCGATCCCAGCAGCAGCGGCGGCCGTGCGTCCCGGTCCTGGCCGTACGCCGCGAGCAGCGCCCTGGCCTCGATGGGGTCGCCGAGCGCGGTGCCGGTGCCGTGTGCCTCCACGACGTCCACCTCGGCCGGGCCGAGCCCCGCGGCGGCGAGCGCCTGCGCGATGACCTGTTCCTGCGCCGGGCCGTTGGGCGCGGTCAGCCCGTTGCTCGCGCCGTCCTGGTTGACGGCGCTGCCGCGCAGGAGGCCGAGCACCCGGTGGCCGTTGCGGGTCGCGTCGGAGAGCCGTTCGAGCAGGAGCATCGCGGCGCCCTCGCTCCAGGCCGTGCCGTCGGCGGCGGCGGCGAACGGCTTGCACCTGCCGTCGGGAGCCAGCCCGCGCTGCCTGCTGAACTCGGTGAACACGGTCGGGGTGGACATCACCGTGGCGGCGCCGACCAGCGCCATGCCGCACTCCCCGGAGCGGAGCGCCTGGCCGGCGAGGTGGACGGCGACCAGCGACGACGAGCAGGCGGTGTCCACCGTCAGGGCCGGTCCCCGCAGGCCGAGGCCGTACGCGATGCGCCCGGAGTTCACGCTCGCCGCGGTGCCGGTCAGCAGGTGACCGGCGACGTCCTCGGGAACGTGCGTGCCGTCGCCGCCGTACTGGTGTGACGACGCGCCGACGAAGACACCGGTGTCGCTCTCGCGCAGAGCTGTGGGGTCGATCCCGGCGCGTTCCATGACCTCCCAGGCGAGCGTGAGCAACAGCCGCTGCTGCGGGTCCATCGCGACGGCCTCGCGCGGGCTGATGTCGAAGAAGGCGGGGTCGAACTCCCCGGCGTCGTCGAGGAAGCCGCCGAGGTTCGTGTACGACGTGCCGGGCCGTTCGCCGTCCGGGTCGTACAGCCGGTCGAGATCCCAGCCCCGGTCGGTGGGGAACTCCGACAGCGCGTCGGCGCCGGACATCAGCAGGTCCCACAGGTCCTCGGGGGAGCGCACGCCCCCCGGATAGCGGCAGGCCATCGCGACGATGGCGATGGGGTCCGCGTCCGAACCCACTGGCGCGGGCGCGACGGTGGCGGCCGGGCCCGCGACGCGCTCGGACGCGCCGGTGAGCTGGGCGAACACGAGGTCGGTGACCGCGGCCGGCGTCGGATGGTCGTACGCCAGCGTGGCGGGGAGCGCCAGCCCCGTGGCGGCGGTGAGCCGTTCCGGCAGTTCGACGGTCATCAGGGAGTCGAACCCGAGGTCGCGGAACGGCCTGCGCGGGTCGACCGCCTCCGCGGACTCGCCGACGATCGCCGCCGTGACCCCCAGCACCACGTCCAGGACCCGGGGCCGCCGCCTGGCGGCGGGCAGGGCGGCGAGCTCCTGCCGCAGTCCCTGGCCGGACGCTCCGGAGGTTCGGCCGGGGGCGTCTTCCGGTGCCTTCAGCACCTCCCGCGCCTCTCGCGCCGCCGGCAGGTCGTCGAGCAGCGGACGGCGACGCGCCGCGGTGAACGGCGGCACGAACCGCTCCCACGCGATGTCGGCGATGGTCACGCAGGTCTCGTCGTCGTCCAGCGCGTACTGCAGCGCGGCCATGGCCTGCTCGGGCGGCAGCGCCTCGACGCCGTGCCGCTGCAGGTGGCGGGCGAACGCGGGGTCCGCGCCCATGCCCGGCCCGGCCCACAGACCCCAGGCGAGAGAGGTCGCGGTGCGGCCACCGGCCCGGCGCCGCTCGGCCAGGGCGTCGAGGAAGGCGTTGGCCGCCGCGTACGCGGCCTGGCCGGTGGTGGCCCACAGCCCGACGCCCGCGATCGAGGAGAACAGCACGAACGCGTCCAGGGCGGTCTCGCCGAACAGATCGTCGAGGTTGGCGGCGCCGGCGGCCTTCGAGCACGCCTCCGCGAGATCGCCCGCGGTGAGGTCCTCGATCGGCACGCGCCGCCCGACCCCCGCCGTGTGGAACACCGAACGGATGGGGCCGTGCTCGGCGGTCACAGCGTCGATCAGGCCGGCCAGCGCCGCGCGGTCGGCCACGTCGCAGGAGGCGACGGTGACGGCGGCGCCGAGCGAGGTGAGCTCCGCTTCGAGGGCCTCGGCGCCCGGTGTGGCCCTGCCCCGGCGGCTGACGAGCACCAGGTGCTCCGCGCCGCCCGCGGCCAGCCATCGGGCGACGTGGGCGCCCAGACCACCGGTGCCGCCGGTGATCAGGACGGTTCCGCGCGGGCGCCAGGGTTCGCCGGCGGACGCCGGCCGCGGCGCCGTCACCAGCCGGCGCCCGAACAGCCCGGCGGCGCGGATCGCGATCTCCTCCTCGTCGCCGGGCCCGTTCAGGGCCGTACGCAGGAGAGGCGCTGACCGGGTGTCGGCCGGGAGGTCGATGAGCCCGCCCCACGAGCGCGGGCGTTCCAGGGCGACGGAGCGGCCGATCGCCCATATCTGCTCCTGCGCCGGGCTTTCGACCGGGTCCGTGGAGCCGGTGCCGACGGCTCCACGGGTCAGCAGCCACAGCGGCGCGTCGAGCGCGGCGTCGCCGAGGGCCTGCACCAGCGTCAGCGTCGCCGACAGGCCACGCGAGATCTCGGCGTGGCGCGGGTCCGGGCGGTCGTCGAGCGCCAGCAGCGACACCACGCCGCCCACCCCCGCAGAGCTCGCACCCCCAGCTTGGTGACCCGCTGTGCCGTGGCCCGCTGTGCCGTGGCCCGCGGTTACGTCGCCCAGTGCGGCGCGGAGCCGCGACGTGAGCACGTCCCGGTCGGCGTCGCCGCCCACCTCGGTGATCGTACGGACGTCGGCGCCGCCGTCGGTGAGGGCGCTCGCGCAGGCGGTCACCCATTCGTGGTCCGCGTACCCGGCCGGGACCACCAGGAGCCACACGCCGCGCGGGGCGGGAGCCGCCGTCACGGGGATCGGCCGCCAGGCGACGCGGTAGCGCCGTCCGTCGGCGGCCGCCCGTTCGCGGTGCCGCTGGTGCCAGTCGGACAGGATCGGGACGACCGCGCCCAGTGACGACCGCTCGTCCGCACCGGTGACCCCGAGCGTGTCGGCGACCGCGCCGGTGTCCCCGCTGCGTACGGCGGCCCAGAAGCGCGTCTCCATGGGGGCGGCCGTGGACGGGCCTGACTCGGACGCGCTCGGGCCCGGCGTGGCGGTCAGCCAGTAGCGCCGGTGCTGGAAGGGGTACGTGGGCAGGCCGGCGCAGGCGGCCGCCCAATCGGTGTGACCCGAGTGCGTGGGCGTGCCCGCGCCACGAGCACGTGCCCAGGCGACGGCCCGGTCGGCGGTCTCGGCCTCCGGACGCCCGCGTTGCAGGATCGGCATGAACTCCGGTGCCGGGTCGGGCTTGGGCGACAGTGCCGCGAGGGTGGTCCGGGCGAGTGGCGCGAGCACGGCGTCGGGGCTCAGCTCCAGATAGGTGGTGACGCCCTGTTCGGCGAGCCGGTGGACGCCGTCGAGGAAACGCACTCCCTCACGCGCGTGCCGCACCCAGTACGCGGGCGAGCACAGCTCCTCCGGGGTGGCGATCCGTCCGGTGAGGTTCGACACGACGGGGATCGCGGGCGGCCGGAAGGTCAGGGCGGCGGCGACGTCGAGGAGGTGGCCGAGCATGCCGTCCATGTGCGGTGAGTGGAAGGCGTGGCTGACGTTCAGCCGCCGGGTCGCCCAGCCCAGTTCCTCGCAGCGCCGAGCGACGTCGAGCACGGCGTCGGTGTCGCCGGAGACGACGACCGCGGCCGGGCCGTTGACGGCCGCCACGCCGACGTTCTCCTCGTGCCCGCTGAGCAGCGGGCGTACGGCGTCCTCGGCGGAGCGGATCGACACCATCGCGCCGCCCCGCGGCAGTTCCTGCATCAGCCGCCCTCGGGCGGTGACCAGCGTCGCGGCGTCGGCCATCGACAGCACACCCGCGACGTGCGCGGCGGTGAGCTCGCCGATCGAGTGGCCGATGAGGTAGTCCGGCGTGATGCCGCACTCCCGGGCCAGCGCGTACAACGCGGTCTCCAGGGCGAACAGCGCCGGCTGGGTGTAGCCGGTCTGGCCGAGCAGCTCCGCCTCGGGCGACCCGGCGGGCGCCCACATGACGTCGCGCAGCGGCCGTTCCAGGTGGGGATCGAGGTGCGCACAGGCCTCGTCGAGCGCGGCCGCGAAGACCTCGGACGCCTCATACAGCTCACGGCCCATGCCGGGTCGCTGGCTGCCCTGCCCCGCGAACAGGAAGGCGGTCCCGCCGGCCCCGCCCGTCGCACGCAGCACGCCGGGCGCGGCCTCGCCGGCGGCGACCGCGCCGAGGCCGGACAACAGGGCCGGCCGGCTCGCCGCCGTGATCACGGCCCGGTGCTCGAACACCGTACGGCCCGCCGTGAGGGCCGCCGCGACGGTGTTCGCGTCGAGGCCGGGACGGGCGGCGACGAAGTCCCTCAGCCGCTGCGCCTGCGCCCGCAGGGCCGGCTCGGTCTTGGCCGAGATCAGCCACGTCGCGGGTGATCCGTCGTCCGCGTGGATGGTTGTCGGCGGCGAGGTCTCCGGCGGGGCCGCGGCGGGGGCCTGCTCCAGGATGAGGTGCGCGTTGGTGCCGCTGATGCCGAAGGACGACACCGCCGCACGGCGCGGACGGCCGGCGTCCGGCCAGCCGGTCGCCTCGGTCAGGAGGCGTACGGCGCCGGAGGACCAGTCCACCCGGGGGGTGGGCCGGTCGACGTGCAGGGTCCTCGGCAGGACGCCCGCGCCCATGGCCATGACCATCTTGATGAGCCCGGCGGCGCCGGCGGCCGCCTGGGAGTGACCGATGTTCGACTTCACCGAGCCGAGAAGCAGCGGCCGGTCGGCGGGCCGCTCCCGGCCGTAGGTGGCCAGCAGCGCCTCGGCCTCGATCGGGTCGCCGAGCGAGGTGCCGGTGCCGTGCGCCTCGACGGCGTCCACGTCCGCGGGCCCGAGCCCGGCGGCGGCCATGGCGGCCCGGATCACCCGCCGCTGCGCGGAGCCGCTGGGCGCGGTCAGCCCGTTGCTGGCGCCGTCCTGGTTGACCGCGCTGCCGCGGACCAGCGCCAGGACGGGGTGGCCGTTGCGCCGGGCGTCGGACAGCCGTTCGAGCACCAGCAGCGCCGCGCCCTCACCCCAGCTCGTGCCGTCCGCCGCGGCGGCGAACGGCTTGCACAGGCCGTCGGCGGCGAGCCCGCGCTGCCGTCCGAACTCGGTGTACATCGTGGGAGAGGCCATCACGGTCACGCCGCCGGCCAGGGCCAGGCCGCACTCGCGGAGCCGCAGCGCCTGGCAGGCCATGTGCACGGCGACCAGCGACGACGAGCAGGCGGTGTCGACGGTCACGGCGGGGCCGCCGAGGCCGAGGGTGTAGGCGATCCGGCCGGAGATGACGCTGCCCGTGCCGCCGGTCATGAGGTAGCCCTTGAGCTCGTCGGGTCCCTCGTGCCCGCGCGGGCCGTACTCCTGCGGGATCGCGCCGACGTAGACGCCGGTGTCGCCGCCCGCGAGCGTCGCGGCGGGGATCCCGGCCCGTTCCAGGGCCTCCCAGGTGACTTCGAGCATCAGCCGTTGCTGCGGGTCCATGGCCAGCGCCTCGCGCGGCGAGATGCCGAAGAAGTCGGCGTCGAAGCCCGCCGCGTCGGCCAGGAAGCCGCCGACGGCGGGGACCTCCCAGCCGCGGTCGGCGGGTACGTCGGACACCGCGCAGACGTCGGACTCCACCAGCCGCCACAGGTCCTCGGGCGACCGTACGCCGCCGGGGTACCGGCAGGCCATCGCCACCACGGCGATCGGATCGTCGTCCTCGGAGGCGGCGTCGGCGTTGGAGGCGGAGGCGGTCGCAGTGGTCGTGGTCGTGGTCGTGGTCGTCGTACCGGCCGTCATGGTGCCCGCAGGGGCGCCCGCCGATTCGCCCTCCTGGCCGAGTGCCCGGCCCACCAGGTGCTCGGCGACGGCGACCGGCGTCGGATGGTCGTAGACCAGCGTGTCGGGCAGCCGCAGCCCGGTCACGGCGCTCAGGCGCTGGCTCAGCTCGACGCCGGTGACGGAGTCGAAGCCGAGGTCGCCGAACGTCTGCCGCATGCCGACGGCATCCGGGGTGGCGTGGCCGAGGAGGTCGGCGACCTGCTCGCGCACCAGCGTGACCGCCGCCAGCCGCCGTTCCGCCTCCGGCGCCCCGGCCGTCCCGCGCCGCCACGCGGCGTCGTCCGACGTCGTGGCCACTACAGGGGAATGGACCGGAGCGGGGGTGGGGGCCGGCTCCGATGTCCCGGCGGCGATCGGGGTGATCCAGTACGACGTGCGCTGGAAGGCGTAGGTCGGCAGGTCGACCAGAGCCGCCTCGTCCCCGATCACGGCCGCCCAGTCCACATCGGCCCCGTGCACGTAGGCCAGGGCCATCGAACCCAGCACCCCGAGATGATCCGGCCCGGCGGCAAGGACGGTGTCTTTCGCGCCGGTCAGTACGGGTCGCGTCGCGAACTCGACGAAGATTCGGCGGCCCTCGTGGGCCAGGGCGTCGACGAGAGAACCGAGCCGGTCAGAAGTGCCGGCAGGCGCGGTGCCAAGGGTGGCGGCACCAGCGACGTCGACGGCGTCGACGGCGGCCCGGTCGAGCCTGCCGCCCGTACGCGTCGAGAAGCAGGGAATCTCGCCGGCGCTCGGCGCTGTCGCGGCGGGCACGTCCGCGTCCGGCACCGGCGGTTCGGGCACGTCGGACGGGCCGGCCGGGTGGGGACGCGCGGCGCCGGTGCGGGTGATCAGTTCGGCGCCTTCGGCGAGGGTCAGGAGACCGGCCGCGCAGGCGGCGGCGATCTCACCGTCGAGGTGGCCGACGACCGCGCCGGGCCGTACGCCGAAGGACTCCAAGGTCGCGGCGAACGCCACCGCGACGGCCCAGGACACGGGCCGGACGACCTCCGGAGCGTCGGAGGCGGGCGCTCCGGGCGCGCCGCGCAGGACGTCGAGCGGCGACCAGCCGGTGCGCCGCTCGATCTCGGTCGCGCACGTCTCCAGGTGGCGGCGGAACGTCCGCCCGGGAGGGGTGGCCGAGTCCAGCAGCCCGGCCGCCGCGGCGAGGTGGCCGGGGACGTCCTCGGGCGTCCCCGGGAACACGAGGACCACCGTGCCCTCGTCGTCGGCGCCGCCGCGCAGGAGGTTGCCGGCGAGGTCGCCCTGTTCCGCCGCCGCGAGACCCGTCAGGAACTCCGAGCGATCGGCGGCCAGGGCGACGGCGCGCTCCCGCAAAGAGGCCCGCGTCACGGCGAGCGAGCGCGCCACGTCCGCCGTCCCAGGCCGGGGGTCGGCCTCGGCGAACTCGCGGAGGCGTCCGGCCTGGGCCCGCAGTGCCTGCCCGGTCTTCGCGGACAGCACCCACGGCAGCAGCAGGTCACCGGTGGCGGCGGCCCCCGCCACCGGGAGCTCCGCCGGGCGTACGGCTGGGGGCTCGCCGAGTACGACGTGACAATTGGTGCCGCCTACGCCAAAGGAGGAGACGCCCGCCACCAGCGGCCGGTCGGGCCTCGGCCAGGGGGACAGCTCGGTCTGGACCCGCAGGCCCAGCCGGTCCAGCGGAATCTCCGGGTTGGGCGTGACGAAGTTCAGGCTCGGCGGGAGCTCTCGATGGGCGAGGCTGAGGGCCACCTTGAGCAGGCCCACGATTCCCGCCGCGCCCTCCAGGTGGCCCACGTTGGTCTTGGCGGAGCCGACGGCGAGCCGGTCGCCGTCCGGCCGTCCCGCGCCCAGGGACGCGCCGAGCGAGGCCGCCTCGATGGGGTCGCCGACTCGCGTGCCGGTGCCGTGCAGCTCGACGTACTGGACCTCGTCCCGGCCGACGCCCGCGCGGCGCGTCGCCAGTTCGATCACCCGCTCCTGCGCCGCGCGGCTCGGAACGGTGAGCATGCCAGTGTTCCCGTCGTTGTTGACGGCGCTGCCGAGGATCACGCAGTGGATCCGGTCCCCGTCGGCCTGGGCGAGGCGCAGCGGCTTGAGCACGAGGGCCGCGGCGCCCTCGCCGCGGACGTATCCGTTCGCGCGGGCGTCGAAGGTGAAGCAGCGGTGGTCGGGCGACAGCCCGCCGAACCGCTCCGCGCCGACCGTGCTCTCGGGCACGATGTTCAGGTTGACCCCGCCCACGACGGCCAGCTCCGCCTCCCCGTTCTGGAGGCTCTCGCAGGCGAGGTGTACGGCCAGCAGCGACGACGACTGGCCGCTGTCCACGGCGAAGCTCGGGCCGCGCAGGCCCAGGTGATAGGAGATCCGGTTGGCGATGACGCCGCGGTTGGAGCCGGTCAGGGTGTGCCGGGTGATCCCCTGCGGCCCGTTGCGGTGGAGCACCGTGCCGTAGTCGCCGGACATCGTGCCGACGAACACGCCGACGTGACGGTCCCTGATCGAGGTCGGCGCGATTCGGGCGTTCTCCAGCGCCTCCCAGGCGAGCTCCAGCATGAGCCGCTGCTGGGGGTCCATGACGGCGGCCTCGTTCGGCGAGATCCCGAAGAACTCGGCGTCGAACTCGTCGATCCGGTCGAGGAACCCGCCGGGCCGGTGCCCCGGCCCGGTCTCCGGCCGTCCGGGCGGCGGATCGGTGATCGCGTCCGTGCCGGTCCGCAGCAGCCGCCAGAAGCCGTCCGGGTCGGGCGCCTGCGGAAGCCTGCAGGCCAGGCCGAGTACGGCGATCGGCTCGGCGTGGCTCATCGGTGCGCCTCCCGGCCGTCGCCCTCGGCGAGCACGGGCTGGCGGCGCCAGGCGGCCGGGTCGCCGGTGTCTTCGGGAGCGCGGGCGCAGATCACGTACCGGCCGGGCGCCATCGCGGAGTAGCGGCCGTTCAGCAGGCCCAGGCAGGCGCGGTGGGCCTCCCGGGGCGTACGGACCGGGCCGCCCGCGGCGACGTAGGCGGTCAGGACCGGACGGCCGTCGTCGCCCGGCTCGGCGAACACCCGGGCCGGCGCCTGCACGGCCTCGTCGACCACCGCCTGCACCTCCGGCAGTTCGATCCAGCAGTTGTCCACCCGCAGCCACTCCGGGCCGCGGACGACCGGCGTCAGCCCGGTGATCTCGGTCATCCGGCGGAGATCGACGTCGCCGGTGGCGGCCGCGGCGAGCAGCCGGTCGATCCCGAGCAGCAGCGACTCGATCTCGGCCGCGGGGATCAGGTCGGCGTGGCCGGTGGTCAGGCCGAGCAGCGGCTCGCCGTCGGAGTCGATGACCCGCATCAGAAGCAGCACCCGGAAGTACGGCGGGATGTGCCAGCGGAGGGCGGTCCGGGAGAGCGCCTCCTGTGCCACCTCCGGCGGCCCGGCCGGCCGCACCTCGCCGTCGAAGAAGATGTTGATGTTGGACGCGCAGTCCCGCTGGAACAGCGTGCCCCGGCGGTCGCCGATCTCCTCCTGGAGTTCCTGGAGCAGCCTGACCTCGTACAGCCCGTGCATGGCGGCCCGGAGCGTCGCGCCGCCGGTCCGCCGGACCAGCTCGTCGAAGCTGGTGGTCCCGGCGTCGACGGCGAGCAGGCTGTCCTGCGCCAGGGTGCCGACGTAGTCGTGCATCTCCCTGCCGATCCGGTTGTTCGCCAGCGAGGCGAAGACCAGGTCGGAGACGCCGGTGCGCCAGGAGAGCACGGCGCAGAACGCGGCCGACAGGACCATGGGCAGCGTGGTCTGCGTACGCGCCGCGATGTGCGGCAGCGCGAGCCGGAGCGCCGGGGAGTCGAGCCAGCAGCCGAGCGGCTGCCCCTCGCCGCCGGAGGCCGGCACCGCGTAGTCGTGGTGGAGCTCGCGTTCGTCGCCGCCGGTCGGCCGCGGCATCGCGCACAGGCTCTGCGGCATCCGTGACGTGAGCTGCCGCCAGTAGCGGAGCGACGCCTCGGCGCGGCGCCGGCCGCGGGCGGAGTGCTCGACGGCCGCCTGGTCGGCGGGCTGGTGCGTGAGGGGCCCGGCGTGGCGCTCGTCCGGGTTGTCGATCAGATGCCTGAACTGCCGGACGACCACGGCCAGGCTCTCGCAGTCGACCGCCAGATGGCTGCACGCGATGAGCACCACCCGGATGGCGCCGTCGTGCATGGCGACGGCCGCCCGGAAGAGCGAGTCCGCCACGTCGTCCACGGGCGCGGCCTGGAGCGCCGCGATGAGGTCGGTGACCTCCTCGTGGGCGACGGGCGAGCCGGGGGCGGCGTCGGTCTCGTACACGTCGACAGCCACCTGACCGGAGCCCGACACGACCTGCCGCCGCTCGTCGCCGGTGACGAAGGAGGTCCGCAGCGACTCGTGGCGCTCGACCAGCACCGCGAGGGTGTCGGTCACGTCGCGGAGGGTGGTGCCGTCCGGCACCGTCACCGCCCACTCCATCATCCGGTAGAGCCCCGCCCGGGTGTCGTCGCCGAGCCATTCGAGGGTGTTGATCTGCCCGAGCGTCAGCGGCGCCTCCACCGCGCGTCCCCCGGCGAATTTCACGTGAATGCGTTCGGTGAATACCAGGCCACCCATGCCGCCTCCTGAACACTCAGCGCTCGGGGGATCAATGAATTTCACACGGAGGGTATTCACCGGGCGGCCGGCGGCCTATTGGGGAAATCTCCACATCTCTCGCGCCACCGGGCCGGCGGGCGATGGTAGGGAAAACCCCAATATCCATCGAGGACGGCTCGGCCTAGCGTGTGCCTCGTTTGAATCCGATGCACGCATGTGGAGGCACGTGTCATGCCCACCGCCCCCGTCCCGGCCATTGAGGCGGTGCAGGGTTTCGTACCGCGCCGGTCGGTCGCCATCGAGGAGGTGGCCGACCGGATGGGGATCAACCGGCACCAGCTCCGGCTGTTCCAGCGCGTCCACGGCCTGGCACGGCTGCCCATGGACCCCGACCTCGACCTGCTCGACCTGCTGAGCACGCCGGCCCGGGCGCTCGTCCCCACCGCGGCCGACCGGGACCGGATCCGCTACCTGATCTACGCGCACACCGCTCCGGACGTCGCTCCCGCGCACGTCAGCACCGCCCAGGAGCTCTGCCGCAGGCTCGACCTGCCCAAGGCCGAGGCGTTCGCGGTCACCCAGCAGAACTGCGCGAGCGGGCTCGCCGCCGTCGACGTCGCCGTACAGCTTCTGTCGGCGGACGGCGACACGGACGCGCGTGCCCTCGTCGTGACCGGTGAGAAACCGACCTCGCGGATCTTCTCGGTGATCGCCAACACGACGCTGATGGGGGAGGGGTCGGCCGCCTGCCTGGTCGGCGTCGGCGGCGCGGGCCGGCGCATCCGGTCGTACGCGGTGCGGACGCGCGGTGAGTTCGCGCAGCTTTACCGGCCGCAGCCCGACGTGCTCGCGGATTTCTTCACCTCCTACACGCCGACCGTTGTCGGGATTCTCCGCCAGGCCGTTCACGAGGCGGGCCTGCGGCCGGAGGAGATAACGATGATCGTGCCGCACAACGTGAACAACTCGTCGTGGCGGAGCGTAATCCGGGAACTGGGTTTCGGGGTCGAGCGAATTTATCTCGACAATGTTCCCCGGCTCGGCCACTGTTTCGGATCGGACCCATTCATCAATCTCGCCAGCATGCGTGACGAGGGCCGGCTGCGCGACGACGGCGTCTACCTGCTCGCCGCCGTCGGCCTGGGCGCGACGTACGCCGCGATGGTGATCGGCGGATAGGGGCAACGCTGTGACACGTGAGAGCACCGACTACCTGCGGCGGCTGAAGACCGCGCTGACCGGGGATCCGGCCACGCCGCTGGCCTTCCTGTGCAACTTCGAGGTGGAGACCCAGTGGGCGCGGCACCACGTCGGGCTGCCCGCTCCGGCGGCGGCGCCGACGGAGGTGGTCCTGCGGATGGAGGAGCTCGGCCTCCTGCTCGCCGGGCCCGGCGACGTCATCCTCGTCAAGAACGCGCCCGACCAGGGATATCTCCGCTACCTCGGTGAGGATCTCGGGATCGGCCTCCCGGCCGTGCTCGTGCCGGAGACGACGACCGGGGACAGGTCGACCGCGGAGGACCTGCTGAGCTCGCCGCAGGCGCTCGACCGGCTGAGCGCCCTCGGCCGCCGGGGCGCCCGGCTCATCCCGATGGGGACCTCGGAGTTCGAGGAGAAGCTGGCGGTCTCCGCCCAGGTGCCGCTGGCCGTGCCGGACGCCGCGACCTTCGAGCGGGTGAACAGCAAGATCTACAGCCGGCGCGTCACCGAGGAGCTCGGGCTGCCCCCGGTGCCCGGGTGGTGCTGCGAGACGCTCGGCGAGCTGCGGCACGCGCTCGCCCAGGCCGCCGGCCTCCCGGGACCGGTGGTGGTCAAGGACGCGTACGGCGTCTCCGGCAAGGGACTCGTGGTGCTCGACACCGCGGCGAAGGCCGACCGGCTGGTGCGCCTCCTGGAACGGCGCGCGGCCCGTACCGGCCACGACCGCGTCGCGCTGGTGGTCGAGCACTGGATCCCCAAGCGCGCCGACCTCAACTACCAGATCACCATCGACCGCCGCGGCGGCGTGCGGCTCGACTTCGTCAAGCAGGCGCTGACCGAGCGCGGCGTCCACCAGGGGCACCTCATGCCCGCCGAGCTGAGCGACGACCAGCATGCGCTGCTGCGCCGCGCCGCCGAGGAGGTGGGCGGCCGGCTGGCCGCCGACGGGTTCTTCGGGGTGGCGGGCATCGACGCCATCGTCGCGGACGACGAGCGGGTCTACCCCGTCCTGGAGATCAACGCCAGGTTCAACATGTCGACCTACCAGGGTGGTCTGACCGAGCGCTTCCTCACCCCCGGTCACGTCGCCCTCGCCCGGCACTACCCGGTGCGGTCCGCGGCGCCGCTCGTCTTCGACGACCTGCGCCGGGTCCTCGGCCCGCTGCTGTTCCCGGCGTCCGGCGGCCGGGTGATCGTCACCTGCTTCGGCACGGTGAACATCGGCGCCGGCAACACCGGCACCGGTGACGGCACGCCGCACCAGGGCCGGCTCTACACCCTGCTCACCGCTCCTGACCACGACCGGCTGACCGCGCTCGACGGGGCCGTACGGGCCGCGCTCGCCGGCGTGATCCAGCCCAGGGAGGACTCATGACCGACGCGTTCGCCGTGCAGGGCATTCCGATCGCCGATCTCGCCGAGCGGTTCGGCACGCCCCTGTACATCTACGACGCCGATGTGCTGGCCGACTCCTACACGGAGCTCCGGCGGCGCCTCCACCCCGCCGTCGACATCTTCTACTCGGCCAAGGCCAACCCGAACGTCAGCGTCTGCTCCGTCATGCGGTCGCTCGGCGCCGGCCTCGAGGTGTCCTCGATGGCGGAGCTCGCCACGGCGCGGTGGGCCGGCGCGGCGCCCGACGACGTCATCTTCCTCGGGCCGGGCAAGTCCGAGGGCGAACTGCGGGCCTGCCTGGAGGGCGGGATCGCGGCCGTCGTCTGCGAGTCGCTCGAGGAGCTGGCCGCGCTCGACCGGCTCAGCGGACCGGGGACCCGCGCCCTGCTGCGGGTCAACCCGGCGTTCACCACCAAGGGCGCCCGCCTGTCGATGGGCGGCAAGCCCCGGCAGTTCGGCATCGACCACGAACTGCTGCTGGAGAGCGCGTCGTCGCTGCGCGCGCTGCGCAACGTGCGCGTCACCGGGATCCACGCCTACATGGGCACCCGCATCCTCGACGAGGACGGCGTCGTCCAGAACACCGCCGGCATCCTCGCCGCCGCGCGCGAGCTGAGCGCGACGCTCGGCTTCCCGCTCGAGACCGTCGACATCGGCGGGGGTCTCGGCATCGCGTACTTCGAGAACGAGAAGGACCTCGATCTCGACCGGCTGACCGAGGGCGTCAACGCGGTCGTCGGGGAGTTCGCGGCGGAACACCCGGGCTGCCGGGTGATCATGGAGCTCGGCCGCTACCTCGCGGGCCGCTGCGGCACGTACGTCGTCCGGGCGCGGTACGTGAAGCAGTCGAAGGGGGAGTGGTTCGTCGTCACCGACGGCGGGATGAACCACCACATGGCCGCCGTCGGGGTGGGCAGCTTCGTCAAGCGCAACTTCCCCATCCGGTCGATCGACCGCTCCGGGGAGCTCGCCGACCGCCGATACACCATCACCGGCCCGCTCTGCACCCCCGACGACGTGCTCGGCCGCAAGGTGGCCCTGCCCGAGGTGCGGCCCGGCGACCTGATCGGGGTCGAGCGCTCGGGCGCGTACGGTCCCACGTCGTCCCCGGTGCTGTTCCTCAGCCACGGATATCCGGCGGAGGTCCTCGTCTCCGGCGGCACCGCGCATCTCGTCCGGCACCGCGACACCGTCGAGGACCTGCTCGGCAGGCAGATCCTCGTCGACCGGCCGAGCCCGGCCGTCCAGCCGGTCGACCAGCCGGCCGCCCACCCTGTAGCGCAGCCTGTCGCGCAGTGACCAGTTCCACATCGAGAAGGGAAAACGGGTAATGAACCGATCCGAGATCGTGACAGCCGTCGTCCGGGCCGTCGGCGAGGTGCTCCAGCGGGATGTGCCCGGCGTGACGGAGGACACCCGGCTGTTCGACGACCTCCAGCTCGACTCCACGTCGATCCTCGAACTGCTCATGGCGGTCGAGGACACGATGGACGTCGAGATCGACCCCGAGGGTCTCGACATGGACAGCTTCCGCACCATCGGCACGCTGGCCGACTACCTCCAGGGGCTCGTGGACCTGGTCCCCACCGGCAACGCCGGCTGACGCACGGCCATGGCCCTGTCACTGGAGACCGCGGTCGCCTACGTGCCGCACGCCACCCGTCCGTGCCACTTCGAACCCGACATCGCCGAGTTCAACGAGGGCGTGCTCGCTCCGTACGGGATGCGTTTCGACACGTCGTTCGCGGCGGGCGGGAGCAACGCGACCTTCCTGGAGCTCGCCGAGGGGGTGCTGCGGGCGGCCCCCGGCCCGCTGCCCGGCCCGGACCTGCTGATCGTCGCCTACGCGCTGCCCGACCCGCACGCGCCGGAGAAGACCCTGGCGGCGCACCTCGGTCACGTGCTCGGTGACCGGTCCATGAGTTTCGCGGTCTCCGAGCAGGGGCTCGGCGCGCCGTTCACAGCGCTGCGGATCGCCGGCGCCTATCTGCGGTCGGGCCGCTGCCACAGCGCCGCCGTGGTGGTCGTCGAGCAGACGACGTACCCCTACCCGGAGCCGTTCGTCCAGGACGGCGACCTGGTCGACTCGGCGGTGCTGCTGGTGCTCGGCGCCGCGGGCGGCTGGGAGCTGGCCGGGCTCGCCTCGGCGGGGCCGGGCCGGGACCTCGCCGTCCTGCTCGACGAGCCGCCCGGGCTGCCGGAGGGGTCCGATCCCGGGGAGCGGCTGGTGGTGACCGGGTCGTGGGCCGAGGCCGCCGACACGGGCCCGGCCGGGCCGAAGGCTCACCAGGCGCCGCCCGGCTCCTACTGCACGGGGGTCTGGCTGGAGTTCGCCAGGCACCACGCCGAATGGGGCGCCGCCTACCGGACGGTCGTGCTCGGCGACACCGATCCGCGGACCGGGATCAGCCACGTCGCCACGTTCACCCGCCGCGAGGCCGTCACCGGGGGAGAGCGCCGATGACCACAGCAGTTCTCGGAAGTTACCCGTCCCTGCTCGACGCCCTGCACGCCGACGTGACGTCCGGCGGGTTCGTCGCGTCGCCGTCCGGAAGCGTCCTCGCCTCGGCGGAGGCGCTGGGCGTGGCCGGGGCGGGGCGGTTCGGCCGCTTCGGGCTCGCGTGCGTGCCCGCGTCCGCCGGCAGCGCCCGCGACGACGCGACGGCCGCCCGGTTCGCCGAGGGGCTGCTCGCGCTGCAGCACACGGTGCTCCGCCGGACGCTGGCGCACACGATCACCCGCCTGGGCGAACGGGTCAGCGAGGGCACCAGCCTGCTTTCTCGGCCACAGCTCCAGGCCGACCTGGCCGACGTCGCGATGGAGTTGCAGGAGGAGGCGGCGGAACCGGAGGAGGAGGCCGGCCGCGACGTCCGCTGGGCCCGCCACCAGCGCCTGACCTGCACCGGCCGGGTCCTGCTCCGCCTCCTCGGCGGTTACAGCATGCTCGCCGAGGGGCCGGGCGCCGACCTCTACCTGGCCGAGGTGGCGGGCAACGTCTACCTCCAGCCCGGCCCGGACCACCGCGTGGAGGACCACCATGCCTGAGAGCGCGACGTACGCCCTGGACACGCGCGGCGAGCGGATGGACGCGCTCGAACAGTACTTCCGGGAGGCCGCGCGGGAGCTGCGCGAACCGGGGCTGGCGCTCGACGCCGACCCGGACGCCGTCCACCGGTTCCTCCACCTGCCCGCCGTACGGCTCCAGCAGCACATGCTCACCCCGGCGCGGTACGCCCGGCACGACGACGTCCTGCCGTCCTTCGTGCCCGCGGAGGCCTCGTGCGCCGAGTGGGTCCTCGCGGCGGAGTGGCTCGCGTACGGCGATCCGGGCATGACGCTGGCCAGCCCGGGGCCCGCCCTGTCGACGGTGGTCCTGCGGGCCCTCGCCGACGAGGCGCAGCAGGACTGGTTCTTCGGCCGGACCTCCGACTGGCCCACCTGGGCCTTCTTCGCGCTCACCGAACCGGAGAAGGGCTCGGCGGCGACCGAGCTCACGGCCCGCCTCGACGCCGACCCCTCGGGCGAGGGCTGGGTGCTGAGCGGCGAGAAGATGTACATCGGCAACGGCGCCCACGCGCGGGTCGGCGTGGTGTTCTGCCGCCGGGCCACGGGACCGTGGGGCATCGAGGCGGTCATGGTGGACACCGGCGACCCCGGCTTCCACGCCGAGACGCTCCCGATCATCGGGCTCCGCGGCGCGCGGATCAGCCGGTTGCGCTTCGACGGGATGCGCATCCCGCCCGAGCGGGTGCTCGGCCGTCACCGGCCGCGCAGCCGGCGCGGGCTGCAGGGAGCGCTGCAGGCGATGCTGTGGTTCCGGCCCAGCGTCGCCGCCTTCGCCCTGGGCGTCGGCCGGGCGGCCTGCGACTACGTGCTGGAGCAGCGCCCCGCGCTCGCGAGCGCCGGCCGCGCCGAGGTCGACGGCATGATCGACCGGCTGAACCGGCTGCGCCGCCTCCTCCGCGACGTCGCGGCGGAGATCGACGCCGGTTCGCCCAACACCTTCCGGGTCAGCGGCGTCAAGATGCGCGCCGCCCGCCTCGCCGAGGACGCCACCCTGCTGGCCGCCCGGCTGCTCGGCCCGGCGTCGCTGGTCGAGCACCCCTGGCTGGACAAGGCGTACCGGGACGTGCGGGCCTTCGAGTTCATGGAGGGCACCGGCAACATCCACCGCCGCGGCGTCTTCCAGGGGCTGTTGCGAGACGACTATTTCACATCGCGAGACCGGGACGTCCGCCCCGGCCGTGTGGCCGAAGGGGTGGTCTGATGCGTGTCGGTGTCGACCTGATGTCCATCGGCGAGCTGGAGCGGTTGCGCGCGCGCCGCTGGTTCGACGACTACGCGTTCGCCCCCGCCGAGCTCGCGGCGGCCGAGGGCCTGTCGGAGGAGCGTGGCAGAGAGTTCCTGGCCGGCCGGTTCGCCGCCAAGGAGGCCGTGCTCAAGGTGTTCCGGATGGGCCTGTTCCAGGGCGTCGCGCCGCGCGAGATCGTGGTCGCCCGCGCCTCCTCCGGAGCTCCCGAGGTCACGCTGGAGGGCGCCGCCCGCACGGCCGCCGACGCCGCCGGAGTCCGGGGCGTCGACGTCTCGATCACACACAAGGGTGACCTGGTCGTCGCGGTCGCGGCGGCCTGGTCATGAGCACATCAGGAGCGGCCGTGCCCATCATCCAGGCCACCGGGCTGACCCACACGTTCACCGTCGGAGGCAGGACGGTCGAGGCCGTCCGGGGCGTCGACTTCGAGGTCAGTCCCGGCGAGATCATCGGATTCCTCGGGCCGAACGGCGCCGGGAAGACCACCACCCTGCGCATCCTGACGACGATGCTCAAGCCCACCTCGGGCCGGGCGACCGTCGCCGGCGTCGACGTGGACGCCGACCCCGCCGGCGTCCGCCGCCGCATCGGCTACGTGGCGCAGGCCGGCGGCACCGACGGCAACTGCCGGGTGGCCGAGGAACTGATCCTGCAGGCGCGGCTCTACGGGATCGGCAAGCGGGACGCGGAGCGCCGCGCCGCCGAACTCTGCGAGCGTCTCGACCTGACCGGCCTCGCGGACCGGCCGATCCGTACGCTGTCGGGCGGCCAGCGGCGGCGGACCGACATCGCCCTCGGGCTCGTCCACGAGCCGCGGCTGGTCTTCCTGGACGAGCCGTCCGTGGGGCTGGACCCGCAGAGCCGCAGCGATCTGTGGACGCACATCCGCCGCCTGCGCGACGAGCTCGGCACCACGGTCTTCCTGACCACGCACTACCTCGACGAGGCCGACACGCTGTGCGACCGGATCCTGGTGATGAACCACGGGCGGGTCATCGCGGAGGGCACCCCCGACGCCCTCAAGCGCCGGATCTCCGGCGACGTGGTCAGCCTGACCCTCGGCGGCGACGCCGACCGCGCGAAGGCGGTGCTCGCCGAGTGCCCCGGCCTGGACGAGATCGCCGTCTCCGGCCAGACCGTACGGCTGACCGCGCGCGGCGGCGAGCAGGCGCTCGTCTGGCTGATGCGCGCGGCGGACCAGGCCGACCTCGACCTTCGGTCCGTCAACATCGCCCGGCCGACGCTGGACGACGTCTTCCTCGCCTTGACCGGATCCTCGCTGAACGAGAACCACTCGTGATCCCGGCGCGGCGGCCCCGACCCTGGAGGAGCGTGCATGTCCCTCATATCCGATAGTTCGCTGATCTTCGCCCGGCAGATGCGGCTGTCGCTGCGTTCCCCGGCGTGGCCGATCATCGGCCTGTTCCAGCCGGCGCTCTACCTGGCCTTCCTCGGCCCGCTGCTGGTCAGCGTGGCCGGGGCCGGGGTCGACGGCCTGCCGGCCGGTGCGGCGTGGCGGTTCTTCGTGCCCGGCCTGCTGATCCAGCTCGGCCTGTTCGGCCCCCTGTTCGCCGGTCTGTCCATCATCGCCGACCTGCGCTCGGGGGTGTTCGAGCGGATGCGGGTCACCCCGGTGAGCCGTTTCGCCCTGCTCGCCGGCCGGGTCATGCGGGACACCGTGGTCCTGCTCGTCCAGACGGTGGTCCTGCTCACCGTGGCGTACGCCTTCGGCCTGCGGGCGCCGCTGGTCGGCCTCCTCCTGATGTTCCTCTTCGTCGCGGCCATCGCGGTGGGGCTCTCCGCCCTGTCGCACGGGCTCGGCCTGCTCGTGCGCAGCGAGGAGTCGTTCACGCCCCTGCTGAACGTGGCGGCCATCCCGCTGCTGCTCCTCTCCGGGATCCTGCTGCCGATGACCCTCGCGCCCCAGTGGCTCGACGTCATCTCCCGGCTCACGCCGTTCCGATACATCGTGGACGGCATGCGCACCGCCCTGTACGGCGACTACACCGGCTCGGTCGTGGTGACGGGCGCCGCAGTCGCGGTCGTCACCGCCGTGGTCTGCCTGGTGCTCGGCGCCCGCCTCTTCTCCCGAAGGCACGCGTGACGCCCTCCGCGGGCGGGCGTCACGGCAGCGCGTCCCCGCGTCGGTCGCCCAGCAGTTCCCGCAACCGGCCGACGAGGGGATCGTCCGACTCCTCGCAGATCGTGAGCGCCTCGCGGAGCGCCATCCGGGCGGGGGCCTCCGCACGGACGTCGCGGTAGACCTCGCCGAGGTGGAGCAGCGTGGTCGCCGCGCCGTGCCGGTCGCCGATCTCACGCCGCACCCGGAGCGCGGCGCGCAGGAGATCGACGGCCTGGTCTCCGCATCGGAGGGTCTGGTAGGCCACGCCCATGGTGTCGAGCACGCGCGCCTCGCCGTTCCGGTCGCCGAGCTTGGTGAACACGGCGAGCGCGTCGGAGAGGAACCGGAGCGCCTGGTCGATCTGACCCGTCCACAGATAGGTCTCGCCGATGCGGCCGAGCGCGGTGGCGGTCTCGCGCGCGCCGCCGATCTCACGGCTCAGGGCGAGGGCCTCGCGCAGCCGGGCGAGCGCGGTCGCCGTACGGCCCAGCGTGCGGCAGATGTCGCCGAGATCGTTGAGGCAGGCGCACTCGGCCGCCCGGTCGCCCACGCGGCGCCAGATCACGAGCGCCCGCTCGCAGTTCTCCAGTGCCTCGTCGAGACTGCCCAGGTCACGGTGGACCGCGGCGAGGCCGTCCAGCATCCAGGCCTCACCCGCTTCGTCGTTGCCGTCCCGAGCGGCGGTCAGACCGGCCTGGTACGCCGAGACCCATTCGGCCCACGGCTTGCGCAGGACGAAGTAGCTCCCCCCGGCGTCGGCCAGGCGCCAGGCGAGGGCGCTGTGGCCGGCCTCGGCGGCGTGTCGTACGACGGCGGCCAGATTGGCGCGCTCGGCGTCGAACCAGTCGAGCGCCTCGGCATAGCCGGCGAACGCGACCGGCCGCCCGTCGGGCGGGTCGAACCGGGCGCGGCGACGCAGGGGATCGATCCGGCGACCGGCGGCGTCGGCGGCGTGCAGATACCAGCCGAGCAGCCGGCGTACGGCCGCGGACCGCTCCTCCGCGGGTTCGTCGGCCTCGGCGCACTCGGCGGCGTACAGCCCGACCAGGTCGTGGAAGCGGTAGCGCCCGGAGGAGACCTCCTCCAGCAGGTGGACGGCGGCCAGCGCCTCCAGCAGGCGCTGCGCCTGGGAGCAGCCGGTCCCGGCCAGCGCGGCGGCCGCCGGAACGCCGAGATCCGCGCCGCGGTGCAGGCCGAGCAGCCGGAACATGCGGGCGGCGTCCGGCGGCAGCGCGCGGTAGGACCAGGAGAACACCGAACGGACCGTGGTCGCCTCGTCCTCGGTGGTGGCCAGCAGGTTCAACCGCTCGCGGGTGACCGCCAGCTCGGTGGCGAGGGCCGCCAGCCGCACCGACGGCCGCGCCTGCGCCCGTTCGGCCGCGATGCGCAGCGCCAGCGGAAGATAACCACACCTCCTGGCGATCTCCGCCGCGGCCTCGGGCTCCTCCGCGACGCGCCGGCCGCCGATGGCCTGCCCGAGCTGGGTCAGCGCCTCGTACTCCGGCAGCGGCGAGAGCACGAGGCGCGCGGCGCCGTCCCTGGCGACCAGGCCGGACAACCGGCTGCGGCTGGTCACCACCAGGCGGCACCCGGCCGAGCCCGGGATCAGCGGGCGTACCTGGTCGGCCGTCGCCGCGTTGTCGACGACGATCAGTATGCGCCTGCCGTCCAGCAGCGTGCGCAGCCGGGCCGCGCGCGGCTCCAGCCCGGCCGGGACGGACGCGGGGGAGCAGCCGAGGTCGCGGAGGAACCGGGCGAGCACCTCACCGGGGTCGGCGGGAGCGCCGGTCGGATCGAAGCCGCGCAGATCCGCGAACAGGCACCCGTCGGGGAACCGGCGGGCGGCGCGGTGAGACCAGTAGAGCGCCGTCGCCGTCTTGCCCACACCGGCCGGGCCGGAGACGACCACCGTCTGATGACCTCGCTGGGCGTCGTCGAGTTCGGCGAGCGCGTCCGCGCGGCCGGCGAAGGCGCGGGGAGCGGCCGGAAGCTGCGCCGGACGCCGGAACGCGTCCTGGTGCCGGCGTCGCACCGGCACCAGCCCGGCGAGGGCTCCCTCGGCTCGGAGCACCTCGTCGCACCGCCTGGCCACCAGCGGCGTCGGCGGCCGTTCACCCGTCTCGATCCTGCTCAGGTAGCCCTTGCTGTAGTGGGTCAGCGCCGAAAGCGACGCCAGCGACAGGCCACGTTCCCTGCGTAGATCCCGGAGTGCGACTCCGAACGACGCGTTCTCCATCGAAACCCCAGATGCGGCGAACTCGGACCGCCGTGACGCGCGGTGCCTCCGGGACGTCGCCCTCTGGACCCCCTCTCGGCACACCTCGTCCCAAGCGATCATGTGGCCCCATGCCGCGTCCAGCCGGTGTACGAGAAGGCCATCTCGCGATCTATCGACTATTCAAGCACTAATTGCCTCAATTGCCATATAGGCATCGTTTGTGCCAGTTCCGGACTGATATGTTCATGGTTTTCGGCTATGTCATAGATTTGGGTTGTTACCCAAGGTCCCGCCGAATCACCGTGCGTCATCCACGGCGGTGAGCTCTGTGGTGGCGATTTCCGGAGTTTCGTCACCGCCGTGGAGGACGCGGCCGTCGCTTACGGCCCTTTACGCCGGTTCCCTTACGGCCGAGGATGCCGCCTGCTTGTGGGTGACGGGGCGGCGCCGGACCGGCAGGCCGAGCGTCGGGTTGGCGACGCCCCAGGCGGCGCCCTTGCAGACCAGTTCCTTGTAGAAGGCGGCGAACCGGCCGGTCAGAGCCGCCCGTACGGCGCGGTCGTCGGCGGTGACGACCTGGATCAGGCCGTCCCTGCGGCCCAGCGAGACGCACTGGTTGAAGTAGCGGATCGGCACGTTGGGGAGCTTCCCGCCGGTCAGGCGCGCCGCGATCGCGTCGGCGGCCTGCCAGGCGCTCGGGGTGCCCGAGGCGCACGACATCCGCAGCGGCTTGTTTCCCGGGCCCATGGCCAAGGCCGCGTCGCCGACGGCGTACACGTCCGGGTGCGAGACCGAGCGCAGCGTCCCGTCGACCACGATCTGACCGGTGTCGCCGACCTTCAGGGTGGTCGCCTTCGCGATGGGGTGGACCGCGAACCCGGTGGCCCACACGGTGACGTCGGCCGGGATGGCCGTGCCGTCGGCGGTGACGACGCGGTCGGCTTCGACGGAGGCGACGGTGACGTGCTCGTGGACGGTGACGCCGAGCCTGGCGAAGACCTTCCGCAGGTGCTCGCGGCCCTTGGGCGAGAGCCAGTCGCCGAGCCCGCCGTGGGCGGCGATGGCGACGCCGAGATCCGGGCGGGCCTCGGCGATCTCGGTCGCGGCCTCGACACCGGTGAGCCCCCCGCCGACGACGACCACGGTCTGCCCGGCGCGGAGCCGGGCCAGGCGCTCGCGCAGCCGCAGCGCGCCGGGACGGCCGGCGATCTCGTACGCGTGCTCGGCGGTTCCCGGCACGCCCTGGGGGTTCCACCCGCTGCCGAGGGCGTAGACGAGCGTGTCGTAGGCGAGTTCTCCGTCGCCGTCCGCACCGGTGACGGATACGGTCCTGCGGTCGGCGTCGACGCCGGTGACCTTCGCGATCCTCACTTCGACGCCGGTGCCCGCGAACATCTCGCCGAGCGGCCGGGGCCTGAGGCGCTGGCCGGTCGCCAGCTGGTGCATGCGGACGCGTTCCACGAAATCGGGCTCGGCGTTGACGAGGGTGATGGCGACGTCCTCGCGGCGGAGCCGCTTCGCGAGGCGTCCGGCGGTGATGGCTCCGGTGTATCCGGCGCCGAGGACGACGATGCGGTGCTGCATGCCCGTGCTCCTGTCGTGTGGTCGTTTGCCCTTGAACCGGGCAGCGCGCCGTTTGCTGACAGGAGCGGGATGTGAAGCGCCTCACACCGTGCTCAGAAGGCGGTGGCCAGCGGCTTCCCGTGGTCGGCGACCGCCGCCCAGCGCGCCGTGGCGCGTTCGAGCTTGTCGGGGTTGACCTGGTTGCGGCACGCGGCGATGCCCTCGGCGGTGACCTCCAGGCACATGACGCCGACGACCCGGCCGTCCACGACGGCCACGACGGCAGGGTCGCCGTTGGCGGTCGACGCGTAGAGTCCGGGCGCGCCGCCGGCCAGGGCGCGCTTGGCCTCGCCGGGCTTGAACAGACCTCTGAGGAACTTCGCGACCGCGACGGCACCCTCGAACGCCTTGGCGCGAGCGGGCACCTTCCCGCCGCCGTCGCCGATCGAGACGGCGTCCTCGGTGAGCAGCCGTACGAGTGGCTCGATCCGGCCGCTGGCGGCGGCCGCGAGGAACTCCTCGACGACCCGCCGGGCGGCGGCCTGGTCGATCTCGGCACGGGCCCTGCCGTCCGCGACGTGCTTCCTCGCGCGGTGGGAGATCTGCTGGCTGGCGGCCTCGGTGATGTCGAGGATCTCGGCGATCTCCCGGTGCGGGTAGCCGAAGGCCTCCCGTAGCACGTACACCGCCCGCTCGCTCGGGGAGAGGCGCTCCATGAGGGTGAGGACCGCGTACGAGACCGACTCGCGCTGCTCGGCGGTGTCGGCCGGGCCGAGCATCGGGTCTCCGGCGAGCAGCGGCTCGGGCAGCCACTGGCCCACGTAGGTCTCGCGGCGCGCCCGCGCGGAGGTGAGCAGGTTGAGGCACAGGTTGGTGAGCACCTTCGTCAGCCAGGCCTCAGGGACCTCGACGCGGCCGACGTCGGCGGTCTGCCAGCGCAGGAACGTCTCCTGTACGGCGTCCTCGGCCTCCCCGGCGGACCCGAGGAGCCGGTAGGCGATGGCCTCCAGGCGCGGCCTGGCCGCCTCGAACCGGTCGACGTCGCTCGCGGTCAAGGGCATGCCCCGATCCTAGGTCGCCGATCCGCCGCCCCTGCGCCGGGCCCGCGGCCGGACCGTCCTCTGGGCCTAGCCACAATTGAAGATAAATATAGTGCAATTCATGGATCGTGGTCGGTCTGATCTCTATGTCATAGATACAGATTGGCGGTGTCCGAGTGGCTCGTGGGAGTGAGAATCAACTCAATCAATCGGCAATGGGTGGGGTGTGGCACCGTTTCCCGTTGCCTGCGAAGGTGGAAACGGGAAACACCGGTATCGGCCTTGTCCGGGCGGTCTGACTGACGCAGTCTTACAGCGGCGGCTGTCCGGCGGAACGACGGAGGGACACGCGGTGCAGCAGCCGGCTCATTTCGGACAGGAGCTTCGGAGACTACGAATCAGTTCGAATCTCTCGCTGAGTGATTTGGCAAAGCTGGTCAATTACAGCAAGGGCCAGCTCAGCAAGGTCGAGCGCGGGCTCAAGGCACCGAGCCGTGACCTGGTCCGCCTGTGTGACGCCAAGCTCGGCGCCGGAGGCGCGCTGGCTCGGCTCGTGCCCGTGAGCTCCGATCCACCTGCGGACCTGGCGACGACGGACGACGCCGACAAGGAGGAGGTGTGGCTGATGCGGTTGTCCTTAGACGGGCAGAGCTGGTTCCAGCCCGTGGGAAGAAGGCAGGTGCTCAGCCTCGGTGCGATGTCCGTGGCCGGCATGGGCATCGGCGTCGCAGGAGGATCTTCGGCTGCCAAGGCCACGCTGAGCACCGGGAGCGAGACCGTACTCGAAGCATCCCGGGTGTTGTTCGACCAATATCGGCGGCTGGGTCAGATCGCTCACCCCACAGTCGTACTTCCCGCGCTTATCGCACAGACGCACACGCTCAGGGAAGTGGCCGCCGATGCCGCCCCCTGTATCCGCCAAGGCCTGTTGAGGCTTGGTTCCCGGTATGCGGAGTACGCGGGATGGCTGGTACAGGAGACCGGGAACGACGAGGGCGCGCTCTGGTGGACGCGGCTCGCCGTCGAATTGGCGACCGCGGGCGGTGACCGGTATCTCGCCTCATATGGGCTGGTGCGAAGAGCGCTGATCACCTTGTATCAACAGGACGCCGCGCAGACCGTCGGGCTGGCTCGACAGGCGCAGACGGGCGTAGTTCCGCCTCGGATCAGCGGGCTCGCCGCGCAGCGGGAGGCCCAGGGTCACGCGATCGCCTGTGACTACGACGCCTGCATGCGTGCTCTGGATCGGTCCCGGGTATTGCTCGCGCTGGGCAATACCGATTCGGACGAGCCGGCGATCGGCACGACGAACCTGCCCGATTCCGTCGCGATGATCACGGGATGGTGCCTGTACGACCTGGGGCGTCCAGATGAGGCCGCCGCACTCCTCGACCGGGAACTGAGACAGCTCGCTCCCCAGGCCGTCCGCGCCCGGGTTCGGTTCGGGATGCGCAGAGCCCTCGCGTACGCCGCCGCGGGCGAAGTGGACCACGCATGTGCGCTGACGCGTGAGTTGATCGGCGACCTCGTCGCCGTGGGATCCGTCACCATCGCCTCCGACTTGCGATCACTCGCCCGCGCACTGAACCGGCACCCCAAAAACGTGGCGGTGCGCGATCTGTCACCCGAACTCAGCGCGGCACTGCGCATCGTCGCCTTATGAAGAAGGAGCAACCTGCTATGCCCGACGTTTTCGTCAACTACCGCAACGGGGATGGCGACAAGACCGCCACGTTCATCGAAAGAGAACTGTCCCACCGCTTCGGGGACGAGGCGGCCTTCCGTGCGTCCAAGTCCATTGCGCCCGGCACTCGCTACCAGGAGGAACTCCTCCACAGCGTACGGCGGAGCGAGGTCCTCCTCGCTGTCATCGGACCGAACTGGACGAACTACCCGGCGCTGTACGACGAGAACGACTGGGTTCGCAGGGAGATCCTGGAAGCATTCGAATGCGGGATCTCCGTCATCCCCGTTCTCGAGGGGACGGAGACGGCACGGCTCAAAGCCGCGGATCTCCCCCAGGAACTCAGACCACTCG
Source organism: Microbispora cellulosiformans (assembly GCF_008728085.1). NCBI lineage: Bacteria > Bacillati > Actinomycetota > Actinomycetes > Streptosporangiales > Streptosporangiaceae > Microbispora > Microbispora cellulosiformans. The sequence goes on along the minus strand of NZ_VYTZ01000011.1, from coordinate 91,625 downwards.
CCGATCGCCAGTCCGTACGACTGGACATGAAAGACCCGGAACCAGGCCTGACCAAGATCACCAAGAGGCTGATCGAGTTGGTGCCCACACTTCACGACCGCACCACCCCCGAACCAGAAAGCTCCGTGCGCAATCAGATGGGGAACGTGTCCGGCAGGACGAACGTGCAGGGCAGAGACATCGCCGGCGGCATCGGCAACGACTATAGGCAGGTCCATCTCGGTAGGGGCAATATCAACAACCAGCAGTTCTCCGGGCCGGGTGCTATGTTCGTCGGGGAGAACAACGGGGGCATCCACCAGCGGTTCAACGGTCAGGTCGGCGACGAGGATGAAGATCGTTGAGCGACGAGCCCTCTTTCAACCCGAGCCGTTTCGTCCAGATAAGCACGGGGGCGGCTCCCATAATCAATCTACACCTGCTGTTCCAGCAAAGCGTCGAGGGTAAATCGTATAGAAGATTCGCAGCGGAGTCTCTCCTACTGTTAAGCAGGTGTTTCGCCTATCCACCAGGGTTTGGCGAGGCGCGGGAGATTCTTCCCCGATCACGGATTGTCCTTCTCGACGGAGCGCCGGGAAGCGGCCGCCAGGCGGCCGCGCAGATGCTCCTGCACGAGTTGCGCGGCGGGGAGATGGCGTTTCGGGAGATGCCGCTCAACGACGAGAACGACAGGGACGGGCGTCTGCTGGCGTGTGACGCCATCGTCGACGGCGACCTGCTGCTGCTTGACCTGTCGGCCGCTGACGACCGGTATTGGGCGCGAGCTCATCGGGAGCTCCTCGACGCTCACGCCGAGGTACGTGAACACCGGGCGTGCCTTGTTGTCGTGCTCCCGCATAACAGAGCCGAACGGCTACAGCCGACGCTTGAACAATATCGGGTCGAGATCGGTCGTCCGGCAGAACTCCAGGTGTTGCGGCATTACCTACGGCAAGCCGGATTCAACTGGCAGGAGACGCATTCTGCCAGCCCTGCCACTGACCGATTCCTGAGTGCGCGGCCTCGACTTGAGGACGTTGCCCACTTCGCGTTGCTCGTGATCCAGGCGAGGAAGAGAGTCGGCGGTGCTGGCGAAATCAAGTCCTGGTGCGAGGAGGCCTATGGAGCCCTATATGACAGGGACAGTCAGGTCACCGCCGACTCGCGCACGCTTGAAGGCGACCAACGTGCACTGTTGCTCGCCACGGCCATGCTGCATGGTGCACATGCCGACGTTATTCACGAAGCGACCTACGTGCTCCTTCATGAGGCCAAGCACCCGCTTGAGGACCGTTCGCCGCTGCAGCACAGGGGCCTCGACATACGGTTCGAAGAGATCCATGCGGTGCTTGGTCGCGACGGCCGGGTGCACTTCAGAGATCTCGGATATGACGCAGCGGCCCGTCGGCATCTCTGGATCCATCTTCCAGATCTGCGCGCGAGCCTGCGCGAGTGGGTGCGTCTCACTGCTGCCTCCCAGAGTGTGCCCTTGGACGACCGTGACAACCTCGTCGATCGGTTCACGGAACTGTGCCTGCACGACGACCGCTATCGGGGGATGCTCGTCTCTCTGATCGTTGAGTGGACGGCAAGGCCGATGAATGGGGCCGGTCGGCGTGCAGCGGCGCAGGTGCTGACCGTAGGTCTGCTGGACCAGCGGCAGGGCAGGTTCTTCCGCCATCAGATATACGAATGGTGCCGACAGGGAGCGCTATCCGAGACGCTCGCCGAAGTGATCGTCAGGATGTGCTCCGAGGTCATGGCCGTGCGTAATCCCTACGAGGCCGTGGTCCGCCTCCATCATCGGGCCAGGCGCGAGACTGGAACCACACAGGCCCGTGAGGCGCTCCTCGAACTGGTGCGTGCGGATCGGCGGCTGCTGCGCCTGATGTTCAGCCGGCTCAACGACCAGTTCACGCAGGACAACCGATACAGGGCCGACCCCGGTCTGTTCCTGGATCTGGCCGACTCGGATCTGCTGGCCTCGACCGGCGGTGCTCGCGCGCCGCTGGCAAGGTCCATACTCCGCGAGCAGGTGACGGTGGGCTGGAGCGTCGTCTTCGAGCGGAGCGGCGAGGAGGTCTGGCGCGAACGGGTCCAGCAGTGGCTTGAGGCGGCAGGCGAGAGCGGGCCGTGGGCCGACGTGCTCATCGACGTGCTCGTCGAAGGCGCCCGGCAGAGGCCGCCCGTCCTGTCCGCCCTGTACTCGATGGCCGGAGAGCTGGAGCGTTCCCGGCCCGAATGGAGTAAGAGCGACGTCCGGTTACACGATCGCCTCTACTCAAAAATCAGGTCCGTCCTGGGCATTCAGGTCGCATAGTCCGGCAAGAAAGGCCGTTCCATGAGTTCTGGCCGTACAACACTGACCGCCTACTTCGCCGCCTTCTGCGGGTTGATCTTCGTCGGTCTGTTCGTGTTCGCTCCCCGGCCCCTGTGGCTCGGCTTTCTCGTCGTCGTCCTGCTCGCGGCTCTTTGGCTGGGAGTGGTGAAGGGCCTGCTCAAGCCGCGAGAGCTGCCCTATTCCTCCTCACCTCCGCCGGTGACAGTAACGGAGCGTGTAGAACCGAACATCGCCGATGTCGCCCTGCCGAGCGCCTGGGCGGACTACGACTTCGTGTTCTCCGCAACCGTTCGCTGGTCACCGATCGTCGCGCGGTTCGACGAGTCGCTCGCCAATCCCGAGGCTCTGGCGATCGACGCGATCCTCGAACGGGCCCGTGCGATCACGGCGAACAGGCCGCCTGGCCGTGCCTCGCTCGTCCGGCACGAACTGAGCGGTGCGCTGGCCCGGATGGAGCCGGACGCGACGGGAGGCATCCGGGCGATGGCGCACTCCGTCACGCTCACCCTCGCCGACCAGGACCAGGCACGACTCGCCAAGCTCGCGGCGGCGCGTAAGGAGAACGCCCTCTGGGAGCACGAGATGAGGTACGAACAGACCAGGCGCGCCTATCTAAGTGAGAGCGTGCTGAAGGACACCGGCAGTGCCGTGGTCTGGTGGCTCGCCAAGAACGACGACCACGTCCAGAAGACCGTGCAGGACATCGGCCTGCTCGCCCAGCTTTCCTCCGCCGCCAACAACACGCACGTTGCCGAGCCATTCCGGCACCTGTTGTCCACGTTCGCCGACGGGACAGTGGAGGCGCCCGCCGGGTACGTGAGCAATGGCGCGACAGGGGCCTTCGCTCCTTCGTCCCGTACCGTCCCGGACCTTTTCGGGGACTTCCTGAGCGCGATGGACATCGAGCAGGACAGTCCCGAACGGGTCCTGCTCGCCAAGCACGTGGCGGACGTACTGCGCGCGTACGGTAGGCAGGAGGCCGCTGACGATCTTCTGCGCCGGTTCGACCCAGCGGAGTCCCCGCGGTTCGACGGTTTCGAGCCCCCGTCCGAGCCTCCGGACGACGGGCCGGACCAGTGACGGCGGGAAGGCACATGCGCACGACACGCGGCGAGGAGGCCAGCCGTGGAGCCTGAGCTGGTAGCACTGGCGAGTTCGGGAGCGGCGACACTGGTCGGACTGATGGTCTCCGACTCCTGGACCAAGGCGAAGGAAGGCGTCGCCCGCATGCTCGCCCGGGGAAAGAACGCCGAGCAGATGTCCCAGGAGCTCGACGCGTCCCGCGCGGAACTGCTGGCCGCGCACGAGGCCGACGACGGACGGCTCGTGGCCGGCATCGAAGAGGCGTGGCGGGCCCGGCTGTGCCGTCTGGTCGAGGCGGACCCTCCACTGGCCGAAGAGCTGAGGCAGTTGACGGAGGCACTGGGCACCACACCTCCAGCGGGGGAGACGGGCAACGTCTTCAACCTCATCAGCGGAGACGTGCGACATGGGCCGGTGGTACAGGCAGGACGGGTATCCGGTCTCGTCTTCTACGCCCCGTTTCCTCCCCCGCCCGAAGAGGAAAGCAAGGGATGACAGGGCTTCCGGCGGTCTGGAGCGGTGCGGGGGCGGACGTCGGGGCCCGAAGCTACGCCTCGGTCGCGAGGATGTCGCGGGCGGTCATCAGGGCGAACCCGAGCAGGTTGAGGCCCTGCCAGGTGGCGGGGGAGGCGGCGCGTTCGTCGCCGGCGGTCAGGCCGATGCCCCAGATCCGGTCGTTGGGGCTGGCCTCCACCAGGACCCGGCCGGTGGTGGCGAGCAGGAAGCGGCGCAGGTCCGCGTTCTGGCCGAACTTGGCGAGGCTGCCGCGGACCACGATGTCGGACCGCTGCGCGTTCCAGACCTGCTCGTCGAAGTCGCGTACGGCCCGGCCGAGGGTCTTGGCCTCGTTCGGGTGACCGGCGGCGAGGACCTTCGCGGCGGTCTGGTCGTCGCCGAACAGCCAGGCCTTGTGCGCCATCATGTAGTGCTCGGCGGAGGCGAAGGTGTGGCCGTCCTCGGTGAAGGCGACCGGCCACCACTGGGACAGGCAGCCAGGGCCGACGCCGCCGTCGCGCGGCGGCCGGTGACCCCAGAAGTACAGGTAGCGGAGGGCGTGGCCCGCCCGCTCCGCGGCGACCGCCTCGTCCACGCTGCGCGGCAGCACGATCTGCTCAGACACGCCCACACCGTGCCACATCCGATCTCGTCCCCGCCATCGACTTATGCCCCCCGCTGCGGCGGCGGCGCGCCGCCGCAGCGGGGGAGGGGATCAGCAGTAGCCGAGCATGGTGGTCAGGGCGGACTTCTCGGCGCTCTGCAGGGTGAGGCCGTAGTACCACTTCACCTGGATCCACGCGCGGGCGTAGGTGCACCAGAAGGAGGTCAGGGACGGCTTCCAGGTGGTGGGGTCCTGGTCGCCCTTGGCCTGGTTGACGTTGTCGGTGACGGCCCACAGCTCGGGGCCGCCGAGGTCGTTGGCGTACGCCTGACGCTGGGCGGTGGTCCAGGCCCAGGCGCCGGAGCGCCAGGCCTCGGCGAGGGGGACCATGTGGTCGATGTCGACGTCGGAGGCAGCGTGCCAGGTCGCTCCGTCGTACGGGCTGTACCAGCTGCCGGAGACGGAGGCGCAGCTCGAGTCGGTCACGACGCCGCTGCCGTCCCGCTTGAGCACCTGCTCGCGGGTGTTGCAGGTGCCCGAGATGGTGATCCAGTGCGGGAAGAGGTCGCGGTTGTAGGTCGACTGGTGCGACTCGGCGGCCACGGTGAGCGAGGCCAGCCGGGAGGCGGCGGTGCTCGCCGACGGGATGTTCGGCGGCGTGGCGAGGGAGGGGCCGGTGGTCAGGGTGAGGAGGAGGGACAGGGCGCCGAGGGTGGAGGTGAGGGCGGCGAAGGCTCGTTTCACGAGCGTCCCCTTCTGCCTGCTGCTCCGGCCAGGAGAGGGGGCTGGACACGAACGGAGCAGTCAGACAGCTCGGAGATTCGCTAATGACGATAAATCCGGAAATAGCAGGTCGTAGTTAGGCAAATTGACCTTTTTTGTCGGGCTTCGCCGACGACTTCCGGGACGTACGGTCGTACCTGCTCAAAAGGGCTTTCGGGGCCGCAGGAGGCGAGGTACGCCCCGTCATCGAGCAAATGAAGATTGTGTAAACGGCGGTGGATCAACCCTCCCGGCGGTTCGGGCCGCATCTGTTCGGAGGTTCGTCCCGCGACGGTTCGCCCGCCGCGCCAAGCGAGCGATCAATATCGTGTGTGCCGAGACAATGGCGGAGAACAGGCGCGACACCCCGGCCAGGCTCTGGAAGAGCGACCGGCGCGGGCGCCGCCTGGTTCGTCGTGGAGCGTCGAGGCGGCGTGCCTCGATGCCGCGGTTCGAGAGAGGAGGAGAAACGCATGGCGACGTTCGTCCTCGTGCCCGGCGGTTGGCACGGCTCCTGGTCGTTCGAGGCGGTGGTTCCGCTGCTGGAACGGGCCGGTCATGCCGTACACGCCCTGACCCTGACCGGTCTGCGGCCGGACGACGACGCCGCGACGGTCGCGACCGCCAACCTCGACACGCACGCCGGCGACGTGCTGCGCCTCCTCGATCGCGCGCATGTCACCGGCGCGACGCTGGTCGGCCACAGCTACGGCGGGATGGTGATCGCCGCCGCCGCCGATCGCGCCGGCGGCCGTGTCTCACGACTGGTGCATCTCGACGCCTACGTGCCGCGCGACGGGGAGTCGTGCTGGTCGTCGACGACCGAGCGTTACCGGGAGGCGTTCGCGTCGGGTGCCGCGACCACCGGCTACGCCGTCCGGCCGCCGGTCGGCGTGGATCCCCGCTGCCGTCCCCATCCCCTCGCCTCGTTCCTGCAGACGGTCCGGCTCACAGGCGCGCTCGCCCGGGTGCCCCGCCGGGAGTTCGTCTACTGCTCGGGATGGGAGGACCGGACGCCGTTCGCCGCGCTCCGCACCCGGCTCCACGCCGATCCCGGGTGGCAGGTCCACGACCTCCCGACCGGCCACGACGCGATGCACGAGGCCCCGGAGGCGGTCGCCGCGCTGCTGCTCGGCGAACGGACCGCGCACGCGTCGACGCCGAGACGACACGCTTGCCATTGAGGGCCGCACAGGCCCCACCGGTGCACCGGCCGCGATCTACGCGGGCCGGCTCGGCGCCCCGGGGGAGGAGGTCGCCGCCGACCTGGAGCGGTCGGCGGAGCGCGCGGCCGCCGCAGGCGCGTTCCTGAAGCGTGCGGCGGAGCTGACGTCGGCGCCGTTCCACCGCGCGCAGCGGCTGATCGCCGCGGCGGAGGCCAAGCAAGATGAGGAGGCCGAGGCGCTGTACCGGGAGGCGATCGAGCGCTTCGAGCACGAGCGGATCCCGATCCTGAGCCCGGACGGGCGCCGCCCTCGCCATGGTGTGCGAGTGCTCGCGTACGAGTGTCCGGGAGCGGGACGCTCACGAGCGTGACTCCGGTGGCACCCACTCGAAGGTGGGGCCCGCCATGGCGCCGTCCGCGTCCGGCAGCAGCAACAGGGCGTCGGCCTGGGCCCGGAGCGCGTACATGGTGCCGACGGCGGCCCCGAGCAGGCTCGGCTCGCCGTCGAACGCCTGCTCCAGCTGGTTCAGCAGGTTGCAGTAGGCGCGGTTGAACTCCTCCTGCGCGGTCCGGATGACGCTGCCCGGGGCGTGGTCGGACAGCCGCGGATTGGGCCGCATCGGCCGTACGGCGGCCGGGTCCACCGAGACCGGCTCACCGGTCGGCCCGGACCGCGGGGTGTCGCCCCGCCGGTAGCGCCGGCCGAGTTTGAGCTCCTGGAAGCGGTAGTAGTGCCCGACCTCGTCCCGATCGGGGTGGAACACGTCCTGGTCCCCGTCCCAGACCTCGCCCCGGGCGGTACCCTCGCCCTCTTCGACGATCTCCTTCAGCGCCCCCAGCGCCGACTCCAGATCCTCCACCCCGAACAACGAGCCGGTGGTGTGCCGGAAACGGCCGCCGGTCACCTGGCGGGCGGGGTCGCCGCAGAAGACCTCCCGCTCGCCGAGCCGCTCGCACAGGTGGCGCAGCCCTTGTTCGATCGCGTCGTAGAACTGCCCGATCGTCTCGTAGCCGTCGCCCTGTGCCGGGGCGCCGGGCGGCGCGGGCCGCTCCAGGCGCAGGAACATCTCCAGCGCCTCCGGGCCGAACGGGAGCAGCGACAGTTCCAGGTCGCTATGGGGCAGCCGCCGGGGGTACGGCGGCAGCATCCCGGGCATGTCGAGACGCGGCCGACCGCCGACGGCGTTGAGCAGGTTCGCCGCCAGCGCCAGGTGCAGCATCTCCTCGGCGAAGACGCTGCCCACCACCTCCACGGCCTCCGGATTGTCCTCCGGCCGCAGTGAGTACAGCGCGCACAGGTACGACGGCAGCGTCGCGTGTTCCAGCTCGACCGCCCACTGCAGGTGCTCACGCAGACTGTCGAGCGTGTCGATCCCCGCTCGGCCGGGAGCGGCAGTGGTCCCTCTCGGTTCCGGATGCGTCATCAGAGCTCTACCTCCATTGTCGATCGTGGTGCGCGTGACCGGTCGTCCATAAGGACCGGACGGCCGCCGCGCCTGTGACAGCCCCGGAAGTCTCCGCGCCCCCGGCCCCTGCGGCGGACGCGGTCAGGCCGTGGCGGGCCGCCGGCCGGCGCGTAACCGGCGGCGCTCTTCCGGGGTGGTGCCGCCCCACACGCCGTCCGGCTCGCCGGTGCGCACCGCCCAGTCGAGGCAGGCCGCCTGTAGGGGACAGGTCTGGCAGATGCGTCGGGCCTGCTCCTCCGGCCGATCGGGACGGTCGGGCCGATCGGGACGGTCGTCCCACATGATCGGGAAGAACAGACCGGGATCCGCGTCCTCGCAGGCGGCGCGGGTCGTGAAACGCACAGGGGATCGGGGCTCCTGGACGACCTGGTGGACGGGCATGGTCTTCACCTCGTTGACGGTCGGTTGGCGGGGGCGGCCGACGTAGCGGGCCAGCAGGTCGCTGTTGGCGAGGCCGATCTCACCGCCGACCGCGATCAGGCTCGTGCCGGGAAGGTGCCGATGCCGCAGCGTCAGCGACGTGGCGGAGGTCTTCGCGGGGGCGGCCGTGAGCTCGAGTTGGAGGGAGGCGACCATGCGCGCACCTGGACCTTTCGTGTCGGCGTCTGTCGCCCGGTCTCCGCGGTGAGCGGAGACCGGGGCCGGTTCAGGCGGTCCTGCGGAGTCTCACCGCCGCGCGTGGTCGGCGGCGTCGCGGATGACGGCGGTCACGGCGTCGGGCTGTGACGCGGCGACCGCGTGTGACGCGCCCGCGATCTCCCGGGTCCGGCGGGCGCCGGCGCGCTCGGCCATGAAGCGCAGCGCCGCGGCCGGGATGTTGAGGTCGCGCTCGCCGTGGACGAACCAGGACGGGATGGTGCGCCAGGCGGGCTCGTCCGCCGTCAGCGCGCCGGTCAGGGCGCGTTCGGTCACCGGCCGCTGGGTCGCCGCCATCAGGGCGGCCTCGCCGGCGTCGAGGTCGGCGCAGAACTGGTGGTGGAACCTGTCCGCCGCGATGCGGAACTCGTTGCCGCCGGAGACGACCGGATAGGCCTCCAGCGCCGCGCCCAGAGTGCTGCCCTCGAACTTGCCGGACAGAAGGAACGCGTTCTCGCCAGGCTCGGGGGCGAAGGCCGCGACGTAGACCAGGGCGCGCACGGCCGGGTGGCCGGCCGCGGCCTGGGTGACGACCATGCCGCCGTACGAGTGCCCGACGAGGACGACCGGGCGGCCGAGGCCGGCGATCACGTCGCGCACGTACGCGGCGTCGCCCTCGACGCTGCGCAGTGGGTTGGCCGCGGCGACGGCGGACAGGCCGTGGGTGTGCAGGCGCTGGATGACGCGGTTCCAGGAGGCCGATTCGGCGAAGGCGCCGTGGACCAGGACGACGACGGGCTGCTGCTCGCTCATGCGGGTGCCTTTCCGGTGTTCAGGGCGGTCCTGAGGACGGCGACGGCCTGCGCGGTCGCGGCGCGCGCGGCGCGGGTGTCGCGGAGCGGGTTCAGCATCATGAAGTCGTGCAGAGTGCCGTTGTAGCGGACGCCGGTGGTGGGGACGCCCGCCTGGACGAGCTTGCGGGCGTAGGCCTCGCCCTCGTCACGCAGCACGTCGCACTCGTCGACGACGACGAAGGCGGGCGGCAGCCCGGCCAGGTCCTCCAGGGTGGCGCGCAGCGGGGAGGCGGTGATCGCGGCCCGCTGGGCGGGATCGGTGGTGTAGGCGTTCCAGAACCAGGCCATCGCCTTGGCCGTCAGGTAAGGGCCGTCGGCGAACTCGCGGTAGCTGCCGGTGTCCTGGGCGGCGTCGGTGACCGGGTAGTACAGCGACTGGTGCACGAACCGCACGTCGCCGCGCCACTTGGCCAGGATGGTCAGCGCGGCCGTCATGTTCCCGCCGACCGAGTCGCCGGCCACCGCCAGCCGGGAGGCGTCCAGCCCCTCGTCCGCGCCGTGCCGCGTGATCCACTGGGCGGTCGCGTAGGCCTGTTCGATCGCCACCGGATAGCGCGCCTCGGGTGACCGGTCGTACTCCACGAACACGACCGCCGCCTCCGCGCCCACGGCCAGTTCCCGCACCAGCCGGTCATGCGTGCCGGCATCGCCCAGCACCCAGCCGCCGCCGTGGACGTACAGCACGGCGGGCAGCGTCCCCGAGGCCCCCGCGGGCCTGACGACGCGCGCCCGCACCTCGCCGACCCCGGCCGACACCGTGATCCACTTCTCGTCGACCTCGGGCTTGGCGACCGGGGCGGCCTGGAGGTCGTCGAGCACCTTGCGGGCGCCGTCAGGGCCCAGCTCGTACAGGAACGGGGGCGTGGAGGTCGCCTCGGCGAACTCCTGAGCCGCCGGCTCCAAGACGTGGTCGTTCATGGGGATTCTCCCTTTTCATCTGGTCTCTCCGGTGCCCACTCTCCTCGGGCGGGAGGCCGGTCGTACCCGGGTGACACACGGGGCGGATCCCTGGGGTGGCACCGGTTCCCCGGGGTGACCGGACCCCGGCCGGGCCTGGCTAGACCCCGGCGCCGGCGCGCTGGAGCTGCCTGCGGGAGGTGACGCCGAGCTTGCCGAAGACGTTGCGCAGGTGCCATTCGACCGTGCGCGGGCTGATGAAGATGCGGGCGCCTATCTCGGTGTTGGTCATGCCGTCGCGGACCAGCCGGACGATCTGGGCCTCCTGCGCGGTGAGCTCGCCGGCGGCCTCGGCGGTGCGCTTCCGGGCCTGCTCGCCGGTGGCCAGCAGCTCGCGTGCGGCCCGCTCGGCGAAGGCCTCCATGCCTATGGCGGTGAACGCCTCATGGGCGGTGCGCAGATGCTCACGGGCGTCGCGCTGGCGACGCTCCCGGCGCAGCCATTCGCCGTAGAGGAGATGGGCGCGGGCCAGCTCGCCCCGGATCGCGGTCCGGCCGAGCCGGTCGACCGCCTCACGGTAGTGCTCTTCGGCCTCCGCGTCCGTGCTGACGAGCGCCCGCGACCGCGCCTCGACGCCCAGCGCCCAGTCCGTGCCGCTGGGCCGGGTCAGTTCGCCGAGCCGCTCGAAGGCGTCGGCGGCCCGCCCCGGCGCGCCGCTGCGGGCGGCCGCCTCGACACACTCCACGAGAGCCCAGCCCACTGCGGCGCTCGTCTCCCTCCGCGGATGGCCGACGACGTCGGCTGTCGCGCGCAGAGCCTCCTCGTACCGGCCGAGACCATTGCAGAGCAACGCCTTCGACCACCCGGCGACGAGCAGCGCGCTCCCTTCGCCCCGGCGCATCGCCTCCGCGACCACCGTCCTCACCAGCGCGGCGTGGTCCGCCTCGCGTCCGGTCCAGGCGGCCAGGTGCAGGTCGCTGTAGGGCGGATAGGAGATCCTGACGGCCTCCGAGACCGCCTTCACCTCCTCGGCCAGCGCGGCGGCCGCGCTCAGCTCCCCCGAGAACGCGTCCACGGCTATGCGTGCGGTCAACGCGAGGGGAAGCGCCGTGGCCTGGCCGCTCTCCCTGGCGAGCCGGACGTGCCGGGTGACGAGCCGGTCCCAGGCCTCACCGTCCCACAACGCCGCGGCCGCCACGCCGGCCAGCCAGAGCCAGCCGAGCCCCTCCTCCGAGGACAGGCCGGGGGATTCGAAGGCCTCCAGCGCCGGCCTCAGTTCCGGCACCCCAGCGGCCTGGCCTTCCGTGATCAGCACGGTCAGGCCGTTCAGCAGCAGATCGGCGGGGCGGGCGGCGTGTGTCACTTCCGCCGTCACGCAGGCCGCCCGCGCGGCCTCGGCCGCTTCGAGCTGGCCGCAGCCGGTGGCCAGGGGACCGGCGAACAGCCCGGCGCTGATCGCCTCCAGGTACGTCTCGCGGGCGAGCGGCACGTCATGCGGCTCAAGCTGCCGCGCGGCCCGGAGCAGCAGCCCGGGAGCGTCGGCGCCGCGGTCCGTGGCGAAGGCGATCTGTGCGCGCAGCAGGTCGGCCTGGCCACGCCGGAACCCGTCGAGCGGGCCCGCCTCCGCGACGGACAGCAGCCTCAGCGCGGCGCCGGGCGTTCCGGCGCGATGGGTCGCCCGCGCGGCGGCCAGCGCGCGCTCCTGGCGGCGGGCCGGATCAGGGGTCAGCTCGACCGCCCGCGCCAGGAACGCCGCGACCGCCGCGAGCCCGCCCCTGGCCCGCGCCCGATCGGCCGAGCGCACGAGCTGCGCCGCGACGTCCTCCGACGGGCCCCGCGTGCCCTGCGCCGCGTGCCAGGCACGCCGGTCGGGATCGGCCCGCGGATCGGTGGCCTCCGCCAGCGCCAGGTGCGCGCGGCACCGCTCCTCCGGCGAGGCCGCCCAGTACACTGCCGAACGCACCAGCGGATGGCGGAAACGCACCTGGTCGTCGATCTGCACCAGCCCGGCGGCGATGGCGGGCGTCACCGCCTCGATCCCGACGGCGAGCCGGTCCGCCGCGCGCCACAGCAGGCCCGGGTCACCGCCCGGCTCGGCGGCCGCCACCAGCAGCAGCCGCCGCGTACGCGACGGGAGCGACAGGACGCGCCGCTGGTAGAGCTCCTGAAGCCGGCCCGTGAGGGCCCGCGTGCCCGGCAGGCCGAACCCGCCCGCGAGGTCGGCCGGGGTGGAGTCCTTCGCCAGCTCCAGCAGCGCCAGCGGGTTGCCCCGCGTCTCGGCGACGATCCGGTCGAGTGCCCGCCCGTCCCACGGCCCGGGGAGCACCGAGCGCAGCAGCGCCCGCGCCTCGCCCTCGGGCAGGCCGGTCACCGTCAGCTCCGGCAGGCCGGCGACCGGCGGCTCCGGCAGGCCCGGCACGTCCGGCGTCTCGTCCGGCACCCGGGTGGCGAAGCACATCGCCACCGATTCGGCCCGCAGGCGGCGCGCGGCGAACGCCAGGGCCTGCACGGACGCCTGGTCGAGCCACTGTGCGTCGTCCACCAGGCAGAGCAGCGGCTGGTCCCGGGCGGCCTCGGCCAGCAGGCCGAGCGTGGCCAGACCGACGAGGAAGCGATCGGGCGCCTGCCCCGCGCTCAGCCCGAAGGCCGCGCGCAACGCGCCGGCCTGCGGCGAGGGAAGGCGCGCGAGGCCGTCCGTCATCGGCGCGCACAACTGGTGCAGCCCGGCGAAGGCCAGCTCCATCTCGGACTGCACACCCGCGACGCGGACGATGCGAAACCCCCGCGCCCGCGCGGCGAGGTCGTCCAGCAACGCCGTCTTGCCCACTCCCGCCTCACCACGCAGCACGAGCGCGCGGCTCTGACCACTCCGTACGTCGTCGAGCAGCCCGCCGAGCCGCTCGCGCTCGGCGGCCCGTCCCCGCAACACCGCCGTCACCCGCCCGCGGACAGGGCGGACGGCGTCGAGGCGCCAAGTGGCACGGACCCGGCCGCGGCCAGTGGAATCACGACCGGTCTTCGGAGGCACGTCATCTTCATGATCCATCTCTCGGCACGGTTCTGATCGACTCGTGCACTTGGACCATGCGGCCCTGCGGATCTGTGACACCCGTCCGTCACGTCGCCTCCGCCCGTCGGCGGCGGTCAGGCTGTGACGCCCACGCCTTCGAGCAGCGCGGCGCCGATCTGCCTGCGGGACGCGATGCCGAGCTTCGCGAAGATCTTCCGCAGGTGCCATTCGACGGTGTGCGGGCTGATGAAGAGCTGCGCGCCGATCTCGGGGTTCGTCAGCCCGTCCCGGGCCAGGCGCGCTATCTGGGCCTCCTGGGCGGTGAGGGTGGGGCGCGCTTCGGCGGTGCGCCTGCGTACCGTCTCACCGGTGGCCTGGAGCTCGCGCCGGGCGCGTTCGGCGAACGCCTCGGCCCCTATGTCGCTGAGCATCTCGTACGCGATGCCCAGTTGCTCGCGTGCGTCGAGGCGGCGGTTCTCGCGGCGCAGCCACTCGCCGTACAGCAGCCGGGTGCGGGCGAGCGTCGTGCGGACCTCGGTGCGGCCGAGCCGCTCGATCGCCTCGCGGTAGAGGGCGTCGGCGTCCGCTCCGTCGCTCACCTGGGCACGCACGCACGCCGAGGTGCCGAGGGCCCAGTCGGTGCCACTGGCCCGTGCCATCTCGTCGAGCCGCCACGCGACCTCGGCGGCCCTGGCCCGCCGTCCGCTCCGGACGGCGGCCTCGACGAGCTCGGCCGTGGACCTGATGGCCGTCCCGCCGAGCTGCCGCGGGTGCTCGAATGCTCGCTCGGCCGCTACGTAGGCCTCCTCGTAGCGGCCCAGGCCGTTGCAGAGCACCGCGCTCGCCCATGCGGTGGCGGTCAGCACCTTGCCCTCCCCCTGGATGGCCGGGTCCCGCGTGATCGCTTCGCTGACCTGACGCGTCGCGGCTTCCCGGCCCCTCCACGGCTCGAGTATCAGGGCCGCGTACTGGGCCAGGTAGCGGCTGCCCGTCACCTCCCCGATCGTCACCGCCTCGGCGACCAGCGCGTCGGCCAGGGCGAACTCCCCGGCGAGGACCCTGTTCGACACGAGCATGTGGAGAGCTGAGGGCAGCACCGACAACGCGCCCGCCTCGCGCGCGAGGTCGGCCAGTCGCGCGGAGAGCACGGACCAGCTGTCGAAGTCCCAGACGTTGTGGGCCATGCGGGACGCGAACGGGAGCCAGCCGAGGCCCTCCTCCCTGGAGACCCCTTCGGCGCGGAAGGCGGCGAGGGCCTGCAGCACCATCGGCGCGCCCGCGGCGTACCCCTCGGTGAGCGCCACGGCCACGCCGTTCAGGAGCAGATCGTTGCGTTCCGGCGGCGGCCCCGGCGGTGCGGCGAGCGTCGCCTCGGCGACGTCCACCACCTGGGCGCCGCTCGGCAGCCGGCCCGCGTTCATGGCCGCGTTCAGCACGTCACGGTAGGTCTCACGGGCCAGCCCGGCGTCGAGCGGCGCCAGGCGCCTGCCGGCTCGGAGCAGCAGCGGCATCGCGGCGCCGGCGCTCTTGGAGGCGAACGCGATCTGACCGCGCAGCAGGCCGGCCTGGGCCAGTTCGCGTTCGTCCAGAGGGCTGAGCTCGGCCGCGTCCAGCAATTCGAGCGCGGCGTCGTACCCGCCGGCCCGATACTTGGCCCGCGCCGCAGCCAGCGCCCTGGCGCCGCGGCGTACGGGATCGGGGGTCAGCTCGGCCGCCCGCTCGTGGAACGCGGCCGCCGCGGCGACCCCGCCGCGCGCCTGCGCCCGATCGGCGCAGCGCTCCAGCTCGGCGGCCACCGCCTCGTCGGGGCCGGCCGTCGCGTTGGCGAGATGCCACGCCCGGCGGTCGGGATCCGATCGGGGATCGGTCGCGTCGGCCAGCGCGCGGTGGACGTCCTGCCGGTCCTGCGGGGCCGCGACACGATAGGCCGCCGAGCGCAGAAGGGGATGACGGAAACGCACCCGGGTCCCGATGGTGATCAGCCCGGCCGCTTCGGCCGGCGCGGCGGCGTCCGGTTCGATGCCCAGCAGCTCCGCCGCGCGCGTCAGCAGGGTCACGTCGCCGACCGGCTCGGCCGCCGCGACGAGCAGCAGCCGCTGCGTCTCGGCCGGCAACGACCGGACCCGCCGCAGGAAGCTCTGCTCGATCTGCCTTGCCAGCGGCCGCGCGTCGGGCCGCCCGAATCCACCCGCCAGCTCCGCCGGCGTCAGTCCCCGGGGCAGTTCGAGCAGAGCCAGCGGGTTTCCCTGCGTCTCGGCGACGATCCGGTCCCGGACCTGCTCGTCGAGTCGCCCGGGAGTCACGGAGTCCAGCAGGGCGCGGGCGTCGCCGTCGCTCAACCGTCCCACGCCGAGCTGCGGCAGCCCTCTCAGCTCCTGTTCGAGGTGGTGCTCGCGCACCGCGAACACCAGCCCGATCGGCTCCGCGAGCAGGCGCCGCGCGACGAACGCGAGAATCTGCGTGGAGACGTCGTCAAGCCACTGGGCGTCGTCGACGAGGCAGACCAGCGGCCCCTTCCCGGCCACGTCGGCGAGCAGGCCGAGCACCGCGAGCCCGACCAGGAAGCGGTCCGGCGGAGGTCCCGCGCTCAGGCCGAACACCGTGCCGAGCGCGTCGCGCTGCGGGCCCGGCAGATGACCGAGGCGGTCCAGGAACGGGGCGCACAGCTGATGCAGACCGCCGAAGGCCAGCTCCATTTCGGACTCGACGCCCGCCACCCTGGCTGTCCGGCAGCCGGATGCGCTGTCCCGCGCGTAGTCCAGCAGCGCCGTCTTGCCGATGCCGGCCTCGCCGCGCACGACCAGAACCGAGCTGCGGCCGGCCTGCACCGTCGCCACGAGCCGGTCCAGCGTCTCGCACTCCGTCCGCCGCCCACGCAGCCGAGACTCGGAACCGTCGCTTGCCATGGGCACCGTCCCGCCGACCCTTCACCCGTTCACTGCCGACCGCCGTACGTGCCGACCGTCGAACGTCGGAGGCTACCGGCGCCACGCCTCGGATCGAGGCGCAGCCTACCTTCTCGCTGTGAACCCCGGCAGTCAACGACGGCCGTCGTCGGCGGGACCGCGCGGACGGGGGCCGTCTTCCAGCGCCTCGACCGCGTCGAGGAGACCTCGCAAGGCGATCTCCTCACGTTCGGCGTCCGACGGGTCGAACAGCCAGTCGGCGACCGGCAGGCCGGCGGCCTCCTCGGGACGGCTCCACTCGACCTCGATCACCTCCGCCTCGACCTCGATCTGGAGTTCGTGCAGGAAGTCGTTCTCGCCGCTCGGGGCACTCATCGTTCCTCCGTACGCGTGATCTGGTCATCTGATCCGGCCGGGTGCGAAGCGTTCCCCGGCGGGCGGCCGGCGCGCCGGCCGCCCGTGCCGGCCTCCCGTGTTGGGGTCCGGCGCCGTCTGCCGCGGTCTACTTTCCGGTGGCCGTGCCGAGCCAGTCCAGGTAGCGGATCGTGCCGAGGGCGGCGTCGTCGATCGGCACCAGCGAACGCTCGCTCAGCTCACTGCCGAAGTAACGCGCGTGGGGGTCGGTGACCACCTCGCGCGGGTCGCCCCAGGCGGCGAGCGCCTGGCGGAAGAACTCGTCCATCCGGAACTGCTCGGGCCCGGCGATCTCCACCCTGCCGTTCAGCGGCGCCCCCACCGCGGTCCGGCCGACCGCCTTGGCGACGTCGTCGCCCGCGATGGGCTGGAAGAGCACGGGCGCCATGTGCACCTTGCCGTCCACCGTGCCCTCGTCGGCGATGCCGCGGGCGAACTCGAAGAACTGGGTCGAGTGCACGAGCGAGAACGGGATCCCCGACTTCTCGATCAGCTGCTCCTGTGCGATCTTCGCGGCGAAGTAGCCGTTGTCCGGCATTCGTTCCGTTCCCACGATCGACACCGCGACGTGGTGACCCACGCCCGCCGCCGCCTCCGCCGCGAGCAGGTTGCCCGTGGAGGTCTCGAAGAACTTCAGCACCGCGGCCCGCTCGAACGACGGGGAGTTCGAGACGTCGACCACCACCTGGGCGCCCGTCAGCGCCTCGGCCAGTCCTTCGCCGGTCAGCGTGTTGACGCCGGTGTTCGGCGACGCGGCCACCGCCTCGTGGCCGTGCTCGGTCAGCTTCGTCACGAGCTTCGAGCCGATCAGGCCGGTTCCGCCGATCACCACGATCTTCATGCCGTTCCCTTTCCGTACGCCGGGCCACCTCGTCGCGACCCGGTCGCCAGCTAAGACCGGACAGGCTCCCGGCTTGTGACGGCCGCCGCGGAATTCTTCTGAGGCGTGGCGTACGTCACGGGAGACGGACCCGCTCGCGGTTCCCGCGACGCGCCCCGGCGGCCGTCCAGATCGTGACGGCGACCAGCAGGACGCAGACGGCCGCGATCGCCCCGACCACGGCGGCCACGCCGATCCAGGGCGTCGCGAGCGGCAGCGACAGGACGACGGCGGCGCACCCCAGCACCGCGGTGGGCGAAATGACGGGTTCCGCGACGACGAGCACGTGTACCGCCAGCAGCAGGGCGAGATACAGGCCCACCGGCACGGCGACCGCGTAACCGAGTGCAGCCCCCGGCACCACGCTGTCGTGCCCGCCCTGCTCCACCGCCACCTCCAGCCCGGCGCCGAGGGCGGCCAGGGCGGCGAACATGCCGTAGTGGCCGTATCCCCACAGGTAGGACCGGTGACGACGGTCGGTGAGACCGTCTCCCGCCGGGCCGAGGAAGTAGAGCCACCACAGAGCGAACAGCAGGACGAGACCGGCGCCGGCGACCATGAGGAACGGGCCGCCGACCTCGCCCGCTTCGAGCGCTCTGCCGACCCCTCTGCTCGCGGCCAGCACACTCTCACCGAGCAGGATGATCGTGAACAGGCCGTAGCGCTCGGCGATGTGGTGGGGGTGCCAGTTGGTGGCCCTGGCCCGCTCCGCCCACCCCGGCACCGCGAGCTCCAGGGCGGCCAGGCAGGCGAAGAACGGCAGGCCGGACGACGGGGGCAGGACTCCCGTCTCCACGAGGGCGAGCCGCGCCAGCCAGCCCGCCTGCAGGGCGGTGATGCCTCCGGCGTAGCGGAGCGCGGTGCGGCGCCCCGCCGGGTCTTCGAGACCGGCCCGCAGCCACTGGGCGACGAGCCCGATCCGCATGACGAGGTAGCCGAGTGTGATGATCCCGTAGTCGGAACGGCTTCCCGCGGCGGGCACGCCGGCGGCGAGGACCAGCACGCCGGCCATCTGCACCATGGTCAGCAGCCGGTAGGCGACGTCGTCGGTGTCGTAGGACGAGGCGAACCACGTGAAGTTCATCCACGCCCACCAGATCGCGAAGAACACCTGAAGGAACGGCACCACACCGGCCAGGCCGTGACCGGCGGCGATGTCGTGCGCGAACTGGGCGGTGGCGGCCGCGACCGCGACCACGAAGGTGAGGTCGAACAGCAGCTCGAGCTGGCTCGCGGCGCGGTGCGGCTCGTCGACCGGGCGAGCGCTCATCCGGACCCGGATCCGGATCGTGGTGGCTGCTGGCGGCAAGGTCGTGCTCCTGTCACTTCGCGACGTACGGGCCGTCTCGAAGACAGGGCAGCCTCCGGATCTGTGACAACGCGGTACCGAGGCGTGCGTGCTCGCCAGGTCAGCGCGTGAGCCACTCCCGGTAGGTCGTCCCGGCGATGACGGCGCCCTCCTTGGCGACGAGGGCGTCGCCCGAGGCGGCGGCGTACAGGCCGGCGCCGTCGTCGGTGACGACGGCGCGGTGGTCGCCGCGGGCGGCGAGGGTGATCCTGCCCAGCTCGTCGAGCGCGAAGACCTCGGGTCCGGCGATGTCCAGGGTGCCGCGCAGCGGGGCGCCCACGCTGACGTCGGCCACGGCCCGCGCGACGTCGTCCGCGGCGACGGGCTGCATCAGGACGGCGGGCAGGCGGACGGTGTGCTCGTCGGAGGTCCAGGACATGACCGTCTCGATGAACTCGAAGAACTGCGTGGCACGCACGATCGAGTACGGCACGGGACCGGCCTTGAGGAGGTCCTCCTGCAGCACCTTCCCCCGGTAGTAGACCGAGCCGGGCACCCGGTCGGCGCCCACGATCGACAGGATGACCGTGTGGCCGACGCCGGCCGCCGAGGCGGTGGTCAGCAGGTTGTCCGTGGTCGTCCGGAAGAACGCGGGTGACGCGTCGTCGAAGGTCCGCGGCTTCGTCAGGTTGACGACGACGGCGGCGTCCGTCAGCGCCTCGGCCAGGCCCCTTCCGGTGAGCAGGTCCAGACCCGTGGACGTCGAGTGCGGCGCCGCCTCGTGCCCGCGAGCTCTGAGGATCTCGACCACCCGGGAGCCGATGAGCCCGGTTCCGCCGATGACGGCGATCTTCATCTTCCGGCCTTCCTGGTGGCTGTCACGGGACCCCTGGGCACCCTGGGCACCCGGGGCCAGGGTAGCGACCAGGCTCTCTCCGGGGCGCGATGGAGGGGCCCCGGAGGCGACCGTGATCACAGCGGCATCGCGGGGATGCCGGGTGCGAACGGAGCCGAGATCGTGACCATGAACCTGTTGGAGTCGCCGCCGGACCACGCGGGTCACGCGGGCCACGCGGCGCGGATCGACGAGGTGCCGGCCGGGCGACAAGACGGCGGCGTCGCGGCGTTCGCCCCCGTCGCGCCCCGGCTCTTAGCGATCGGCCTGCGCGTCCTGCACGACGCGGGCGAGGCCGAGGACGTGGTGCAGGAGACATGGCTGCGCTGGTCCCGCGCCGACCGCTCCGCCGTCGCCAGCCCGCCCGCGTACCTGGCGCTGACCGCGACCAGGCTCGCCCTCAACGTCGCGCAGTCCGCCCGCAGGCGGCGCGAGACCTCCGCCGGTCCGTGGCTGCCGGAGACGGCGGACCCCTCCGCCGGGCCGGAGACGGCGGCCGAACGAGACGAGGAGGTCGGCGCCGCGATCCGGCTGCTGCTGGAGCGGCTGACCCCCGCCGAGCGCGCGGTGTATCTCCTGCGCATCGCCTTCGACTACCCCTACCGCCGGATCTCGCGGATTCTCCACCTGGGTGAGGATCACGCCCGGCAACTCCTGCGACGGGCCCACGGCCGTCTCGCGGGCGAGCGCCGCCACCCGGTGAGCGCCGCCGCGCACCAGCGGCTCGTACGGACGTTCGCCGCCGCCGCGCGGACCGGTGATCTCGCCGAACTGGAGGAACTGCTCGCCGGAGAAGTGGCGTGAGACGGGAACCACCCGGGCGCCGGCCCGGCCGGGTGCGCTGATCGTCCCGGGCTCAGCGGAGCCGGTCGTAGACCATGGCCATCTCGCCGAGTTCGCCGGTCTCCCGGTGGGCGAGCGTCCACTTCGTGGCCGGCAGGCCGTCGTCGAACAGCCGCTGCCCGCCTCCGATGATCTCGGGCAGGATCATGAGGTGGAGCCGGTCGACGAGGTCCGCCGCGAGGAGCGCCTTGATGACACTGGCGCTGCTGTTGACGAGGATGTCGCCCTCGCCGGTGGCCTTGAGATCGGCGACGACCTCGGCCGCGGGGGCGTTGACCACGCGGGTGCGCTCCCAGGGCGCCTCGGTCAGGGTGGTCGACAGGACCACCTTCTCCGCGCCGACCAGCCACTTGGCGTATCCGCGGTCACGCGGGTCGGCGTCGTCGTTGTCGGCGACCGAGGGCCAGTAGCCCATGAATCCCTCGGCGTTGACCCGGCCGAGCAGCGCCGTCGTCGCGCCCTGCCACATGCGGTTCATGTGGTCCCGGGCGACCTCGGTGACCACGTACGGGACGAAGGCGGCGAAGTCGCCGGGCCCGCCGGGGCCGTGGTAGCGCCCGTCGAGGGTGATGTTCAGGTTCGCGGTCACCTTGCGGCCGGTGGGGGTCGTGCTGGTCATGTCGTGCTCCTTGATTCGGCTTCTTTGGTGGGTGTGCCGGTGTCGTGCGGGCCGGCGGCGAGGATCGCCGCGAGCCGGTCGAGGCTCTGGCCGAAGCCGATCTCGACGCCCGCGACGAAGTCCGCGGAGTCGACCGTGCTGTCGGCGATCCGGAACCGGACGTCGAGGTCGGTGCCGGCCTCGGTCGGGCGCAGGCCGAGGTCCAGGTGCGCGGTGAAGGCGGAGCCGCCGCCGGGAAGCAGCGGGCGGAGCCGGTAGGCGAGGTGCTCACCGGGCCGCACCTCGTCCACGACCCCCTCGGCGCGCCCGGCGACCACGTCCGCCCCGCCGGTGTCCTCGGCGTCGCGGTACTCCTGGACGATCCGCCCGCCCGGCCGCGCCTCGAAGACGAGCTCGGAGACGCGCAGGTCGTCGGGCGTCCACCAGCGGGCGAGGAGGGAGGCGTCGGTCAGGTGACGCCAGACCAGTTCGGGGCTGCCGGCCAGTGACCGGTGGAACCCGAACGAGCGGCCGTCGGCCCATCCCGGCTCGCCGGCGGCGAGCCGCTCCGTGCGGAGGCTGAGCCCGTACCGGTCGTAGGTCTCGCGCGGGCCGCCGGCCCGGTCCGCGGTGTCGGCCAGGCGGCCGAGCGCGGCCGCCAGTTCCCGCAGCGGCTCGGACCGGAGGGCGTAGATCCGGCGCTGGCCGCTGCGCTGGGACGTGACGAGCCCGGCGCGCTCCAGGGCCTGCAGGTGCTTGGTGGTCTGCGGCTGACGCGCCCCGGCCAGCTCGGCCAGGACGCCGACCGGCCGGGGCCGCTCGGCCAGCAGGCTCACGAGCCGCCACCGGGCCGGGTCGGCCAGTGCGGTGAGGAGTTCGTCCACGACGAGAACTATTCCCCATCACGAATATTCGTGTCAAGGAATAACTTCGCCGGCGTGGTCAGGTGTGACTGATCATCACGTGCTTGACGCGGGTGTAGGCGTCGAGGCCGTACCGGGACAGGTCCTTGCCGGTGCCCGAGTGCTTGAAGCCGCCGTGCGGCATCTCCGGCACGAACACCTGGTGGCAGTTGACCCAGACCGCGCCGAAGTCCAGCGCGGCGGACAGCCGCATGGCCCGCCCGGTGTCCCTGGTCCACACGCTGGAGGCGAGCCCGTAGTCGACGCCGTTGGCCAGGGCGACGGCCTCGTCCTCGTCCGCGAACGGCTGCACGGTCACCACCGGGCCGAAGACCTCCTGCTGCACGATCTCGTCGTCCTGGCGCACCCCGGCGACGACGGTCGGCGGGAAGAAGAAACCGGGACGGCCGAGCCTGCCGCCGCCGGTGACCACGCGGGCGTGCGCGGGCAGCCGGTCGAGGAAGCCCGCGACCCGCTCGGCCTGGACCGCGTTGTTGGCAGGGCCGAGGAACACGCCCTCCTCGTCCGGGTGCCCCACCCCGAGCGCCCGCGCGGCCTCGGCGAGCGCCTCGACGAACCCGTCGTACGCGCGCCGCTCCACGAGCACGCGCGTGACGGCGGTGCAGTCCTGCCCGGTGTTGAAGAACGCCGCCGAGGCGATTCCGGCGGCCGTCGCGGCCGGGTCGGCGTCGGCGAAGACCAGTGCGGGAGCCTTGCCCCCGAGCTCCAGGTGGACGTCCTTGAGGTCGCCCGCCGCGGCCGCCATCACCTCGGCTCCGGCCCGCGTCGAGCCCGTGATCGCCACCATCTCCACCCCGGGATGGGCGACCAGCGCGCGGCCGGTGTCCCGGTCGCCGCACACGACGTTGACCACGCCGGGCGGGAACACCCGCGCGCACATCTCGCCCAGCAGCACGGTCGAGCCGGGCGTCGTGTCGGACGGCTTCAGCACCACCGTGTCGCCCGCCGCCAGCGCCGGGCCGATCTTCCAGGCGGCCATCATCAGCGGGTAGTTCCACGGCGTCACCTGGGCGACGACGCCGATCGGCTCGCGGCGCACGAACGAGGTGTGCCCCTCGGCGTACTCGGCGGCGCCGAGGCCCTCCAGCAGCCGCGCGGCTCCGGCGAAGTAGCGGACGGCGTCGACGGCCCCCTCCACGTCGACGCTCAGCGCGGTGGCGCGCGGCTTGCCGGTCGCCCGCACCTCCGCCTCGGCCAGCGCCTCCCTGCCCTCCGTCATCAGATCGGCCAGTTCCAGGAGCAGCCGCTGACGCTCGGCCGGGGTGGTGCGCCGCCAGGCGCGGGCGGCCTCGGTGGCGGCGGCGACCGCCCGGTCCACGTCCTCGCCGCCCGAGAGGGCCGCCCGGGCGTACACCTTCTCGGTGGACGGGTCGACCAGGTCCATCCACTCGCCGGACGCCGGTTCGCGGCTCTCTCCGGCGATCACGTTCCGTACCGTGTCCATAACCGGTCTCCCTCGATGTCCAGGAGTCCCTACCCACGGCCGGAGTCTCCGAAGACGGCCACCCGGGACGGACACGTGCCCCGGCTCCTGCGGCGGTGCGGGTCAGGCGTCGCCGCCGGGCGTCCAGTTCCGTACGGCCGGGGCATAACCGGCCGGCTTGTCCCCGACCTTGACGCCGGGGCTGACCAGCCAGCCCTGGTAGCCCGGCGTGAACATCCGGTAGACCGACGGGGGCGGCACGGCACTCGCCTCGTCGAGCCTCGCGCGCAGCTCGGCCGGCAGTTCGAAGTCGAGGGCGGCCACGTTCGAGTCGAGCTGCCCGGCGCTGCTCGCGCCGACGATGGCCGCCGCGATCCCGGGCTGGGTGGCGACCCAGTTCAGGGCGACCTGGGCCATCGCCACGCCGAGCTTCCCGGCGACCTCTTCGAGGGTCGCGAGGATCCGCCACTCCCGGTCGGTCCAGGAGAGTCCTGGTGAGCCGTCGCCGCCGAGCCTGCCCTCCCCCGGTCAGGCCGCGGTCCGCGGGCCGGTACTTCCCGGTGAGGAAGCCGCCGCCCAGCGGGCTCCA
The DNA here is from genome assembly GCF_008728085.1 of Microbispora cellulosiformans. Taxonomy (NCBI): domain Bacteria; kingdom Bacillati; phylum Actinomycetota; class Actinomycetes; order Streptosporangiales; family Streptosporangiaceae; genus Microbispora; species Microbispora cellulosiformans. Next base: position 67,634 of record NZ_VYTZ01000011.1, on the reverse strand, counting down.
CGCGGTGATGCCGAGGCCGAGGTTCTGCCCCATGGCGACGTGCTCCAGCTCGATCGCCCGGTCCACGAGCGAGTAGGGGAGCTGCAGGCTGACCATCGGCGTGAGGGAGTGCGTCTCGGCGAGGGTCTGCGCTCGCGCCGCGTACCAGGAGGGCACGTCCGACAGGCCCGCGTACCGGATCTTCCCGGCCCTGGTGAGGTCGTCGAAGGTCCGCAGGACCTCCTCGACGGGTGTGACACGGTCCCAGGTGTGCAGCAGGAACAGATCGACGTAGTCGGTGCGTAGGCGGCGCAGCGACGCCTCGACCGCTCTGATCATGTGCTTGCGGCCGTTGCCGCCCGCGTTGGGGTCTCCGGGGTCGACGCTGTTGGTGAACTTGGTGGTGAGCACCACCCGGTCGCGCACCCCGGCCTCGGCGATAAGGGCGCCGAGGATCGTCTCGCTCTCCCCGGCCGTGTAGAAGTCGGCGGTGTCGACGAAGTTCCCGCCCGATTCGAGATAGCGGCGGAAGATCGGGCGGGCCTCGTCCTCGGTCCTGCCGTACGCGGCGTGGAAGCCGCCGGTGCCGAAGTTCATCGTGCCCAGTGCGAGCCGGCTGACGCGCAGCCCGGAACGGCCGAGCAGGTAGTAGTGGTCGAGAGACATGGGGAGGACCCCTTCGTTCGGAAGGCTGATGAGTGTCGAACCGCGCGGTCCAGTCAGCTTGCGCGAGATAAAGTGGACCAGCAAGTCCAAAAGGGAGGGGGGTCATGCGCGCACTGACCCGCAAGGGGGCCGCGACCCGGCAGCGCATCCTGGAGGGCGCGGCGGCGCTCATCCGTGAGAACGGCGTGGCCGACACCACCCTCGACGACGTGCTGGCCGGCACGGCGACGAGCAAGAGCCAGCTCTTCCACTACTTCCCGGGCGGCCGGGAGGAACTGCTGCTGGCCGTGGCCCGCATCGAGGCCGACCGTGTGCTGGAGGACCAGCGGCCCCAGCTCGGCGACCTCACCTCCTGGCCCGCCTGGCAGGCGTGGCGGGACAAGGTCGTCGACCGTTACCGGAGGCAGGGCCGCCTGTGCCCGCTCAACTCCGTCACCTCCCACCTCGGCAGCCGTACGCCCGGGGCCCGGGCGGTCGTCACCGAGCTGATGCGCAGCTGGCAGGCCGAGATCGCGGCGGGCGTACGCCACATGCGGGACGCCGGGGAGATCGGCCCGGACGTGGACCCCGACCGCGCGGCGGCCGCGCTGCTGGCCGGGATCCAGGGCGGCGTGCTGATCCAGATGTCCACCGGTGAGACCACCCATCTGGAGGCCGCCCTCGACATGGGCCTCGCCCACCTCCGCGCCGGCGGTGCTCGGGCTGGTAAGGTGGCAGACGGTTTGTGATCGGAACCGAGGAGACCAGACGTGGCAGGTGACGACGACATCTCCGGGTGATACCGGAGGGTGACGGCCCCGGCAGGCGTGTGACCAAACCGCTGTCGGCGTGGCCTCATGTCGTCGTTTCCCCGTCCCTCCACCGGGCCCTTTGTCGCGCGCCCGGGTCACACACACCGAGGTCTCTTCCATGTCCGACGCGTTCATCGTCTGCTCCGGCCTGTCCTTCTCCTGGCCCGACGGCACCCCAGTCTTCACCGGCCTGTCCTGCACCATCGGCGGCGGCCGCACCGGGCTCGTCGCCCCCAACGGCGCCGGCAAGAGCACGCTGCTCAAGCTGATCGCGGGCGAGCACCGGCCCACCGCCGGCACCGTCGCCGTCGAGGGCGAGGTGGGCTACCTGCCGCAGAACCTCCCGTTCACCGCCGGCCTCACCGTGGCCGAGGTGCTCGGCATCGCCCCGGTGATCGCCGCCCTGGACGCCATCGAGTCGGGCGACGCGAGCGAGGAGCACTTCACCGCGATCGGCAACGACTGGGACATCGAGGAGCGCACCCGCGCCCAGCTCGACCGGCTCGGCCTCGGCGACCTCGCCTTCGACCGCCCGCTCGGCACGCTGAGCGGCGGCCAGGTCGTCTCGCTCGGCCTGGCGGCCCAGCTGCTCCGGCGGCCCGACGTGCTGCTGCTCGACGAGCCGACCAACAATCTCGACCTCGCCGCCCGGCGCAGGCTCCACGACGTGCTCGGCGAATGGACCGGCTGCCTGCTCGTGGTCAGCCACGACCGGGCCCTGCTCGACCGCATGGACCGCATCGCCGAGCTGGAGCGGGGCGAGATCCGCTTCTACGGTGGCAACTTCACCGCGTACGAGGCGGCCGTACGGGCCGAGCAGGAGGCCGCCGAGCGAACCGTGCGCAGCGCCGAGCAGGAGCTCAAGCGGGAGAAGCGGGAGATGCAGCAGGCGCGCGAGCGCGCCGAGCGCCGCGCGGGCAACGCCGCCCGCAACCTCAAGAGCGCCGGCCTGCCGCGCATCGTCGCCGGGGGCATGAAGCGCGGCGCGCAGGAGTCGGCCGGGAGGGCGGGCCAGATGCACGCCGCCCGCGTCGGCGACGCCAGGGCGAGGCTCGACGAGGCCGAGCGGGCGCTGCGCGACGACCAGCGGATCACGCTGGAACTGCCGGGCACGAACGTGCCCGCCGGGCGCACGGTCTTCCACGGCGAAGGCCTGCGGGCCCGCGACCTGTTCGCCGGGCCGGGTCTCGACATGACCATCCGCGGCCCCGAGCGCATCGCGCTGACCGGCCCCAACGGCGCGGGCAAGTCCACCCTGCTGCGCATCGTCGGCGGCGACCTGGCGCCCGACGGCGGCACGCTGCGACGGGCCGACGGCCGGGTCGCCTACCTGTCGCAGCGGCTCGACCTGCTCGACCTCGACCGCACGGTGGCCGAGAATCTGGCGGCCTACGCGCCCGGCATGCCTCCGGCGGAGCGGATGAACCTGCTGGCCCGCTTCCTGTTCCGGGGGACGCGGGCCCACCTGCCGGTCGGCGTGCTGTCGGGCGGCGAACGGCTGCGCGCCACGCTGGCCTGCGTGCTGTGCGCCGAACCGGCCCCCCAGCTCCTGCTCCTCGACGAGCCGACCAACAACCTCGACCTGGTGAGCGTGGCCCAACTGGAGAGCGCGCTCACCGCGTACGAGGGGGCGTTCGTGGTGGTCAGCCACGACGAACGGTTCCTCGCGGAGATCGGGGTCGAGCGCTGGCTGGAGCTCTCCGGCGGTCACCTCCGCGAAACCCGCGGCCCCCGTCCTGCCTGACACCCGGCCCTCGAGGCGCGCCCCGGTACCGCACGGCCTTCATACCCCGTGGGCGTAGTAGCCGGATGAGGGCCGCATCGTGACTGTTTTTATCTGAAAGGGCGCAGAAGGCTCCAAGGCCCTGCAATGCGTACCAGACCGTTATTGAGGATAGAGGTGAGCACAAGGGGTATCCCCCGTAGCGGGACGGGAATATAGCCTCGTTCGTCAAATGCCGGGGCTGGTCATGTCCATCGGAAACGCTCAGGATGGAAGTCATGCCGGGGCGATTATCACTATGGGCAGGCGGCCTTCTCATCGTTGCCGCCGTCGCGGGAACCGCGGTCTACTTCGCGGTGCTCGGGCTTGACAGAGCGGACAAGCTGGCGAGCGTCGTCGGAGCGCTGGCAGCGATAGCAGGCATAGGGCTGACGCTCTGTGGAATGTTTCAAGCCCGTCGCGAGGCCTCTGATTCGACGATAAGATCACCCGCCGTGCAGAACGTGATCATCGGAGGCTCTCAGTACGGCTCCGTCCTCCAGGCCAGGGACATCCACGGACCGGTGCGCTTCGGCGCGCCCGGCGCTCCGACACCGGAGAGTCGCGACAGCGATCTGTGACTACCCGGCTCCTTTCGCCTGGGCTCCCGGTTCACGGGATCGGGTACTGAGCGAAGTCGTACTGCATGGAGGGAGCCCTATCGGGCGGCATCGAGGAGTCGACCAGCGTGACGAATGGCTTACGTGTAGTCCTGGTCTCTTTTGCTGTGAGTGGTTTCAGACTTCTGTACGAAACCTGCGTTCAGGCGGGTCACACGCCGGTTGCATTCGTGCACGCTCGGTCGCTGCGCCAGCAGAGAACCACCAGCAGACGTTCTGCGGAGACCATGGCCGACATTGGCCTGGCGTTACCGCCAGGCATGGATCTACTGCTTCCCGGTACAGCCGGCGGAGTGGCGAAGGCGTTGGCCGGTTACCAGGCGGACCTCATCGTCGTGTACGGCTGCCCATGGAAGCTGACGCGGGAGGGTCTGCGAACCGCCCGACTCGGCGCCATCAACGTGCATACCTCTCTGCTGCCTCGTTACAGAGGGCCTATACCGGTTCACTGGGCCGTGCGCAACGGCGACCCGGAGACCGGAGTCTCCATCCACTGGATGGACGAGGAGTTCGACAGCGGGAACATCCTCGCGCAAAAGGGCGGTATCCAAATCCAGGACGACCTGGTCACAGAGAGGCTGTGGCGGGAGATCGACGAGGCCATCGCGGAACTGCTCCCTGGCGCCATCGAGCTCGCGGCCGCTGGCGCGGAGGGCGAGCCTCAGGACGAGGCGGGCGCTGACTATGGCAGCTGGATGGAGCCGGACTTCATGTTCGTGGACTGGAGGCGCGGTGCACGCGAGATCCACAACCAAGTCCGGGTCTTCCGGTTTGGGCTGTTTGGGCAGCGCGGGCCTTTCGCCCGGATAGACGGTGAGTGGATGACACTGCTGCGAACTGCCCTCGCTCCCGCAGATGGAGTGGAGATGACCTGCGGTGACGGACCGATCTGGATAACTGAGATGACACCTGCCATCCCTCCTGACCGCTGACCAGACGTCTCGTCCGAACAATCCTGGCCGACTGCTCACCCAGACGACAACTCGCAAAGGAGAAGACTGATGGCTCGTGCATGGGAGGCCGACCCTTCGGCGACGATGGTCCGGCGGCTCGGCAAATCGGCGGCCGAACTCGACTGCACCGGAAATGACGATGGTTGCCCCGACATCTGGGAACTCGACAACGGAGATATAGCGGTGATCGGTAGGGATCTCACGCGTTCCTACGAATCGCGCCTGCCAGAGAGTGTGGTCATCGCCGAGGATGAGAAGCTGGTTATCATTCCCCGGGTTATGCTCATCGCGGCCAAGGCGGACTTACCTGATGCGTGATCTTCTCGAGAAGTTCCATGGCGAGGAACTCACCAGAAAGGCTTACCAAGACGACTTCAGTGAGCATTTCTGGGCGATACGCGAGAATGCCTTCTGGAAGCTGGAACGGCGACAGGTGTTCCAGGAACCGGAGGACGAGAGCTGGACGGCGTATTCGGCTGGCGAGTGGAAGCGGTCGCTCCGACTGCTGGACGAGCGACGGGACGCCATCCGCGACTACTACCGGCGAATCGATAAAGCCGGGTTCCGGACGCGACGCGTACGAGTCGTAGAAGAACCGGTTACTCCTTATCTGCGCTGGGAGCTCCACCTCCTTCGTATTCGACACCAATATGGCGGTTCGGTGCGAGTGGTCGGCGCGGCTGACGTGCGACCGCTGGAGACGACGAATCTGCTGCCGGAACTGGTGGTGCTAGGAGACGACGTCATGTACGAGGTGCTCTACAACGAGCACGGCATTCTCTCCGGCGGTGTGCGATATGCGGATCATTCGCTCATTGCGCGTTGCAAAACGCTGATCGAACGCTTGTATCGTGCAGGCGAGGACGTGACGGATTACTTCGCCCGCAATGGAGCCACGCTCGAACTCTCCTGTTCCGGTGCCTGACGTCGTACGTCGGTTCCGGATCAACGCTGTCGTTCAGGGTCTCGAAAAATAGAAGGAAGGGAAACGGTGGGGTCCAGGAGACCGGAGGGCGCAGGCGACAGGCACGACGGGAGCACGCGTTCGGAGCTGTCCGGCAGTGCGGGCGATGTGGTGCAGGCGCGGGACGTGCATGGAGGAGTGCATTTCCACGGCCCGGTGTACGCGCCCGGACATGTCCCGCGCCAGTTGCCCGGCGACGTCCGCGGGTTCGTCAACCGGGTGAACGAGCTGGACAGGCTCAGAAAGGTACTGATCCCGGACGGCGACCTGTTCCGGTCCAGCGGCGTCTGCGTGATCGCCGGTACCGCCGGGGTGGGAAAGACCGCGCTCGCACTGCACTGGGCGCACCAGATCCGGGAGCGCTTTCCTGACGGTCAGCTGTATGTGAACCTGCGCGGGTACGACCCGGGCCAGCCGGTTACGGCGAACGAGGTTCTGGACAGGTTCCTGCGCGCTCTGGACGTCCCGGCGGCGGCGATCCCGCCAGATCCCGAAACCCGCTCGGCGATGTACCGTTCACTGCTGGCGGGGCGGCGGATGCTGGTGGTGCTCGACAACGCGGCGAAGGTGGCCCAGGTACGTCCGCTGCTGCCCGGCACAGACACCTGCCTAATAATCGTGACCAGCAGAGACCGCCTTTCCGGGCTGATGGCGCGTGAGGGGGCGCACCGCGTCACCGTTGACACGCTGCACGAGTCGGAGGCATTGGAGCTGATCCGCCGGGTGACCGCCGGTTACCGGGGAGAGGACGACCCGCAGGAATTGGCCGAGCTCGCGCGCCTTTGCGCCAGGCTTCCGCTGGCCCTGCGCATCGCGGCGGAGCGGGCCGCCAGCCGGCCCTGGATGCCGCTGCGCGAACTGATCCAGGACCTGCGTGACGAGTCGGCGCTCTGGGACGCACTCACCGCCGAAAGCGACGACGAATCCGATGCGGTGCGCACGGTATTCGCCTGGTCCTACCGCGCGCTGCCCGAACCGGCCGCACGGGCGTTCCGGCTCCTGGGTCTGCATCCGAGCCCGGAGTTCGGGGTGCCGGTCGTGGCAGCGGCCGTCTCGAGCGCGCCCGCCCAGGCCCGGCAGATGCTCGACACGCTCGTGGGCGCCCACCTCATCGAGCAGATTGGTCCCGACCGCTACCAGTTCCACGACCTGATGCGTGCCTACGCGGTGGACCAGGCCGTCGCTGAGGAGAACGCGAAAAGTCGCCACGAAGTGCTGCGGAGGGTGGCCACCTGGTATCTGCGCACCGCCGCAGGCGCTCAGGAGATGCTGGCGCCGCTCGACCGGCCGATCCGCCTGGGTCAGCCGGATCCATCTGTCAACGAGCTGACTTTTTCCGGATACCAGGAAGCGTTGCGCTGGTTCAATGTCGAGCTTCCAAATCTGGTCGCAGCCGTACGGGCGGCGGAGCAGAACGATCTGGACGACCTTGCCTGGCAGATGGCGGCCGTCACCCGTGGCTACTGCGCACGGCACAATCCCTTCGAGGCGTGGTTCGGACTGGCCTCCATCGGGCTGGAGGCCGCCCGCCGCGTCGGCGACTCGTACGGCGAGGCGGAGGTGCTCGAAAGCCTCGGTAAGGCGTATGTCCAGTCTCACCAGCTCGACAAGGGCGCCGAGCATCACCGCATGGCACTCGCGCTGAGGCGGGAAATCGGAGACGCCCTCGGAGAGGCCATATCGCTCAACGCCCTAGGGTTGGTCAACCTTCGCCGCCGCGATCTGCGCCAGGCCCACGCCGACTTCGAACAGAGCCTCGACGCGCTCAGGCCGCTTGACGAGCTCCGCTGGGAGTCGACCGTACTGGCGAATCTTGCCGAGACGGCCTATGAGATGGGCCGCCTCGATGAGAGCGCGGACTTCGCCGGGCGGGCGCTCGACGGCTTCCGCCGACTGGAATTTCCGGACGGGCAGGGGAACGCCCTGCGCCTGCTGTCCATGGCGCGACGCGAAGCCGGACATGCCGGTCAGGCCGCTGCGTACATCGAAGAGGCGCTGAGCATCGCGCGAGACCGGGCCAACCTCATGTGGGAGGGCTATTGGCTGCTTGAGCACGGCCAGGTGCAGCTGGCGGCCGGACGCCCCGCCGACTCACTGGTGTCCTTCCAGCGCGCGTCGAGTATCCAACGGCGCTTGGGCGACCGCAGCCGCGAAGCGCGGGCGCTGGATGCCACAGGCGAAGCGTACCGCGCGCTCCGCCGACCCACGGAGGCCCTTGATTTCCATCGCCGGGCGGTGGCAGTTCATCGTGAACTGCGAGATCAGTGGCAGCTGGCGATCGCGCTGGCGAACATGATGACGGCGATCACGCAGGCAGGGGCCGGCGAGGACCTCAGGTCGTACCGGGAGGAAGCGCTTACCGCGCTGACTGAGTTCGACGACGTCAGAGCCCGCGAGTTGCGGAGTCGGATCGGCAGCTGAAGAACGTCGGTTCGTGGTGAGAGAGAGCGCAGTCCGTGGACGCGCTCTCGGGGATAGCAGGCTCCGGGTTAGCTGTCTCGCTTGCGCGATGCCCGAAAGCCAAGGTCGCTGTGGTGAGTTCAGTCGCTGACGCCGGGGGTGTCGCGGTCGCTGCCGTTGTCGCGCTGGTGGCCGCGGCGGGCGTCGCGGTCGAAGATGCCGATGATCTCGCACGGTCCGCCTTCGGCGCCGATGGCGTGCGGCATCATCGTGGGAAACTCGGCGGCCTGGTTGGTCTCGAGACGCAGGCGCCGGTGGCCCAGCATGAGGATCGCGGTGCCCGAGAGCACGACCAGCCATTCCCGGCCGGGGTGGGCGCGCATGCGGGAGGGGTTGTCGGGCGGTGGCTCGGTCATGCGCTGGCGTACGACGCTCATGCCGGGGTCGCTCTTCACCGGCCAGCGCATCAGGCCGTGGGCGCCGTCGATCACCGGGCTGGTGACGACGTCGTCGGCGGCGGTCTCGACGAGCTGGTCGAGGGTGGTGTCCAGGGCGCGGGCGAGGGTGACCAGCTGGTCCAGGGCGAGGCGACGCTGACCGTTCTCGATGCGGCTCAGTGACGACTGGCTGAGGTTGGCCCGGGTGGCCAGTTCTTCCAGGGACCAGCCCTGCGCGACGCGCAGGGCGCGGAGGCGTTTGCGTACGAGGCTGTCCAGGTCCCCACTTTCTTGCTCCATGCGCAACATCCTATGCCCCTCTCGCAACGGCGGCCTAGTGTGCGCAGCGGGTCCCACTGCGACCCGTATCTGGAAGTAAGAGAGGAACACATGAGTACGAACCAGCCCGCACAGGTGGCGGCCGCCGACGGAGGTGGCGGAGCCGCACTGGACGCGCGTCAGCTGCGCACCGTTCTGATCGCCGTCTCCATCGCGCTGATGGCCGTCATCGCGTCGGTGTCCGGACTCAACGTCGCACAGACGCACCTGGCCGTCGAGTTCGGCGCCTCGCAGAGCACGATCTTGTGGATCATCAACATCTACACCCTGGCCCTGGCCGCGTTGCTGCTGCCGCTCGGCGCGATCGGCGACCGGCTGGGGCGCAAGCCCATGCTGGTCGCCGGTCTGGGTGTCTTCGGCATCGCGAACATCGCGGCGGGCCTGGCTCCGACGGCCGAGGTGATGCTCGCCGCGCGTGCGGCGAGCGGGGTCGGCGCCGCGATGGTCATGCCCGTCACTCTCGCCGTCATCACCTCCACCTTCCCCGAGGAGGAACGTGGCGCGGCGATCGGCGTGTGGACCGGCGTCGCCGGAGGGGGCGGCATCCTGGGCATGTTCCTCTCCGCGCTCCTGGTCGACGTCGCCGACTGGCGCCTGCTGTTCGTCCTGCCCGTGGTCCTGGTCGTCGTGGCCCTGGCCATGACGCTGAAGTCGGTCCCCGACTCCCGTCAGAGGTCCGCCCAGAGCTTCGACTCCGTCGGCGCGCTCGTGTCCGTGGTCGCCGTCGCCGGGCTCATCTTCGCTCTGCAGGAGGGTCCCGAGCGCGGCTGGACCGCGCCCGCGACTCTGGCCGGCCTCGCCGCCGGTCTCGTCGCCGCCGTCGGCTTCGTGGCCTGGGAGGTACGCCGCCGGGACGCCTCGCTGCTGGACGTGCGCCTGTTCCGTGAGCGTGGTCTGGCCGGTGGGTCGGTCACACTGCTGGTGGTCTTCGGCGTCCAGGCGGGCATAGCCGTGGTCCTCTTCCCGTTCCTCCAGGCCGTCCTCGGCTGGCCGGGGCTGCTGTCCACATTGGCTCTGATGCCCATGGCCGTGACGATGATGGCGGCCTCCGGTCTCGCTCCCAAGCTGGCCGTACGCATCGGCTCCCGTCCGACCATGGCCGCGGGCGTCGCGCTGGGCGGCGCCGGACTGGCGCTCATGGCCCTCTTCGTCTCCGTCGACGGGGGTTATCCGACCATCCTGCCCGGCATGCTCGCCATGGGCGTCGGGATGGGCCTGTCGATGACGCCCTCCACCGAGGCCATCACCGGCTCTCTGCCGCGCGAGAAGCAGGGCGTCGCCTCCGCGCTCAACGACGTCACCCGTGAGTTCGGCACCGCCCTTGGCGTCGCCCTGCTCGGCGCGCTGCTGTCCGCCGGCTACCGCGGCGCCATCGACGGCAGGCTGGGCGGCATCCCTCCGGAGGCCGCGAGTACGGCCCGGGAAGGCGTCGCCAACGCCGTCGAGGCGGCCGGCGGCGCCGGCTCGTACGCGCGGACCCTGATCAACGCCGCCCAGCAGTCCTTCGTCGACGGCTGGCAGCAGGCCATGTGGGCAGGCGTCGCCGTCATGGGCGCCCTGTTCGTCTATGTCGCCCTGCGCGGCCCGGAGAACCCCGCCTCCACGGCGGCCGGGGACACCGGGAGCACCGGACCCGTCACCGAGCCGCAGCCGGCCGCCCGGTGATCGGCGAGCTCGTTCAAGAGGGGTAGCGGTCGGCCCAGTTGTTGGGGAGAGCGGGGTCGGCCATGAGGTCGAAGGTGAGCTCCACGATGGTGGGGCGGCCCTCGACGGCGTCGAGGCAGTCGGCAGGCAGCGCCCGCAGGCCGTACCGGGCGCCCAGGATGTTGCCGCAGACGGCGCCGGTGGAGTCGGAGTCGCCGGAGTGGTTGACCGCGAGGAGGAGGGCCTCGCGGGGGTCGGGTTCGGCCACAGCGGCCCGCCGTCTCGAACGGGTCGGACACCGACAGTCCGAAGGGCGCGGAGCGCATGACCGACCCGCAGCCCTTCGACAACGCGTTGATGTCACCGATGGCGCCCGGGGCGGGGACGTCCACCCGCCGGTCGGCGGCGTACAGCCCGGACAGGCAGGCCGTGCCCGGCGCGCGCCGGGCGTACAGCCAGGCCTCCTGCCTGAGCCATCCGTTGCGTACGGCTTCGTCGGCGGGCGTGCTCGGCGAACTGCTGGGTGTCGAGCCGGCGCAGGTAGGCGTGGTGGACGGCCGCCACGGGGTCCACGCCGTGCAGGCGTGCCCGGATCAGCCCCTCGGCGGTGAACAGGGTCATCTGCGTGTCGTCGGTGATCTCGGAAGAGACCATGTCGCGCAGCCCGTCCGGCCCGTACGCGTCACGGATTTCCGCGAGCGGCGTGAACTCGACCGGTCTGCCCAGGGCGTCTCCGCCGGCGCCGCCGAGCACGCAGCCCATGAACCGCGAGTAGTACCCCATGGCTCACCGGGCCAGGGAGACGGTCACGCCGTCGGAGAAGATCGAGTCGTGCAGTTCGACCGACCTGAGGGTCAGGTTCTTCGGCACGTCGAACAGCAGGATCCCCTTGACGCTATTGCCGGGGTTGATGTTTTTGAGGAACGCGTTCGAGTCCTTGAGCCCGAGCGCGGCGGCTCCGGAGTCGGCGTCGAAGGTGCGGCCTCTGGCGTCGACGAGCTTCTGCTCCGAGTCGCTGAACATCTGCGCCTCGTCGCCGATGTTCTTCACGGTCAGGTGGACGAGGACATACTGGCCCTGGGCTCTGGAGATCGTGAAGCCCTCGCCGACCTGGGACAGGCCCTTCTCGACCTTGATGACCTTGAAGGCGAACTTGCCGTCCTTGACCACGTCTCCGAGGCCGGGGGCCTGAGGCTGCTCCGGCTCGTCCTGGGGCTGCTCCGGCTCGTCGGTCTGGGGCTTCTTCGGCTTGGCGGCCTGACCGGTGTGCTCGGCGGAGTCGGCCGGCTTCGCGCTCGTGTCGTTCTTCCCGCCGCCGCCGAGGAGCGTGCCGAGGACGATCAGGCCCACGAGTACGGCGCCGCCGATCAGCAGGGCTTTGAGGCAGCCGGCAGCAGATCAGGAACGCCGCCGACGACCTGCATCTGGGCGCGGTGGTCGCCGAGGCCGCCGAGCTGCTGCTGGGGCAGGGCAGACGGCGTCTCGTCGCGGCCCCGGCCTGGTGGCTCCTCCAGGAACTCGCCGAGGAGCAGGGGAGCGCCGAGGCGGCGCGGTTCCTGCTCGGCCGCTACGCCGAGGTCCACTCCCGCCGCCTGTTCGAGACCCCACCGGAGATCGCGCGGTTCATGGCGGACCTGGCCGGTCCGGGCGTCCGGTCGGTCCTCGACCCCGCCTGTGGCCTCGGCACACTTTTGACCACCATCGGCCACCTCGACCAGGCCCACGGCCAGGAGGCGGACGACACCGTCGCGCGGCTCGCCCGCACGCGACTGGCTCTCGCGGGCATCGAGGAAGCCGTACGCACCGGTGACTCGCTGCGCCGCGACTCCTGGCCCGGCCTCGCCGTGGACGCGGTGCTGTGCCACCCGCCGTTCAACGAGCGCAACTGGGGGTACGACGACCTGGTCAGCGACCCCCGCTGGGAGTATGGTCTGCCGCCGAAGGCCGAGTCGGAGCTCGCCTGGGTGCAGCACGCCCTGGCGCACCTGAAACCCGGCGGCGTCGCCGTCCTGCTGATGCCCGCCGTGGCCGCCAACCGCCGGTCCGGCCGGCGGATCAGGAGCAACCTCCTGCGTCAGGGGGCGCTGCAGGCGGTCATCGGCCTGCCGTCCCGGATGGGTGTGGGCACGGGCCTTCCCCTGCACCTGTGGGTGCTGCGCAAGCCGTCCGGCCACGACCCCGTGCCGTCCCACGTCTTCCTGGCGGAGGCCGAGCCGGAGACGTTCGAGGAGGTCGCGCGCCGCTGGCACGAGACGCGTACGGCCCCGGATCCGGACGCACGGACGGGCCCGGCGCGTACGGTCCCCATCATCGAGTTGATGGACGAGAACGTCGACCTCACCCCCGGCCGGCACGTGAGCGCGGACGACCAGGCCCCGGCGCAGCGGTTCCCGGCGGTGCGCGAGCGGCTTCTCGAACGCCTCGACCGGCTGTCGGCGATGATCCCCGACGTCGTCGCCGTCCCGGCGAGGACGATGCCCACGGTCGACCTCGCCGAGACCGAGCGGGCCGGGGCGATCAAGGTGCTCAGCTCGGGGCGCTACGACGTCACCGGTTCCGGCGATCTCGTCCTCACCGACCAGGACCTCCTCTCCGGCGCCGCGCCGCAGGCCCGCACCCAGCCGGACGACCGGGTCGTCACGGAACCGGGCGACGTCGTCGTGGCCGCCCGCGCGGGGGAGCTCGCCGTACGGGTCGTCTCGGACAAGGGCGTCGTGCTCGGCCCCCGGCTCACCCTCCTGCGGCCCGACCCGCAGCGCATCGACGCGTACTTCCTCGCGGGGTTCCTCAGAGCGCTCTCCACGCCGTCACCCGGTGGCACCCAGTCGAGCATCAGCCGGTTCGACCCGCGCCGCGTGCAGGTCCCGCGCATCCCCGTCGAGGAGCAGCGGCGGTACGGCGAGACGTTCCGCAAGGTCTTCGAGTTCGAAGAGGAGCTTCGCGACATCGGTGCCGCCGGTCGCGCCGCCGTCGCGTCCATCGTCAAGGGCTTCGGCAAGGGCGAGCTCAGCCCGCCGGAATAGGAGTCTCCGGGATGCCTGGAGCCTGGCCGAGGCCGGGCGGATCCGTGGTGTCCGCCCGGCCTCGGAATCGATCGGTCAGTGGGGTGGGGTTACGGGCAGTTGCCGATGTCGCTTTCGGAGGAGGCCAGGACGACGTTCGTCTTGGCCAGGCCGAGCGCGTCGACGGTGACGTGGACGGCGTTGACGGTCAGGCCCTTGTCGGGGGTGGAGAACGACTTCTGCTCGTTGAGGACGAGCTTGACGACGCCGACGTCGATCGCGGTGTTGGGCTGGATAGTGGTGGGTTCCGCGATGACCACCGTGCCGCCGACCTTGAGGAAGGCGATCGTGGTGGTCCCGGTGGATCCGGCGCAGGTGGTCGTGGAGCTGGAGTTGACGGTCTTGACGGTGATCACCGGGATGCCGGTGATCCCGATGGTCGTGTCGTCGATGGAGGCGGTCGCCACGGACTTGCCGGGGAATTCGGTGGTCGCGACCTTGGCGCAGAGGGCGTGCGCGCTGATCAGCCCGCTGAGGGTGGCCGTGCAGGGCACCGAGGTGGCACTGGTCGAGGTCGTGGAGATATGGCCGGTGTCAGGAACGGGTGCGATGTTGACCAGTTGGATGCCGGCCAGGGCGGCGTTCGCGGTCAGGCCGTAGGCCCGTCCGGTCAGCCGCTGCGGCGTGACGGTGACCTGTTCGTCGCTGCACGGTGAGGTGACGGAGTTGTTGTCGGCGTTGCCACTGTAGGTGGCGGTCCACCGGTAGGTGCCGGCCGCGCCGATCGTCACGTCGCCGGACGCGGCGGTACCGCTGCCGGACAGCGTGCCGGTGCGGGTGGCGATCGGCGTCGCGCAGGCGGTGTCGCCCGGGCCGTACAGCTGGAATGTAACGGTGCCGGTGGGGTGGTACCCGCCGGAGACGGTGGCGGTGTCGGACACGACGCCGCCGGCCGGCACGGACCCCGACGGGGTGGTGGCGATGCCCGGGGTGGCCTTGACGACCACGACCTGTTCGTCGCCGCACGGGGAGGTGACCGGGTTGTTGGCGGCGTCGCCGCTGTAGGAGGCCACCCAGCGGTAGGTGCCCACGCCGCCCGCGGCGACGTTCCCGGACGCGGCGGTGCCACTGCCCGACACCGTCCCGGTACGCGTCGCGATGGGCGTCGTGCAGGTGGTGTCGCCCGGGCCGTACAGCTGGAACGTGACGGTGCCCGTCGGGTGGTAGCCGCCGGACAGGGTCGCCGTGTCGGAGACGTTCCCGCCCGCGGGCACCTGGCCTGACGGCGTCGTGGCGATCGACGGGGTCGCCTTCGGCACCTGCTCGTTGATCGTTTCGGTGAAGCCCGGTGACAGGACGCCGTTGAGCAGGAAGTCCACCTTGCAGGTGATGGTGCTTCCCGGCACGGCTCCGGCGCCGACGGAGACGGTCTCGGTGAAGGTGGCGTCATCGCCGCTGGTCACCGTCCGGCTGCCCGGGGTCAGGGACACCGACAGGTTCGGATCGCAGTCGCGCAGCTGGTGGGTGACCGTGACCGGCAGGTTGTGCAGGGCCGTCAGGATGGTATCGCTGACCTCGGAGGCGTTGAGGCCGGAGAACAGCTGACCGCCCGTGGCGTTGGTGATCGCGGTCGCCTGCCCGGTCGAGTTCAGCCCGGACAGGTCGAACGCGAGCACGGTGATGTCGGCCGCCTGCAGGGCGCTGATCGCGTCGGCCAGTGTGTGGCCGTTGCTGGGGTCATGGCTGGGGGCGTCCCCGATCAGCAACACGATCCGCGTGCTGTTCGGCCGGAAGGCGACCGCACCGGACGCGACCTGGAACAGCCCGTTGATGCCGTCCTCGGGGTAGTCGCCGCCGCCCGACGCGGCCAGCGAGTTGATGCCGTTGGTGACGTCGCTCTGGTTGGCGGTGAGGTTCTGCGCGACCCGGAACGGCGTCGCGTCCCCCGCGTCCTTGTACTCGGCGACCGCGAACTGCGCGTCCGGCTGCGCCGAAGCGACGTTGGACAAGATGGTGTTCGCGTTGGTCCGCACGTTCGAGATGACCCCGCCCATGCTCCCAGTCGTGTCGATCAGGAACGTGATATCCGGCTTGGGCGGGATCGCCGGAGTGGACACGGTCTTGGCGATCGTCGTCGATCCGCCCGGACCCAGTTTCAGCGTCACGTCCGCCGGGGTGACCCCGGGCGCGGCGGACGCCGTCCCTACCCCGGCCACCAGCATCGCACCGGTCACGACCGCGCACACGGCGGCCCGGACTCCTCGCGTCATTCTCACGGTGTCATTCCTTCTGGTGCGGCGTTATGCCACAACGAATTCGGGATCACTGGCCGTGCAAAATCTCTGTGATTGCGCCGCCCGGAACGTCCTCTCCTCGTGTGTCGGCGCGAGCGGATACCAATTCGCACCAGCCGCTGATCAATGAGGGGGTGTGGCCACGGTCATATGGTGACCGGTCGGCTAATAGCTGTAAATAGGCCACTCACGGAAAGTTCCCGGATGGCCACAGTCGGCCACTCCACACCGGTGAGAGGGTCACGGACGATGATCTATACTGCGATCTTCTTCGGTATTCCCGTGCAAGAATGATCTTGATCGCTAGGAAAGACGACCGTTTCCAGGCCTCTGGATCGCCTGAATTGTGGTCGAGGACATCGCCGCGGAGTCGGCAGTCGTCCGCCACGGCCATGCGGCCTTCTGTTCGGACGTTGCCTGCGGTATTCGGACTGTCGTTATTGTCGGCGGCGGTCTTCTGGGCCCGGCTCGCGCGGCAGGCCGAATATCGGCTAAGAAGCCCCGGCAGAATGTCCCAGGGATGCCTGTGGTCGGCTGCGGATTGATCATCGGCCTGAGGGCGGTCATGCCTTCATGCCCGCGTTCGACGTCGTCCTACAGGGTTGTCAGCTTGCCCGCATGTCAGATCTAGGGCACGTGGCTTGGCCGCCTGAGCTGATCCGGACCGAGCGGCTCGTGCTCCGTGAGCCCGAGGCGCGATACCGTACGACGTTCATCGAGCTGCGCGCCTCGCCAGAGGTGCACACCTACCTCGGCGGTCCCCGCCCGCGTGACGAGCTTGAGCGTGGGACGCCCGAGGTGCCCGAGCGATGGCCCGGGAGTTTCGTCGTCGAACTCGACGGGACGATGATCGGCCAGATCCTGCTCAGGAGAGCAGTCGGGCACCGTCGCCCAGTTGCTGCCGGGAAGGCTGATCTCGGTTACCTGTTCCTGCCGAAGGCCTGGGGGCGCGGGTACGCCGCCGAGGCGTGCGCGGCGGCTCTCGACTGGTTCGACGGCGTCGTTCCCGGCGAGCCGGTGGTGCTCACCACTCAGAGCGCCAACGTCGCCTCGATGCGCCTCGCGGCAAAGCTGGGGTTCACCGAGGTCGAGCGGTTTCATGCCTGGGACGCCGAGCAGTGGCTCGGCCTGCGGCCTCCGGCCATGTGATGGGTTACGCGTTCTGGCTCCGATGCTCCCAGGATGCCGCCTCGGAGCCTGGAGACTAGCGTGTTCGTCGGGGAGGTGATGCAGCGCGGCCATGAACGCCTCCACCACCGGAACATGGTCTCCGTGTGTCATCACCGACAGCGCGGCCATCGCTGGATGCGTCGCAGCCTCGGCCGGATCGGTCACAGGGGGGATCTGTTCGGGGCCGATCACCTGGCAGGTGAGGGTGGTGCCGGGCAGCTTGGTGGTGATCGGCTCGGCCGCCCAGGCGGCGGTGTCGCGTTGGGACAGATCATCAGCATCGTGACCTCGCAGTCAAGCTGTAGCCACAGCGCTGCGACGTACCGTGGCAGCTGCCGCCGCTTTTCCTCCTCCTTCGTGCGCTGGATCTCCACGATGATTGCGTGGGCGGGGGAGCGCAGGGGCCCGATGATGATCCGATCGCGCAAGGTCAACCGCCGAGGGGCGGGGCCGTGATGAGCGTCCATTGGTACATGCCCTCGTCCCGATTGAGGTCGATCAATGAGACGCGCGTAAGGGTGATGGGCACGATCTCGGCATGCCGGCTCAGGGCCTTCCGGATCGGAGCCAGGGGAGTGCCGGAAGTGTTGGCGTAGGCGAGGCCGACGTGCGGATGGAAGCCGTCTCCGGTCCCGGGCACGTGGTCGTTCCCCCGGACTCTCGCGATGCTCTCGCGGATGCCCCGGCGAACGGCGGCCACGGGGTCGGCCGGCCGCACGGGCAGGTACACCCCTTCGGTGCCGACGACCGCCGGGCCCAGCTCGACCGAGACGGGAGGGAGAGAGGCGACACGCTCGGCTACCGCCGTACTGATCGCGGTCAGGTCCTCGTCGCTCACCTCATCGGTGAATCCCACGTCTTGCAGGGTCATGTGCAACCACTGGAAGGGAATGGGATCGTAAACGCCCGCCTCGTCGAGATGAGGGTGTAGCCGGGCGGCGAACTCCCGCAGGGCAGGGTGATCGCCGACAAGGAAGTGCCAGGTGTAGGACGAGCGGCCCTGCCGCCAGCCCGGGCGCCACCACCAGTGACTGCGCGTCCGCTCGCCGGATTCCGTCACGAAATCATCCTCGCAGGGGCGGCCGGCTACGGGAACGGAACGCCTTGGCCCCTCTCCGCGTGATTCCGGCTCTTCATCGGCACTGTTCGATCACTTCTCGCACTTGGGACACGTCTCGGTATGGCGCAAGCCGGTGGAGGACGAGACGATGACGACGCATGGTTCGGTCGCTGGCGAGGTCCCTCGACAGGTCGAACATCCGCGATGCCGTACGTGCGGCCTCCTCCGGTTCGTTGGCGTCAGCGAGGGCGACGGCGAGCCAGGAGAGGTACAGAGCGAGCTCGCGGGCGGGGGTGGCGTCGTAACGGCGTAGTACGTCGGTGAGCAGCGGTACGGCGCGAACCGGTCGCCGTAGTTCGGTGTAGGCGCGCGCCTCCATGATCTGCAGCTCGTCGGCGTTCACCCAGTACAGGTAAGCGGGTTCATCCTCGTCACCGTGATCTTCCAGGGCGGCGCCGGCCTCGCCCAGCGCTCGCATGGCCGCCTCCGCTTCCCCGGCCCGGACATGTGCCCAGGCGGGGTGCTACACGCTGTTGTATCTGGAGGTGAAGACGCACACAGCGGGGTCCGTAGGTGCGGGAACACCTCACGGACCCCTTGATCAGGATGGAGGATCGTCGCCTGCCGGCGCCGCAGCTTCGGCAGCTCCGTCTCAGCCAGGCCGGCACGCGCCGGATGGCGTTCGTTTCCTGAGAAGGCACTGGAGGGGCCGACCAGGGGCGCCGGAACCCTGCGGCGGCTCAGACGCGCCAGTCGTCCTGGTAGTCGTCGTGCCAGTTGTACGCCGCGGCCTCCAACTTCAGCAGGTGCTCCGCCTGGGAGTGCTCCTCGACCGCCAGGTAGAAATCGTCGAGGAGGATGGACTCCAGGAACGCCACGCGATCCCGCTTCGCCCACAGGTCCCGCTCCGCCCGCCAGTCGCGCACGCCCTTCCGCGCGATCAGGTCCGTGTGGTGGAGGCCCTCCTCGATGCGGGCGTTCAGGAAGGCGATGATCTCCCCGAACATGGACTCCCCGAGGTTCGCGCGGGTTCGGCGGGCCGCGGCGATGATCTCGCGATAGCGAGCGGCGAGAGCGGGCTCCTCCGCGCTGGCGAGGCGCGTCCATGGGAAGCGCAGGACGATCGCCTCCCCGTCGGCCGGCTCATCCTCACCCACGAACGCGGCAGCCCGGAGAAGCGCGACCGCGAGCAGCGGGCGATTACGGACGATCCCCAAGAGGGTTTCGTGATCGAGTGTTGCCATGGACCGGACATTACAATGAGTGACCAGATGATCGCCAAGTGTGCTTGGCGATGGGGTGGTTTCCTTCTCCCTGGTAGAAGCTCTCTTCAACCAGGTGCGACCTCGAGCCCCGCAACTCCTGCCTCCGGCCCGAAGCGAAACGGCCGCTTGTCTGTGAACCGCAGGCGCGGCAGCCGCAGCCGTGTTTCGGCAAATGCCTTATTACTTCCACACTCGGGCACATCGGGATCCGCCATCATCTCTCGGTGCAAGCCCACGCGTCGTGGTCGAGACGTCGGAAGCCGCGCGTCCGGCCGACGGTCAATCTGGACGAGAGAAGCGCCGTTACGATTCTGATCTCTACTGGGTTGTCGCGAGAAAAGCGCCTCCACTAGCCTCCTGATGACCATGTGATGCGGCCCGACGGGCTTCCGCGTCTGTACGGCTGACGCCGAAGCGGATACGCCCCCACCCGCACGAAGTTCTTTCGTGCTGCCTGGGGGAAGCCTGTGACGGCGTTACGGCTGTCCGTGGAGAGCCTGATCGTCTCGCCCAACGAAGCAGCGCTTGCCGAGCAGCTCAGCGAGCATCTGCGCGTGACCACCGGTCGCGGCCCGTCTCCTTCCGAGGTCAGATCATGGCAGCGGAGCCTTCCCGCGCTGGCCAGAGACCTGGCCGACGCGGGGCTCGGCAAAGTAGAGCTGCTGGTCGAGTACAAGCTTCCGTTGACCAGCAAGCGCGCCGACGTGGTGCTGGCCGGCGTGCACCCGCGTACCGGCGAGGACTCCTACGTCGTCGTCGAGCTCAAGCAGTGGAGCCGGGCGGAGCCCTCCGACCGGGGCGAGCACCTGGTCATCGTGGACGGCATGCCGGGCAGGGACCTGCTCAATCCCGCCGAGCAGGTCCGGCGCTACTGCGAGTACATGTCCGACTTCCTGAGTGTGCTCAAGGACCGGCCGAGGTCGGTCCACGGCGCCGCCTACCTGCACAACGCCATGGACCTCGACGTGGACGGGCTGTATGACCAGGTGCGGGACGAGCGGAGCAGGCTCTTCACCAAGCAGCGCCGTGGTGACTTCCTCGACTACCTGAGAGAACGTCTGGCCGACAAGCCGGGTGCCGAAGCCGCCGACCGGCTGCTGAGCAGCCCGGTCGCGCCGAGCAAGCAGCTCATGGCGTACGCCGCCGACGAGATCCGCGAGCGGGAGCAGTTCACCCTCCTCGACGAACAGCAGGTCGCCTACGAACTGGTCATGCGCGCCGTCGACAAGGCTCGCCGCGCCGACTTCAAGCAGGTCGTGATCGTCACCGGCGGCCCCGGGAGCGGCAAGAGCGTGATCGCCCTCTCGCTGCTCGGTGAGCTCTACCGGCAGGGCCGGACCGCGCTGCACGCGACCGGCTCACAGTCGTTCACCCAGACCATGCGCCGCTATCCGGGCCGGGGCAGCACGCGGATCAAGAACCTCTTCATGTACTTCAACAGCTTCGTCGACGCGGAGCAGAACGGCATCGACGTCCTGATCTGCGATGAAGCGCACCGTATCCGCGAGACATCCACCAGTCGCTTCACCCCGGCGGCGAAGCGCACGGGCCGGTCCCAGTTGGACGAGCTGATGGCCGCCGCCCGGGTGCCGGTGTTTCTGCTCGACGAACACCAGGTCGTACGGCCCGGCGAGCTCGGCACCGTGCACGCCATCGAGCAGTACGCGCAGTCGCGTGGCTACGCGGTGAACCGCGTCTCCCTCGACGAGCAGTTCCGGTGCGGCGGTAGCCGCAAGTACGAGCGATGGGTCCTCCACCTGCTCGGACTCGAAGGCAGCGGCCCGGCGCCATGGACCGGTGACGAGGACTTCGAGGTACGGCTCGCGCACTCTCCTCAGGAACTCGAGGCGGCCCTTCTCGCCAAGCCCGGCACGGCTCGGATGACCGCCGGGTTCTGCTGGCCCTGGAGCGACCCCCGCCCCGACGACTCCCTCGTGAACGACGTCGTCATCGGCGACTGGTCCCGGCCCTGGAACGTCAAGAAGGACCGCGCCGTGGGCGACGCGCCGCCCAGCATGCTGTGGGCGACCGAGCCGAGCGGCTTCGGCCAGGTGGGATGCGTCTACACCGCCCAAGGTTTCGAGTACGACTGGTCGGGCGTCATCATCGGTCCCGACCTGAGCGTCCGCGACGGACGGCTGGTCACCGTGCGCGAGGCGAACAGGGATCCGGCCTTCAAGAATCGAAAGGCGGTGCCGGACGCGGATTTCGACCATCTCGCCCGTAATGTCTACAAGGTCCTTCTCACCCGTGGCATGCGCGGGACCGTCATCTACGCGGTCGACCCCGTGCTCCGTGACTTTCTCGCACGCCACATCCTGACCTGAAGCGCTCACACGGACCCCGCTCGCGGCGTGTTTGCCGCCGGAGCTGATATCTCCGACAAGACGGCCCAGGCACGGCGATTGCGAAATCATTGGGTCGTGGGGATGTGGACGTGGTGAGGGCGAAGATCATAGGTGGCCGTTACGAGCTGGACCCCAACTCGCGTCGCAGGGGCGGGATGGGGGAGGTCTGGTTCGGCTACGACAAGCGGCTGGACCGGCCGATCGCGATCAAGTTCATCCGGGTCGACCGCCTGGCGGACGGGAGGCCGGACGACGAGCTGACCAGGCGCTTCGTGCGCGAGTCGCGGATCACGGCCAGCCTGGAACACCCCGGCGTGCCCGCGGTCTACGACTGCGGCACCGACGGCGACGACCTCTATCTGGTCATGCAGCTCGTCCGGGGCGCCCCGTTGAACGACCTGCTCGACGAGGTGGAGGAGATACCGGTCGGCTGGGCCGCGGCGGTCGCCGCCCAGGTGTGCTCGGTGCTCGCCGTCGCCCACGCCAACTCGCTCGTGCATCGCGACCTCAAGCCCGCCAACCTGATGCTCTGCCCGGACGGTACGGTGAAGGTGCTCGACTTCGGGGTGGCAGCCGCGCTCTCGCCGTCGGTCACCCGGCTGACCGTCACCGGCGTCGTGGTCGGCACGGCCGAGTACATGGCCCCCGAGCAGACGATGAGCGGCACCACCAGCCCGCAGACCGATCTCTACGCGCTCGGGGTGATCCTGCACGAGCTGCTCGCCGGGAGGAACCAGTTCGCCGCCGAGACCCCGCTGGCCTCGATGCGCAGGCATGTGGACGAGCCGCCGGTGCCGGTGCGGACGCTGCGGCCGGGCGTCCCCGAGGGGCTCGAACGGCTGATCCTCTGGCTGCTCGCCAAGAAGCCCGAGGACCGGCCGTCCGGCGCCGCCCTGGTCTACGAGCGGCTGCTGCCGTTCTGCCGTGAGCTGCCGCCCCTGCCGGGCTTCGTGGACGGCGGCGCCGCACAGCCCGTGCGCATGTACGCCGCCGTCGTCGGCCGGGTCGCCACCGCGAACGCCGCCCCACAGGTCACGGGCAACGCCGTCCGCGAGCCCGTCGCCACCGGGAGCGCCGCGCCCGTCCCGCGACCCTCCGTCCCGCAAACCCCTGCCTCGTACGGTTCGGCGCAGCAGGGCTCCGGGCACTGGCCTCCAGGTGGGTACGACGTGGGCCGGGTGCGGCGGGACGCCGGCGCGCTCAAGGGGGAGTCGCGTTACCGGCAGGCCGCCGAGCTGCTGGCCGAGGCCGTACAGTCCGTGGAGCCCGGGGGAGACGAGGGGCTGGAGCTGCGGATCGAGCTCGCGGACGTGCTGTTCCTCGGCGGCGACTACCGGCGGGCCGCCCCCGAGTTCCGGCGGCTGGCGGCCGACCTCGCCGAGCGGAGGGGCGAGGACGACCACCTGGTCCTCCGGTTCCGCCTCATGGAGGCCAACTGTCACGCGGCGCTGGGCGACACCGCGCTCGCACTCGAACAGATGCGCCTGCTGCTGCGCGACGAGCGGCGGCTGAGGGTCGACGAGGACCGGATCCTGGAGCTGCGGCGCCGCATCGGGCTGCTGGAGCTGGGGGCCGGTGAACGGGTGCGGGCCGGCCGCACCCTGGGTGACCTGCTGCCCGACCTGGAACGGCGGTACGGCGCGGAGCATCCGGCCGTCGGCAAGGTGCGGGAACTGCTCGACGGCCTCGCCGCCGCGCGCTGACCCCCGGGCCCCGGACTGCGGACACCCGGGCCGCGGGCTCCCGAGCAGCGGACAGCTGGCCCGCGGACCGGCCCTGGGCCGGCGCGAACACCCCCCATCGACGGACCCGACCGGTGTGGTGGGAGATTCTTCGAGAAAGTTCGGCGGAGGGTGTCGGATCCGCACGGCGGCGTTCGTAGCAGGGGTGAGAGGCGGCCCGAGGGGGCGGCCACACGACGACAGGAGATGATCCCGATGGCGCAGTACCTGATGTCCGTGCTCAACGAGTCGGCCGTCGCCACCGACGAGGAGCAGGCCGCGATCGACGTCTTCAACGAGCAGCTCCAGGCCGACGGTCACTGGGTGTTCGCCGTGGGACTCGCGTCGCCCGGCACGGCCACCGTCGTCGACGGCCGGGACGGGGAGCCGGTGTTCACCGACGGGCCCTACCTGGAGTCGAAGGAGCACATCATCGGCTTCTGGATCATCGAGGCGCCCCACCTCGACGTGGCGCTGCGGCTCGCCGCCGCGGGGTCGAAGAGCTGCAACCGGAGGGTCGAGCTGCGGCCGATCCTGGGCGAATGACCAGCGTCGACGAGGTGATCGCCCGGGTCCACCGCGAGGAGTGGGTCCGGGTGGTCGCGACCCTGGCCAGGCGTCTCGGCGACCTCGACGTCGCCGAGGAGATGGCCGCCGAGGCGTTCGCGACCGCCGTCGAGCGCTGGCCGGTCGAGGGGGTCCCGCCGAACCCCGGCGCATGGCTGACCACCACCGCCTACCGCAAGGCCGTCGACCGGCTCCGGCGTGAGGTCAGGCGCGAGGAGAAGCACAGGGAGGCGCTGATGCTGTCCGACACCCCCGAGCCGCTCGGCGCCGTCGACGACGACCGGCTCCGCCTCGTCTTCACCTGCTGCCATCCTGCTCTCGCCATGGAGGCGCGGATCGCGCTGACCCTGCGGATGGTCGGCGGGCTCACCGTGCCCGAGATCGCCCGCGCGTTCCTGGTCCAGGAGACCGCCATGGGGCAGCGGATCACGCGTGCGAAGACGAAGATCAAGGCGGCGAGGATCCCTTACGGCGTGCCGTTCCGCGAGGACCTCCCGGCCCGGGTCACCGGGGTCCTCACGGTCCTCTACCTGATCTTCAACGAGGGCTACCTGGCCTCGGACCCCGCCAGGGAGCCGGTTCGCGGCGACCTGACCGCCGAGGCGATCCGGCTGACCCGGCTGGTGCGTGCGCTGCTGCCGGCGGACGGCGAGGTCGCCGGGCTGCTGGCGCTGATGCTGCTGACGGAGGCCCGCCGGGCCGCGCGGGTGTCGGCGGGCGGCGAGCTGGTCGCCCTCGGCGAGCAGGACCGCGGCGCCTGGGACCGCGAGCTGATCGCCGAGGGCCACGCCCTGGTCCGCGCCCGCCTCGCCTCCGGGCAGGCGCCGGGGCGCTACCAGGTCCTCGCCGCGATCAACGCCGTCCACACCGACGCCCGCGACGTCCGTGACACCGACTGGTCGCAGGTCGTCGCGCTCTACGACCAGCTGGTCCGCCTCGACCCCTCCCCGATCGCGCGGCTCAACCGGGCGATCGCGGTCGCCGAGATCGACGGCCCCCAGGTCGCCCTGGCGGAGGTGGACGGTCTGCCGCTGGAGGGCTACCACGCCTTCCACGCCACCCGCGCCGACCTGCTGCGCCGGCTGGGCCGCAGCGCGGAGTCACGGGCGGCGTACGACCGGGCCATCGCCCTCTCCGCCAACACCGCCGAGACGGCGTACCTCGTCCGCCGCCGCGACCAGCTGGCCGGCCCGTGAACCGCGTCACCCCGGTCACCGTTCAGGGGTGTGGGGGAGCGGTGGAGCGGCGTTCGACGAGGCGGACGCCGAGCATCGTGTCGCGGCTGGTCGTCTCGGGACGGCGGACGCGCTGGACGAGGTGCCAGACGGCCTGGGCGCCGAGCAGTTCCTTGTCGGAGGCGATCGTGGTGAGGGGCGGGGAGGCGTGCGCGGCCATCGCCACGTCGTCGTAGCCGATCACGCTGACGTCGCCGGGCACGCGCAGGCCCCGCTCCCGCAGCGCGTCGAGCGCCCCGAACGCCGAGAGGTCGTTGGCGCAGAACACGGCGGTGGGCGGCACGGGCAGGTCGAGCAGCGCCGTCATCTGCTCGTACCCGGTCCGCGCGGTGAAGTCGCCGGGCCGCACGTACGCCGGGTCGGGGGTCAGGCCGTGCTCGGCGCAGGCGCGGTGATAGCCCGCCAGCCGCCGGGCGGCGGGCACGATGTGCGCCCCGGCCGTGATGATCGCCGGTGGCGGGCTGGTGTGGCCGAGCCCGATGAGGTGGCGGGTGGCGAGGTACCCGCCGGTCTCGTCGTCGTGGCGCACGTAGTCCACCGGGAGGTCGATGACGGCGTGTTCCAGCAGGACGCAGCTCACGCCCGCGTCGAGGATCCTCGCCAGGTAGTCACGGCTCGCGCCGACGTTCAGCACGAGCAGCCCGGCGACCTGGCCGCGCTCGACGCACAGCGGCAGCCGGTCGCCCCGCGGCTGGATCACCTCGTACGTCATCGAGAGGTCCAGCTCGGCGCACGCCTGCTGCGCGCCGTACACGACGGGGGCGTAGTAGAGGTTGCCGGGGGAGAAGAGTTCGCTCACCCACGACACGAACCCGATCATGCCCGTCTCGGCAGGCCGGCGGGCCCGCGGGCGGTAGCCGAGCTCCTCGGCGGCCCGGCGGACCACCGAGCCGGTGGCGGGCGAGACCCACGTCTTGCCGGCGAAGACCGCGGAGGCCGTGCCGATCGAGACGCCGGCCCGCTCGGCCACCTCCTTGAGGGTGGACCGTCCCGTCGTCCGCCGCATACGCCCTCCACGAGGGGGCCCGGCCGGGCCTGATCGATCTCGGTGTCTGCCCTGAAGTCTCAGCCCTGAAATTTCAGTGAAATTTCGGCGTTCTGACGACGCTAGGCCGTGGCCCTATCACCCGTCAAGGGGTCATATATCGGTCTTCATTGTTCATTGACCCTTGTGTGAGGTCGGCGTAGCTTCGTGCGGGATGTTGCGGTTTCACTGAAATCAGAGGAGAACGATCGTGGCTTCCGACAGCACCGGCGTGGCGATCGTCGGCTGCGGCAACATCGCCGCCCGGTACGCCGCCGACCTGGCCCGTTACCCGGAGATGCGCCTGGTCGGCGCCCAGGACGTGCTGCCGGAGCGGGCCGAGGCACTGGCGGCCCCGCACGGCGGCCGGGTGTACGGCACGCTCGACGAGGTGCTCGCCGACGACGACGTGGACATCGTGGTGAACCTGACCGTCCACCGGGCGCACTACGAGGTGATCCGCCGCAGCCTGGAGGCCGGCAAGCACGTGCACAGCGAGAAGCCGCTGGCGCTGACGCACGAGGAGGCGGCCGGTCTCGTGGAGATCGCGGAGAGCCGCGGCCTACGGCTGGGCTGCGCCCCGGCGACCTTCCTCGGCGAGGCCCAGCAGACCACGCTCAAGCTGCTCAGAGAGGGTCGCGTCGGGCCGGTGCGGCTCGTCTTCGCCGAGGTCAACTGGGGCAGGATCGAGGCGTGGCACCCCGAGCCCGACGGCTTCTACGCCGTGGGGCCGCTGTTCGACGTCGGGGTCTACCCGCTCACGATCGTGACGACGGCCCTCGGCCCGGCCCGGCGGGTCACCGCGTTCTCCTCCGTCGTCTGGCCCCGCCGCACCCGCCTGGACGGCAGCGAGTTCACGATCACCACGCCCGACTACGTGGTGGCCAACGTCGAGTTCGACGGCGGCGTCCTGCTCCGCCTGACCTGCTCCTTCTACGTGCCCAACGGCTCCACCCGGCAGCAGGGGGTGGAGTTCCACGGGGACGACGGCTCGCTGCTGCTGGAGAGCTGGCACGACTTCGACCCGTCCGTGGAGGTCCGTACGCCCGGCCGCGACCCCGAGCCGGTGCCCCCGCTGCGGGAGCCGTGGAAGGGGGTGGAGTGGGGGAGGGCGGTGCGCGACCTCGCCGCGGCGATCCGGGAGGACCGCCCCCACCGGGCCACCGGCCGTCAGGCCGCGCACGTGGTGGAGATCCTCTGCGCCGCCAGGGAGTCGTACGAGACGGGCAAGCCGGTCGAGCTGACCTCGGACTTCACCCCGCCCGCGCCGATGGAGTGGGCGCTGTGACCAGGTGAACGAGCGCGCGCCCAGCGGGCGCCAAGAGCCGTCCAAGTGGCGGCCAAACGGTGATCGGCATGCTCTTCCCAGACACGACAACGACGACTGTCTGGGAGAAGACCATGTCGAGACTGACCAGGACGATCACCTGCCTGGCGGCGGCCGCCGCCGTCGCCGGCACGATCACCGCCGCACCCGCCGCGCACGCCGAACTCAAGCCGGGCGAGTGGGCGGGGCTCTACCTCTACGACGACTCCTGGTACGAGGGCGAGCACCGCGTCTTCACGTACTCGAACGGGAGCATCGGGTTCTCCGACCGGGCGAGCTCGATCGTGAACAACACCTGGCTCGCCTGGGTCGTCTACGACGACAGGGACTTCCGGGACCGCCGCTACTGCATCCGCCCGTGGGAGAAGGTGGACGTCCTCGGGGCGCCGCAGTGGAAGTTCAACGACAAGATCTCGTCGGTCCAGCTGCTGAACAGCTACAACTGCGACGGTTATCCGACCTTCTCCTAGACCTGGTCGCCCGGCTTCCGGGGGCGTACGGGGCCGGTCGTGCCGCGTAGGGAGACGGGCGGCGCGACGAGGAGATGACGGTGGGGGGTGGCGGGCTCGGCGATGCGCTGGATGAGCATCTCGACGGCGTGCGCGCCGAGCTCGTCGGCGGGCATGTCGGCGGCGGTGAGCGGCGGGTGCAGGCTCTCGGCCCACAGGCGCGCGGCGACGCCGGTGATGGAGAAGTCGCCGGGCACCGCCAGGCCCGCCCGCTCGATCGCGCGGAACATGCCGGGCATCGCGGCCTCGTTGATGGTCGCGATGGCGGTGAGGCCGGGATCATCGGCGAGTAGCCGCTCGACGCAGGACTGCCCGGCGCGGGCGTCGTCGGCGCAGCACACCTCCACGCCTTCCACGCCGCGTTCGGCCGCGGCGCGGGTGAAACCGGCCTGGGCCCGATGGGCGGGGCCGTATCCGGCGGCCACCAGTTCGGCGGACCGGTTCACCAGCGCGATCCGGCGGTGGCCGAGATCGGCCAGGTGGTGCACGCATCCGGAGATCAGGGTCTCGTAGTCGACGTCCACCCAGGACATCTCGTCGGGGCGGCTCGTGTGGCCGATGCCGACGAACGGCAGCCTGCTCCGCCGCAGGCGGGCGACCCGGTCGTCCTCCAGCCGTATCTCCATCAGGATGACGCCGTCCACCCGCCTGCCGCTGACCACCCGTTCGAAGGAACGGTCGTGCTCCCCGCCGGACGGCGACAGCAGGACGTCGAGGTCGGCGCGGGCGGCGGCGTCGACGACGCTGGCGACGAAGCCGAGCTGCAGGTCGGTCAGGCGCCGGCTGGCCGGGGGGATGACGAGGCCGAGGGTCCGGGTCCTGCCCTCCTTGAGCGCCTTTGCGGTGGCGTTCGGCTGGTAGCCCAGCTCGTCGATGACCGCCTGGATGCGGCGGCGGGTCTCCTCGGCCACCGGGCGTTTGCCGCTCAGGGCGTAGGAGACGGTGCTGCGCGCCACGCCCGACCGTCTGGCGATCTCCCCGATGTTCACCGGCGCCCCCTTTGATCCTGCCAACCGCTGATCCGACCGACCGCGTCCATCCTAGGTCGAACCGATGAGCCTGCCATCAGGCGGGTGGATTCGGCGGTATCCATTGACGTCGGCGATATGTAGGCCTATGTTCATGCGAACCGATTCGATATCCAACGAAACAGCCGCGTAACGCGCGTCAGCGGAGGTTACGATCATGAGATCAGCGGCACCGGGCCGGCACCTGGCCGGTCTGGCTATAGCGGCCCTGGCGGTCGCGTCCGGGCTCGCCGGATGCTCCTCGTCCGGCACATCGTCCGGCGACTCGACCGGCGCGGGCGCCCAGGCGTCCAGTAGCCAGGCCGCCGGTGGCGGGGCGTACACGATCTGGGACCCCTACCCGCAGCACGACAAGAGCTCCGACTGGGTCAAGCTGCTCGAATCGTGCGGCACCCAGGCGGGCGTCACGGTGGAGCGCACCGCGTACGACACCACCGACCTGACCAACAAGACGCTGCTCGCCGCGCAGCAGGGCAACGCGCCCGACGTGCTCATCGTCGACAACCCGGTGGTCTCCACGCTGGCCGAGGCCGGGGTCCTCACCAGCACCGAGGAGAACAAGCTCGACACCTCCGCCATCGCGCCGAACCTGCTCGCGGCCGGGCAGAGCGGGGGCAAGACCTACGGCGTCCCGATCGGGGCCAACACCCTCGCCCTCTACTACAACAAGGGGGTGCTGAAGAAGGCCGGCGTGGACGTCGCGTCGGTCAAGGACTGGGCCTCGCTGACCGCCGCCCTGGAGAAGGTCAAGGCCGCGGGCAAGAAGGGGATCACGTTCTCCGCGATCGGCACCGAGGAGGGCAGCTTCCAGTTCCTGCCCTGGTTCTGGGGTTCGGGCGCGCAGCTCACCAAGCTCGACTCGCCCGAGGGCGTCTCGGCGGTCGCGCTGTGGACCGACTGGCTGAAGAAGGGGTACGCCCCCAACTCGGTGATCAACAACACCCAGACGACCAGCTGGCAGGAGTTCGCCGGCGGCGACTTCGCCTTCGCCGAGAACGGCACCTGGCAGCTCGCCAACGCCGAGAAGGCCGGGTTCGAGTACGGCATCATCCCCGTTCCCGCGAAGGACGGCGGCACCGCGCCCGCCCCGACCGGCGGTGAGTTCGTGAGCATCCCGGTGCAGCAGGACACCGCCCGCTACGCCGTCTCCCAGAAGCTGGTGGCCTGCCTCACCAGCACGGACAACTCCCTCAGCACGACGACGACGCTGTCGTACATCGCGCCCACCGAGGAGGTGCAGGCCAAGCAGGTGGAGCAGAACGCCGGCCTGAAGGTGTGGGTGGAGGCGGTCAAGGCGGCCAAGGGCCGCACCAGCGACGACCTCGGCACCAAGTATCCGAAGATCTCCGAGCCGATGTGGAACGCGGTGCAGGCCGCGCTGAGCGGCTCGAAGAGCCCGCAGCAGGCGATGGCCGAGGCCCAGACCGCCGCGGCGAGCGCCACGCAGTAGGAGCCAGCCGCGGGGGCGATGGACAGGCCCCGGGGATCGGCGCCCCGGGGCCCCTTGTCCAAGATCCTCCCGCGGCCTCCCGTCGGACGAAGGACAGCATGAATCACGTGACACAGGCGCCCGCGCCGCCCGCCGCCGCGCGCGCCCCGGCCGCGGGGCGGGGCCGCCGGGCGATGGCGCGGCCCCCGTCCCGGCAGTGGGCGGCGTGGGCCTTCCTCGCCCCGGTCGTCGTCTACCTGGCGGTCTTCTACGCCTACCCGCTCTACCGCAACCTCGACCTGAGCCTGCGCGACTACACCGTGCGGTCGTTCGTACGGGGCGACGCGCCGTTCACCGGGACGGCCAACTACGCGAAGGTCGTGGCGGACCCGACGTTCGGTCCGGCGCTCTGGCACACGGTGGTGTTCACCGTGGTGTCGCTGGCCTTCCAGTTCACGATCGGGCTCGCGCTGGCGATGTTCTTCCACCGGAACTTCCGGCTGTCGGCCACACTGCGGGCGCTGTTCCTGGTGCCGTGGCTGCTGCCGCTGATCGTGTCGTCCTCGACCTGGTCGTGGATGCTCAACAGCGACTCCGGGGTGGTCAACGCCGTCCTCGGCGCGTTCGGCGCGGCTCCGGTCCACTGGCTGACCTCGCCGGACTGGTCGCTGTGGTCGGTCGTCATCGCCAACATCTGGATCGGCATCCCGTTCAACCTGGTCGTGCTGTACTCCGGCCTGCAGGCCATCGACCCGGTGATCTACGAGGCGGCCGAACTGGACGGCGCGAACGGCTCGCAGCGGTTCTGGCGGGTGACGTTCCCGCTGCTGCGGCCGGTCTCGGCGATCACGCTGCTGCTCGGGCTCGTCTACACGCTCAAGGTGTTCGACATCATCTGGATCATGACCAGGGGCGGGCCGAGCGGGTCGTCCACCACGTTCGCGACCTGGTCGTACCGGCTGGGGTTCGGCAACCTGCTGCCGGCGTTCGGGCCCGGCGCCGCCGTCGGCAACCTGCTGATCGTCATGGCCCTGGTGTTCGGGCTGGTCTACATCCGTCTCCAGCGAAGGCAGGCCTTCTGATGAGGGGCTCCCGCAGTCCGGCGAAGACCGCGCTCGGGCTGGTGCTCACCGGCCTGATGCTGTTCCCGGTCTACTGGATGATCAACGTCTCCTTCACCCGTGACCAGGACATGCGCAAGTCGCCGCCGAACTGGTTCCCCGTGAACGGGACGCTGGAGGGCTACCACGAGGTGCTCGACCGGCAGCTGCCGTACCTCGCGACCAGCCTGGTCGTGGGGCTCGGCACGGTCGCGCTGACCCTGCTGGTCGCGGCGCCCGCGGCCTACTCGCTGGCGAAGCTCCGGCCGCGCGGCGGCGGGGCGCTGACGTTCGCGCTGCTGATCGCGCAGATGATCCCCGGGATCATCATGGCGATGGGGTTCTACGCCATCTTCCTCAGCACCGGTCTCCTCAACACGCTCCCCGGGCTGATCGTGGCCGACTCCACGCTGGCGGTGCCGTTCGCGGTGCTGGTGCTGACGACGTTCATGTCCGGCATCCCCGAGGAACTGCTGCAGGCGGCCCGCGTGGACGGCGCGGGGGCCACCCGCACGTTCTGGTCGGTCGTGCTGCCGGTCAGCCGCAACGCCGTCATCACGGTGTCGCTGTTCGCCTTCCTGTGGGCCTGGTCGGACTTCGTCTTCGCGAGCACCCTCGACCAGGGCGGCGACCACCAGCCCATCACCCTCGGCATCTACCACTACATCGGCAACAACAACCAGCAGTGGAACGCCATCATGGCCACCGCCGTGATCGCCTCGATCCCCGCCACCGTGCTCCTCGTCGTCGCGCAGCGCTACGTCGCCGCCGGAGTCACCGCCGGCGCGGTGAAGCACTGACCCGGCTCTCTTCAGGACCGGCCCTCTTCAGGACAGAAGGGACATCGTCTTCATGACCGTCGCCGCAGGCCCGGTGTTCTCCCCGCAGGAGATCCCGTTCAGCTTCCGCGGATCCTGGTTCGGCTTCTCACCGGTGATCGGGGAGAAGAACTACGCGCGGGACGTCCATCTCGTGTCGCACCAGACCGGCATGCACCCGATCCTGCGGCTGGTGCCGGTCGTGGCGGGCGACCGCGCGGAGACCGTGGTCACCGCCGCGCCGCAGCTGCTCACCTGGACCTGCGACACCGGCCGGATCGACCTCGCGTACGAGAGCGCCGACACCGTACGGCTGCGCGGGGACGGCCTGGGGCTGCACCTCCAGGCGGCCGACCCGGTCCTGACGCCGTTCAGCGGGCCGTACTTCTACCAGGATCCCTGCGACGGCTCGTGGGTCTTCACGGTCTACCAGACCGGGCGCCGCTACCGGATCACCCTGCTGGCCGGGCGGGCCGAGCCGGCGGGCGCGCAAGCGCTCGGCACGGCCGAGCGCGGTGTCGTGCTGCCCGGCGACGGCGAGCCGTGGGAGATCGCCGTCGAGGAGTACGAGACCGCCCGCGCCCCCTATGCCGCCGTGAGCGACTTCGACCAGGTGGTCGCGGCGGCCCGGGCCGATTTCGACGCGTTCACCGAGGCGGTCGCGCCCTGGCGGAGCGACCGCACCCCCGCCGCCGAGCTCGCGGCGTACGTCCTGTGGTCGGCCACGGTGCGCCCGGCCGGGTTCGTCACGCGCTCCGCCGTGCTGATGTCCAAGCACTGGATGGACAAGGTCTGGAGCTGGGACCACTGCTTCAACGCCCTGGCGCTCGCCGACGGCCTGCCGGAGCTGGCGTGGGACCAGTTCCGGGTGCCCTTCGACCACCAGGACGCCACGGGCGCGCTGCCCGACTCCGTCACTCACTCCGAAATCCTCTACAACTTCGTCAAGCCGCCGATCCACGGCTGGGCGCTGCGCCGCCTGCCCTCGCAGGGAGAGGAGCTGGAGACGTACCGGCTGCTGGAGCGGTGGACCGGCTTCTGGCTGACGAAGCGGCGCGCGCCGGGCCGCCCGCTCGCCCACTACCAGCACGGCAACGACAGCGGCTGGGACAACGCCACCACGTTCGACCCCGAGCGCGTCGTCGAGACCGCCGACCTGGCCGCCTTCCTGGTGCTGCAGATGCGCGAGCTGGCCCGGCTCGCCGACCGGCTCGGCCGTACGGACGAGGCGGCGGCCTGGAGCCGGGAGGCCGACCGGATGCGCGAGGCGCTGCTCACGGAGTTGTGGGACGGTGAGCGGTTCGTCGCGCGGGGCGCCCTGTCGGGGCGCACCTGGTCCAGCTCCAGCCTGCTCGACCTGATGCCGATCGTGCTCGGCGACGAGCTGCCGGAACCGGTCCGCTCGGCGCTCGCCGCGGGCATCGAGGCGCACCTGACCGAGTTCGGGCTCGCCACCGAGCCGCCCTCCTCCCCGCACTACCAGGACGACGGCTACTGGCGCGGGCCGATCTGGGCGCCCTCCACCGTGCTGATCGAGGACGGCCTGCGCCGCGCCGGATACGCGGAGCAGGCCGACGAGATCAGCGCCCGGTTCCGGATGCTGTGCGAGAAGTCGGGGTTCGCGGAGAACTTCGACGCCCGCAGCGGCGCCGGCCTCCGCGACCGCGCCTATACCTGGACGGCCGGCGCCTATCTCATCCTCGCCGCGGCCTGCGTACGCCGGGAGAGTGAGGCGCCGGACACCCGGTGACGGCACGCCGCTCGTCGAAACGCTTCGACCTGCGGAGGAGCGGCCCGGGAGGCGCCTGGCCCCCGCCCGGAGCACGGCCGGGCGGGGGAGCGGGGAGCGGCCGGGTCCCGGCGGTGGACCGCCGGGACGGGCGACCGGGCAGGGTCAGTTGCGGCTCCACTGCTGGTTCGCGCCGCCGTTGCAGGACCAGACGATGATCTTCGTGCCGTTGGCGGTTCCGCCGCCGTTGGCGTCCAGGCACAGGCCGGACTGGACGCCGGTGACGGTGCCGTCGGCGTTGAGGTTCCACTGCTGGGCGGCCCCGCCGGAGCAGCCGTTGATGACGGCCGCGGCGCCGGTGGAGGTGCCCGCTTCCAGGCACTTGCTGCCGTACACCTGAAGCTGCTTACCGGAGGTGTAGGTCCACTGCTGGTTCGTGCCGCCGTTGCAGTCCCACAGCGCCACCTGGGTGCCGTTGGTCTGCGACTGGTTCGGCACGTCCACACACCGGCCGCTCGCCAGGCCGCGCAGCAGGTTGCCGTTGCCGGTGCCGCCGCCCTGGCCCGGGGTGATCGACAGGTTGTCGAACTGCGCGGTCTCGGTCGTGCTGGTGCCGATGCCGGCCTGGCCCGCGCCCCAGGTGCCGTCGGTGACCGAACCGACCTGTGTGCCGTCGATGCTCGCGGTGATGGTGCTGCCGGAGAAGGTCAGGGCCAGGGTGTGCCAGCGGCCGGTACCGAGGCCGCTGACGGTGCCGCTGCGGACCGTCGTCATCGCGTTGTCGACGTTGTTACGGATGATCTGCCAGGCGCCGCCGTCGGTCACCCGCAGGTAGTAGGCGTTCAGCCCTTCCGGGCCGAAGGAGTGCTGGGCGCCGGCCCGGCCGATGATCTCGACATAGCCACTCTGCTCCAGCAGGACGTCGGTGGAGATCGTGTAGTTGCTCCAGGCCAGGTCACCCAGCAGGGCGTAGGGGTGGGAGCCGCCGGTCCACAGGATCGGCTGGCGCGGGGCCATCTGGCGCACGCACCGCCCCGACCGGCCGCCGCCGCAGCCCACGACCTCGAACGAGCCCTGCATGTCCATCAGGTACTTCGCCTCCCGGCCCACCGCGTAGGAGTCGAAGCCGTCGGAGTAGGGCAGGGCCATCGTGCCCCGGGCCGGGCTGGTCGCGGTGCCCTTGCCCTGCCCGGTCGTCGTGGTGATCGAGTACACGTACCCGGGCTGGACGGTCAGGGAGAACGCCCCGCCGGAGGGGGTGAGGTCGGCGGTGTGGACCAGGTAGTCGGCGGAGTTGCCGGAGTTCAGGTTGGTCGCCCACACGTGCACCTGGCCCGTGGACAGCCCACCGGTGACGGTGAAGTTCAGCGTCTGGGCGGAGGTGGCGTCCATCGTCTCGATGATCGTGCTGTAGTCGGTGTTGTTGGTCGACTTCAGCGACACGTAGCTGCCGTTGCCCCGGTTGCCGCCGATGTAGCCGCTGGAGGAGTCGAGGTACTTCCAGCCCGGCGCGGTGAACTGGGTGGTCTGTGCCATCACCCAGGCGTTCTTGCCGATGGCGTAGTAACCGGACCAGGGCTGCGGCGCGACCGCCACGCCCATCGTGGCGAAGGGCAGGTTCGGGGTGATCGCGGCGATCACCGGCCAGTTGATGTAGGCGGTCATCTTGCCGTCGATGTAGTCGCGGTTGATGCCCCGGGCCAGCGCCTTGGCCCCGTCGTTGTAGTCGTCGGACCCGTTCTCACTGGCCCACAGCGCCTTGCCGGAGTTGATCGCGTTGGTGGAGCTGGGACAGTTCTGCTGGGCGCCCCGGTAGCCGCAGACATAGTGCGATCCGTACACGTCGACCGCGTTGCGGAAGGCGCTGTTGTTCACCGCGTCGTCGGCCATGCCCCAGCCGAAGTTGTCATCGGCGATGATCTTCACGTTGCCGTAGCCGCGGGAGTCCAGGGCCGAGTTGAGGTTGACGTACCAGTTCGTGTCGCGGCCCTTCTCGTTCCAGCCGCCCAGGTAGTCGATGGTCAGGTTGTGGCTGTTCTTCGCGCAGCCCAGCCAGTCGACCAGGTAGTTGATCGTGTCCTGCGACCAGAAGTTGCCGTTGCCGAGCCAGCCGGGGGCGCCCCAGGCGAGGCCGACCAGTTTGATGTTGGGGTTGCGGGCCTTGGCCTGCTCCATCAGCCACCACTCGTAGCCGCGGTTGCAGTCGATGTCGCCGGAGGTGTGCCGGTGACTCGGCTCGGCGCCGTCGGTGGAGTTGGTGTCGCCGCCGATCTCGACCTTGAGGATCTGCATCGACGCGCCGTACCCGGGCTTGAACAGGTAGTCGAGGATCTGGGTGCGCTGCGGCTCGGGGTAGTCGACCAGCAGGCGGCTGTTGCCCCCGCCGCCGCTGATCGCGCCGACACCGTCGAACGTGCGCCCGCCGGAACCGCCGTTGATCGTGATCCCGACGGCCGCCCGCGCCGGGGCGACGGCCACCAGGGACATCGCGACCGCCAGGAGCGCGACCACGACGCTCATGACGCCGCGCACCGGGGGCTCTTTTCGCCTGCTCATAGGGGGTCCTTCCTTCTGGGCTCGCAATGTTAGCGTTAACAATTGCTGTCATGAAGCAATTGACGCCTGCGGCCACCGCGGGGAGGTCCGGGAGTGTGTCCCGGGCCCGGCGTGATGGTCGGACCGCGAGGTCTGGCCCGGGGAGAGCCGGCCTCGGAGGGTCTGGACACCAGTTATCGGCGGAACCTAACGGTCCGTCAAGCCCCCGGTTTCCGACTCGTCATCGGATCCCTGAGGCCCTGGTCACCCGGCCGAATGCCGACACATCACGGATGAATGTTTCATACTGTTCGGCCTCACGGGAGGCGTGACCAGCCTCAGGGGAGCGCGGACGGGCCGCACCGGAGGCGTGGAGGAACCGCCAGGAAGGCCACAGTGCGGGCTCTTGACAGGCTTCCCGGTGTCGTATTCGCTCCGCCGCGACAATCGCAGGACAGGAGTGGTCGGATGTTCAGGCTTCCGTCGGCCCTGGTATCGGCCGAGGTGTGGTGACCGCCGTGGGGCGGCCCGGTGGGCCCCGGGAGCAAGTACGACATCCAGTAGGACATCATCGACCACAGCGCATCGAGCAAGTCGTACGTCGCGGACTACGGCATGGGCCGCACCGGCGGCGGCCCAGCCTGGACCGGTACGCCGACAGCCGCAGCACGAACCAGCAGCGGAAGATCGTCGCGGCGGGCTGACCGTGACCCGTTCAGCGTGAAACTTTCACGCCGGGCTCTCCGGACGAGGCCATCGTCGCCCCGTAGGAGCAGGTGGGGTCGCGCGCGGGAGGGACCGCCCGGGCCCTACTTGACGGGCTCCGGGCACGTGATATTTGCTCTGCCTCACCCACCACCACCGTCACGACGAGTTGCCAGGACGAGGAGTCAGACTCCGCGACTCAGTCGTGTGACGCACCGGAGTGCCTATGGAGCGACCCCGTGCCGACCGGTCAGCCCTGAGCCGCGTCGCCCGTACCGGCCCCGCTCACCCGGGCCAGCCCGTGCTGACCGCCGGGCCGGGCCGCTCGGCCGGGGAGAAGAGCCGATGCTGGATCTCCCTGCGGTAGTCGTCCAGGGTGTTGTCCACGTGCGCGGCGGCGGCATGGGCCGCGGCCGCCGGGTCTCCGGCGCGGATCGCCTGGTAGATGGCGTCGTGTTCCTCGACGGCCTTGGCGGCGTGCCCGCCGACCGAGCCGTGCATCCCGATCATGCTGGACTGGGCCTGGAGCCGCCTCGCCTCGCGTACGGCGATCTGGAGGAACATGTTGTGCGAGGCCGTGGCGATGGCGGTGTGGAAGGCGTCGTCGCCCTCGTTGAACAGGTCCTCGCGCCCGGTCTCGAAGCCGTGGCGGCACACGGCGGCGGCCTCCTCGACCGCTCTGAGCTCGGCGGGGGTGGCGCGGCGGGCGGCCAGCCGGCTGGTCTCCATCTCCTGGGCCCGGCGGAACTCGAACAGCATGTAGACGTGGTCGAGGTCGGTGGGCAGGAAGAACGACGCCAGCCGCCCGGCGCCGAGCATCCCCTCGTCGTCGGCGACGTACAGGCCCCGGCCCTTCTGGGCGCGCACCCGGCCGAGCGCGGACAGGATCTTCACCGCCTCGCGCACGACGGTGCGGCTGGTGCCCAGCTGCCCGGCCAGGTCGTTCTCCGTCGGCATGCGGTCGCCCGGACGCAGGCCCAGCCGGGCGATCAACTCCAGCACCTGCTCCGCGGCCACCTCGTAGCCCGGCCGGTATCCGCCCTCACGTGGGGTGTCGGTCACGGCGCTCCCTCCTTGTGATCGCTGGTAGAAGCATGACTCATTTCCCGGGGAGGGACACGCGGAGGGTGGGCGGCCGCATGCGATAAGTGCGGCGAACCGGGAGTCGGCCTGAACATAAGGCATGCCGGCGACGCCGCCGGAGTGAGACATTCATCCGAGCACTCCGGCGAAGACGTCCCAAGCTTCTGTCCGCCATGGAGCGAATCCCGGCGCCCGCGCGCGGACGGGTCTGCCGCGCCTCGGCGTGCCTGACCGTGCCGTCGGAGCAGGGCCTCTCAGCCGGGTGTTAAGCGCATGTAAAGCCGCGGCGAACTCCCACTCAAGCCTGCGTCCCTACGGTGATCGGGACAAGGCGCCGAGACCGGTGAACAGCGCGTTCGCGCCGCTCACCGGGCCCTCGTGGCGCGGACATGTGCAGGAAAGGGAACGATGATGACGACGAGAACCGCTCGCGCGGGCGTGGCCACCGCTCTGACGGTGGCGGGGCTGACGGCCGCGGGGCTGCTGAGCCCGGCCGCTCCGGCATTCGCCGCGGCCGCCGGCGAGGTGACGGCCACGGTGTCGAACCTCTCCGCGGCGAACGCTCAGATGGCGAAGTACACGCTGGTGAAGTGCCCGTCGACGACCCCGTACATCACCAGCGCCACGGCCTCGGCGAAGACCGGGGAGGCCGAAGACCAGTCGTACACACACTTCAGCGAGTTCTGGCAGTCCGTCCCCGACGGCAGCGCGCAGATGGCGAAGGTCAACTTCTTCAACTCCCAGACCTTCCAGGAGGAGGCCAAATACGGACCGGTCGTCGTCACGGTCACGCTGACGCTCACGTGCTCCAACATGAAGCCCGCGGGGCTTCCCCGGCCCGAGTTCAAGCAGAGCGTCTACGTCAGAGGCCTCTCGTACGGCAACCTCCAGGTCAGTTGCCCCAGCAACTATCCGACCGCGCTGGAGGCCCGCGAGAACCACCCGGGCTGGTTCCTCTCCTATGGTGCGACGACGGCCGGCAGGGTGGGCGCCGCCTCCTGGTACAACCCCGACGAGTACGTCTTCGGGACCGCCGACGTGACGGTCGCCTGCGGCCCCTGATCCGCTCAGCGGGACTGGGCGGGCACGACGATGGCGGCCAGGAGCAGGCCGTTGGTGGCGATCCAGCGCCCGGAGAAGCCGGTGAGCTGAGCCCCCGAGACGTACGGCCCCTTCACCTTCAGCGCGGCGGTGAAGCGGCCGTTGTCGGGGTCGATGGTCACCATCGCGTCCTCGAAGTCGAGCCAGCGCTTCGTCAGCGGGAACCACGCCTTGTAGACCGCTTCCTTGGCCGAGAACAGCAGCCGGTCCCACGCGACACCGGGATGCTTGCGGGTCAGCTTCTGCAGGGCCAGGCGTTCCTCGGGCAGGGAGATCGCCTCGAGCACGCCGTTCGTCAGGGCGTCGTCGGGCTCGGCGTCGATGCCCAGGGTGACGATGTCACCACGGGGGGCGAGAACGGCTCCCCGGTAGCCGGCGCAGTGGGTGATGCTGCCGACCAGGCCCGCCGGCCACTTCGGCTCGCCCTGATCGCCCCGCAGGATGGGCTGTTCGGGCACGCCGAGCAGCTTCATCGCCCGGCGTGCGCAGATGCGCGCGGTGGTGAATTCGTTGCGGCGCTTGTCCACGGATCGGCTCACGGCCTTCTCCTCCGCCGCGAAGAGCATCCCGTCATGGGCGTCGTGAAAGGTGTCGACCGCCACCACTTCGGGCGGCAGGATGCTCCTGATCGCCGCAGGTTCGTTCATGGTGCCAGTTAAGCGGGCCGGCGCCGCGGGAGAAAGCGTCGGAGGTCCATCTTGGGGCACGGCGGGCGCATCTGCAGGGTCTGTCAGGGGTGGTCCCGGTAGGGGTTGTCCGGCCGCCGGATCGCCGCCATCGTTGCCGCCGTGGGCTCCCCGCGCCCGCCTGCGACCGAATTCCGGTCGGTGTTAGGGGTCAGCAGGGGATGTGCCCGACGATGGCATGATGTGAAACTCAAATCGTGACAATGCAAGTGGAATCACTTATAGACGCAGGCGCCTTTCGC
Source organism: Microbispora cellulosiformans (assembly GCF_008728085.1). Lineage (NCBI taxonomy): Bacteria > Bacillati > Actinomycetota > Actinomycetes > Streptosporangiales > Streptosporangiaceae > Microbispora > Microbispora cellulosiformans. The sequence continues at coordinate 27,101 of NZ_VYTZ01000011.1, read as the reverse complement.
CAGGCGATGGCGGAACTCGTGGCACCGCTCACAATCGTCACGACAGTGGACGAGAATGGGCGTCGCTGGGGTTTCACTGCCAGTTCCGTCACGTCTGGATCCCTTGAGCCGCCGCTGCTGCTGGTCGGCGTGGACCGCCGATCGAGCTGTCACGCGGCCATCACCTCCTGCCGCGAGTTCGTGGTGAACGTCCTGGGCGAGCAGCACCGCGACCTGGCGAGGACCTTCGCCACCCACGGCGCCGACCGCTTCGCGGGCGGCGAGCTGGGCTACTGGCCCGACTCCGACCTGCCCTGCCTGCTCGACGCGAAGGCGGCCTTCCGCTGCGTGTCGAGCGGCACCCTCGCGGTGGGGGACCACGACCTGCTGGTCGGGTCGATGGTGGCGACGCGACTGAACGTCGGCGGCACCCCGCTGCTGTGGTACCAGCGTGACTTCGCCCTGCCGGCCAGGGAGACCGGAGTGGTCCGCAACCCGGTGTGAGTCACCGGCCTCCCGTCCACGCGGCGCACCGCCGCGCCCGTCACCAGGCCGGTCATCGGGCTCGGCACCAGGCCCGTCATCGGGTCTGGAACCACCACGCCGTACCCTGCCCGGCGACGGCCGTCAGGGCGATCGGCGTCCCGGCACCCTGAACAACGGCCGCACGCACGGCCCAACGGCCGCACGCACGGCCGCCACGTCACGACAGCGCGTACAGGGGCCGCGCGAGCAAGGACCGCGGCGCGACGGCCGCGCGGGGGAGAGCGCCTCGGGGGTGGCGCTCCGGCCCCGGCCGTCCTGCAAGCGAGCCGGCGCTCTCGGCACTGCCGGGCGTCCTTCGAGCGAGCCGACGGCTGCCGGCGGTCCTGGCCGGTGTCAGGCGGAGGGCATGGAGTGGCCGGCGATGAATATCGCGCACACTCCCGCTATTAACCCCATTATGCGGGCGATTTTCCCCCGGGCGCCGCACAGGGCGTTTCCCCTTGAAAAGGACAATAGACCCCTATCCCTGCTAAGCCAATGATAGGGGGCGAATCCTCTGGCGGTTCGGGGTTGCATCCCGATTCAATGAATCAGCAAATGAGCGTTCGCCGCCGTGGTCGACGGCCAGCTCACCCGAAGAACCCTGATGAGTGAAGAGGTACCTCATGCTGAGCCTTACGGAGTCAGCCACCATCACCGGCGACATCGCCTCAGTCTGGGAGACCGTGTCGGACCCGGCCTCGTGGGCGAGCTGGGACCCGCACGTCGACGTGTCGCGCTTCGAGGGCGACTTCGTGCCGGGCGCGGAGGGCTGGACCAAGCCGCGCGGCGCCCCCGGAGGCCCGTTCAAGGTGGTCGCGGTCATCCCCGGCAAGGAGTACTCGACCGAGTCGCCGATGCCCGGCGGGGCCATGGCGATCACCAACACCTATGAGCAGATCGGCGCCGGCCAGGTCAGGGTGACCCGCCGGGTCCAGCTGACCGGCTGGTTCACGCCGGTCTTCAAGCTGTTCTGGGCCAAGGGCATGGCACGCGACATGCACCACACCTTCGCGGCGCTGGAGCAGGAGGCCCAGCGCCGAGCGGCGAGCGTCTGAAGCCGGGGAGTGCGACGATGACCCACGCGGCGATCATCGGCGGTGGGATGGCCGGGATGCTGGCGGCGACTGCGATCGCCCGCCACGTCGACCGGGTCACCATCATCGAGAGCGACACCTTTCCCAGCTCGCCCGCCCAGCGGCGCGGGCTTCCCCAGGGCCACCACAACCACATGCTGTTCGGCGGCGGGGCGATGGCGCTCGACACGCTGCTGCCCAAGACGACCGACCTGCTCTACGCGCACGGGGCGCACCACCTGCGGATCGGCGAGCGGATGGCCATGCTGTCCCCGCAGGGCTGGAGCCGGCGCTTCGACGGCGACCCCTTCGTCGTCACCTGCAGCCGCCCGCTGCTCGACCACGTCGTACGCCGCCAGGCGCTCAGCTACCACCGGATCACCCTGATCCAGTCGGCCAAGGTCGTCGGGCTGACCGGCGACGCCACCCGGGTCACCGGCGTACGCGTCGAGCGTGACGGCGGGCCGGAGGAGACGATCGAGGCGGACCTCGTCGTGGACGCGGCCGGCCGCCGTTCCGACTCTCCCCGCTGGCTCACCGACCTGGGCCTGCCCGAGGTCGCCGAGGACACGCTGGACGCCGGCTTCGCGTACGCGGGACGGTCGTTCCTGGCGCCGCCGTCCGCGGGCGACGACTTCCCGGGCATCCTGATCCAGGCCGACAACAGCACCGGAGAGCCCGGCCGCGGCGCCGCGCTGCTCCCCAACGAGGACGGCCGCTGGATCGTCGCGCTGATCGGCACCAGGGGCGCGCACCCGCCCACCGACGAGGAGGGCTGGCTCGACTTCGCCCGCAGCATGCGGAGCCCGATCATCGCGGACCTGCTCGCGGGCGCGACGCCGCTCGGCGAGATCCGGGCCTACCGCGGCCTGGCCAACCGGCGCAGGCACTTCGAGCGGATCGTCCCGGAAGGCTTCGTCGTGCTCGGCGACGCGGCGATGACGCTCAACCCCAACTACGCCACCGGGATGTCGATCTCGGCCTTCGGCGCGCTCGCGCTCCGGGAGGAAGTGGAGCGTACGGGGTTCACCGAGGGTCTGGCCCGGCGGGCGCAGCAGCGCATCGCGAAGGCCGGCGAGCCCTGGTGGGAGGTCGCGATCGGCCAGGACCGGTGGTTCCCGAACGTGCGGACCAACCTGACCCTCCGCGGCGGCGCGTCGCAGCTCAAGATGGCCGCGCGGTGGAGCCGCGTGGTCACCGAGCACCCCGCCATGGCCCGCGCGACCTACAGCGCGGCGTCCCTGGTGATCACCCCCAAGAAGATGATGACGTTGCCGCTGCTGGTGGCGATGATGCGTGGACCGAAGCTGCCGCCGCTGACCGCCGAAGAGGCGATCGCGCAGTATCCCGGCTTCTCCGGCGTCCTCGACGCCGCACCCGCTGATTCGGCCGTTTCCCAGACCTCGGCATAGGGACCTCGCGGAGAAGAAATGGGCAACGAGGAGAGGCTGCTCGAATACCTCAGGCGGACCACCGCCGACCTGCGGGAGGCGAAGAGACGGCTCGCCGAGCTGGAACACCGGACCTCCGGCGAACCCGTCGCGATCGTCGGGATGGCGTGCCGCTACCCGCACGGCGTGGACTCGCCGGAGGACCTGTGGAACCTGGTCGTCGACGAGGTCGACGCGACATCGGCGTTCCCCGCCGACCGCGGCTGGCCGGAGGACCTGTACGACCCGGAACCCGGCAAACCCGGCAAGGCGTACACCCGTGAGGGTGCGTTCCTGTACGACGCGGGTGACTTCGACGCGGCCTTCTTCGGCATCTCGCCCCGTGAGGCCCTGGCGATGGACCCCCAGCAGCGGCTGCTGCTGGAGACCACCTGGGAGGCGTTCGAACGGGCCGGCATCGACCCGGGGACGCTGAAGGGCAGCGCCACGGGCGTGTTCACCGGGATGATGTACCACGACTACGCCGACGCGCAGGGCACCGGTTCCGTCGCCTCGGGCCGGGTGTCATACGTCTTCGGCTTCGAGGGCCCCTGCGTGACGGTGGACACGGCCTGCTCGTCGTCCCTCGTCGCGGTGCACCTCGCCGCGCAGTCCCTGCGCGCGGGGGAGAGCACGCTGGCCCTCGCGTCCGGCGTGTGCCTGATGGCGAGCCCGGACGCCTTCGTCGAGTTCAGCAAGCAGCGGGCGCTCTCCCCGGACGGCCGGTGCCGGTCGTACGCGGCGGCCGCGGACGGGACCGGCTGGGGCGAGGGCTGCGGCGTGCTGCTGCTGGAGCGGCTGTCGGACGCGCGGGCGAACGGCCACCCCGTGCTGGCCGTGCTGCGCGCGACGGCGACGAACCAGGACGGCGCGAGCAGCGGGCTGACCGCGCCCAACGGGCCGTCGCAGCAGCGGCTCATCCGCCGGGCGCTGGAGCACGCCGGGCTGTCGCCCGCGGACGTGGACGCGGTGGAGGGCCACGGCACCGGCACCAAGCTCGGCGACCCCATCGAGGCCCAGGCGATCATCGCGACGTACGGCCAGAACCGTCCCGACGACCGGCCGCTGTGGCTGGGCTCCCTCAAGTCGAACCTGGGGCACACCCAGTCGGCGGCCGGCGTGGGCGGGGTCATCAAGATGGTGCAGGCGATCCGGCACGGGCTGCTGCCGAGGACTCTGCATGTGGACGCGCCCACCCCGAACGTCGACTGGTCGGCGGGCAACGTCCGGCTGCTGACCGAGGCGACGCCCTGGCCCGAGGTCGACCGGCCGCGGCGTGCCGCGGTGTCGTCGTTCGGCGTCAGCGGCACCAACGCCCACGTGATCATCGAACAGGCGGCCGGCTCCCCGGCCGCTTCCGATAGCGAGACCCCGGGCGAGCCCACATCGGACTCCCCGGCGGAGGCCGGCGCGTTCCCGGTGACGTCGTGGATCCTGTCGGCCAAGAGCCCGGAGGCGCTGCGCGCCCAGGCCGGGCAGCTCCGGTCCCACCTGGACGCCCGCCCGGAGCTGGAGGCGGCGGACGTCGCGCACTCGCTCGCGACGGCCCGCGCCCGCTTCGAGCACCGGGCCGTCGTCCTCGGCGGCGACCGGGACGAACTGGTCGCGGGCCTCGCGGCGCTCGCCGCCGGCCAGAACGACGCCAAGGTGGTCACCGGTGCCGCGCCGGTGACCCGCCGTCCCGTCTTCGTCTTCCCCGGTCAGGGGTCGCAGTGGGCGGGGATGGCGGCGGACCTGCTCGACCAGGCGCCCGCGTTCGCCGACCGGATGGCGGCCTGCGCGCGGGCGCTGGAGCCGTTCGTCGACTGGGACCTGTTCGCCGTGCTGCGGCGCGAGCCCGGGGCGCCGGGCTTCGACCGGGTCGACGTCGTGCAGCCCGTGCTGTGGGCCGTCATGGTGTCCCTGGCCGAGCTGTGGCGCGCCAACGGGGTCGTCCCCGAGGCCGTCGTCGGCCACTCGCAGGGCGAGATCGCCGCGGCCGTCGTGGCGGGCGCGCTGTCCCTGGAGGACGGGGCGCGGGTGGTCGCGCTGCGCAGCCGGCTGATCGGCGAGGAGCTCGCCGGACAGGGCGGCATGATGTCCGTCCCGCTCGGCGCGGAGGCCGCCACCGCCCGCATCGAGCGCTGGGGCGGGCGGCTGTGCCTGGCCGCGGTCAACGGCCCGGGCTCCGTGGTGGTCTGCGGAGACCCCGAGGCGCTGGCCGAACTGTTCACCGAACTGACCGGCGAGGGCCTGCGGGCCAAGAACATCCCGGTCGACTACGCGTCCCACTCCCAGTACGTCGAGGCCATCCGCGAGCGGCTCATCGAGATCCTCGCGCCGGTGACCCCCCGGCCCGCGTCGGTCGCGTTCTACTCCACGGTGACCGGCGACCTCGCCGACACCACCGCCTTCGGCGCGGAGTACTGGTACACCAACCTCCGCGAGACCGTGCGGTTCGACGAGGCCACCCGGGCACTGCTGCGGGACGGCTTCGACCTGTGGGTCGAGTGCAGCCCGCACCCGGTGCTGCGGCACGGCGTGGAGGCCACCTTCGAGGCCGAGGAGGCCGACGCCGCGGTGGTCGGGTCGCTGCTCCGCGACCAGGGCGACCTCACCCGGTTCCTGACCTCGCTCGCGAACGCGCACGTCTGCGGGGCGAAGGTCGACTGGACCGCCGGACGGCCCGCCGCGCGCGTGGTCGACCTGCCGACGTACGCGTTCCAGCGCGAGCGCTACTGGCAGAACCCGGAGTCGGCCGTCGAGGTGGCCGCCCTGGGCCAGGAGCCCATCGACCACCCGCTGCTGCGCGCCGCCGTCGCTCTCGCCGACGGCGACGGGCACCTGTTCACCGGGCGGGTCTCGTTGAAGACCCACCCCTGGCTGGCCGACCACGACGCGCTCGGCACGGTGCTCGTGCCGGGCACCGGCTTCGTCGACCTGGCGCTGACCGCGGGCCAGGAGGCCGGCTGCCCGGTGCTCGAAGAGCTCACCATCCAGGCGCCGCTGATCCTGGCGGACGACGAGAGCGTGCTGGTTCAGGTCGCGGTCGGGCCCGCCGACGAGTCCGGCGCCCGCCCGGTCGCCGTCCACTCGCGCCGGGACGACGACCCCGACGGCCCGTGGACGTGTCACGCGTCCGGCGCACTGCGCGACGATGCCGAGACCCCGTACGGCGCCGACCTCGCGGTCTGGCCGCCGCGCGACGCGACCGCGATCGCGCTCGACGGCGCGTACGACCGGCTCCTCGAGCGCGGGTACGCCTACGGCCCGGTGTTCCAGGGCCTGCGGGCGGCCTGGCGGCGCGGCGACGAACTGTTCGCGGAGGTGCGGCTCCCCGAGGAGGCCCACGCCGACGCCGAGCGGTTCGCGGTGCACCCGGCCGCCCTGGACGCCGCCCTGCACACGGCCCTGGTGACCGGGTCGGGCGACACCGTTCTGCCGTTCGCCTGGACCGGCGTCACGCTGCACGCGGTCGGCGCCACCGAACTGCGGGTGCGGCTGACGCCGGAGGGGCCGGACGCGGTGCGCCTGGAGGCGGCCGACGCCGCGGGCCGTCCGGTGCTGACCGTGGCGGGGCTGGTCAGCCGGCCGGTCTCCGCCGAGCAGCTGGCTCCGGCGGCGGAGACGAAGGCGCTCTCGCCGTACCGGATCGTCTGGCGGCCGGTCTCCGCACCCGCCGATGCACCCGCGAAGGGCGCCGAGGTCGCCGTCTATCACTGCCCGGTCCTGTCCGGCGGTGGTGTGCCGGGCGATGCGCGGGAGACCGTCCGGCAGGTGCTCGCCGCGCTGCGCGACCGGCTCGCCGACGAGCGGGCCGCGACCGGCCCGCTGGTGCTGGTCACCCGGGGAGCCGTGACCGTGGACGGCGGTCCCGTCGATCTGGCGCAGGCGCCCGTGTGGGGCCTGGTCCGGGCGGCGCAGGCCGAGAACCCCGGCGCGTTCGTGCTGGTCGACACCGATGATCCCGATGTCGGCCCCGAGACGTTGGCCCGCGCCGCCGCCACGGGCGAGCCCGAGCTCGCCCTGCGCGACGGCGAGCTCTTCGTGCCACGCCTGGCGGTCGTCCCGGAGAAGGACGGCACGGTGGACGGCACGGCGGACGGCGGGGCGCTCGACGCTCCGGTGCCCGGCGGACGGGTGCTCGACCGGGACGGAACGGTGCTGATCACGGGTGGCACCGGTGGCCTGGGCGGGCGCGTGGCCCGGCACCTCGTCACCGCGTACGGCGTGCGCCACCTGGTGCTGACGAGCCGCCGGGGCGACGCCGCGCCCGGCGCCGCGGAGCTTCGCGAGGAGCTGACCGGCCTGGGGGCCGACGTCGTCATCGCGGCCTGCGACGTGGCCGACCGGGCCGCGCTCGCGGCCGTCATCGACGCGATTCCGGCCGGGCACCCGCTCACCGGCGTCGTGCACACCGCGGGCGTGCTCTCCGACGGGGTGCTCGCCACCCTCACGCCGGACGACTTCGAGGCCGTGCTGCGGCCCAAGGCCGACGCCGCCTGGCACCTGCACGAGCTGACCGAGCACCTCGACCTGGCCGTCTTCGCCCTGTTCTCCTCGGTCGCCGGCACCATCGGCGCCGCCGGGCAGGCCAACTACGCCACGGCGAACGCGTTCCTCGACGCGCTCGCCGCCCACCGGCGCGCCTCGGGCCTGCCGGCGACCTCGATGGCCTGGGGCCCGTGGACCGGGGTCGGCATGGCCGACGCGCTCGACGAGCAGCACGCGCGGAGACTGCGGCGCGACGGGCTTCCGCCGCTCACCCCCGAGCAGGGACTGATCCTGTTCGACGCCGCGCTCGCCGCCGGGGACGCCCACCTCGCCCTGGTCCGCCTGGAGGCGGCCGGGCTGCGCGCCCAGGCGTCCGCGGACGCGCTGCCCACCGTGCTCGGCGACCTGGTACGGCGGCCGCCGCGCCGGGCCGCGCGCGACACCGGGACGGCCGACGGCTCGCTCGCCGACCGGCTGGCCGGCCTCGGGGCCGACGAGATCGGCCGTACGCTGCTCGATCTGGTGCGGACCTGCGTCGCGGACGTGCTCCGGCACTCGTCGGCCGACGCGATCGAGCCGGACCGGGCCTTCAAGGAGCTGGGCTTCGACTCGCTGACCGCGCTGGAGATGCGCAACCGGCTCAACGCGGCCACCGGTCTCCGGCTCCCCGCGACGATGATCTTCGACTATCCGACGAGCCGCGCCGCGGCGAACCGCCTGGCCGAACTGCTCGCCCCGGCGGCCGCGTCCGCCGCCGTCCCTGCGCCCGCATCGGGGACCGCGCCGGGTGCGGACGAGCCGATCGCGATCATCGGCATGGCCTGCCGGTATCCCGGCGGGGTGGCCTCGCCGGAGGACCTGTGGCGGCTGGTCGCCGACGGCGTGGACGCGATCTCCGAGTTCCCCGCCGACCGCGGCTGGGACGTCGACGCGCTGTACGACCCCGAGCGCGGCACGCCGGGCAAGGTGTACGCGCAGGGCGGCGGCTTCCTGTACGACGGAGCCGAGTTCGACGCCGGATTCTTCGGGATCTCCCCGAACGAGGCGCTGACGATGGACCCGCAGCAGCGGCTGCTGCTGGAGACCTCCTGGGAGGCGATCGAGCGGGCCGGAATCGACCCGGGCTCGCTGCGGGGGTCGGCGACCGGGGTGTTCGCCGGGATGATGTACCACGACTACGCCGCGAACAGCAGCACCGGATCGATCGCCTCGGGCCGGGTGTCGTACGTCTTCGGGTTCGAGGGCCCGTCGGTCACGGTCGACACCGCGTGTTCGTCGTCGCTGGTCGCGCTGCACCTGGCGGCCCAGTCGGTGCGGTCGGGGGAGTGCTCCCTCGCCCTCGCCGGCGGAGTGACGCTGATGGCCACCCCGGAGATGCTGGTGGACTTCAGCGAGCAGCAGGGCCTGTCGCCGGACGGCCGCTGCCGCGCGTACGGCGCGGGCGCGGACGGCACCTCACTGGGCGAAGGCGTCGGCGTGCTGCTGGTGGAGCGGTTGTCGGACGCGCGCCGGCTCGGGCACCGGGTGCTCGCGGTGGTGCGGGGTTCGGCGGTGAACCAGGACGGTGCGTCGAATGGCCTGACGGCGCCGAACGGTCCGTCGCAGGAGCGGGTGATCCGCCAGGCGCTGGCCAACGCCCGCTTGTCGGTGCAGGACGTGGACGCGGTCGAGGGTCACGGGACCGGTACGACGCTGGGTGACCCGATCGAGGCGCAGGCGGTGCTTGCCACCTACGGGCAGGAGCGTCCGGAGGAGCGGCCGTTGTGGCTGGGGTCGCTGAAGTCGAACATCGGGCACGCCCAGGCGGCTGCCGGTGTGGGCGGTGTCATCAAGATGGTGGAGGCGATCCGGCACGGGGTGCTGCCCAAGACGCTGCATGTGGACGAGCCGTCTCCGCACATCGAGTGGTCGGCCGGTCAGGTTCAGTTGCTGACCGAGGCGATGCCGTGGCCGGAGGTGGACCGTCCCCGCCGGGCGGGTGTGTCGTCGTTCGGCATCAGCGGGACCAACGCCCACGTGATCATCGAGCAGGCCCCCGCCGACCTCGCCGCCGATGTCAGCTCCGCCGAGGCTCCCGCCCCGGCCCTGCTCGTCGGCACCGTCGATCCGGCCTCGGCCGAGGTGGCCGACGCCACCGCCCTGGTCCTGGCCGAGAGCGGGCAGCCCGCCGATGCCGCAGCCGATTCGCAGTCGGACGGAAGCGCGGCCGAGCCCGGAACTCCGGTCGCTCCGGTGGCGTGGGTGCTGTCGGGGAAGACGGCGGACGCGCTGGCCGGGCAGGCGGCGCGGGTGCTGTCCTTCGTGCAGGACCGCCCCTCCCTGAGCGTCGCGGATGTCGGGTTCTCGCTGGCGACGACGCGGGCGGCGTTCGAGCGTCGGGCGGTGGTCACGGGTGCCGACCGGGCCGCCCTGCTGGCGGGGCTGGCGGCGGTGGCGGAGGGCCGTACCGCTCCTGGGGTGGTGCAGGGCGTCGCCCGCTCCGCCGGGAAGGTGGGTGTGTTGTTCACCGGTCAGGGCGCCCAGCGGCTCGGCATGGGCCGGGACCTGCACGCGGCGTTCCCGGTGTTCGCGCAGGCGTTCGACGCGGTTGTCGCCGAGTTGGACGCGCATCTGGATCGGCCGTTGCGTGAGGTGATCTGGGGCGCCGACGCCGAGACGGTCGACCAGACCGCGTACGCGCAGGCCGGGTTGTTCGCCGTCGAGGTGGCGCTGTTCCGGCTGATCTCCTCGTGGGGGGTGCGGCCGGACTACCTGGCCGGGCACTCCGTGGGTGAGCTGGCCGCCGCGCACGTCGCCGGGATGCTGTCGCTTCCGGATGCGTGCCGCCTGGTGGCGGCGCGGGGCCGGCTGATGCAGGCCCTGCCGACGGGTGGGGCGATGGTCGCGATTCAGGCCACCGAAGACGAGGTGTTACCTCTGCTGACGGATGGGGTGGACATCGCCGCGGTCAACGGCCCCCGCGCGGTGGTCGTGTCCGGGCAGGAAGCCCCGGTCCTTGCTCTGGCGGAGCGGTTGGCGGAGCAGGGGCGGAAGACGCGCCGGTTGCGGGTCTCCCACGCCTTCCACTCCCACCTGATGGAGCCGATGCTCGCCGACTTCCAGACGGTGGCGGAGTCCTTGGACTACGGGCCGGCGTCCATTCCGATCGTGTCCACCGTCACCGGGGGCCTGGCCGACGAGGCGTTCGGGACCCCGCAGTACTGGGTGGGGCAGGTGCGGGGCGCGGTGCGGTTCGCCGACGCGGTGACCACCCTCGCCGCCCAGGGCGTTACGCGGTTCGTGGAGCTGGGCCCGGACGCGGTGCTGACCGCGATGGCCCAGCAGACCCTCGACGAGGCAGCCGACACCGCGGTGTTCACCGCCACGATGCGGGCCGAGCGGCCCGAGCCGGGCACGGTCGTCGCCGCCCTGGGCCAGCTGCACACCGCCGGAGTTCCGGTCGACTGGCAGGCCTTCTACGCCGAGACCGGCGCCCGCCGGGTGGATCTGCCCACCTACGCCTTCCAGCGTCAGCGCTACTGGATCGACGCGGACCGGCCGAACGTGGGCCGGATGGCGGTCGACCTGCCGCCCATCGACGAGGACGCCGCCGCGGCGCTGCGGCAGCGGCTCGGCGGCCTGGCCGGGGCCGCACGGGCGCAGGCGGTGCTCGATCTGGTCCAGGAACAGGTCGCCGTGGTGCTCGGCCACTCCTCACAGGAGCCGGTCGAGGCCGACCGCGCGCTGTCCGAGCTCGGCTTCGACTCGCTGGCCGCGATCGAGCTGCGCAAGCGGCTGAGCGCGATGACCGGGCTCTCGCTGCCGTCCACCCTGGTCTTCGACTATCCGACGGGTCAGGCGATCGCCGCCTACCTGGACGGCGAGATCAGTGCCGGAGGCTCGGCGTCGCCGGTGTTCGCGGAGCTGGACGCGCTGGAGACGGCCCTGGAGAACTGCGACGTGATGGGCGACGAGTCCGGCAGGATCACCGCCCGTCTGGAGGCGCTGCTGCGCCGCTGGCAGGACTCCCGGGTGATGGGCGGCCTCGCCGCGACCGACAACGACTTCAGCTACGCCAGCGACGAGGAACTGTTCGCGGCCATCGACAGCGAACTCGGCGTCGATTCGCCGACAGTCCCTTCCAGTGGAGATTGACATGATTGACGTCGACAAACTCAGGGACTACCTGAAGCGGGCGACCGCCGATCTGAGCCGGACCAAGCGGTTGCTCCGCGACATGGAGGCCCGGCAGGGGGAGCCGATCGCGATCGTCGCGATGAGCTGCCGCTACCCGGGTGGCATCTCGTCTCCGGAGGACCTGTGGGAGCTGGTGGCGAGCGGGGGCGACGCCGTCTCGTCGTTCCCCGTCAACCGCGGCTGGGACGTGTCCGGGCTCTACGACCCGGAACCCGGCGCGCCCGGCAAGACCTACACCACCATGGGCGGCTTCCTGCACGACGCGGGCCAGTTCGACGCCGACTTCTTCAAGATCAGCCCGAGGGAGGCGCGGGAGACCGACCCGCAGCAGCGCCTGCTGCTGGAGACCACCTGGGAGCTGTTCGAACGCGCCGGGATCGACGCGGCGACGCTGCGCGGCAGCCGTACCGGTGTCTTCACCGGCATCGTCTACCACGACTACGCGCCGGGCGGCGGCGCCGGCGGGCTGGCCAGCGTGGCGTCCGGCCGGATCGCCTACAGCTTCGGCCTGGAGGGCCCGGCGGTCACGGTCGACACGGCCTGCTCGTCCTCCCTCGTGGCGCTGCACTGGGCGATCCAGGCGCTGCGGACCGGTGAGTGCACGATGGCCGTCGTCGGCGGCGCGACGGTCATGGCCGCGCCGGACTCGTTCGTCGGGTTCAGCCAGGAGCGGGGGCTCGCGGCCGACGGCCGGTGCAAGTCGTTCGCGGCCGCGGCGGACGGCACGGCCTGGGGGGAGGGCGTCGGCCTGCTGCTGGTCGAACGTCTCGTGGACGCCCAGCGCAACGGTCACCCGATCCTCGCGGTCGTCCGCGGCAGCGCGGTCAACTCCGACGGCGCGAGCAACGGCCTGACCGCCCCGAACGGGCCGTCCCAGCAACGGCTCATCCAGCAGGCGCTCGCCAGCGCACAGCTGTCCGCCCAGGACGTCGACGTGGTCGAGGGCCACGGCACCGGGACGACGCTCGGCGACCCGATCGAGGCGCAGGCGATCATCGCGACGTACGGCCGGAACCGCCCGGCCGACCGGCCGCTCTGGCTGGGGTCGCTGAAGTCGAACATCGCCCACACCCAGGCGGCGGCGGGCGTGGCCGGGATCATCAAGATGGTCATGGCGCTACGTCAGGGCGTCCTGCCCAAGACGCTGCACGTCGACGAGCCCTCGCCGAACGTGGACTGGTCGGCCGGCGCCGTCCGCCTGCTGGCCGAGCCGGTCCCCTGGCCCGCCGTCTCCGGGCGCCCGCGCCGCGCGGGGATCTCCTCGTTCGGGCTCAGCGGCACCAACGCACACGTGATCGTCGAGGAGCCGCCGGCGACCGAGGAGGACCCGCAGGCCTTCTCGCGCCCGCCCGCCTCGACGGTGCCGGTCCTGCCGGTGCTGCTCTCCGCGCACACCGGTGCGGCGCTGCCCGCGCAGGCCGTACGGCTGCTGACCCACCTGGACGCCAGGCCGGAGCTGTCACTGCCCGACATCGGGTTCACCTCGGCGACCGCGCGGGCGGCGCTGCCGCACCGCGCGGTGCTGGTCGCGGCCGACCGCGAGGACCTGCGGCGCGGCCTGACCGCCCTGGTGTACGGCGAGGACGGCCCCGATGTGCTGCGCGGCGTGGCGCAGCCCCGCGGCGGGACGGCGTTCCTGTTCACCGGCCAGGGGGCGCAGCGGCCGGGGATGGGCAAGGAGCTGCACGCCGCGTTCCCCGCGTTCGCGGAGGCGTTCGAAGAGGTCGCCGCCGAGCTGGACGTCCACCTGGCGCGGCCCCTGCGGGAGGTGCTGTGGCACGACGACAGCGGGGCGATCGACCAGACCCTCTACACCCAGGCCGGGCTGTTCGCGATCGAGGTGGCGCTGTTCCGGCTGCTGGAGGCGTGGGGGCTGCGGCCCGACTACCTGGCCGGTCACTCCGTCGGCGAGCTGGCCGCCGCGCACGCGGCGGGCGTGCTGTCGGTCGCGGACGCGGCCGAGCTCGTGGCGGCGCGCGGGCGGCTGATGCAGGCGCTGCCGGCCGGCGGGGCGATGATCAGCGTGCAGGCGAGCGAGGAGGAGATCGCGCCGCTGCTCGACGACCGGGTCGGGCTGGCCGCGATCAACGGGCCGTCCGCCGTGGTGATCTCCGGCGTCGAGGCCGCCGTGAGCGAGCTCGCCGCGCGGTTCGAGGCCAAGGGCCGCAAGATCCGGCGGCTGCGCGTGTCCCACGCGTTCCACTCGCCGCTGATGGAGCCGATGCTCGCCGAGCTGCGCACCGTGGCCCAGGGGCTCACCTACCACCCGCCGCGGGTCCCGCTCGTCTCGACGGTCACCGGCGGGCCGGTCGGCGCCGCCGAGCTGGCCAACGCCGACTACTGGCTCCGCAACGCCCGCCAGACCGTGCGCTTCCACGAGGCCGTGCGGTGGCTGGCGGACGGCGGCGTCACCACCTTCCTCGAACTCGGCCCCGCCGCCGTGCTCACCGCGCTGGCCGCCGACGGCGCGCCCGGCGAGGACCGCGCGTACGTGCCGCTGCTGCGCGGGTCCTCCCGCAGCGCCGGCGAGGCACACGACGTCGTCTCGGCGCTGGGCGCCCTGCACGTGCGCGGCCGTACGATCGACTGGCGGGCGTTCTACGAGGGCACCGGCGGCACCCGGACCGACCTTCCCACGTACGCCTTCCAGCGCAAGCAGTACTGGCGGGAGACCCCGGCCCTGCCGGACGCCGACCTGGACGCGTGGCGCTACACGATCGACTGGCACGCGGTGCAGGCCGGCGGCTCCGCGCCGACCGGCGCCTGGCTGGTCGCCGTACCCGGGGGAGAGATCGGGGACGGCGCCCGCGAGGCGGTCGCGACGCTGACGGCCGGGCTCGCCGGCCGGGGCGCGACGGTCGAGGTGCTGGAGGCCGGCGACGACCGCGCCGCGACGGCCGACGCCGTCCGCCGGGCCCTCACCGGTGGGACGCCCCTCGCGGGGGTGCTGTCCCTGCTGGCCTTCGACGAGCGCCCGCATCCCCGGCACGCATCGTTGCCCGCCGGCACCGCCGCGACCCTCACGCTCGTGCAGGCGCTCGGCGACGCCGGAGTGACCGCGCCGCTGTGGTGCGCGACCAGGCGGGGAGTGAGCACGGACGCCGCGGACGCGCCGCCGAGCCCCGGCCAGGCGACGGTCTGGGGCCTCGGCATCGGTGTCGCCCTGGACCACCCCGAGCGCTGGGGCGGCCTGGTCGACCTGCCCGAGAGGATCGACGACGCGTCCGTCGACTGCCTCGCCGCCGTCCTGTCCGGGGCCACCGGGGAGGACCAGGTCGCGGTCAGGTCCGGACGGATCCTCGGCCGGCGCATGGTGCGGGCCGGTCTCGGCGGCGCCGCACCCGCGCGGTCGTGGCGGCCGCGCGGCACCGTCCTCGTCACCGGCGGCACCGGCGGGCTGGGCGCGCACGTGGCGCGCTGGCTCGCGGAGCGCGGCGCCGAGCACATCGTGCTGGCCGGCCGCAGGGGCGAGGCCACCCCCGGGGCGGCCGAGCTCGCCAAGGAGCTGAGCGCCCGGGGAACGCGGGTGAGCGTCGTCGCCTGCGACGTCGCCCAGCGGGACGCCGTACGCGAACTGCTGGACAACCTGCCCGCCGAGCCGCCGCTCACCGCCGTCGTGCACGCCGCCGGGGTCCTGCAGCGGATCGCGTCGCCGGCCGACCTCAGCGTCGAGGAGTTCGCCGAGGTCGGCGCGGCCAAGGTGGCGGGCGCGCGGCACCTCGACGAGCTGCTCGCCGACCGTCCGCTCGACGCGTTCGTGCTGTTCTCGTCGGGCGCGGCCATCTGGGGCAGCGGCGGGCAGACCGCCTACGCCAGCGCCAACGCCTACCTGGACGCGCTCGCGCGCGACCGGCGGGCCCGCGGCCTGACAGCCACCTCCATCGCCTGGGGCCCCTGGGAGAGCGGCATGGTCGACGCCGAACTCGGCGCGGTGCTGCGCCGGATCGGCACCCCGGCGATGCGGCCCGAGCGGGCCGTCAAGGCCCTCGGCCAGGCGCTCGACCACGACGACACCGAGATCGTGATCGCCGACTTCGACTGGCCGCGCTTCGTCCCCGCCTACACCCTGGCCCGGCCGCGGCCCCTGCTGAACGCGTTGCCGCCGACCGGCGCGGACGCCGCGGCCGGTTCCGGTGCCGGCTCCGGCTTCGCCGCCGAGCCCGCCGGGCCGTCGCCCGCGTTGTCCGGCCTGCGCGAGATGAGCCCGGCCGAACAGCAGCGCACGCTGCTCGACCTGGTCCGTACGCAGGTGGCGGCGGTGCTCGGCTACGGCGACGCGACCGAGGTCGAGCCCGGCCGGTCGTTCGAGGACATGGGCTTCGACTCGGTCGCCGCGGTCGAGCTGCGCACCCGGCTGAACACCGCGACGGGGGAGAACCTGCCGAGCACGCTGGTGTTCGACCACCCCTCGCCGAAGGCCCTCACCGAGCACCTCCGCGCCACGCTGTGCGCGCCGGAGGAGCCGTCCGCGGACGCGGTGCTCGCCGACCTCAACCGGATCGGCGCGCAGGCGGGCGCGCTGCCGCCCGAGGAACGCGTACGGGTGGCCTCGCAGCTGCAGGCCCTGCTGGACGGGCTGACGTCCGCGCCGGAGGCAGCGACCACGGCCGAGCGGCTGGCCACGGCGTCGGCGGACGACCTGTTCGCCTTCATCGACTCCGAACTGATGACAGAGCACTGACCGGTACCGACCTGGCACCGACTGAGGACTAACTGGGGACTCGCTGATGGGCAACGACGAGAAGCTCCTTGAATATTTGCGCAAGGTCACGGCGGACCTGCACCAGACCCGCTCGCGCCTGCGCCAGGTGGAGGCCGATGCCACCGAACCCATCGCGATCGTCGCCATGGGCTGCCGTTACCCGGGCGGCGTCACCTCGCCCGAGGAGCTGTGGCGGCTCGTCGCCGACGAGGTCGACGCGATCAGCCCGTTCCCGGTCGACCGCGGCTGGGACCTCGACACCGAGCGCAGCTACGTCCGGGAGGGCGGCTTCGTCGCCGACGTGGCCGGCTTCGACGCCGGTTTCTTCGGCATCGCGCCCCGCGAGGCCCTCGCCATGGACCCGCAGCAGCGCCTGGTGCTGGAGGTCGCCTGGGAGACGCTGGAGCGCGCCGGGCTCGACCCCCACTCCGTACGCGGTGAGCGGGTCGGCGTGTTCGTCGGCTCCGGCATGCAGGACTACGCGGGCCTGCTGGACGCGGCGCCGGAGGTGGCCGAGGCCTACCTGGGCACGGCCACCGCGTCCGCGGTGATCTCCGGGCGGGTGGCCTACACCCTCGGCCTGGAGGGGCCGACCCTCACGGTCGACACCGCGTGCTCGTCGTCCCTGGTGGCGCTGCACCTGGCGGCGCAGGCGCTGCGCAACCGGGAGTGCGCGCTCGCGCTGGCCGGCGGCGTCATGGTCATGTCCACGCCGGGCCCGTTCATCGGGATGAGCAAGCAGAGCGGCCTCGCGCGGGACGGCCGGTGCAAGGCGTTCTCCGACAGCGCCGACGGCACCGGCTGGGCCGAGGGCGCCGGCCTGCTGCTGCTGGAGCGCCTGTCGGACGCGCAGCGCAACGGGCACCACGTGCTCGCCGTGATCCGCGGCTCCGCGGTCGGCTCCGACGGCGCCAGCAACGGTCTCACCGCGCCGAACGGCCCGGCGCAGCAGCGGGTGATCCGCGACGCGCTCGCCGGCGCCGAGCTGACCACGGCGGACGTCGACGCGGTGGAGGGCCACGGCACCGGCACCACCCTCGGCGACCCGATCGAGGCGCAGGCCCTGCTCGCCACCTACGGCAGGAACCGGCCGGCGGACCAGCCGCTGTGGCTGGGCTCCATCAAGTCCAACATCGGCCACGCGCAGGCCGCCGCCGGGGTCAGCGGCGTGATCAAGATGGTCATGGCCATGCGGCACGGCGTGCTGCCGCGCACTCTGCACGTCACCGAGCCGTCCTCACACGTGGACTGGACGGCGGGGAACGTCCGGCTGCTGACCGAGCGGCGGCCGTGGCCGGCGGGCGACCGGCCGCGCCGGGCCGGCGTCTCGTCGTTCGGGGTGAGCGGCACCAACGCCCACGTCGTGCTGGAGGAGGCGCCCCCCGCCGAGCCGGAGGCGGAGAGCGTTCCGGTGAGCCCGCGCGGGTGGCCGGCCGCGACGCCCGTGCCGCTGCCGGTCTCGGCACGCGACGCCGACTCCCTGCGCGCCCAGGCGGCCCGGCTGCTGGAGCACCTGGACGAGTCGGCGGACATGTCCGTCATCGATCTCGGCTACTCCCTGGCGACGAGCCGGGCCGCGCTCGCGCACCGGGCGGTGGTGCTGGCGACCGACCGGGAGTCCGTGCTGCGTGGCCTGGCCGAGCTCAGCGCGGGCGAGCCGTCGGCGGCCATCGTGCGGGGCTCGGCGGCCGAGAGCGACACCGCCTTCCTGTTCACCGGCCAGGGCGCCCAGCGCCTGGGCATGGGCCGCGAACTGCACGCCGCCTTCCCGGTGTTCGCCGAGGCCTTCGACGCCGTCGTCGCCGAGCTGGACGCGCACCTGGACCGGCCGTTGCGTGAGGTGATCTGGGGCGAGGACGCCGACCTGGTCGACCAGACCGCGTACGCGCAGGCGGGGTTGTTCGCGGTGGAGGTGGCCCTGTTCCGCCTCGTCGAGTCGTGGGGGGTGCGGCCCGACTACCTGGTCGGGCACTCCGTGGGTGAGCTGGCCGCCGCGCACGTCGCGGGGATGCTGTCGCTCGCCGACGCGTGCCGTCTGGTGGCGGCGCGGGGCCGGCTGATGCAGGCGCTGCCGTCCGGTGGGGTGATGGTCGCGGTCGAGGCCACCGAGGACGAGGTGACTTCACTCCTGACGGACGGGGTGGACATCGCGGCGGTCAACGGGCCCCGCGCGGTGGTCGTGTCCGGGCAGGAGGGCCCGGTGCTGGCTTTGGCGGAGCGGTTGGCGGAGCAGGGGCGGAAGACGCGCCGGTTGCGGGTCTCCCACGCCTTCCACTCCCACCTGATGGAGCCGATGCTGGCCGACTTCGCCGAGGTGGCGGAGTCGCTGACCTACGGGCGGCCGTCCGTCCCGATCGTGTCGACCGTCACCGGCGCCTTCGCCGACTCGGGCTTCGGGACCGCGCGCTACTGGGTGGAGCAGGTGCGGGGCGCGGTGCGGTTCGCCGACGCCGTCAGCACCCTCGCCGCCCAGGGCGTGACCCGGTTCGTCGAGCTCGGCCCCGACGCGGTGCTCACCGCGATGGCCCGGCAGACCACCGGAACCGGCACGCTCCTCCCGACCCTCCGCAAGGACCGGCCGGAGCCCGCCGCCATGGTCGCCGCCCTCGCCGGGCTGCACACGAGCGGCCTTCCCGTCGACTGGCGGGCCGTCTTCGCCGGGAGCGGCGCCACGCGGGCGGACCTGCCGACGTACGCGTTCCAGCGGCGCAGATACTGGGTGGAGGCCGCTCCGACCGCCGACGTGGCGGCCGCCGGGCTGGACGCCCCGGGGCACCCGCTGCTGGGCGCGGTCGTCCAGATGCCCGACTCCGGGGAGGTCGTCCTCACCGGCCGCCTGTCCACCCGCGCGCAGCCATGGCTCGCCGACCACCGCGTCATGGGCCGGGTCCTGGTGCCCGGGACGGCGTTCGTCGAACTGGCGATCCGCGCCGGTGACCAGGTCGGCTGCGCCGTGCTCGACGAGCTGACCCTGCACGCGCCGCTGGCGCTGCCGGAGGCGGACTCCGTGCATCGCGGCGTCCGGATCCAGGTGGTGCTCGGCCCGCAGGACGCCGCGTCCCCCCTGCGCACGGTGGCGATCTACTCCCGCCTCGACGAGCCGGGCACGGACCTGCCGTGGACCCTGCACGCCGAAGGCGTGCTGACCGCAGGGGTCGCCCCCGCCGAGGACGTGCCGGCCGAGTGGCCGCCGCCCGGGGCCGTCCCGGTCGACCTCGGCGACCTGTACGGCGACCTCGCCGAAGCCGGCCTCGGCTACGGCCCGGTCTTCCAGGGACTGCGGGCCGTCTGGCGCTCCGGCGACGAGGTGTTCGCCGAGGTCGCGCTGCCCGAGCAGGCGGCGTCGTCCGCCGCCGACTTCGGCATCCACCCGGCCCTGTTGGACGCCTGCCTGCACACCGCGGCCTTCGCCGGGCTGTTCGAGCAGCAGGCCGTCGTGCCGTTCGCGTGGTCACGGGTCGCCCTGCACGCCGCCGGCGCGCCCGCCGTCCGCGTACGGCTGACCCCGGCCGGCGCCGGGACGGTGACGCTGGACGTCGCCGACACGGGCGGACGGCCGGTGCTGTCGGCCGACTCGCTGACGCTGCGCCCGATCTCCGCCGAGCAGGCGTCGTCGCCGGTCCTGCCGGAGAACCTCTACCGGGTGGAGTGGTCGCCCCTCCCGCTGAACGCGGCGCGACCGTCGACGGCCGAGGTGGTCGTGGTCCGCGGTGAGCCGGGTGTGTCGGCGGACGCGGTGCGCGGGGCGACGCATGCGGTGTTGTCGGCGTTGCAGTCGTGGCCGGGGGAGGAGCGGTCGGCGGATGCGGTGCTGGCGGTGGTCACGTCGGGTGCCGTGGGGCTGCCGGGTGAGGATGTGACCGACCTGGCCGGTGCCGCCGTCTGGGGGCTGGTGCGTTCGGCGCAGTCGGAGTTGTCCGGCCGGGTGGTGCTGGTGGACACCGACGGTTCGGTGGACGTGCCGGTCGTGGTGGCGTCGGGCGAGCCGCAGGTCGTGGTCCGCGACGGGGTGATCTACGCGGCCCGCCTGGTCCGGGTGCCGACGGCGACGCCGGAGGCCGAGCCCGCCGGGTTCGGCGACGGAGCCGTCCTGGTCACCGGCGGCACCGGTGCGCTGGGCGAGCTGGTGGTCCGGCACCTGGTGGCCCGGCACGGCGTGCGCCGCCTGGTGCTGGCCAGCCGCCGCGGCCCGGAGGCGCCCGGCGCCGCCGAACTGCGCGACGAGCTCGCCGGGCTCGGCGCCGAGGTGTCGGTGGTGGCGTGTGACGTGGCCGATCGTGACGCGCTGGCCGTTTTGCTGGCCGGGGTGGATGTCTCGGCCGTGGTGCACATGGCGGGTGTGCTGGACGACGGTGTGATCGGGTCGCTGACGCCGGAGCGGGTGGATCGGGTGCTGCGTCCGAAGGTGGACGCGGCGCTGAACCTGCACGAGTTGACGCGTGATCGTGAGTTGTCGGCGTTCGTGTTGTTCTCCTCGGCGTCGGGGGTGTTCGGGACGCCGGGTCAGGGCAGCTATGCCGCGGCGAACGCGTTCCTGGACGCGCTGGCCGCACACCGCCGGGGAGGTGGCCTCACCGCCCAGTCGCTGGCCTGGGGCCCGTGGGCGGCCGGCATGGCCGGCACCCTGGAGCAGTCGCGCTTCTCCCAGGGCGGCTTCGTCCCGCTGACCGCCGACACCGGGCTGGCCGCCTTCGACGCCGCCCTCACGACCGCCGAGCCGGTACTGGCGCCGCTGACCCTGAACCTGCCCGGCCTGCGCGCCCAGGCCGAGAACCTGCCCCATCTGCTGCGCGGCGTCGTCCCCGCGGTCCGCCGGCGCAGCGCCGGCGCCGGATCCGCCGACGGCGCGCTCGCGCGGCGGCTGGCCGACCTGCCCGAGGAGGAGCGGCAGCCCATGCTGCTGCGGCTCGTGCTCGGACACGTGGCGCAGGTGCTGGGCTTCGCCTCCACCGACGCGATCGAGCCGGACCGGGCCTTCGGCGAGTTCGGCTTCGACTCGCTGTCGGCGGTGGAGTTCCGCAACGCGCTGAGCGCCGAGACCGGCCTGCGGCTGCCCGCCTCACTGGTCTTCGACTACCCGTCGCCGACCGCGCTCGCCCGCCACCTCGCCGCCGAACTCACCGGGGCGGGCCGGAAGGTCACCGCCGTACGGTCCGCCACGGACGCGACGGACGAGCCGCTGGCGATCGTGGGCATGGCCTGCCGTTATCCGGGCGGGGTGTCCTCGCCGGAGGACCTGTGGCGGCTGGTCGCCGAAGGCGTGGACGCGATCTCCGAGTTCCCCGTGAACCGCGGCTGGGACGTCGAGGAGCTCTTCGACCCCGAAGGCTCCCGACCCGGCACCAGTTATGTGAAGTCGGGTGGGTTCCTGCACGAGGCGGCGGAGTTCGACGCGGCCTTCTTCGGGATCTCGCCGAACGAGGCGCTGGTGATGGATCCGCAGCAGCGGTTGCTGCTGGAGACCTCGTGGGAGGCGATGGAGCGGGCGGGCATCGACCCGGCGTCGCTGCGGGGGTCGGCGACCGGGGTGTTCGCCGGGATGATGTACCACGACTACGCGGCGAACAGCAGCACCGGGTCGATCGCCTCGGGCCGGGTGTCGTACGTGTTCGGGTTCGAAGGCCCGTCGGTCACGGTCGACACCGCGTGTTCGTCGTCGCTGGTGGCGTTGCACCTGGCCGGGCAGGCGCTCAGGTCGGGGGAGTGCTCGCTGGCGCTGGTCGGTGGTGTGGCGGTGATGGCCACACCGGAGGCCTTCATCGAGTTCTCCCGCCAGCGGGGGCTGTCGCCCGATGGTCGCTGCCGCGCGTATGGTTCGGGCGCGAACGGCACGGCGTGGGCCGAGGGCTGTGGTGTGCTGCTGGTCGAGCGGTTGTCGGACGCGCGCCGGCTGGGACACCGGGTGCTGGCCGTCGTCCGGGGTACGGCGGTGAACCAGGACGGCGCGTCGAATGGCCTGACGGCGCCGAACGGTCCGTCGCAGGAGCGGGTGATCCGCCAGGCGCTGGCCAACGCCCGCTTGTCGGTGCAGGACGTGGACGCGGTCGAGGGTCACGGGACCGGTACGACGCTGGGTGACCCGATCGAGGCGCAGGCGGTGCTTGCCACCTACGGGCAGGAGCGTCCGGAGGACCGGCCGTTGTGGCTGGGGTCGCTGAAGTCGAACATCGGTCACGCCCAGGCCGCCGCCGGTGTCGGCGGTGTCATCAAGATGGTGCAGGCGATCCGGCACGGGGTGCTGCCCAAGACGCTGCACGTGGACGAGCCGTCTCCGCACATCGAGTGGTCGGCGGGTCAGGTCCAGCTGCTGACCGAGGCGATGCCGTGGCCGGAGGTGGACCGTCCGCGCCGCGCGGGTGTGTCGTCGTTCGGCATCAGTGGCACCAACGCCCACGTCATCATCGAGCAGGCCCCCGCCGACCTTGCCGCCGATGTCACTCTCGCCGAGGCTCCCGCTCCGGTTCCCGCCGCAGTGGTCGCGGGTGAGGTTGAGGCCCAGGCCGGTGCTCCGGTGGCGTGGGTGGTGTCGGGGAAGACAGCGGACGCGTTGGCTGGGCAGGCGGCGCGGGTGCTGTCCTTCGTGCAGGAGCGCCCCTCCCTGAGCGTCGCGGACATCGGGTTCTCGCTGGCGACGACGCGAGCGTCGTTCGAGCGGCGGGCGGTGGTCACCGGTGCCGACCGGGCCGCCCTGTTGGACGGGCTGGCTGCACTGGCGGAGGGTCGCACCGCTCCCGGGGTGGTGCAGGGCGTCGCCCGCTCCACCGGGAAGGTCGGCGTGCTGTTCACCGGTCAGGGCGCCCAGCGGCTCGGCATGGGCCAGGAACTCCACGCCACCTTCCCCGTGTTCGCCGAGGCCTTCGACGCCGTTGTCGCTGAGCTGGACGCGCACCTGGACCGGCCGTTGCGTGAGGTGATCTGGGGCTCCGACGCCGAGACGGTCGACCAGACCGCCTACGCTCAGGCCGGACTGTTCGCCGTCGAGGTCGCGCTGTTCCGTCTCCTGACGTCGTGGGGGGTGCGGCCGGACTACCTGGCCGGTCACTCCGTGGGTGAGCTGGCCGCCGCGCACGTGGCCGGGATGCTGTCGCTTCCGGATGCGTGCCGCCTGGTGGCGGCCCGGGGCCGGCTGATGCAGGCCCTCCCGTCCGGCGGTGCGATGGTCGCCGTTCAGGCCACCGAAGACGAGGTGACCCCGCTCCTGACCGACGGGGTGGACATCGCCGCGATCAACGGCCCCCGCGCGGTGGTCGTCTCAGGGCAGGAAGCCCCGGTCCTGGCTTTGGCGGAGCGGTTGGCGGAGCAGGGGAGGAAGACGCGCCGGTTGCGCGTTTCCCACGCTTTCCACTCCCACCTGATGGAGCCGATGCTCGCCGACTTCCAGAGCGTGGCGGATTCCGTGAACTACGGGTCGGCGTCGATCCCGATCGTGTCCACCGTCACCGGCGGCCTCGCCGACGAGGCGTTCGGCACCCCGCAGTACTGGGTGGGCCAGGTGCGCGGCGCGGTCCGCTTCGCCGACGCCGTCACCACCCTCGCCGCCCAGGGCGTGACCCGGTTCGTGGAGCTCGGCCCGGACGCGGTACTCACCGCCATGGCCCAGCAGACCCTCGACGAGGCAGCCGACAGCGCGATCTTCACCGCCACCATGCGGGCCGGACGCCCCGAACCCGGCACGGTCGTCGCCGCCCTCGGCCAGCTCCACACCGCCGGCGTGCCGGTCGACTGGCAGGCCTTCTACGCCGAGACCGGCGCCGCCCGCGTTGACCTGCCCACCTACGCCTTCCAGCGCGAGTCCTACTGGCTCGACACCCTCGACTACTGGAGGGAGGCATGGGCCGGGGCCTTCACAGGGGCGGCCGACATCGCTTCGGCGGGCCTGGACTCGGCGGATCACCCGCTGTTGGGCGCTGTCGTGACGTCGCCGGAGTCGGACGGCGTGGTGCTGGCCGGGCGGCTGTCCTCCCGTACGCAGGCATGGCTGACCGACCACCAGGTTCTCGGCAACGTGGTGTTCCCCGGCACCGGCTTCGTCGAGATGGCGATCCGCGCCGGTGACCAGGTCGGCTGCGAGGTGCTTGAGGAACTGACCCTGCAGGCTCCGCTGGTGCTGCCCGAAAGCGGCGTCGCGGTGCGCGTCTCCGTCGGCGCCGCCGACGAGTCGGGCCGCCGGGCGCTCAGCGTCCACTCACGGAGTGAGGACGTCGACGCCCCGTGGGTCTGCCACGCCACCGGACTGCTGGCCCCGGGCGTGACGGAGCAGCCGGCCGCGGCGTCCGAATGGCCCCCCGCGGGCGCCGTCCCGGTCGACATCGGCAGCCTGTACGCCGACCTGGCCGAGGCCGGAATCACGTACGGACCCGTCTTCCAGGGCCTGAAGACGGCCTGGCGGCGCGGTGACGACGTCTTCGCCGAGGTGGCGCTCCCCGAGTCCGTACAGGAGGAGGCCGATCGGTTCGGGATCCACCCGGCGCTGCTGGACGCGTGCCTGCACGCCATCGGGCTGACCAGCGTGATCGGCGAGGAGGCGGCGCTGCCCTTCTCGTGGGCGGGGGTCACCCTGCACGCGACCGGCGCGCAGGCGGTGCGTGTCCAGGTCACGACGGTCGGCTCGGACGCGGTGAGCATCGCCGTCGCCGACCACACCGGCGCCCCGGTCGCGTCGGTCGAGTCGCTGACCGTACGGACGATCCCGGCCGGCGGGCTCGACGCGGCCGGATCGCGCCAGGCCGCCCCGCTGTTCCAGCTCTCGTGGACGCCGATCGGCGGCGCGTCACCGGCCACCGCTCCGACCGACCCGGCCGAGGTGGTCGTGGTCCGCGGTGAGCCGGGTGTGTCGGCGGACGCGGTGCGCGGGGCGACGCATGCGGTGTTGTCGGCGTTGCAGTCGTGGCCGGGGGAGGAGTCGTCGGCGGATGCGGTGCTGGCGGTGGTCACGTCGGGTGCCGTGGGGCTGCCGGGCGAGGATGTGACCGACCTGGCCGGTGCCGCCGTCTGGGGGCTGGTGCGTACGGCGCAGTCGGAGAACCTGGGCCGGATCCTGCTGCTGGACACGGATGACTCGGTGGACCTCGCGACCGTTCTGGCGACCGGCGAGCCGCAGGTCGTGGTCCGCGACGGGGTGATCTACGCGACCCGCCTGGTCCGCGTGCCCGCCGCGACCGCTGAGACCGAGCCGGTGACGTCGTTCTCCGCCGAGGGGACGGTGCTGGTCACGGGTGGCACCGGGATGCTGGGCCGGATGGTGGCACGGCACCTGGTCGTGGAGTACGGGGTGCGTCGTCTGCTGCTGACCAGCAGGAGCGCCTCGGCCGAGAGCGCCGCCGATCTGATCGACGAGCTCGCCGGGCTCGGCGCCGAGGTGTCGGTGGCGGCGTGTGACGTGGCCGATCGTGACGCGCTGGCCGCTTTGCTGGCCGGGGTGGATGTCTCGGCCGTGGTGCACATGGCGGGTGTGCTGGACGACGGTGTGATCGGGTCGCTGACGCCGGAGCGGGTGGATCGGGTGCTGCGTCCGAAGGTGGACGCGGCGCTGAACCTGCACGAGCTGACGCGTGATCGTGAGTTGTCGGCGTTCGTGCTGTTCTCCTCGGCCTCGGGAGTGTTCGGGACGCCGGGTCAGGGCAGCTATGCCGCGGCGAACGCGTTCCTGGACGCGCTGGCCGCGCACCGCCGGGGAGGTGGCCTCGCCGCCCAGTCGCTGGCCTGGGGTCTCTGGGACGCCCAGGGCGGCATGGGTGGTGAGCTGACCGCCGTCGAGCGGCAGCGGCTGAGCCGTACCGGTGTGGAGCCGCTGTCGGCGGAGCAGGGGCTGGAACTGTTCGACGCGGCCTGCGCCTCGGACGCCGCCGCGGTGGTGCCGATCCGGCTGAACCTGACCGCGCTCGCCGCGGCCGGCTCGGAGGCGCCCGCTCTGCTGGGTGGCCTGGTCCGGCGACCGGCCCGCAGAAACGCGGCCGGACTTCCCGCGGCGGCGGCGCAACTGGTCGAGCGGCTGGCGCCGCTGTCCGAAGCGGACCGCGTGGCGGCGCTGCTGGACATCGTGCGTACGCAGGCGGCTGCCGTGCTGGGGCACGCCGGGGCGGAGGCGATCGAGCCCGATCGGGCGTTCGGTGAGCTGGGCTTCGACTCGCTGTCGGCGGTCGAGTTCCGCAACGCGCTGAACGCCCAGGTCGGGCTGCGGCTGCCGGCGTCACTGGTGTTCGACTACCCCAACGCGCTCGCGGTCGCCGAGTACATCGCGGCCGAGGTGGTCGGCGCGGACAGCAGGCGTACGGCGGTGGCGGCCACGGCGGGCTCGATCGACGAGCCGCTGGCGATCGTGGGCATGGCGTGCCGTTATCCGGGTGGGGTGTCCTCGCCGGAGGATTTGTGGCGGCTGGTGTCCGATGGTGTGGACGCGATTTCGGATTGGCCGGCTGATCGTGGCTGGGATGTGGAGGGGTTGTTCGATCCGAGTGGGGAGCGGGCGAACACCAGTTATGTGAAGTCGGGTGGGTTCCTGCACGAGGCGGCGGAGTTCGACGCGGGGTTCTTCGGGATCTCGCCGAACGAGGCGTTGGTGATGGATCCGCAGCAGCGGTTGCTGCTGGAGACCTCGTGGGAGGCGATGGAGCGGGCGGGCATCGACCCGGGGTCGCTGCGGGGGTCGTCGACCGGGGTGTTCGCCGGGATGATGTATCACGACTACGCCGCCAACGCGAACACCGGGTCGATCGCCTCGGGCCGGGTGTCGTACGTGTT